>JANNVK010000176.1:0-50015 GCA_031414415.1 Acidobacteriota bacterium
GCAACACACGATGCGAAAAATAAGATATAAAGAATTGTTATTAACATTGCTATTTGTAGTTTACGATTTGAGCAAAACTATTTGCCTCGAGGCTTGCTCCACCAACCAACGCACCATCAACATCTGTTTGACTCATCAAAACCTTAATGTTTTCGGGTTTAACTGAACCGCCGTAAAGGATTCTCGTTGCGTTTGCAACTTCGTTTCCGTGTGTTTCGACCAGAGTTTTGCGAATAAATGCGTGAATTTCTTGAGCCTGTTCGGGTGTGGCAGTTTTTCCGGTGCCGATTGCCCAAACGGGTTCGTAAGCGATAATAATACGTTCCATATCGGACGTTGTCAAACCTTGCAAACTGTTCACGAGTTGCGTTTTAACAACATTTTCCGCACTTCCCGCTTCCCTTTCGGCTAACATTTCGCCAACACAAACGATT
Organism: Acidobacteriota bacterium; assembly: GCA_031414415.1. Classification (GTDB taxonomy): domain Bacteria; phylum Acidobacteriota; class Blastocatellia; order Pyrinomonadales; family Pyrinomonadaceae; genus JANNVK01. The sequence goes on from JANNVK010000176.1 coordinate 435, forward strand.
GCTGTTAAACCTGAAAGCAACGCAGACTTAGTTTTTCTATTAACTGTGTCATCTGTTTCACCATAAAACTGTCGGCGTTCGGAATGTCCGATGATGATGTGCGACGCACCAATTTCTTTCAGCATATCAGCAGAAACTTCTCCGGTATTCGCCGAAAATTGTGATTCAAACGAACAATTTTGAGCCGCTATTTTGACATTCGAACCTTCTAATCTATCCGCGATAGTTTTGAGCTGAACAAAAACCGGTGCGATAACTACTTCGCAATGATTCGCATTCGCAACCAAAGATTTTAACGCCAACGCCGTTTCAACCGCTTCACCGAGCAGCTTATACATTTTCCAATTTCCCGCGATTACTGGTTTTCTCATAAGTAAATGAGTATTTTAGCACAAATCAAAAAAGGCTCGGAATTAACCAAGCCTTGTTTTCAATAATTTATATTTGGTCTCAACCTTGAAGTCTCACAATCCGAAAATCTACTGAATCAGTTCCAACAATATTTCCAGTTCTCGCTTGTATTGCTTCTGCCCTTAACGTGTAATTATCGCCCTGCGGAGACGGAATCGGTATCGCCCAACTATAATAAAAGTTTTGATTCGCATTCGCGTGCGGGAGACCAGAACCGACCAAAATTCCATTAGCTCTATAATCTACGCGGACGATTCGTGGATAAACCTGTTTTTTACGAAACTGTAACCTGCATTCCATCGGTCCACCAACGTATGTATATGTAGCTTCATGAATGGGCGAGGTCAATTTGAAATTTTTGACCTGTGCAGAAACTTCTTCCTGACCGATAAACGGAAAAAGAGCCACTGACGATAGATAACAAAGAAAATCACGACGTTTTAATTTTGACATAAATACCTCAATTCAAACTCTGCGATGCTGAAATAATAATGCAAAACGCAAATTTATGCAAAGTCTTTCTCATCGGCGATTACTTGCTAGTCTTTTCTTTTGTAATTACGAATGGTTTTTCGGTTTCTTCTTCATCTTCAGCAACTTTCCTTATTGGTTCTTCACCAATTCCCATTCGATAAACTAAATTTGCTTTAAAATCATCAAAAGCACTCATAACCATCGAATCATAAAGCAGATTTTTGTCTAAATCTAACAGTTTTGTAAACTCATCTTTATCGATATTTTCTCCGACGAAAGTGCTGTCATAAGTAATTTCTTCTGCCGGATCAGATGTTAGTTGAAAATCATAATTCTGCGGATTATTTAGTGTTTTAATGTCAAAAGTCCAGTCGAACCAAATTCCTGGATACCAAGTGCGGTCATTATAAGAAATTTTCTTTTGTCGCAAATCATAATAAATAGTGTCTGAATCAATCTTATATTTGACCAAAAATGTAATACATTCATCTCCACATTCGTTCGTGAACTCTAAAATATCATTCGGGATAACAATGCTAAATGCTTCGGTGATTCTCGAAAACAACTCACGTTCACGATTGTTCATATTTTCATCGGAAAGAGAAACTCCGACAGCCAATATTGTTTTCACTTCATTGTCTTTTTTGAGAATTTCAACTATGTCAGCTGGTATCAGATTACTTCTTTCAAAAATAAGTTTGACTTTGTAATTTTTGGTTTCTTTAGCGTATCTAATTGCTTGTTTAACTGCTTCAACAGCCTTCGGATCAAAGCCTTTGTTTAGTGATTCTTGATATTTTTGTTCGGCTTCGTTGTAAATAGTTTGCAAATTTTTATCAGCAGAAGCATACCAACGTCCGTTTTCATGCGTTTGAAGATACTTTCGATAAGATGAAGCACGATTGATTGATTCCGCGTCATTCCAACTCTTAACATCATCAAAATAGTTATTCAGCGATGTAGCTCCAAACATCAATCCCGCAGAAAGTATAAGCGAAGTAAAACCTTTGATTGCGTAATTTAGATATTTATTTGGCGATTCTGAAGGCTCAATAGTTTGATTTCGCAATTCAATAAAATCATCGTTTGCGTTGAGATAATTGACATCATTCCTCGCCGTTGCTTCAAGAAATAATTTTTTATAACTATCTATTTTTTCAACAATTTCTTCTGCATTCTTAATGTTATTTACCGAAAAAAACTTGGATTCATTTTCGAGACTCAAATCAATCTGAGTTGTTACATAACTTCCACTTTGATAAAGATGCGTGCTTTTCACAGAATTAAGCTGATCCATATTCCAATAGCTAATTTGATTAGACTGAATATCAATCACATAATATGGCGTAATTATCAAACAACTTTTGATTGGCGAAGTGAGGAAACGAAAAAGTTTATAAATACTGTAAATCAATAAAAAAGCCGCGAAAAATGAAATTATGCTAAAAAGTATTAACTGAAACTGGCTCCATAAATAATCATTGGTCAGATAAAAAAGAATGCCAAACCAGATTATTGTCAGCGGAATTAAAATATACGCATCAAGAATTTTCTCAATATTAAAAACAAAACAGTCATCTTTGCTCTTTATTTTCGTTATCAGACGCTCTTGAGTTTCCTTCGGCAGTTCATCAAATTTGTAGTGAGCCGGAACTTGGCGAAAACTTTGATGTTGTGAAGTATTTTCCATATATTAGATTTAATGTTAAAACAAAAATAGTTGAAGATGCATTTATTCTGCGTACTTGATAATAGTTGATTACATTAACATAAATTAAAAAAAGGCTCGGAATTAACCAAGCCTTTTTGCGTGAGTGTTTGTTTTTACGGCGTTACTTTTTTCTTTGACGGAGCTTTATATTCGCTCTTTTTCTTCAAACCAAGAACTTGTAACGATGTGAAACAAGGACAGAACCGCGACCGCGAGGAATCGTTACGTTGACTTTGAACCCTCTAAAATTCCTTTCATACCATTTGACCTTAACGAGACGCTCATTTGCAGTAGCGGTTCTGCCTATCTCATAAACTTCCGCCGAATCGCCAACGCCAACAACGCGGCTTGCAACGGTGCGAGGATTGTTTCTAATCCGTAAAGAATATATGTGATTGAAGAAAATGGGCGTGGTTCTGGCTTTTGCAAAGTCATTACAGACAGGCTGTAAGCCAAAGATTTACCAAATTTGATAAATTCATTACCGTTTGTTCCAAACTCTCCGAAGGAAAAATAAGCATAACCGAACAAAAACCAAACAGAAACCAAAATCCAAGCTGCACGAAACCAACTTTCACCATAGAAACTTAGCAAACGATAAAGGAAATGAACCAAATCGAACGGAGCATTTTTGATTAGCTTCCAAAGTTCATTAGTAATTGTTTTAGTTTCTGAAAAAAAATCCCAACAAATAAACTTCTTATCTAAAGTTTTCGAAACATTATTTAGCCAATCTTTCTGTTCTTGTTTGCGTTCGAGTTTTTCACATTCAAAAGCCGATTCACGAAAGTTTGAGGCATCTTCAAGGCGATTAAACTCTTCGGCATTTGTTGCCAGATTGCGAAATGCAATTATCAAGAGCCTAAAATTATCTGGTTCTTTATGATTTCTTTTTTCAAGACTTTCCAATTCATCTGTTAATTCTTTATTACTTGCTTTATGGTTTTCCCAATTGATATTAGTGAAACTGAACTTCCGCGAATCAATGTTAATAAACCAATTAGGACGCAAACGAACTTTGTTAAATGATATTCGACTTGCCTTTTCAAAAGCGGCTTCTTCAAAGTTAAACCTGTTCTCTTCACCTTGTCGCAAATTAATAAATCGCAAATAGCCTTCGGAAGTTGAATAGCGAAAACTTGCATATTGAGCAAAGAAAGCATCGCGGAATATGATGTCCGATTCTTTCCCGAAAACGGCAGAATTAAAACTTACAGGGTTATTAAATTCAGTTTTTTCAAAGATTACATCGTTATCAAACTTAGCTTTGAAGAATTTTGTTTCACCGGTTTTCCCGAATTTAGTTTTATTGAATTCTACTTCGCCATTAAACATTGCCGAGCTGAAATCTGCGTCTCCGCTAAACCTTGTCTCGATAAAATTAGTCTCTGAAGTTTCATTAAAGGTTGTTGAACTGAAATCCGCTCTTCCGCCAAAAGTCGTTTTTTTAAACGTTGTATTTCTAATAAACGTTGCCGAGCTAAAGTCTGCACTTCCGCTAAAAGCTGTTTCGTCAAACTTTGTATGACTGCGAAAGAATGTTTTACCGTTAAAATCAACATTTTTAAGAAACTCAACTGAGTCGAAATCTGCGTATCCTTCAAAAGTTGTACAATTGAAATTTGCAAAACCTTTAAATATTGCAGAAGTAAAATACGCAGTTCCTTCAAAGACAGCTCTAATGAACATAACGTCACCACTAAAAAATGCAGAACTGAAATCGACTTCACCAATAAATATTTTATTCGAGAAACGAAACCCGTCAGGAAACCAAACATATTTAAAGCAATTCATTTTCCCTGTTTTGTTATCATTCTCTGAAAACGGTAATACTACTTTACCTACACTTGCGGCAACGTCCTCAAAACGTTGATTGATGATTTTTTTGAATTCATCCGAATCTTTGTCTTCATCTGGCAAATGCAAAAAGCAGTAATATTTGCCGTCGGTGTGTTGTTTCGTTTTGAATTTCAAATCTTGGCAAACGTCTTCATGAACGCTGTGTTCACTGTCTGAACTTTTAATATATTCGTGAACGTGACAGAGTATCGGTTCTTTGGGTTGTGGCTTCGTTTTCTTAGCAGTCATAGAGTTTTCAAATAAATTTACAGTGCAACTAACAGAAGTATTAGAAAAAGACACAAAGTTTTTTCCCAATCAGGCAACATAAACTCAGTCCGTTTGTGGACGAAAAAAAAAAGCTAAATCCGAGAGCGTGTTGAAAACTAAGCCACGCAACTAGCCTTAGTTTATATGCGGCAGAACTTTCTGTCGTCCGCCAGCGGACTCTAGTTCTTTATTTATCAACAGCTACATGCTTACGCATGTAGCTAAAATCTCACGTCCGCAAACGGACTTATTTAAACAGACACTTGAGGTAATTAGTTACCTTTTAGGAAATTCGACAGATGTAAGATTTCTACCAGATTATTTTAACCAAATTGCTTTCTGTAATGTTTACATCTTTGGTTAAAAGCGGAACGTTGAGTCTTCTGGCGACACCGACAATCATTCTGTCGTGCATTTCTTTAACGGCAGAATCGTTGTCAAAATCAAGCACATCTTCTGCATCAAAAGACATTAATATAAACTGACTGCTTTGTTTAATCTTTTGAAATTCGTGAGAGAAATCTGCCATAAATTTATATTTTACATTCGAATAATACAGTTCTGCGAGAACAATTGAAGGAACATAAATCAACGCACGATTCGCTTCCGCTTCACGAAACGCACTTTTAGCGTTGGCACCTAAAAATGGTGAAGCAAGTAAATACCATAGCAATGTATGCGTATCTGTTACATATTCGTTCATAAATCATCAAACTTTTTCTTCCATTCATCTCGAATTTCTCGTATTGTTGTTTCAACATCAAAGTCTTCAGAAAACTTCCCTTTCCAAGAACCGTAAAGACTTACAGGTTTTTTTCTTTCAAGCGTGACGCTTTCAAGACTGATTGCGAGATGCTTAACCAATTTAATCTTCTCGACTGGAGAAAGTTTGTCCGCGAGAACCGTAACTTCTTGTAACGTTTGCATAAAAATCACCTCAACGCATTCTAGCATCATTTATCATCCAAAGCCTCAACGCCAGGAAGTGCGTCGCCTGCCAGAAACTCAAGCGTTGCACCGCCGCCAGTTGAGATGTGCGAAATTTTGTCGGCTAAACCTGCTTGATTTATTGCTGAAACCGAGTCTCCGCCACCGACGATTGATATTGCACCTTTTTCCGTAGCATCGGCGACGGCTTGGGCGATTGCAAACGTGCCTTCGTCAAAAGGTTTTTCTTCAAACATTCCCATCGGACCGTTCCAGACGATTGTTTTTGCACCTTCCAACGCTTTTGAAAAAATTGCGACTGTTTCAATACCAATATCTAAACCAACTAATCCAGTATTTGTGAACGTCATCGGAATTGTTTTACGCGAATTGAGCGGGTCATAAGAATCTACAACTTGATGATCGGTTGGCAGAATTAACTCTGTTCCAGCTTCTTCGGCTTGCTTCATCACGGCTAACGCAGTCGGCATCATATCGTCTTCCACCAACGATTTTCCGACCGTGTAGCCTAACGCTTTGTAAAATGTATATGCCATTGCACCGCCGATTAAAAGTTTGTCAACCTTTCGTTCTATTAGAGATTTAATCACCGGAATTTTGTCCGAAACCTTTGCACCACCGAGAATTGCGACAAACGGACGTTCGGGATTATTCAACGCTTTGCCCAAAAATTCGAGTTCTTTTTCCATCAAAAGTCCAGCAACCGAATCTTTGACAAACTTCGTGATTCCTTCGGTCGAAGCGTGTCCGCGATGTGCTGCACCAAACGCATCGTTGACATAAACATCGCAAAGTTCAGACAAATTTTCGGCAAATTGTGAGTTATTCGCTTCTTCGCCCGCGTGCAGACGCAAGTTTTCGAGCAACACAACGCCGCCATTATCTGTTGCATTGATTAGACTTTTTACTTCGTCACCAACGCAATCGTTTGCAAATTGAACTTCTCTGCCGAGCAATTCGGATAAACGCAACGCAACAGGTTTCAGACTATATTTCGCTGCGTCATATGGCATTCCTTTTTCTTCAGCTTTCTTTTTATCTTTCAGAGGACGACCAAGATGCGACGCGAGTATCACAATTCTTGCGTTATCAGACGCGTATTTGATAGTCGGAATTGCACCACGAATGCGAGTGTCGTCGGTAATTTTGCCGTCCTTAATCGGCACGTTAAAATCAACGCGAATAAATACTCGTTTTCCGGATAAATCGATGTCTTTAATAGTTTTTTTATTCATAATTTTGCAAAAAAATAGAAGCGTTTTAATAATTCTAAACGCTTCTCATAAAAAATTAAACTCAAACCTTTTTATTATTTTATTCCGCCCTTAGATTTTGATTGCAATTTATCATTCATAAAAGTAACAACAATGTAGGAAAAGTTTTCACCAGTCCATTTATACGTGACGATTTTGTATTTTCCAGTTTCAGAACTTTGCAACTCTTCACCTGAATCGCCCATTATTTCAACTGTTTGCTTCACAGTCATTCCGTTTTTTAGTTTGTTATATTTTTCAACAGAAATTTGAGATGTTTCAGCAGATTTTTTTGGAACATCAGCGACATTGCTTACCGAATTCGTTGCAGTTTTATTAGTGTTTTCACCAAGTTTAGTTTGAAGGTCATTCAAAGTTGGGCAAGAACATCCGATAACAACGAATGCAAAGATTATCAAGACAAGGTTTAGCGAATTATTTTTCATTATTTTCCTCAATCAATTTTTGTAAAACAGTTTTCTTCCTTAGCAAATATTTTTTCATCAATCAGCTGATTAAATTCAACGTTTGTGAACTTTAACTTAACAATAAAATTTCTTATTTGAACGGTTGGAAACATCACATTTCCAAATTTTTGATAATTATCAAAATCAAAAGTATAAATTTTTGCGGCACGGCTGAGAAGCAATTTTGTTGTTCTGTCAAAACCGAACCATACTTTCACACCGTCTTTTGTTGTTGTTTCAATTAAGTTTATTTTACGATTCTTGCTTTCAAACATACCCATAAATTTAATGTTTGGATAGATTTCTTTAAAATTTAAAAATTCATAAAAATCTGCAAAGAGTTTGTATTCGTTATTAACTTCCACATTTTTTTGTTCATCATAACCCATAAAAAGCGATTGCGTAAAATGTTTTTTTCCATCAAAAACCTCTCGAATATCGCCAGTATCTTCAATTTCCATAATTTCAGTTACTTTATTTGGTGCCTGTCGAAATATCTTGTAACTACCTTCAATTTTTGTTCCGGCACTTTCAATTTCAACATATCCGAGTGCTTTGTAAGAATTAATCTTTCTCAAGTTTTCTTCGCCGCCAAGTGCTTTAACAAAATCACCAATAATTTCTAAGGCTTTTTCGTCTTGTTTGGGTTCTGGCATAAGAGGAACAGAAGTTGATGTGACAACAGCTGGTTTAGGTGGCGTTGGCGAAGGTTTTATTGATTTTGGAGTTGGAAATGCTCTTGGAGGTTCATCAAATTCTTCTTCTATTTTGGCAACAACTAATTTCTCATCCAAATATTTTAGAGCCGCATCAAGCTGAATATCTCTGCCATTGAGTAAAGATTTTCTATCAAGTGGGACAAAATAATTTGGCTCAACACCATTTCCTTCTAAGATTCTTCCCTTTGCCGATTGGAAATTTGAAACTGGATAAATAAAAACCGCACCAGTCGGAAGACTTGAAGTCATTGAAGGAAGTGCTTCTCCGGCAGTTCGCTCACCAACAACAATTCCACGACCGCTTTCTTTTATCGCTGATGAAAACATTTCAGCAGCAGAAATGCTTTGTCTATCAGTAAGAATTGCAATCTTACCTTTGTAATTTTTTGGCATTGGGTCAATAACGTGACTTTGTCTGCCTCTTTTGTTAATTTCTGTGCCAATGTTAATCGGTGTTGAGGTTAATAATCCTGAAATACCAAATAAAACACTCAAAGCACCGCCAGAATTGCCTCTCATATCAATAATTATTGACTCTTTATCTTTAAAATTAGTAATTGCGTCACAAAACTTCCTCAAAACGGGAAGTGCAAACATATCAAATTTAATATAACCAACTTTTTCGTTTATAGATTTTGTCTCAAAAGTCATCAGTCCTTCAGGAAAACCTTTTAATACTTTTACATATTCGCCTTTCAAACCTTGTCGTTTGATAAAAACTGACTTAGCTTCATCTTTTTCGTTGAGATAGTTTATTTCAACTTCAGAATCTTCAGCACCTTCTAAAAAAGTCTTTAAAACAAAAGGCATCTGATTTTTAAAGGTTTTAGAATAAGCGTTAAAATTTTGAAGCCGAAAAATAAGTTCATTAAGCGAAACTCCATTAACTTTTTCGATGACAAATCCGAGTTTTAATCCGGCTTTTTCGACATTTGAGTTTTTTTCAATTGAGGTAATTACAACTTGAGAATCAATAATTCTGAGGTCAATAGGAAGTCCATATTCGCGATAAACAATCTCATCTTCAATCGGATTTTCTTCATCAATCGCATCATTAGCGTCTTTATCGTCAATGTTTTTTACCTTTTTTTCTGCTTCTCGTTTTACACTTTCAGCTTTTGCTTTTTCAATTTCATTGTAAGCCTCAGGCGGAATCACAACAAAATGAGACTGATTAAGGCGATTAATCATTTCTTGCAACAATAAATGTAAAGCCGCATCATTTTTTGCATTTTTTACTTTTGGCAAAAATTCTGCCCGTGTTTTTATCCAATTTATTCCGTTAAATGTTTTATCAAAATAGTTGTCATTTATTGTGTCCCATACTTGTTCAAAAGTTTCGAGTCGCCGTTTTTGTTCCGGCGTAAGTTTTTCGGGCGGAGAAGATCGCACAGTTACAACAGCTAGAACTTTCGGAGTCTTTTTCTTTTGTGCATAACTTTGCTGGGAAAATGTGAGAATGATAGCAAGAAGAATGAAGAGTGAAAATTTTATATGTGACATAAACTAATTAAAATTGCGAAAGATAATTTTATGAAAGTTTAATTTACCACAAATTGTCGGCTTTTATTTTATAAAATTAAATTACTCAAAACTTGGCTTCAACGTTTTAACGGAGGATTTTTTCTCTTTTGCCAACTTTATAAAAGGTTTTTCAAATAAATGATGAAAAACAATTGCAAATAAAACTGCGGCGAAGGCTTTAATTGTCCAATGAAATCCGCCGAAAACGGCAAACATCATATCGTTGACCAAATAAAGTGAATAGGCAAAAGTTCCGATTTTTGCAAAAAACTTTAACACCGTAAACGACATTGGAGACAATTTTTTATCTTCCAAAGCAACAAAACTGTTAATAATAAAAAAGAAACAAATTCCCCATAAAGGCTGGGCGGAAATCCACCACAAAGTTTTAGTAATTCCAGATAATTGTTCTGATAAACCATAGCTATACCAAACTGAAGTTAATAAAACCAAAATTAGACCGATTTTAAATGAAGAAAATATTTTTGGAAGTTTCGTAACACCAAATGCATATTCAATGCTCAAAGCACCTAAAATCCATATACACCAAGTTCCGAACGCAGATTCAATTGTCGGAATTTTCCAGCCAACCAACAAACTCAGCGTTGGAGCAAGCACAAACCAGACTAATCTGGTTAAAAGTGCAATCGGTAACACAACTTTCCAACCATATTTAACCCGCAACCAAATGAATAAAAAATATGCCAAATAAAGTTGTTCTTCGACGGCAAGCGTCCAAAATGAACCATTAATACTGTAAACCGTTTGAGCATCGGCATTATGAATCATCAGCAGATGAGAAAGAAAATCCCAAATAAAAATTCGGTCAAAAATCAATTTTCCAAAAACAAATTCGGCAATTATATAAATTGATAACGCAATTAAATAAGTTGGATAAAGACGAATCAGCCGCTTTTTCCAAAACGGAATAAACTCAATATTTTTATTCGTTCCGGTTCGAATTTTGTTTTTGCACCAACTTAAATGAATACTAAAACCTGAGATTAAAAAGAATAAATACACTCTACCGATGTTCGCAGAAAATGGATAAAAGAATATTGACGAAGGCGAATTTTGTATGGTTTCAATCGTATTTGGCAAATTACCGGCTGCGTGTGCGATTGTAATGCTCAACGCCGCAATTCCACGTAAAGCGTCGATAGTGACCAATCTTTCGCCTGTTTTTTTTATTGAAAGCGGTAAACTCATAACAAAATATGCTACTTAACGTCTAAGTAATACTTTTATTACGGTTTATATTCCCAAAAACGTAAAAACGACGAAAATAATATTCGTCGTTTTTACGTTTCTAATTATAAATTGATAATTTACAAGCCTTTTTCAGCAATAAACTTAACCAAATCTCGCACTCGGCAGGAATAACCCCATTCGTTGTCATACCACGAAAGAATTTTGACACAAGTTTCGCCAATAACTTTAGTGTTTTCAGCGTCAACGATTGATGAATGCGAATTGCCACGAAAATCAATCGAAACCAGCGGTTCTTCACAAAAGGCTAAAATTCCTTTCATTTTTCCGTTCGCGGCTTCTTTTAAAACAGCGTTAACTTCTTCAGTTGTTGTTGCAGTTTCAAGATTCATCACAACGTCAACAAGTGAAACATTTGGCGTTGGCACACGAACCGAAATTCCATCAAACTTCCCTTTTAAATCAGGAATTACAAGTGCAACGGCTTTTGCCGCACCTGTCGAAGTTGGAATCATTGACAACGCTGCGGCTCTCGCCCGACGCAAGTCTTTGTGTGGCAAATCAAGCAATTGCTGGTCGTTTGTATAAGAATGAATTGTGTTCATCAAAGCATTTTTGATGCCAAATTTATCGTGGATAATTTTAGCAACTGGAGCTAAGCAATTAGTTGTGCAAGAAGCATTTGAAATAATATGATGATTTTTCGCGTCATACATTTCATCGTTGACACCAAGCACAATCGTCACATCTTCGCCTTTCGCCGGAGCTGAAATTATTACTTTTTTAACCGATCCGCCAAGATGTTTCTTGGCATCTTCGGCATTGGTAAATCGTCCAGTTGCTTCAATTACAATTTCTGCACCGACCGAATTCCAATCAATTAAACTCGGATCTTTTTCTTTAAAAACCGTAAATCTGTCGTTTCCAACTTTAATCGAATGCTCGTCTGAAGAAATATCTTCGGTTAAATTTCCCAAAACCGAATCATACTTGAGCAAATGTGCCAACGTTTTTGTGTCAGTTAAATCGTTGACCGCAACAAAATTGATGTCATTGCTGCCAAGACAAGTTCTAACAACATTTCTTCCGATTCGACCGAAACCGTTTATCGCTACTTTAATTCCCATTTTTTAAAAAAACTCCTTTTGAATAAATAACTCATTTAATGTATTTCATTTTAGTCAGATTGCTTGACCCATTCAAGGTCTAAATAATAGCCGTTATCAGTTGATATTGTTGTTCCTTGCCAACCTCGTTCAGCTTCATCTTTTCCCCACAAACTTGTGCTCGAGGATTCAGATTTCAGTTTGCCAAATGAATGTCTTGGAACATTGCTTTCAAAACGTGTTAGATAGTTAATAGCATCATTATCTTCTTGATAATCATTCTTTCCTTTAGGCAACTTTATTGGTTTCTCTGACTTAATTAACCAACCTTGAGATTGTTGATGCCCAGTAAGATTGTCTTCTTGAAGCAGAATCTCGCAAGTTATTTCTAAATTTAATCCAGAACGTTGATTTATTTCTTCTATCATCTGTGAACCGCTCATTTGATTGTTCCTTTTATCTTCAATCTTAAAATCACTGCACGCAGATATTAGTAATATGAGTATCAGTATAAATTTCATTCTCGACCTCCCGGAGTTGTGATTGTCGGATTACCAAAAGTTGAACCTGTCCATTTAACCTTTCTTTCTGTTGAACCATACATATTAAATTCTTGTGCTAAACCTTCACGATGAAATCTTCCCATAAACGCATCGGTAATTGTTTGTCCAAAAATCGTTACGCTTTTTCCGCCATCCCAATTGTATCGGTCAAAAAATTTATATTCAAAATCCAATTCATAGACTCGCTGACTGTTACCATCTTTTGTAATAGTTGCAAGACCTTTTCCCCAAGGAGAATAGCCCCCCAACAGCAAAAAACCAATTTTTACTTTCGTTCTTCCTAATATAAGCATTTGGAATAACTCTAGCAGATGTAATAAGATGACAACCTTCAGGAAGTGTTTCAGTAAATTTTCTCGCCAAAATCAACTCATCATAAAATACCTTTCGTTCGTTATCAACACTAATTAAGCCTTCCAAATCAATTGTATGATCAACACCGGAATTGCCGAGATAATGATACATATGTTTGGTGGCATCAACTCCAACAATAGTATATGCGTGTGATAAAATTGTAATAATTGCTGCCTTTTTTGACCGCATTTCCCAAGTTGTATCTTCAGAGTTCCATTTACCTGCACCCTGGTCAGGTGTAAGTATTGGGTCATCGCTTCCAACTTTATATTTTGGCATATGTTTTACTTAGAATAGAACGTTAGCTAAAGTCATATTTTAGCGTTATTTTTAACTTTTTGCGAGTTGCTGACCAAAAACATTTTTTGAAACAAACGAAAAATATAGTCGTAGTAAATCATTGAGTTTCAACCGATTAATGACACTTTAATTATATTTCAAAAGATATTCCTATGAGAAACCTGACTGCTATTTTATGTTTGTTATTGTTCGTATCGCTCACCGCGAACGCTCAAGTTACACCGCAAATTGCTAAAATTGACACTGAAACAAAGAAAATAAATCCAATCAAAACCGAGGATATTAAGGTTGAAAAAACTTCTGTGGCAACTTCAATACTTTCGACCGTCGGAAACGATAACAACAAAACTATTCCGATAACTTTGCAAGATGCAATAAAAAAAGCGTTGGAAAATAATAACGATATTGAAGTTTCGCAAAGTGATGTCAAAATTGCCGAAAACCAATTGACTTCAGTTCGCGGTTCTTATGATCCTGTTTTTACGTTTACGCCGACTTATAGCCGAAGTTCTTCAACTGGCTCATCGTCATCAAATGATTTCAGATTTACATCTGATATGTCAAAATCTCTGGTTCGCGGTGGCGGAAATTACAACGCGTTTTTTGATACAAGCCAATCAGGTCGCAACTCGCAAAACAACACTTCGTTTAACCAAACATCTTCGCTAAGTAGCAGCTCAAGTTCGACTTATTCTTCGAGTCTGGGTTTTAGATTTACGCAACCTTTGTTTCGCAATCGCGGAATTGACAACCTTAGACGACAAATTAAAATTCAAAAAAAACGCATTGAACAAACTGATTCAGATTTCCAATTGCGAACTATTACAGTAATTTCGCAAGTGCAACAAGCCTATTGGGATTTAGTTTTCGCCTTGCGTGATCAACAAAATCAGTTAGCGAATCTTAATTTATCAAAAGAAAACTTGCGGATTGTTGAAGCGAGAATTGCCGCCGGAAGTGCTGCACCGCTTCAACGTGCAGAAGTCAGCACCGAACTTGCTAATCGCGAAACGTCAGTTATTTTAGCTACCGAAACTGTTTCGCAATCGCAAAATAGACTGAAGCAATTACTGCTCAGAGAAGTTACTGCTGATGAATGGAATGCTCAATTTGTCCCGACTGACGCTCCGAAATTTAATCAAGATCCGCTTCGACTTGAAGATGCAATGAAAGATGCAATTTCGAATCGATCAGAACTAAAACGCTTAAAAATTGAACGTGAGATTAACGAAATTGAGATCAGTTTTGCGAAGAATCAAATTAAGCCACGAATAGATTTTAACAGCACATTTTCTTTAAATGGACTATCACTTGGAAAAGTAAACACTTCAAGTTCAACATTTCCACTAATTGCAAACGATGCATTTAGCAATCAAAATATTGCAAGTTCGTATCTTTATAGTTTAATTTGCCCAACCTCAACTTCTTTGCCTGGTTGTGCGATACCTCCGGTCAACGTCAGTGGTTCACCAAGTTTTTTTAACGGCGGTTATACACGTTCATTTGCGAATTTATTCCGTAAAGATGCACCAAACTATTCAGTCGGCGTAACGATTTCGTTTCCTTTAAAAAACAAAACGGCGAAAGCTAATTTAGCGATAGCTGAAATCCAAAAGACGCAAATTGACGCTCGCACACGAACACAAGAGCAGGCAGTTGTCGCCGAGGTTAGAAATGCTGTGCAAGCCGTAGAATCTGCTCGTCAGAGAGTTTTAGCTTCGCGACGAGCAACTGAAAATGCAGATATTCAACTAAAAGGCGAACAAAAATTATACGAAGCCGGACGCTCGACAACCTTTTTACTTTTCCAACGTGAAAACGCTCTGACAAACGCTCGTAACTCGGAAATTCGTGCCGAAACGGATTTCAACAAAGCACTTGCTGAACTTCAAAGAGTTACTTCAACAACTTTTGAAGCAAACAATATTCAGGCTCCATTGCCAGTTGTAATTAAGTAACTAAAAGGCGTTTAATTTTGTATTTGTCGCGAAGTTTGAGACAATCAAATCCGTGAAAATTACTGCAACAATAATTACTTTCAACGAAGAAAAGAACATTGCAAAAGCAATAAGTTCGGTTCTTTGGGCTGATGAAATAATTGTTGTAGATTCAAATTCTACTGATAAAACTGTCGAAATAGCTGAACAATTAGGTGCAAAAGTTATTAATCAACCTTGGCAAGGTTTTTCTAAACAAAAACAATTTGCAGTTAATCAAGCCAAAAATGATTGGATTTTTAGTCTTGATGCTGATGAAATTGTTTCAAAAGAATTAGCGGCTGAGATTAAATTTATTACCGAAAATAACTCAAAATCTGCGAATGTTGCTTATCGGATTCCGCGACTTTCGTTTTATATGAATCGCCCGATAAAACATTCCGGTTGGTATCCTGATTCTCAAATTCGTTTTTTTAATCGCAATAACGCCATCTGGAAAGATGTTTTAATTCACGAATCTGTTGAAGTTAGCGGTAAAATTGAAAATCTTCGCAGCGATATTCATCATTTTAGTGTTGAAAATGCTACTCATCATCACAAAATGATTGGTGAAAGATATGCACCACTTTCAGCTCAACAAATGTTTGAAAATGGCAGAAAAACGTCAGTATTTAAAGTTAAAACTATAGGATTGGTTGTTTTTCTTCAGATTTATTTTCTGAAACTTGGCTTTCTCGATGGTTTTCCGGGTTATTGCATTGCTCACTTCGCATCACATCACGCTTTTATGAAACATCTGCTACTTTTAGAAATGCAACAAACTCAGAATTTATGAAAAATACAACCTAAGTATTTTTTCTTTCATCATATCTTTCAAGAAAACGTTTTATAGGTTTATAATATTTTTAATGAAACACTTTATTATTACATTTGCTTTAATCTCAGTATTCACAACACTTTGCTTTGCCCAAAAAGGCAAAGATACACAAACTCAAACAATTACCGAAAATAAAACTGTGACTTTAAATAATGTTGGGCGGTCGATTGATTTTGGTAAAGGAAAAACGAAAGGAGAAAGCCGTTTGGCAAATCCTTATCAACTTTCCTCAAAGCGTGATATTTTGGTTGAGACAATTGTTGATGTTTTGGAAAGTAACAAACTTTTAATTGATGATTCGGCATCGCGTCTAAAAGATGGAATTATCGTCACTTTACCATTCACTTTTGCCAAAGGAACGGTAATTACCAAGTCTGAAATTAACCGTTACGCAGTTATCGAACAGTCAGATTCGGTTTGGACACGAGGTCGTTACACACTAACAATAGATGTTCAATCAATCGATGGAACACGAAATAATGTGAATGTAACTGCCAAAGTCGAAGGAAGAACAGAAGGTTTGCTCGGCATTGAATGGTCAAATTTAAGAAGTAGTGGCGAAGCTGAAAATAAGTTTTTAATACTTTTAGTTGAAGCAGTTACAGGTGTTACAGTCGGTGACAATCCGGCACAATAACAATGACAAAAAAATTTCTCATAGTCATATTTTCTATTTTATTTAGTGCAACGTTTTGCTCTGCCCAAAGAACTGAGCCAAAGGAAGAACCGTCTGAAGGTTTAAAGGAAACACTTGCCAAATGGCGAATTAAAGCTGACAAAAAAGAATTTGAGGAATTGCAAAAAAAAGGTCTCGAAACTGAAAAATTAGTCGAAGAACTTTCAACTTCTTTTGCAGAAACAAAAAGACTAACAAATGAAGATTCAGAAAAGCTGGTTAAACTAGAAAAATTAGTAAAAAAAATAAGAAGTGAAGTTGGTGCGGAAAACGACGACGACGACAAAGAAAAGTTACCAAAAGACCTTGTTGATGCTTTTGTATCACTTCAAGAAAACACATCTAAACTATTGAAAGAATTGAAGAAAGCTACTCGTCATAGCATTTCTGCTATTGCAATTGAAACCTCAAATTCACTACTCAAAATCGTAAAATTTATCAGATTTAGGAAAAATTAGACCAATGAAGTTAGACTCAAGAAAACTTTTAATGATGTTTTGTTTGTTTATTATTTCACTTATTTCTGTCTCAATAGTTAATGCACAACCTGAAGAAGTTATAAAAGTTGACAGCACTTTGGTTCTGTTAAATGCCACAATAAACGACACAACTGGAAAAAACGTTTCGGGTTTAAAAAAACAACAATTCAGTATTTTCGAAGACGGAAAAGAGCAAATTATTGAGTTTTTTCAAGCTGAAGAAACTCCATTTGCTTCGGTTATTTTGCTTGATTCTTCGGGAAGTATGGAACAAAGTATGTCAGTTGCACGTGCTGCTGCAATTAGTTTTCTCAATGGTTTGCGAGTTGACGATTATGTCTCACTCTACAATTTTGATTCTAAAATAACTCAAATTCAAGACTTTTCTAATTCTCGTGATATGTCAGAGTCGTTCTTTAATCTCAAAGCAAATGGCTGGACATTACTTTATGATTCGATAGATACAGCCACCAAACAACTCGCAAAACGCTCTGAAAAACGAAAATCAATTATCGTTCTATCAGATGGAGCTGATACGCGAAGCGGAAATTCAGCTGATAAAGTTTTAAAAAACGCTTTGGCTTCGGGCATTTCAATTTATACGGTTGATATGTCTAATTTTGATGGCGGAAAGAAAGATATGCAGGCTGTTTCTGTCTTAAAAAACTTTGCTGAAAAATCTGGCGGACAATATATTGAAATCTCAAATCCACAGACTATGGCGACTGCCTTTAAAAATATTGTCGCCGAATTAGGCTCGCAATATACGATTGGATATTATCCAAATAACACAGCAAAAGATGGAAAATGGCGAGCAATTGAGCTTCGTGTTAAAAAGCCAAATGTCGCCATCAAAACCCGCAAAGGTTATTTTTCACCTAAAAATTAAGTTCTCGTAATAAAATCGTCGATTTTAGAAACGCCGCTAAATTTCTCCATTTGCTCTTTCGCAGTTGTCGATGTGTTTTGAATTCCAGCAAGTCTGAGTCTGAAATCGTCGGGATTTGTCGCACCGCGAAGTGCTTCTTCGAGCGAAATAAGCTGTGCTTGATATAAATAAAAAATTGATTGATCAAAAGTTTGCATTCCGTATTGCGATGTTCCGGCAGAAATTGCATCACGAATTTGTGCAGTTTTTTCTTCGTGTAAAATCGCATCGCGTATCAAACCAGTAGAAACCATAACTTCAACAGCCGGAACTCGACCACGACCATTTGCCGCTTTGATTAATCGTTGCGAAACTACACCTTTTAATAATCCAGCTAATTGAATCCGAATTGATTTTTGCTGAAACGGTGGAAACGCTGAAATGATTCGGTTTACGGTTTCGGTTGCATCAAGCGTATGAAGTGTTGACAAGACCAAATGTCCAGTTTCAGCAGCATTGAGTGCAGTTTCGATAGTCTCCAGATCACGCATTTCTCCGACGAGAATTACATCTGGATCTTGCCGCAATGCACCGCGAAGTGCTTCGTTAAATGAACGCGTGTCAACATCAACTTCCCTTTGCGTAACAAAAGATTTTTTATTGCGATGCAGAAATTCGATCGGATCTTCAACCGTTACAATGTGCGAACTACGATTTTGGTTAATGTAATCAACCATTGCCGCGAGAGTTGTCGATTTTCCCGAGCCGGTAGTTCCGGTAACCAAAACAAGTCCGCGTTGTTCTTCGGCAATTTTACCAATAATTGGCGGCAATCCAAGTTCTGAAAAACTGTGAATTCTATCAGGAATTGCTCTCGCAACCATTCCAACAGTTCCGCGTTGTTGAAAAATATTTACTCGAAATCTACCTAAACCGTTAACGCCATAACCAATATCAACTTCAAAAAATTCTTTAAAATGTTGTTTTTGGAGATTAGACATCATCGAAAAAGCCATTTCTAGCATTTCCTCTTGGCTTAATTTGTTGATGTTTGCGAGCGGTCGCAGCTCGCCACTCACACGTATCACAGGCGATGAGCCAACACGTATGTGTAAATCTGATGCACCAAAACCAACTGTCGTTCGCAATAAGTCGTCAATCTTTATCATAAAGTTATGTGGAAACTGAAATTAATGAATCAAGCAATCAAGTGCCGTGAGAAATATGTTTCAACAATAGAATCATACTTTGTTATGTTGATTAGAGTCAATAAAATATTTTTCAAGATTAAATTTTATCTTATTTCTGGGTTTTGATTTTTAGTAGTTTCATCATTAGAATTAATGTTTCAACATGCAAACTCGAACCAAAAGACAAAAAGAAGTTTTAGAATACATTACGCTCTATATTGAGAGTCACGGATACGAGCCATCTTATCAACAGATTGCACGACATTTTGGCGTTAAATCAAAAGCTGGAATCGCAAAACACATCAGTGCTTTAGAATCTCAAGGCTTACTTACTCGCCGTCGTGAAAATGGTAGTTTTAGTCTTGATTTGCATCCAAATAAATCTATTGCTGAAATGACGCACGAAATTCTTTGGCTAGATGTTCAAAACGCTGATTTGATTCCTGATGATTTAGAAGATGAAGCGTTATTTGTGCCGTATTTTCTGCTCGGTTACACTTCACCTGAGAAAATTCGTGCTTTCCGCGTTCGTGATAATTCAATGATAGATGAACAGATTTGTGAAGGCGATATTGCACTTATTGAAAAGAAAAATTTTGCACGCGATGGCGATTGTGTTGTTGGACTTATTGGCAAAAAAAGCGTTGTAATGAAGAAATTTTATCGTGCTGGTGCAGAAATTGAGCTTCGATCTGCGAATGAAAAGTTTGAAACTGTGAGAAGTTCTGCTGATAATGTTGAAGTTTTGGGTATTTTTCGAGGGCTTCTGCGACCTTTGTTGTAAATTAAAGATTCTACATTTCTTTAATTTGCGTTCCATTCGCCAAAAATGTAATTTTTCTTTGTCTTAAATCTATGTCAAATCAAGCAACACCAAATGCAAGTTACAGCCTAACTTTGCGTGTAAAAATTCAAAATAAACCCGGAAAGCTCGGTGAAATCACAACCGCAATCGGAAGAACTGGCGGCGATATTGAAGGAATTGATATTGTTTCAGTCGGCAAAGATTTTCTCATCAGAGATATTACTGTTAATGCTTATTCTGAATCGCATGATGCCGAAATTGTTCGTGCAGTAAGTGATATTGACGCTGTTGAAATTGTCAACACATCTGACAGAACTTTTTTAATGCATTTAGGCGGCAAAATCGAGATGGTTTCGAAAGTTCCGCTCAAAACACGATCTGATTTATCGATGGCATATACTCCCGGAGTTGCACGTGTTTGTGAGGCAATCGCCAAAGATCCGGAAAAAGTCCACACACTAACAATCAAGAAAAATACTGTCGCAATTGTTTCTGATGGCACGGCTGTTTTAGGTCTCGGCGACATTGGTCCGGCGGCTGCAATGCCGGTTATGGAAGGAAAAGCTCAGCTATTTAAAGAATTTGGTGGCGTTGATGCATTTCCAATTTGTCTCAACACAAAAGATCCTGATGAAATCGTCAGAACAATAAAAAATATTTCAGTAGCTTTTGGCGGAATTAATCTTGAAGATATTTCTGCTCCGCGTTGTTTCGAAATTGAAGAGCGTTTGCAAGAAGAACTTGATATTCCTGTTTTTCACGACGATCAACATGGAACAGCCGTGGTTGTGCTGGCAGCTTTGATAAATGCTCTTAAAATTGTCAAAAAAGAAATGAGTGACATCAAAGTTGTGGTTAATGGGATTGGTGCCGCTGGAGTTGCTTGTAGCAAAATTGTCATGGCAGCTGGTGTAAAAAATCTTATCGGTTGTGACACAAGTGGTGCGTTGTATGAAGGTCGAACCGAGAATATGAATTGGGTCAAAGATTGGTTTGCACGAAATACAAACCCGAATAAAGAAAAAGGAACAATTCACGATGTAATTAAAGGTGCTGATGTATTTTTTGGACTTTCTGCCCCAAAAGTTATTGACGAAAATGACCTTAAATTAATGGCGAAAGATCCGATTGTTTTTGCAATGGCAAATCCGACACCGGAAATTATGCCCGAAGATGCTGTTGATTTAGTTGCGGTTATGGCGACTGGCAGAAGCGATTATCCTAATCAAATTAATAATGTTTTGTGTTTTCCGGGTATTTTTCGTGGAGCGTTAAATTGTCGTGCATCGCGGATTAATGAAGAAATGAAACTTGCGGCGGCAAATGCAATTGCGGAAATTATCAGCGAAGATGAACTTCATCCTGATTATATTATTCCGTCAGTTTTTGACCGCCGAGTTGGCGAAGCGGTCGCACGCGAAGTTGAAAAAGCTGCTTATGCAACTGGTGTTGCACGTCGTGAAAAAACAAGTTCTGATTCGGAGTTTTAATGGATATTAAGCCAGAAGTTGGCGGCACGCTGACACTCGAAGATATTTCGAACACAATAACACACGGTTTTGGTTTAATTTTATCAATTATCGGGTTTGTAATTTTAGTGTTTCTCGCAACCTCAAGTGGCGGTTTTTTAAGATTATCAAGCGGTATAATTTACGGAATTTCGCTTGTTTTGCTTTATTTAGCTTCAACACTTTATCACTCCACAACAACCGCAAAACGCCAAGAACAATATCGAATTTTTGATCATATTTGCATTTATTTGTTAATTGCCGGAAGCTACACGCCATTTTTATTGATAGTTTTGCGTGATGGAATCGGAATGCAAATGGCGATTTTCGTGTGGATATTTGCGGCTGTCAGTATAATTTTAAAACTAATTTTTAAAGCTCGTTTTCCGATTCTTTCCGTTATTCTTTATTTATTATTTGGTTGGCTTGGAGTTTTTATGATTCAGCCGCTGTATCTTGCACTTGGTTTGACACCAATTATTTTAATTCTCGCGGGCGGACTTTCTTATTCATTTGGTGTGATTTTTTTCGCGTGGGAAAAACTTCCGCATAATCACGCAATCTGGCACATTTTTGTGCTTGGCGGTAGCGTTTTTCACTTCATTGCGATTGCAAAATACGTTATGCCGTTTGTTTTAAACAATTAATATCTAGCATTTTAGTTTTGTAATTTAATTTTGAATTGATATACTTTCGTAAGTAAGTCAGTTGGGTTGTTAGCTCAGTTGGTAGAGCAACGGACTCTTAATCCGTGGGTCGCAGGTTCAATCCCTGCACAACCTATTTTCAAATTATTCTTTTCACAATCACAAGCGTAATATCGTCGCCAGCCGGTGTGTTTTGACAAAAATCAGATAACGAAGATTCAACCTTGTCTCGCAAACCGGAAGCTGAGCGTTGAATATTATTTTTGACAACAACACCGAGTCTGTCCATTCCATATTCTTCGCCAGTCGGATTATTTGCTTCAGAAACTCCATCAGAATAAATTACAAGAGCCTGACCTTTTTCAAGATTAGTTTTTCCAAGTTCATAACTACCATTTGGCATAATTCCGAGTGGAAAACCGCCAGAGCCAAGTTCTTCAACTTCGTCAATGTTTCTCGCCACAAGCGGCGGATTGTGTCCCGCATTAATATATTCAAACTCACCGGTTATCGGATCTAATTCAGCAATAAAAAGCGTGACAAAACGATTTGAAGGCGTGTTTTCAGAGAGATAAACATTAACATTTTGGACAATTTCTAATAAATCCGCTTTTGCAGAGGCTTGGGCATGAATCGCGGCATGCAAACAAGACATCAAAAGTGCAGCGGCAGTTCCCTTGCCTGAAACATCGCCTAATGCAATCAGCATTTTTCCGTTTTGACGCGGAATAAAATCGTAATAATCGCCACCAATTTCATAACACGAAAAAGAAATCCCTTGAAACTCGTAACCTTCAACAGTTGGCGGTGATGATGGCTGAAAACTTTGTTGAATTTCAGTCGCGAGTTTCAATTCGTGTTCCATTCGGTCGCGTTCGAATCTTTCTTCGAGCAAACTAGCATTTTCAACTCTAATTGACGCAACCGAAGCCAATGTTGTCAAAATATCGAGATGTTCTTTGGTAAATGTTGCTTCGTAAGTTGGCGAATCTGCGTAAATTAGACCAAAAGTTTCATCGCCAACGCTCAATGGAACTGCCAAAACTGAGCGAATTCCGAGTAAAACCATTGTTTGCGAAGCAAGTCTTGGATCGTGCTGAGCATCTGAAGTTAAAACAGATTTTCCATTGGTGATAACTTCATCAATTACCGTGCGGCTAACACGAACTTCGTCCAAAGTTTCTTCACTTCCGCGAACTTTCGCGACAGCAATTCGCAGTTTTTCCGCACCTTTTTCATCGCGGAGCATAATCACACATCTGTCAGCCGGAACTGCTTCGAAAACAAGTGATGCAACTTGCTGCAAAGTCTCATCAAGACCGGTCGAAGCCAAAAGTGTAACGCCAACTTTGCTGATTAAGCCGAGCAAATCGCTTCTGGACGAAGCATTTTGATTAATTATGTCTGAGGTAGAATTTTTCTTTGCCGAAAATGCAATTGTGTTCGCCGGATTAAGAGCTTCGGTGTTATCAGCAATCAAAGTTGCATTTTTTACGCCATTCAGACGGCTATCGTGAAATAAAATCCGCGTTTCACCAATCTGAATTTCACCGCCGGAAGTTAATGGAAGCGGCAGCGTAACCTGCGAACCATTGTATTTTGTCCCGTTTGCCGAACCTAAATCTTGCAACCAATAACTATCGCCTTCTTGACGAACTTCAGCATGCAAACGCGACGCAAACGCATCTGGAATACAAACATCGCTTCTCGCCGAACGACCAATCGTCGTCCGCAACCGCGACAAAACCAACGTTTCAGACTGTTTATCGGAATAACTAATTATTAACTCTGGCATAATATTGCTATAAAAATAACATTAAATAACGACTAATAACAAACCGCCAACATTATCCGTGACGCTCAGAACTTGCGAATTGAATGAGTAATTATTGTGGCAAATTGAAATAATGTGCTTGTTTCCGATTGGGATTTCGGAAGGGCTATATTCTCAACTTGAAATCGTTTACAATTAAAGAGAATTAATGCTTAAAATTCAAAAATGTTTTAATTTAGCCAATGCTGAGTTTAATTGGACTCATAACTCTTAAATTATCTCTAAGTTTTTTCTTTTGAGTTTCAGTTAGGGGTAAATCATTAATAAACTGATAGGCATTCTGCAAAATATAATAATCAGGAACTGAACAATCTTCGTTTTCACCGGAGAGTCCACCAGAAAAACTAAATTTAGTAGTTTTTAATTTGTCATCATTTTTAAAAGTTAAGCTATAAACTTTACCGTTAAACAGACGACGAAGATTTAAAAGATAACCATCATTCAAGATCACATTGTAGTTAGAAGAACTTAGCCTCACTTTATCAGCTAGTCGATTCAAATCTAAATAATCATCAAATATTTCTCCTTTCGACCCTTTAGATGTATCACGAATCCATATATGTTTCTCAGTGCATGGAAAAAGTAAATTCACCTGAGTAGTCCAAGAATACAGATAGTAATTTATTGCCCATAAACTAAATCCAGTAATAAAAAAAATGCTACAAATTATCAAAATTATATATTTCAATTTATTTCTCATAAAATCTCCTTAATTTGCAGTAAAAACCAAATTGTCAATATTGTCCGAGACGCTCAGAACTTGCGAAATGAATGAATTATTTTTGTTACAAGTTGAAATAATGTATATGCCTTCAAAGGGAATATACGAACGCAAAAATATGTTAATTGAAATCGTTCACAATTAAAAAAGTTTAAAGTTAGCCTAGACTTAGATGAATTGAAATACTAATTCTCAAGTTATCCTTAACTCTGTTTTTCTGGTTTTCTTTTAATGGTAAATTATCAATCATGTTATAGACATCTTGCATAATCCAATAATTTGGTAATTTACAAGATTCTTTATTTTGATTTTGTTGATTCTCAGAAAATTTAAACCAAGTAGAATCAACTAATTTATTATTT
This sequence comes from Acidobacteriota bacterium, assembly GCA_031414415.1. Classification (GTDB taxonomy): domain Bacteria; phylum Acidobacteriota; class Blastocatellia; order Pyrinomonadales; family Pyrinomonadaceae; genus JANNVK01. Next base: position 25,487 of record JANNVK010000176.1, read on the forward strand.
TCAAGAAGTAATTGATAGGGTTTACCGTTGAGCGTTCGTTCCAAATACAAAGCATAATCTCCTCGTAAGTCCGTTTTATAATCAGAATTACTTCGAGTTTCATCTGCTAATTTCTTTAAATCAATAACCTCATCTAAAGAAATGCCACGCGAAGATGAGGAGCCATTTAACCCAACTTGTTTGTTTTCACAAAACCCAATTAAGGACTCACCAAAACCTATCCAAGAATAAACAAAATAATTAATCGCCCATAAACCCAAACAGCCAACTATAAAAATACCAATACTTAATAGCAATTTATTTCTCATAAAATCTCCTTAATTTGCTACAAAAATCAAATCGCCCATATTATCCACAACGTTGAAGACCTGAGAATTAAAAGTAAAAGCCTTGTGTTTTATCGAAATAACGTATTCGTTTCCAGCCGGAACTTCAGTAAAGCTAAAATATCCAAACGAATTACTCCTCACTGTTTTTGAAAAAGTTCCATTTGTTGACGTAATTGTTATAACTGCCCGACTGATACCTCGATTTTGCTGATTCAAAATCCGACCGCCAATAGAAACCTCAGCCGCTGTTGGTGAAAGCGGAACATTTATTGTAGATATTCCGGTTTTGTTTCGGTTGTTGTCTTCGGCAAAAGCATAAACTCTTTGAAATTGGGCTGGATTTATCAAAACCGGATTTGTGTATGGATAAAAATGTTGTCCATCGGTTGAATATCTAATCTGACGAAGCCCTGATTCGTTGTCGGTTGAAGTCAATGTCAACAACTGCTCAGTTCCTTGTTGTTGAAATCCATAACTCAATATTGGTTGGGTAATATCTTTGGCAAGCACTCCGCTAACTGTAATTGTTGGGTTTATTGCAGTTTCAGGAAAGCCATCAAGATCAGCATCATAAGTAACATTTTCAATTCCATCGGGAGTTAAAGTTAATTGAATTACAACATTTGCAGGCAAAACAAGATTAGAATACCTAACTTGCAAAGTTGCATTTTCATAATCAACTCCTTTGACAATCTCAATTTCCAACGGCGTTCCGTCATTTTTAAAGGTAATTACTTCCCCTGCATAAACCGGAACAGCGACCCACGCACACTTATCACCAATCGGAATTGCCTGAGAGTCACCAACACTGGCTAAACCGGATGTTGCGATAAAAGAGTTTACCTCAGGTAAAGCGGGTCGAAAAGCAAGTCTAAGTCCTTCAATATTTGTTAAATTAACAAAATATGATTCGCTTTGTGCCTCAGACGGACTTTTCAGTGTGCTATTGCTGGTGTCAACTTCGAGTGAGTGGTCATTTCTGCCTCTAAGCAAAGTTACTATTTCTTTTAAAACTCGCGGGTTTTTGAGAGATTCATTATGATCGGCATCAGCATCTTTCTCTGCAAGATTTGGCTTCATCACAAACCGAAAAGGATTTGCCGTTGTGTTTTGGCGATAATTCAAGTCAAATCCATTTCCAAGACGATTCGCACTTGTTAAGGCTACTGTTCCGTCGCCTTCTGTCGGAATTGGTCTATATCTATTGCCGATTGAATATGGCGGTGTATGGCTTCCAATACAATCTATTTCGTCAAATCGACAAAGTGTAAAACTTTCTTTGCGGACGCTTCCGACTGATCTGTTTGTTCTTTGCTTACTGTAAATATGATAATACTCAACTCCAGTTGTGTCGCCACGCCAATCTTCTTGTTTGTTTCCAGCGGCATTCACATAATCGTGAAAACTCGCCATTGTAAAAGCTGGAAGACTTACAGGATGTTGAAGATTAAGCCAATCTCTCGTTTGACCATAATTTTGCGGCTGACCATCTATACTAAATGGATTCATCGAAGCCAGTCTGAAATAATTAAAACTTGGTAGAAGTTCGTGAGCTCCACGGAAATTATTGGCTAAATCTCGCATTGCTCTTGCACTGATGAAACTTTTATATTCAATCTCTCCGTTTTCAGAATCAAAAGCACCATTTAAAAAACTTCCCGTTTCCATTACGTGAATTCCTCTTGGTGCACCGAGGAATGGCGAATTAACTGTAATTAGTTTTTTGACGTTATTACTATTTGGATAATCTAAAATATATCTTCGACTGAGAAGTCCGCCCATGCTGTGCGAAACTATATTGACTTTTTGATTTGGATTTACATCATTATAAATTAATCTCACACAATCAATATATTCTTTTAAAGCGGCTGTGTTTTGAGTGTTACTCTTACGCCAATCGTAAGCAAAAACAAATAAAGTTGGCTTAATCGTTTGACCAGTTTGGCATCCGGCTAATGTGCGAAAATATGGATTATCATTAACTTCGTATTCTATATAACGATTATTACGAATTAAATTATCAACCAAATCAACATAAACTTTGAATAATTCTGCAGATCCGTAAATTGGCTCTGCTCTAATTACATCAGGAACATCAATATTATTTACACTTTCACCGTTTGAATCTAAAGCAAGAACAGAAAGACCTAATATATCAAGTGGGTTATTCGTGCGATTCTGTGGAATCCATCTAATTTCACTATTTGGAGTTCCGGGATTTAATCTAAGCTGACTTCCCGCAATACCCGGCACAAAAACAAGCGGAGTGTCAGGCGGCGGTTCAGGTTCGCCACCGCCCGGATTTCCATTAAGTGGCGGTCTAAAATATGAAACACTCGAAACCTCAAAGTTCCAATCACTTGAAAGACTTTTAATTGTTATTGTTGAAGTAGTTGGAGGCAAGGTTAACAACGGAAAGCTGAACCACGAAAGTAGTTTATGCGGCTCAGCTGTAGTTAGATCAACTGTTACAGGGCTTGCACCATCTATTGTTACCCGAAGTCGCTGATTTGGCTTACCTCGAATAGCAATATTTGCAAATTTTACCGGAGTTGGAAATGTGATTGTGATTGTATCTAGATAATTAGTCGGGACACCTCCAGCTATTTGCATTGTGGCATAATTTCCAGCTTTTGCGTCATAACACTCTCTGCCGCCTGGAGTTCCAATTCTTGCTCCGCCGGAAAAGGTGACAAAAGTGTTTCCATTACGGTCATGCACAACCAGATTCGTCGGGTTTTCATGACCAAACGGACAGCCATAGTTTTCTAATAAAGAATTTGGAAAAGTCGTTAATTCGTCCCGATTGTAATAAATCATGGCTCACTCCGGCGTAAAAAATGCCCCAGAATCGTAAGGAAACTGAGCATAAACAGCCTGAAAAGATAAAAATACGATGATGAGTGTTGATAGTTTGTTAAGTTTAATCATTTGTTTTTTTCCTGTGTTTTCAATTGAAATTTTAGCCTGCGTAAAAACGAAAGAAATTTGTGACATAAATATTATCTCGAATTTTCTTTTTCAGAGTTTCCGTGAATGGTAATCCATTTATCAGTTCGTCAGTATTTTTCTTAATTGGATATGCCGGATCAGTGCATAAATAGTATTCGCTTATAATTTTATAATAAGTAGTTTTTCTTGAGTTATAATTATCAAACATAATTGTATATTCTTTACCCGCGAATTTACGCTCTATGAATAAATCCAAAGACGGATTATTTACTGATACTTTATATTCAGGAAAGTCTTTCATTTCAATTGCTAATTTACTTAAATCTAATAATTCATCTAAATCTGCTTCACTATGACTATTTTCGTTAATCATACTTATTCCTTTTTCAGAACATGGAAATATGTTGACAGAATGAAACCAATCATAAACATACCGATTAATTGCCCATGCCGAAGGTATCAATATCGCAACGAAAAGAGTTAAACTCGTTAAAATTATCAGAGTTTTGCTTTTTTTAGTCATTATTTTTCTCCTAAAAATTATGGTTTTTTAAATTAACTATTTATTTTAGACATTTTTATTGTTCATATTATAACTCTCGAACAGACAGCCGTATTTTAAATGTAGAATTGGGGAGAAAAGAAAAATGGAGATGAAAACTTTAATTATTGATAACTTTTGGGACTCTGTTGCCGTAAATCACAACCGTTCCGCTGATAAAATCGTGTAAGGCTCGTCCGTTGACGTTAAATATTGCGAGAAAAAATCCGATTAAACCGCTACAAATAGTGAGTAAATATCCAACAACATTTCTCATCAAAAGTTGCGAATAACTCGGCAATTTTCCGTCAATCGAAACAATTCTGATTCCGGTAAATATTTTTCCGATGGTTTGTCCATTGAAAATTGGAAGTATTATGAAATTAACCAGACCGACTAAAATCATTATTAGCCAGCCAACATTACTAACTGTTCCATCGAGTAATTTGCCGCCATCAATTCCGAGGTATCTGCCTATTAATAAAGAGATTACAGGAATTGCAACAAGGATAATATAGTCAATTAATAAGGCACCGCATCTTAATAAAAATGGAGCTTTGAGGTTTCGCGGTTGAAAATCAACTACAATTTGATTGCTATTTGCGTTTACCGAAACGGTTTGTTCAGACCGTGATTTCATTTAATTCGTTTTCCTCAATATAAATTCAGACATAAACCTAACCAATCAAAAAGTGTAGAGTTGTGTCGCCAATCTTAATCTTATCACCGTTAGTAATGACACTTGGTTGATGTGGCAACAACCGAATTTGCTCTTTAAACGCGGTGTTTAAACTCGTTCCATTTGATGAACCTAAATCTTCAACCATAAACATATTGCCTTCACGCCAAAGTCTGGCGTGGCGACGGGAAATTTTAGTTTGCGGATCATATTTTGTCAGATCAACTTCAGGAAAAATGTTCGACATCGGATCTCGTCTGCCAATCAAATTGCTGTCTTTGTCTAAATTGTAACTTGGTGAATCTAAATCGTTTGTGCCAAGCATAATAAGTTTTGCAGAGACATTTTGAGCAACAAAAACTGAATTTGGAACCGGCGATGAACCTTGTTGAGCCATTGGCTGTTTGGCACCACAAAAAGGACAAAACATATCTGAGAGAACAATTTTTTGTCCGCAAAATCCACAAAATACAGGTTGATTTGATGGCATTACGGATGCGGATTTTCCATCGTTTTGACCGTAAGTTACTTTGCCATTTCTGAGATTATCGAGATGTTTAATCATCGTTTCTCGCATTTCGGCGGCAGAAACAAATCGTTTGTCAGTATCGTATTCAACTGAACGCATCAAAACTTGTTCAATTTGGTCTGAGAGTCCCGAATTTATTTGTCGAGGTCGTGGATTTTTATTGAAATCAAAAATTAATAAAGGTGAATTTTGCGGATCAGCACCTGTCAACAGATGAAACATTGTCGAACCTAAACTGTAAATATCAGAACGCGGTTCAACGTTTCCGCTAAACAACTCCGGCGGTGCATAACCCATTGTCCCGACTGCAGTTACGCCTTTTTCTTCGATGTTTACCCAACGAGCAATTCCAAAATCAATCAACATTACACGACCGGAATTTCCGTCAATCATAATGTTTGAAGGTTTTAAGTCGCGATAGACAATTGACGGAACTCGATTGTGTAAATAATCTAAAACGTCAGCGACTTGAATCGCCCACTCGGTAACACTTTTTTCATCAATTCTGCCTTCAGATGCCGAACGCAGACGACCTGCTAAATCGCCACCTGAAATGTATTTCATCACAAGGTAAAAACGACCTTCGCGATCATCGAAGAAATAATCGTAAATTGTTGGAATTGAAGGATGTTCGAGCGATGTTAAAAGCAAAGATTCGCGTCTGAAATCGTTAACAGCTTTTTCTTGTTGGTCTTCTTCGATATAAGATTGCACCATTTCTTTGACAGCACGCAAGACTCCGCCAAGATTTCTATCACTCGCAAGATAAACTGCTCCCATTCCGCCGCCGCCAATTTTTCGCACAACTTCATAGCGATTATTGAGCAAAGTTCCCTCTTCAAGCGGTTTAAGTTGTTTTGATTTTCCGCCGGTATCAACACTTTCGCTAATTTGGCTTGTGTTCGGGTTTGGCTTTAAGTCTGTAACAGCCGCGACAATCGGCACAACAATTTCAGGTGTAATTTCTTCCGCAAAAGCTGGTTCTTCAACGATCTTGTCTTCAAGAATTTCAATTTCAGGTTCTATTTCGTTGGTAATTTCTGCTGGTTCCGCAATAATTTCTTCTTCGTCAATTGACTCTTTATTTTCAAATACTTCGCCTAAATCAAGTTCTTTTTCTTCAACTTCCGATTCTTTGAGGTTCAACATTTCAACATCAAGTAAATTGTATGGAATTGTCGATTCGAAGGGATTAGATTTTGTAATTGATTTTTCTTCCTCTATTTGTTCTATTTCTTCTATTTCTTCTTTTTCTTCAAATTCATCAATAATAGGTTCTCGCTTGTTTTCGATAATATGTGTTTCAACTAATTCTTCTATGTCTTCATCATCATCAACATTAGATTCATCAACCTTTTCTTCGTTAAAAATTCTTTCAAAAATCTCATCTTTATTTTCTGATTCATCAATGTAAGATATTTTTTCAGGTTCAGAAAACTCTTCTTCTTCTATATTTTCAATAGGTTCTGAAAACTCTTTATCTTCTATTTTCTGAACAGTTTCAATTACATTTTCTGAGGTAAAACTTTCACTTTTTTCGTCAATTTTATTGACAGGCAATTCAGCAACTTCATTTTCAGAATCTTGAAAATCGTCTTGTTTAATAATTGAAGGCATTGGCGGTTCTTCTTCAATTTCTTTAACTATTTCAGTTGAAACAAGTTTATCAATATCAGTTTCAATCGTTGGGCTTTTATCATCCAATTCTTCTTCGACAATTACTGGCTGTGAAGCAATCACATTTTCTTCACTATTTTCATCGTCTTGTAACACATCAATCTCTGGTTGAAGAGAAATTACTTCATCTTTTAAAGACGGTTCATCCGGCGGAAATTCCATTGCTATTCCGCAAATCGCACAATAAATATCTGTTTTAGTAACTTCTGCTCCGCATTCGTGACAATATGGCATTATTTTTTTCCGTAGATTATTTTTATGAAAATTAAGTTAGTATTTTAAAACGCAAAAAAGTTTTGCCGACAATTATTTCGTCGCCATCTTTCAAATTTTCTCGGTTTCCTGGTAATAAACGTCTTCCGCGGTTAACAAATGTGCCGTTTGTCGAACCCAAATCTTCGACAAAATAAATGTTATCTTGAAGAACAATTCTCGCGTGTTTTCTCGAAATCTTCGCTTCCGGATCATGAGCATCTAAATCAACGTCAGGAAAAATTCCGTTATCAGCATCCCAACGACCGATATTTGATTCCTCGCTTCCAAGCGAAAAAACTTCACCAATCGAAACACCGCGTTCAATGGTCAATTTCGCATGAGTTAATTCTTTTGTCTCAACTGTTTCCCTTATATTCTCAACTTCATTATTTTTTTGCGATACTTCATTTTCCGCATCAAGAATAATTGGAATATCGAGCGAAGTTTCACTTGCTTTAATTGCACCAGATTCTATTGAACCGCTTACATTTTCCATAACAAATTAATAAAACTTCTTCATTTTTAATTTTTGAAAACCTAAATATTTAAATTGCTGAATTGTATCAAACAAAATTCAATTTAAAGCTAAACATTGAAAACCATATTTAGCCGACTGAAACATTTAAGACACAATAAATTTGATAAACTCTTCGTTTGATAGTTTAACTCTTTATTCAAAAATCGTAAATAGCAACTCAATTTTGAAACTCTTTTCTCAAAAATATCGTAGAAAAATCCAGACGCAAAAATATTTTTATTATTTGCGAAATAAAAATTCAATCTTAAAAAAATGAAGTTGGGACATATTTAATGGCTTTAACACGCAATAAAAAAATTATCATCGGCGGTGCAATTTTGGCAACGCTTTTAGTTGTAGTTTTGGTAGCTGTATTTGCAGGCAGAAAAGATGCAGCAGAAGTAACCGTCACAAAACTAGAGAAGAAATTAGTTTTGAAATCAACGGTAACTTCTTCTGGCGAAGTTCGCCCAATTCAATACATCAATCTCACGAGCGAAGTTCAAGGGCGAATTGAAGAGATTTATGTTAAAGAAGGACAAGAAGTTACCAAAGGTCAGCCACTTGTAAAACTTGATCCAACGCAATTGCAATCAAGTCAAGATGCACAAGCCGCGGCTTATCAAGCGTCGAGAGATGACTTGCAAGTTACACGTTCGCAAGTAATTGCGGCACAAAATCAATATTCGCAAAGCCAGCAATCTTTAAATGCAACCGAAGCCGCAGTGACAACTGCACAACAACAAGTTTCTTCCTCACAAGAATCAGTAAATCAAGCTCGCCAGCAAGTTGTCGCTTCGCAAACTGATGTTGACCGAGCAATTGTTGAAGTAAATGCCGCGAATCGTGAATTAAAACGAACAATAGAATTAGTAGAAAGTGGTGTTGTTTCAAAACTTGAATACGACCAAGCCAAAGACCGAGTTGAAAATGCGGCAGTTGGTTTGCGAAACGCCAAAGCCAGACTCGACGCACAAAAGATTTCTGTCACCGAATCTCAAAATCGTGTCAAAGAAGCTCAAACTCGCGTCACAGAATCGCGTGCGAGATCTAATCAGCAACGAATTGCAGTAAAAGACGCTTCAAGAGGCGTTGATTCTGCAAATCTCTCAGTAAAATCTGGTCAAAATCGCACAAATCAACAAGAAGCATTTCTTCGCGGACAAACAAATCAACGAGACAAAACCTTGCAAGTTGCACCAATCAGCGGAATTGTCGCGGAAATTCCTTCGAAAGCCGGAACATTTGCTGTTGCCGGATTTTCGACAACTGCCTTAATGACAATCGCTGATATGTCCGGCGTAAATGTTGAGGTTAAAATCGACGAAACTTCAATTGATAAAGTTAAAGTTGGACAGCCTGTAAAAGTAAAAGTAGATGCACTTGGCGAAAACGAAATTGATGGTGAAGTTATTCAAAAAACTCCGCTCGCACTTGGCAAATCACAACAAAGCGGCGGTTTATCGACTAACATCAATACCCAAGAAGCAAAAGAATTCCGAGTTGTTATCCAACTTAATAATTTGGACGAAACTGTTCGCAAATCTCTTCGTCCCGGAATGAGTGCAACTGCTTCAATCACAACAGATACCGCAAAAGATTTGATTGCTGTGCCGATTCAAGCAATCGTCGAAAAACTTCCCGAGTCTGAAAAAACAGAACCAACGCCTGAAGGAATGAAAAACAATTTACCATCACTTGAGAAGCCAAAAGCAATTCGCGGCGTATTTGTTTTAGATGGAAATAAAGCCAAATTCATTGAAGTTGAAACCGGAATCACAGGCGAATCTGACATTCAAATTAAGTCTGGATTAGACGAAGGAAAAGAAGTTATTACTGGTCCAAGCAAGGTTTTAAAATCACTAAAAGACGGCGATGTCGTCAAAATACAAGTAAAAAAAGAAGCTGAGGCAAGCAAATAATATGGACGCGAAACAAGCAAAAACAACAAAGCCAGCACCATCGGCTTTGATTTCAATGCGAAACATTTGGCGAACATATCAAATGGGTTCGGAACAATTGCACGCTTTAAAAGACGTTTCGTTTGAAGTTGAAAAAGGCGAATATCTTGCAATTATTGGACCTTCAGGTTCAGGAAAATCAACATTGATGAACCTTATCGGCTGCCTCGATTCGCCGACGCAAGGTCAATATTGGATCAATGGAAATCTCGTTTCAGCAATGAGTGATGACGAACTTGCCCGAATTCGCAATAAAGAAATCGGCTTTGTTTTCCAAACTTTTAATCTTTTATCGCGAGCAACAGCATTGCATAATGTTGAATTGCCGTTGATTTACGCAGGAATTTCGACAGCTGAGCGTCTTGAAATTGCACGCCGAATGCTTGAATCTGTTGAACTTGGTGACCGCATAAAGCACAAACCAAACGAGCTTTCAGGTGGACAACGCCAACGTGTCGCGATTGCCAGAGCTTTAGTAAACACGCCGTCAATATTGCTCGCCGATGAACCGACAGGTGCTTTAGATTCAAAAACGAGCGTTGAAATTATGCTACTTTTCGAAAAACTACACGCCGATGGAAATACGATTATTGTCGTTACGCATGAACCAGAAGTCGCCGAAAGAGCTCATCGCGTTATCACAATTCGCGATGGCGAAATCGAAAAAGACGAACGGATAAAATAAACTTTTGAATCAAAATACTAAACTCTGATGAACTTTTCCGAAACCTTAAAATTAGCCTTTTCATCAATTTGGGCTCACAAATTGCGTTCTTTTTTGACGCTTTTAGGAATGATTATTGGCGTTACGGCATTTATGGTTGTGCTTTCATTGTTGATTGGTTTTAGTGCTTACATTGATGAAAAAATCGCTGGAATCGGATCAAACTCATTCACAATTCGTAAATATAGTTTTGACGATTTTAAAGATACCGACACAATTGCAGCGGCTCAACGCAGAAATAAAGATTTAACATTCGATGAACAAAATTTCATCCGCGAAAAATCGCAATATATCTCTCAAATTGGAGCAAAAGCATTACCAAATTTATCAGAGGCAAAACGAAATGGCGAGAAAGTTCTGGATGTTAAAACTGAAGGTTGCGAGCCTGTTGTTGCTGAAATTGATAAATATGACATCGCCGACGGGCGTTATTTTACTGAATCTGAGAACGATAATGCAGTTCGAGTTGTTTATATCGGTGTAGATTTGGCAAATAAACTTTTTCCATTTGGTTCGGCACTTGGTCAAGAAATAGACGTTCGCGGAATTCCATACAAAGTAATCGGAATTCAAACTGCAAAAGGTTCTATTTTTGGTCAACCGCAAGATAATTTTATTCAAATGCCGATTAAAACTTATGCGGCAAATTTTGGTTCGTTAACGCAAAGTCGCGGAATTTATTTTGTCGCTCTTGCAAAAAGTGACAACGTTTTTAATGATGCTGTCGAAGAAGCCAGAAGCCTTTTACGAATCAAAAGAAAACTTCCGCTGAGCGAAAAAGATAATTTCGGCATTCTCACTCCTGATGCAATCGCTGGGATAAAAGACCGTTTATTAGGTCCAACAGCGTTTGTTTTAATCGCAATTCCTACTCTCGCATTAGTGATTGGAGCAATTGTAATTATGAATATTATGCTTGTTTCTGTAACTGAACGAACACGCGAAATCGGTATTCGCAAAGCACTTGGTGCGAAGCAAATTGATATTTTAAAACAATTTATTTTTGAAGCCGCAACACTTTCCGCAATTGGTGGAAGTATTGGTTTGATTTTGGCTTACATCTTGGGAGCAATTCTGACAATCTTTGTTTTTCAGACCAGAATTCCAATTTGGGCAGCTTTTTTCGCAATTGGAGTTTCGGCAACAGTTGGAATTTTAGCTGGACTTTTTCCTGCTTGGAAGGCTGCTAGACTTGATCCAATTGAAGCATTGCGAGCAGATTAAATTTGATTATGAGCATTATCAGCAAAGGATTTTTCGAAAATTTCAAAATGGCGATTGACACGCTCAAGACGAACAAACTTCGCTCTTTTTTGACAATTTTTGGTGTTGTGGTTGGCGTAATTACGCTGATGCTGATCGGCTCAATTATCAGCGGAATTGACACAGCTCTAAAAAAAGAAATTGAATCTTTTGGCACAAATTCTATCTTTCTTTACAAGTTCGATATTGGAATTACCGGTCCGCCAACTCGCGAACAGCGAATGCGAAAACCGCTGACGATTGATGACGCTTTTGCTATCCAAAGTCTTTCTTCAATGAAAACAGCTGTGCCTTTTTTAGACATTTCTTCTAACTTCTTTGGTCAAAAAATAATTGTTACCGGAAAAAATGGAAAAAGCTCGGCTTCTGTTCAGCTCAATGGAACATTTCCTGAGATGGAAAAAACTGACACTGAAATTTTAGTTGATGGACGTTGGTTTACTAAATCTGAGGATGAATCAAAAGCAGATGTTTGTTTAATCGGCGACTCGGTTCGCGAGGCTTATTTCCCTTTCGAAACTCCAATTGGAAAAACCTTAGAAGTTGGCGGACGTGAGTTTCGCGTCATAGGTTTGTTGCAAAAACGTGAACAACTTTTTGGCGGTGGCGGCGGAAACAACGATCAAAGCAACATAATATTTATGCCAATTGGTTCAGCTTTGCGGCTTAAACCTTATGCTGACGATGTATTTATTTTGGCAGTTGCAAAAGATGGTTTGATTGAACAAGCAAAGGAACAGGTTGAAGATTTATTACGGATAAGAAGAAAAGTAAAATTTGGTGAAGTAAACAGTTTTTCAATGTCAACAGCTGACAGCATTATCTCTCAGTTTCGCTCATTAACTGTCGGTGTTGCAGCCGCAACTCTATTGATTGCATCAATTGGTTTATTAATTGGGGGAATTGGCGTGATGAATATTATGCTAGTTTCTGTTACTGAAAGAACACGTGAAATTGGAATTCGCAAAGCTATTGGTGCAAAACGAAGCGATATTTTGATGCAGTTTTTAATTGAAGCTGTAACGTTAACCGGATTTGGTGGAGTTATCGGATTAGTAATCGGTTGGCTTTTGTCTTTATTGATTCAACTTGTGACACCGACATATTTACCACTTTGGGCACCTGTTTTAGGATTTGGATTCAGCGTGGCAATCGGTTTGATTTTTGGAATTTTTCCAGCTTGGAAAGCAGCGAGGCTTGATCCAATTGAGGCGTTGAGATACGAATAAAAAAATAAGCTGTCGCAATTTTAACGACAGCTTATTTTTTTAATATTAAGAAGGAACACCCGAAAGCAATGCACCGACAACTTTGAAGCAAATGCCTACTAAACCAAGGATTATCACAATCGTCCACGCCGAAACATTTGAAAGACTTCCCATAACTTTCAAGCCAATTGCGGCTAAAACCATTCCCCAAATTACAAATAAATCAAACGAACTAAGTAAACTTGATAAGGCTGGCATCGATTTTCCGTCGATAAATGCTGATGGGTTTGCCTGAATAAGTCCTTTTTGGGCACTAATCGGATCTATATCTTCAGCACTTTTTAGAAAAAGAACAAGAAAATTTGCCACCAGAGAGATAACGGCTGGTGCAAAAGTAGCGTAAACCCAAACTGACATTCCACGCATAAACGTCATAGAACCGCCCATTGCATTGCCTGCCAACCAATAAATAAGTCCACCAATCAAAAAAGAAATAGCAATAATGCTTGTCACAACTCCATATCTGACATATTCATAAACCGGCATTGATTGCTGTTCAGTCATCTCTTTTTTCTGATCTTCTGGAACAAACGGGTTTGCACTCATCTCAGCTTTGACAACATTTTTAAAACCTACTTTTTTAATTAAAGCAACCTGAAAGACGGAAGCAAATAGTAGAATTAAAACTCCTGCAATCAAAAATTTCGGCTTTTTTATCATCGATTGAAAGGTTTTTCCAGGTTCAATAAAAATCCCGATTAAAGTTCCAAATAGAGAAACCTTTGCAGTTTCCTCAATTTCGTTATTTTCTTCAAAATTATTTTCTTCTTCCATTTTTCTCCTTAAAATACTCTGTTTATTGAACTTGGCATCCAATCTGATAAAGATTTTGTCACTGAATTTGCACCAACATTTCGGAGTTCTTCACCTGAAACAGTGTTTGTCACACCCAAAGTTTTCATTCCAGCTGCTTTCCCAGCTTGAACTCCTTGTGGCGAATCCTCAATAACTAAACATTCATTTCGTGTGAGCGGATGTCCACCTTTTTGGATTATTTGTTTGTCAATTTTTTTAAAACCGATATTGTAGCATTCAGGATTTGGCTTGCAAAACTTTGCGTCTTCAGAGCTGACGATTACTGAAAAAGATTCTCTTAAACCAAGTCTTTCGAGAACATATTCAATTTCCTCACGCTTTGCCATACTAACAACGCCCAGAGAAAAATCATTTCTCACGATTTTCACGAAGTTTTTAACACCATCAAAAATTGGTATTTCTTTTTCGACTAACTTCCTCCACGACACAGTTTTTCGAGCTGAAATTTCATCAATTTTTTCGGCTGAAATTTCTTTTCCAACTCGCAGAAAATTAGTTTTAATAAAAGTTTTGTCGTCCATTCCCATACAACTGTAGTAGTCAACTTCAGTCATCGGAACATTTTCTTCAGTGAAAATTTCGGTATAAGCCTTCATTTGTAACGGTTCATCATCGATTATAACGCCATTAAAATCGAATAAAATTGCTTTAATCATTTTGTTTATATACGTTTGTTTTAATTTCTAGGTTTCGTAAAATAATTGTCTAAGGATTGCTAAATAAGACTTTTCTTTTTTTATTATGTCGATTTTTTAATGATTTGGCAGTTTAACTTTTCAAAATATGCCCATATTGCAAAAGTCTAATAATACAATATTTAAAAAGTTTTTTGTTTTTTTTCAGGAAACGCGAAAGTTAGTACCGCTTTGGTTGCGTAAAAATCTTGCAAACTGAAATAATCGAACCTAAATTCATCCTTGTCTATAATTTATTTTTAAACATTTGCTCGTAAAGTTCAACGCCTTTTTCTAACAAAATCCAGTTTTAATAATTAGTTAAATCAGACGCTTAAACCTTGCTGCGACAACATATTCCGCAGTTTTCATAGTTACAGATTCTGGGTTTAATCAAGATATTGTTGCATCCAAATCTCGAGAGTTAGCAGTTGAAAAACTTGCAAGTTAAAGTCTTCTTTTCCCGTTTGGTTGAGTTCAAGAATTCGCTGAACTTCTTGAAAATCAAACAATCCGCGTCGTTTTATGGTTTCCTCAGAAAGCAAATCATCAATCATCGGTTTCAAAGTAGTTCTTAACCAAGATCGAATTGGAGCACCGAATCCGGCTTTCTTTCTCCAAATTACTTCTTTTGGCAATAGTCTTTCTGTTGCTTTTTTTAAGATATATTTACGGTGTAAACCATTGATTTTGAGTCTAGCTGGAATTTGTGTTGAAAGTTCAACTAAATCGCGATTTAGAAAAGGCACACGAACTTCCAGATTTGCTGCCATCGAAGTTTTGTCAGTTGTATCAAGATTTAAAGCAGGCATAAATGTTTTGAAATCAACATATAGCAAACGATTTAAAGGCGTGAATGCTTTCGATTTAGCAAAACAATCTTTGTGATAGCGATAAGCATCAAAATCGTTTTGCGTTTCTCTTAAATCTTTGGAATAAAGAGTTTCTTTCATCGAATCAGTAAAATAAGTGCCAAATCCTAGATAACGATCTTCAAAATCTAAAGCTGCACTTTTGGCAAATTTCTTTGCGTTTCGCAGTGGAGCAGTCAATTTCCCTTGAATTCCTCCGAAGAGTGCAGAATCAATCGTCTTCATTAATGGACGACGGATAGCGGTAGGAATAAAATCAATCTTTCCAGCTATTTGCATCGCCAATTGCCTCGGATAACCAGCAAAAAGTTCATCGCCACCCATTCCACTGAGCATTACTTTTTGGGTTTTACGAGCTTGTTCAGAAATCAAAAAAGAAGGAATTGCCATATCGATTATGGGTGAGTCCATTTGTCTAATTAGTTTTGGTAAAAGATTAGTTAAATCAGGCGTGAGTAAAGTTTCGTGGTAGTCAATCGGCAAAACATCTGCCATTATTCGAGCCCATTCGACATCGTCCGGCACTATATCGAAACTCAAATCCTCAGCTGAAATTCCGGTTGTGTAGGTAGAAATTCTTTGTTTCGAATGCTTTGACATTAAAGAAACAATTGCTGAGGAATCAACACCTCCGCTTAAAAAAGCACCAAGTGGAACATCAGAAATCATTTCCATTCGGACGCAATTTTCTAAAGTCTCAAATAATTTTTCACACCAAAATTCCTCAGATTTACTATTATCTTCGTGCGAAAAATCTAAATCCCAATATTCCTTGATCTCAATTTGATTATTTTTCCAAACTAAAAAATGTCCAGGCGGAAGTTGAAAAATGTTTTTAAAAAGAGTTTTTTCGCGAACTGTCCATAGAAAAGTTAAAAATTGATGTAATCCTTCATAATTAAGTTCTTTATTGACGAGTTTTGAAGCCAAGATTGCTTTAATTTCTGAGGCAAAAACGAACGAACTACCAATTTTTGCATAATAAAGCGGCTTGATTCCCGCTCTATCACGGACGATTGTGAGCGATTTTTCAACATCATCCCAAACTGCGAAAGCAAACATACCATTGAGTTTATGAACACAATCAACGCCCCAAAGTTGAAAAGATTTCAGTAGAACTTCCGTGTCAGAGTTAGTTAGAAACTTAAATCCTTTCTCTTCTAATTCACTCCTGATTTCTAAAAAGTTATAAATTTCACCATTAAATGTTAAAACGTATCTTTTATTTTCCGAAAAAAAAGGCTGATGTCCGGCAGATGATGTGTCAATAATAGAAAGTCGCCGATGTCCGAGAGCGATTTTTAGCTCTTCATTACCAAACGATTGCGAGATAA
The DNA here is from genome assembly GCA_031414415.1 of Acidobacteriota bacterium. Classification (GTDB taxonomy): domain Bacteria; phylum Acidobacteriota; class Blastocatellia; order Pyrinomonadales; family Pyrinomonadaceae; genus JANNVK01. Next base: position 41,878 of record JANNVK010000176.1, read on the forward strand.
AAATACCCTCGTCATCAAAGCCACGATGCTCAATTGATTTGAGCATTTGGTCAATGTGATTTTCAGGATTTTGATGAATTAAACCAGTGATTCCGCACATCAGAACTATTCAATCGAACGAAGTTTTTTTGCGGGAACACCCGCGACAATAGTTTTAGGAGCCACATCTTTTGTTACGACTGAACCGGCACCGATGACCGAACCCTCGCCAATCGTAACTCCGGCAATAATTGTTGCACCTGATCCAATACTAACACCTTTTTTGACCAAAGTTGTGATAACTTCCCAATCAACCTCAGTTTGCGTTGAACCGTCATTGTAAGTCGCACGTGGAAATAGGTCATTTGTGAACATCACACCGTGACCAATATAAACATTGTCCTCAATTGTCACGCCTTCACAGATATATGCATTGACGAATGAAAAAATTTTAACATCTGCTCCAAATTTGACGATGTTTATAAAAGTGTGGTCAACAAATGAATTGAAGTTAATAATTTCACCTCATAAAATATTTATTACTACAATAACTCAAAATTTACAAAAGAGAAAATCGTTAGAACTTGTGGACTCTGTTATTGTGGTTTCTTCGCTAAAGAAACTTAAGCGTAATTTGAAACCGTGTTATTATTTATTTGTTACAACCAATTTAAATAATTATTTCAAGATTTTGACAAAAGTATGCTGACAACTTTTTTTCTATCATTTTTTCTCCTTTTTCAACTACCAACAACTTCTCCTAAACCTTTAGAAATGCCTAAAGCAATGGAAATAAAGGAAGATGTCCCGATAATTCAAAAGCATTCGATTAACATTAAAGGTAAAACATTGAGCTACACAACAACGACTGGATTTATGCCGATTCGTAATGCTCAAACAAATGAACTTGAAGCTAAGATTTTTTTTATGGCTTACACACTCGATAACCCTGCGGCGAAACGTCCGTTAATGTTTTCGTTTAATGGCGGTCCGGGTTCGGCTTCAGTTTGGTTACATCTCGGTGCTTTAGGTCCGAAAAGAGTAAAAATGCTCGATGATGGATTGATGCCACCGCCGCCATATGAATTAGTTGACAACGAACAAACTTGGCTGACTGAAACTGATCTTGTGTTTATTGACCCAGTTGGAACTGGATATAGTCGTGCGACAAAACCTGAGTTTGGGACAAAATTTTGGAGTGTAAACGGCGATGTAGAATCGGTCGGTGAAACAATTAGAATGTATCTCGGGCGTTATGAACGCTGGAGTTCACCACTTTTTATTGTTGGAGAAAGCTATGGAACAACTCGTGCAGCTGCGTTATCTAATCATCTTTTCGAACGCGGAATTGCACTCAACGGAATATGTCTGGTTTCATCTGTGTTAAATTTTCAAACAATTCGCTTTGCTGAGGGAAACGATTTAACTTATCCGTTGATGTTACCTTCTTACACCGCAACAGCTTGGTATCACAAACGTTTAACAGCAAATTTGCAATCAAAACCTTTAAAAGAAGTTCTGAAAATGGCAGAAGATTTTGCAACGAATGAATATTCTGCGGCATTAATGAGAGGTGATCGAATGACTGCAAGCGAAAAGCAATCCGCAATTGATAAATTTAGTATGTTTACGGGTTTATCGAAACAGTATGCGATTGAAAATAGTTTGCGTGTCGATCTTTCAAGATTTAACAAAGAATTACTTCGTGATCAAAGTCGCACAACTGGAAGACTCGATAGCAGATTTACCGGAATTGATAAACTTGTCGCTGGAGTAAATGCCGAAACTGATCCATCGATGAACGCAATTCGTCCGCCATATACCGCAACTTTTAACGATTATGTTCGCAATGAATTAGGTTATAAAAGCGACACAGAATATTTTATTCTCGGCGGTGGAGTTCTTGCTCCTTGGAATTGGAACGTAAATAACGGTTATGCAAACACTGCAATACCGCTGCAATCCGCGATGCAAAAAAATCCATATATGAAAATTTTTGTTGCATCAGGTTACTACGATATGGCAACTCCATATTTTGCAACAGATTACACATTTGCAAATATGAATTTGGATGCAACTTTGCGGCGTAATATTTCAACTTACTACTACGAAGCCGGACATATGATGTATATAGAAAAGGCTTCGCTCAAAAAATTAAAAGATGATGTGACGATTTTTGTTCAGTCATCGCTAAATAAATAAAGGAAAATAATAATGAAAACAGTTCCCCGAATTTTACTCGTCGTTTCAATAATGATTCTTTCGAGTTTTACATTTACTTTTGCACAAGAAAAAAAAGCACCAGACTACATTATTTCAAGTGTGAAAATTGTTCCGTTTAATTCGCAAAACGGTAAGTTCGAAGACGAATATACGACTAAAAGTGAGCGTTCTTTTTTTAATGAACTCGCAATTTCTCTTTTCTTAACGGTTGAAATTACTGGAGAAGCCGGATCATTCGAAGTCGGTCGAAAGATTCAAGTCACCGTAATGGAAGGCAAAAAAGTTAAATCAAAGACTGTTGAGCAAATTGGTTTACTTGGCGATGGCGGCAAGTTTATTGTGCCAATTTGGCTATATTCTTCAATGTGTGATGATATTAAAATTACCGCAAAAATAATTGGTCAGAAAACAGTTTCGACCAAATCTAGAAGTGTTCCATTTCTTTGCGGAGAATAATTTAATGTTTAGTAAAGCCTGAAACTTGGTCAACAGCGTGTGGCAAAAGTGCTTTAATTACTTCAAAACACTCTTTTACACCTTTCGGCGAACCAGGAAGATTGATAATTAAACAATTACCATGAATTCCACAAACACCGCGAGACAATATTGCTCGCGGTGTTTTTTTTGCAGACTCAAACCGCATCATTTCTGACAATCCGCGAGCTTCTTTTTCTATTACTTTGAGAGTTGCTTCAGGCGTATTATCTCTCGGTGCAAAACCGGTTCCGCCAGTTGTAATGATCAGATTTGCTCTTTCAGAATTCGATTTAAAAATTAAAACCAAATTGTCTAAATCATCTGAAACAATTATTTTTTCGATAATTTCAGCTCCAATTTCTTTTAAACATTCGACTAAAATGTCACCCGAAACATCGTTCGAAACATCTCGCGTATCGCTGATAGAAATTGCAACAGCTCTGATATTATTTTGCATATTTGTAACGATCTTTGAGCCAGCAACGATCCATAACTACAATTAATCCGGCAACTTCCGCACGTTTTGCGGCTTCTTTATCAATCACACCTTCTTGTAACCAAACTGCTTTGGCACCAATCGCAATTGCTTCATCGACAATTTTTCCGGCATCTTCCGAACGCCTGAAAATATTAACTAAATCAATCTTTTCAGTAATTTCAGCTAAAGTTGCATAAGATTTTTCACCTAAAACTTCGGTTTCAAATGGGTTTACCGGAATAATTTTATAACCTTGTCGCTGCATATATTGGGCAACTCCAAATGACGGACGCATCGAATTTGATGATAATCCGACAACGGCAATTACTTGACAATCTTCTAATATTTTGTTTATTTCTTCAGGTTTATTCATTTTTATCGATTGCTAAAAAGATCGTGGAGAAATTCTTCGCGAGAATCCCAAAGATAAATCGCAAACGGAATTAGCCAAATAAAATCATTAGTAACGTTCATTATAATTGATTCAGATGTCCATTTGCCGATGTTGATGTAATAAATAATGCCGATTGGTCCGAGAATTTTCCCAACAAATCCGACCAATGCCAAAACAAAACCCTTTTCCGGTCGGCGTGCAATTTCGAAATAAACAACTCCATAAAGTCCAACAATCATCCCAACACAAACAAAAATCTCCGGATAATTCGGCAATTCCATCTGTGCATATCGAAACAACCAATTTGGATCAATACTAACCCAAATTCCCCACGCAATATTATAAAGCCCCGCAAGTATAAAAGTTGTCTGATGAAGTTTTCGTCTTTTCATAATCTTTTACACTATTTTATCGGTAATAAGGCGAAATCATCAAATAGATAATCACGCCGGTTGCACTGACATATAACCAAAGTGGCATTGTCCAACGAGCGATTTTTCGATGGCTTGCAATTTCCATATTTAAGCCGCGTCCAATCGAAATAAGTGCGAGCGGAACAATGACTATCGCCAGTAAAATGTGCGATAAGAGAATAAAAAAGTAGAGGTATTTGATTAAACCTTCGCCGCCGAATTTGGTTGAGGGCGTTGAAAAATGATACAGCAAATATGAAATTAGAAAAATACTTGTCCAAAAAAATGCCAAAAATATAAATGTCCGATGAACTTTGATGTTCTTTTTGAGAATTGCAATTAAAGCAACTACAAGCGAAACAAATGTCAAACTATTGAGAAAAGCATTCAACTTTGGGAGGAAAGAAAAGTCATATTTTTTGAGAAATTCGATGTCTGGCAGAAAAAAAGCAATAGCTACAAGAGCGTTTATCGCAATCGCAAGCGTCCAAATAATCGGTTTGTAGTTTCTAGTTTTTTGTCTAATTTGTGGTTCCATTTTTCTGATGTAATTTTTTTGCAATTAACGGAATAATTTTTTTCGAAACTTCAATTGCTCCAGCGATATGTCTGTTTTCAGTAAAATGCCCGACAACATAAATGCCTTTTATGTTGGTTTCAAAAGTTTGCTCATCATAAACTGGAACTTCGCCATATTTTGAGTCGCGAGTCTCGACTCCGAGACTTTTTAGCATCGTAAAATCAGCATCTGAACCAATGAGAATAAAGACTACATCATTATCGAGCGTAACAACTTCACCATTTTCGTTCTCTAAAACTATATCATTTTCACGAATTTCAATTACACTTTTAAGGAAAAAAACATTTAAACAATTCTTCTCAAGTTGTTGCTCAAGCGGTTCTTTAACCCAATGTTTGATACAACCTTGTTTCGGATCAGTTTCTTCCCAATCTTTTCTAAATGTTGCAAGCGTTGTGTTTGCACCTTCTTCTGCGAGAAATAATGCGGCTTCGCCAGCTGAGTTTCCACCACCAATTATCAATGCGTTTTTCTTAACCCAAGGATAAGTTTCTCGAAATATGTGATGAACCTTCGCTAAGTTTTCACCTTTAACATTTAACTGACGCGGAAAATCCATTGCCCCAAACGCAAACAAAACCATCAGCGATTCGTATTCACCTTTTGAGGTTTTAACACTAAAACCTTTGTCTAATTTTGTAACATTAGTGACAGCTTCTTCAGTTTGTATATTGAGATTATTTTCGAGCGTAAATCGCGTGTAATATGACAGAAGTTCTTCGCGAGTCGGCTTTGGTCGAACACTTTTCAGAGAATTATCAACAATCTCAAGTTCATTTGGAGTCGAAAAAACAGTCAAACCAATCGGATAATTATAAATCGTATTCCCGATAAGTCCTTTTTCGATAACTAGATAGTCAAGATTATTGTTCTTAGCTTCAAACGCCGCGGTGATTCCAGCTGGTCCGGCACCGATGATAATTAAATCTTTCATAAAGTGGAAAATGGAAAGTGCAAAATGGAAAATTAATCTTGATTACTACTATCCATTTGATAACTACCGATTATTTTTTGCAGTTTTAATTGAAGTCGTTAATAATTTTTGCAATTCTTTACAATCATCAATTAAGGAAGAAGTTTGCTTTTCAGACAAATATTCACTATCTCTCAAAAGACGAAGCCAATATTCAGTTTCAAACGATTCTTTATGCGAAATTGAAAGTTTATGGATAAAATCTGCTTTAGATTGTGCCTGATTACCTTCAGCTATGTTTGCACCGATTGAAGTTCCTGAGCGTAAAACCTGTTTTGAAAGAATATACTCTTTCTTTTCATCAATTAAATGCTTGTAAAGTTTAATAATCCTTAATGCAAAGTTATATGACTTATCTTTCAATGGATTTTCTTTATTTTCCATTTTTCACTTTCCATTTTCCATTTTATTTAGTTCTTCCGTAAACTTATCAATCTGCAATTTCGTGTTATCCAAACCGCGTTTGCTTTCCATATATTTTTCCCATTCGCCAGTATTTGTCAAAGCCTTGGCAACATCTTCATCAAGCACATGTGCCATTACAGCCAGCAAGTCACTCATCGCTTCATTATGCGATAAAAGCGAGTCGATTATTGTATATGCGAGCTTCGCGTTTGGTAAATCAATATCTTTCAAATCATTCATACTAAAATATTAAATAATAAACGGTAAATGCTTAACATTTACAGAAGTTTCGATAACTTTTAACTCAGTTCCTTCAGCTAAATAATCATATCTGACAAATGCCAAAGCAATATTTTTTTCGAGCTTTGGCGAATAACAAACTGATGTAATTTTGCCCGCATTTTTACCTTCGAGAGACTTTAATTCATTATTTGGCTGACAGCTAGAATCTTCTAAAATCAATCCAGTCAGCTGTTTAGCGATGTGTCCGCGAAAGTAAATCCGTGCAATAATCTCTTGCCCAATGTAACAACCTTTTTTGTAGCTTATAATATCGGCGTTTCCAATTTCAGAAACAATCGTAGTTTCATCAATGTCTATTCCATAAAGCGGAACGCCATTTTCGATTCGCAAAACTTCATAAAGATCATCGGAAATTTCAATCGATTCATTCAAATCTGTTTCAACATTATGCGGAATAAAAACATCTTTGCCGAAGTTAAGTATTTCACTATTTTCAATTATCCATTTTCCATTTTCCATTGAATAAAACTGATATTTTTCACTCAAATCTTCAACAAAAAAATCGCCGGCAAATGTAAATCTAAATAAATTTTGAAAAACTTTTTCACGTGTCGTTTCTTCAGTTTCAAAATAAAAATTATCACTAATTCGGCGAACGCGAACAACTGCGAGCAAGCGACCTTGAGCATTAGGAAACGCGGCAATCATCTCTGAGCCATCTTCTAAAGCCTTGACATCATTAGTGATAAGTCCGTTCAAAAATTGAATAGCTTCGCTGCCAAAAACTTTGAACAAACCACGCTTTAGTTTTTTATATCCAATTACATTTTGTTCACGGATTGAATTATATTCTTCTAAATTTATCATTTTGAAATAAAACCTTGATAATTTTTCTCAGAAAAACCAGATATTGCACTATCATTTATAACCAAAACTGGACGTTTAATAAATGTGTAGTCTGAAATTATAAATTCCAACATTTCGTCAGACGAAACTTCCCTTTTATTAAGCCCAAGTTCGCGATATTTAATCGCTCGTCGAGAAAATAAATTTTCTATTCCACCAGCCATTTTTGCTAATTGAAAAATCTGTTCGCGGTTAAGCATTTCCAATTTTAAATTATGAAACCGCGTCACTACAACATTATTCTGTTGTAAAAACGCGGCAGCTTTTTTGCACGTATCGCAATTTGGCAACCAATATAAAACTGCTTCCATATAAAATTAAGTAATTACACCGCCGTCAACAATGACTACTTCGCCGTTCATATAACTATTGCGGTCACTACACATAAACGCCGCATATTCGGCTAGTTCACGTGGTTCGCCCATTCTCTGCTGTGCGACCCAACCTTCGTGTGCTTGAATTAAACGATCTGGCAAAGTGTTTCCCAAATCAGTATCAAAAATTCCAGCAGCAATTGCGTTTACAGCAATATTAAAATTTGCAGCTTCTCGCGAAAGACATTTTGTAAATCCAATCATTGCAGCTTTTGAAGTTGCGTAATGAACCGACGTTGGAAGCGAACTCATTGCTCCAATTGAAGTTATGTTAAGAATCGCACCTTTTTTTTGACGAACCATTTGTTTATAGAAAGGTTTGGTAACTGCAAATAAACTATTAACATTTGTATCAATCACCCAATCCCAACTTTTATCAGTTGTAGTTACAAAATTGTCAGGCTTATTTACTGCGGCATTATTGACCAAAATATCAACGCCTTGCCATTCCGCAATAATTTTCTTCGCAGTTTCTTTCATTCCATCACGATCTGTCACAGAAACTTTGAAAGTTAAACAACGTCTGCCGTATGATTCAACTTTTGCTTTAACTTCTAACGCCAAATCATCACGAGAATGAAAATTAAAGGCAACATCAGCACCTTCGCGAGCAAAAACTTCGCAAATCGCCGCACCAATTCCTCTTGTTCCGCCCGAAACGAAAGCTCTTTTTCCTTCTAATAAAAGACTCAT
>JANNVK010000177.1:0-3016 GCA_031414415.1 Acidobacteriota bacterium
ACCTCGTTTATGCTAATCTGATAACTATATTCGTCAAGTTTGCGTAAAAACGCAATCTACATTTTAGGAGTTTATTTTGAAAAGAATTTTTGTTTCGCTATTAATTGCTTCAATTTTTACGGCTTCTGGTTTTGCACAAAAAACAAAACCTAAAAAAGTTGTCAAACCGACAGTTTCAACAGCAGAAAAACCAATCGTCAAACAACAAGGCATTGAAGTTCCATTTGTTAATAAAGTTTTGCCAAACGGTTTTGAAATTATCGTTTTGGCAGATAATTCAGTTCCGTTAGTCACAATTGAACTCGTCGCCCGAAACGGTTCAATTACTGAACCACTTGAACTTAACGGCTTATCGCATCTTTATGAACATATGTTTTTCAAGCCAAATGGAGCAATCGTTGATGGCGAAGAATATTTGCGTGATATTGACCAGCTCGGAATTGTTTATAACGGAACAACTCGCGAGGAAGTTGTTAATTATTATTTCACCACAACGAGTCCTTATTTAGATACTGCAATGCGTTATATGAAAGATTCTGCATTGCGTCCGACGTTTAACGAAGAAGAATTTGCGAGTGAAAAACAAGTTGTCATCGGCGAAATTGATAGAAACGAATCAAATCCGTTTTTTTATTTGAGCCGCACAATGTCTGATAAACTTTTTTCGAAATATCCAACTCGAAAAAATCCACTCGGCACTCGCGAAACCGTAAATGCGGCAACGACCGATAAAATGCGACTTATTCAAAATAGATATTATGTCCCAAATAATTCGGCATTAATTGTCACAGGCGATGTAAAACCAGCGGAAGTTTTCGCAATTGCCGAAAAATATTTTGGAGTTTGGAAGCGTCGTGCAATTGAGCCATTCAAAGAATTTCCTCTGGTCGAACATCCGCCACTTTCGAAAAGCGAAGGTTTTATCGTTGAACAACCAGTAAATAATGTGTTGATTCAAGTTGGTTGGCACGGACCTTCAATAGGAAAAGATGATGCGGCAACTTACGCAGCAGACGTGTTTTCATATATTTTAGGACAGCCAGATTCGCGTTTTCAGAGAAATTTAGTCGATTCAGGTCTGTCGAACATTGCAGATATTACTTACTACACACAACGAAATGTCGGTCCAGTTACGCTAACTTTGGCGGTTTCACCCGAAAAAGCCAAAGAAGCAATTCGAGTTGCCCACGCTGAAATAGCAAAGTTTAATGAAGCAAATTATTTCACCAACGAAGAACTGGAAAACGCCAAAAGTTTACTCGAATCGCGTGATCTTTTCGAACGCGAAAAACCTAGTGAATATGCTCACACACTTGGTTTTTGGTGGTCATCAACCGGAATTGAATATTTTCGTGGTTATCAAAAAAACCTCCGTGCCGTTTCTCGTGAAGATATTAAACGCTATGTTTCGACTTATATTCAGAACAAACCACGAATTGGAGTTGCACTTATTTCGAGTGAAGCACAATCAAAAATTAAACTTTCAACAAACGATTTAACAGGAGTGAAATAGAATGGATTTAGTCAAAAAAAATAAGCAGAAAGTTTGGAATAAAGTTGTTATCTTATTGTGTTTGTTGATTATACAAGGAAGTTTTGTCTCTATTTTTGCACAGGCTTCGCTCAATGTTGAAGCCCAAGCAAAATTAGTTTCAGAGTTTGATGTCAACGGATTAAAAGTAATATTTAAACGAAGAGCAAATTCTCCAACCGTTGCAGCCGGATTATTTATTCGTGGCGGCGTTAGAAATATTGACGCAAAAACTGCCGGCATTGAAAGCCTAATGCTCAGCGTTGCCACCGAAGCAAGCAAAAAATTCCCAAAAGATTTTGTGCGAAGAGAATTTGCACGAACCGGAAGTGGAATTGGTGCGAGTTCAGGAAATGATTTTAGCGTTATTTCACTCGGTTCAACACGTCAAAATTTTGAAAAAAGCTGGGAAATATTTTCTGATATTGTTGTAAATCCAGCATTTATCGCTGAAGACCTCGAACGAATTCGCGGACAAATTTTAACAGGTTTACGTGATGACACCGATGATCCAGAAAATTATTTGCGGCTTTTGGTCAATAAAACAATCTACGAAAAACATATTTATTCGAACGATCCACGCGGTTCAGCCGAAACAATCGCAAAATTTACAGCAGCCGATATCCGTGCTTATCATCAAAAACTAATGCAAACTTCGCAACTTTTATTAGTTGTCGTCGGCGATTTAGATTTACACGATTTAAAGTTGAAAGTCCTAAATTCTTTCGGAAAATTACCACGCGGAAATTATAAAGAAACGCCAGTTTCAGCAATAAATTTTTCTAAACCAACTGTCGATGTCGCGACTCGCGAACTGCCAACAAATTATATTCAAGGCGAATTTGCTGCTCCAAATCTGTCGAATCCTGATTATCAAGCAATGCGAGTTGCAATGTCGATTTTGCAAAGTAGAGTTTTTCAAGAAGTTCGCGTCAAAAGAAATTTGTCTTATGCACCAAATGCCGACATCGGTTTAGCGGCTGCAAACACCGCAAATATTTCTGTCTCTGCCGTTGATGCAAATCGCTCAATTGGCGTTATGCTCAATGAAATCAACAAAATGCGTGGAGAATTAGTCACCGAAAGCGATATTTCCGGAGTCGCCGGACAATTTCTCACCTCATATTATTTGAGCCAAGAAACAAATGCTGCCCAAGCTGGAGAAATTGCAAAGTATGAATTAATTGGAAACGGTTGGCGAAATTCGCTGAGTTTTATTGACCGTGTAAAAAAAGTTACTCCAAAAGATGTCAAAGACGTTTCAGAAAAATATATGAAAAATATCCGTTTCGTTGTGGTCGGAAATCCCGCATCAATAAATCGCGAAATTTTTCTCCAAAACTAAAAAAAGGCTTCACGAATAATCGGGAAGCCATAATGTGGAAGTGGATTTAGAGAAGAAGTTCAGAGGTGAGCTTCTTCTTTTTTTTGTATCAACGGCAATTATTTCACGAAGATGGAAGGGTCGCCGATGAGGGACCAGGT
>JANNVK010000178.1:0-6081 GCA_031414415.1 Acidobacteriota bacterium
TAAGTTTAGGCATTGGAATGCGTTCGATTGAACAAGGCTATTCGGGCGACGCGACAACTCGCCAAGGTTACGGCTTAACTGAGAAAGATTCTTCGGGACTAAGCCACACTGGATTTAGGAAACATGAGCAAAGAGCAGGCAGATGGACAAGTCCGGATCCTTTTCGCGGTTCAATAAAATTGGGAGACCCGCAATCATTAAATCGATATAGTTATGTTGAAAATCAACCTACGAATTTTGTTGATCCGAGTGGATTGAATTTAGAAGCTCCGGGATCAGGTGGATATTGCATTAGATATCATTACTCAAATGGGGTCATAGGTTTCTGGGGTCCATGGACTTGTTACGGCGGCGGCGATGGTGGCGGTTCAGGCGGTGGCGGTGCTTCAGGGGGGCAGACCCAAACGGGAAAACCAGGGAAAAGTACCGCTAAAGCAAAACGTATATCCAAAGCGAAAGTTGAAAAAGCAACTAAGGAATGTGTTACTCAACTTTGGAAAGGGGCAGTATCGTTAAATACCCTCAACGCCTCAGCTAAAGGTAAGTGGGGGACAGCTGGGATTACATATTTAGAACCAAGCCAAAATACTCTCATGCAGACATTAATATCCAACGATACAACTACTTATAGTACAAGAGAACTGGGAGCAATCGGTGGTGTCCCGCTTGCTACTGGTCTCGAATTAGGAAGTTCTCCTTACAGGAATTTTACATCTAATGACAGAAACAACTATCAGACTGCTTTTTCCGTGCTTGAAAGTGCAATTGGTAAACAATTTGAAACGCAAATTCACGAATTGGGCAATTCAATCGCATCTCTAACTGGTATAGATGTTGGTGATCCTAATGATTCTAACGATAAAGATAGTGGTCAACAACTTGGGAAGTGTGTTGCTGGCAAACTTACTTGCGGTAAATAGGAGGTTCTTGATGAAGTTCTTTACGATAATAGGTATTTTAGTTTTAGTTGTTTTCATAGTAGGTTGTTTTGTTAAATATAAAGAAACACATAGCAATATAAGCAATACTAATAAAAATATGAGTCTGCCTAACTTTAATAATGATAGAAAAACCTCGTCTAAATGGAGTGTTGAAAAATTAAACTCAAATATCAATAGTAGGATTACCAGAATATTTTTTCTTGACTCTGAAAATATCTTCGCAATCAGTGTTAGTAACTTGTACAAAGTTAACCAATTCGGAAAACTGCTTGATGAAATAAAGATTCCGATCCAGGGTGACGAATCAATAGTTAATATGAGCTTTTTTGATGTCATTAATGGGTTGATTGTGGTTCAAAAGAGCATTAGTTACTCATCTGAAAGTTATGCAAACGAATTCCGTATGTTGCTAACAAAAAATGGCGGAAAAACTTGGGAAGAAAATCTTATAGTAAAAGGTGGAAAATTTATTTCTTTTAGTAATGTTGCTGAGGGTCAGATTTTACTGGCGGGACTTAAATATGAAGACCAATCATCTGTTTGTTTTAACCCAATCCTTTTAACTTTTGACAAGTATAAGCTCAATTGGGAATGGGAAAAATCTTACAGTAAACCATTATCAGTAGATAAAAATAAAAAATGTATGAACGAGGCAGTTATGGGATCTTTGATAACCGATGGTCGAGTGTCTATTATTACTAGCAAAAAACAAATATTTCAGAAAACTATTGGAGAAGCTAACTGGGAGAAATTCTACGAATACGAAATAATTGACGAACAATCAGGGGTTAAAGCTTTCGGAATCAACGATAATAAAAATTTTTGGTTTTTGGAAGGAACAAATAGCCAAGAAGGAACAAGAGGAAGACTAATTACTATTGACGATAAGGGGAAATCATTTCCTTCTGTTTCTCTTGATATGTTTTATTTGGATGCCGCTTACATCCAAAATGATGATTTTTTGATTTGTGGTGCAAAAATAGATTACAAAGCAGGCAAAGATTTGAAAGTAGATCTCAATGCCAAAAACGGAATCATTTTGCAAACAAATGATGGTGGACAATCAGTAACCGAAGTCTTTAGTAAAATCGATGAAAGGATTATTTCTTTGCATAGTGTTAGTGAAGACGATTCTATTTTCTGGGCTATTGGAGAGAACGGAAGTATTCTGAAACTAACAAGGAACTAATCTAAGAGCAACAAACTATTTGAATTTCGGTTAATCGGGTTGCGGCGGTAAATTATTCGGGCGAGAGCGTCTATGCGACGCCGAATGTTACATATACTTATGACGAGATTCGAAGCAATTCGTTTAATAAAGGACGCTTAACCAAAGTTCAGACAGCCGCAAACGCCACGCAAGGAACGCCGGAAACGAAACAGATGTATGACTATGACAATGTTGGGCAATTTGTAAATCATACGCAGACGATTGGGAATCAGAGTTATAATCTGACTTACGGTTATAATTTGGCGGGACAATTGACGAGTGAAAAATATCCGAGCGGCAAGGTTTTTAACTATTCGGTTGATGATTTTGGGAGATTGCAAACTGTGGCAGATAATCAACGACAATATTTGAGTTCGGTAAGTTTCAACAACAAAGGCTTGCTTGAGAGCATGAATCTTGGCAATGGAACGAGTGAGAGTTTTGGATATAATGACCGTTTTCAGATGACGACTGGAACGCGGGCTGCCAGCCTACACGGACGCGAGAGCGTTCGAAGAGTGCTTGCATAACTTCGACTTGAGTGTTACTTAACGCCGTCAGATTGCGGACGCAATCTTGCAGACAAGAGTGTCTGCGTTCCAGTCGAGAATATGTATTGCAAAGGGGCGAATAATGGTACGGAATAGCAAACGAATCCGTTGTCAGAAATTATAGAAAAATCTTGCCAAAACCTCAAAAGTTTGCTAGTTTCATAATATTATGATGCAACAAGAATTGATTTTAGATAAGATAAACACTCTTTCACCACCACGAATTTCGGAAGTTATCGACTTTATTGATTTTTTAAGTGAGCGTGAAAATTCACGTCACAAAGCTGAACGTTTTTCGAGTATCGCGGAGTATGCAATGGCAAATGCAGGCTCACAGTTTGATTTGGATGTTAGTTTGGAGCGAGCTGGTATCGATAGTTTTTTAGCAATCGATGAGGCGAAGTCGTGAAACGCGGTGATATTTATTTTGCGGAACTCAGTCCGCGTTCAGGCTCAGAACAGGCTGGTCGCCGTCCGGTAATTATCATTTCTCATGATGGATTCAATCAAACACCAAATTGGCGTTCCATCATTGTAATTCCAATTTCTACCTCAAATAATCAAGCAAGGCGTGGACTAACAGCGATAATCATTGAAAAAGGAGAAGCAGGCTTGATACAAGACAGCGTTGCACTTTGCCACCAAGTCACAACTCTTGACCGAAGTAAACTCAAACAAAAACTCGGCGAATTGTCTGACGCGAAACTGTCAGAAATTGAGAATGGACTCAAAGCTGCGATGGATTTGCGTTGAATAGAATTTGATTAAAATGACTCAGATTGAGAATGTTGATATTTCGAAATCGACTAACAGATTCTTAACTGGAACAACATACAACGATGCTGGAATGGTCATCGCGGACAACAAATTCCGTTCGATGAATCTTAGTTATGACGCAAACGGCAGACAAGTAAACGCAACAAACGCAGGAACTTCCACAACCGCGACAACAGTTTATGATGCTCTAGGAAATCGTGTCGCGACAAAAGTAAATGACAGTTGGCAGTTTGTGATATATGACGCTTTTGGCAAGTTGGTTGCGGAGTATGGCACGCAAGGCGAAGGAAACGGCGGAGTTAGCTACGTTTTGCAAGACTGGCAAGGAAGCGTCCGAGCAAGCGTAAATACCAACGGATTCATCCAAGCAAGATTCGATTTCACAGCATTTGGTGAAGAAATAAGTCTAAATGTCGGACTCAGAAGCATCGAACAAGGCTATTCCGGCGATGCGACGACAAGGCAAGGTTACGGCTTGACCGAGAAAGATTCTTCGGGACTGAATCACACGTGGTTTAGAAAGCAGGAGCAGCGTGCGGGACGTTGGACGAGTCCTGATCCATAAAAAGGCTCCATGAATCTTGGAAATCCTCAGAGTTTTAATCGGTATTCTTATGTTGAGAATGAACCGACGAATTTTGTAGATCCGAGTGGGTTACTTTTGGAAGGCGAAGCATGTGATTATCGTGGAATTGACAAAAAAACTGGGCAAGAAATATATTTGGGTCAAGTAATAAATGGCAGGTGCGTTTCAGGTGGCGGAGCCGTTCAGGTTTATACCGATTGGGGAAGCATATTTGGAAACTACTCTCATCCAGGAAATATATTTCAAAATCATAATCAAAATCAAGGACAAGATTATGGTGGTGGAGGCGGAGGTGAAAATGACTTCCCACGACGCACGGCTATACAAAAAGGAATTAATCAAGGAAAAAAGGATAAGAAATACAAAGATTGTGTTGATAAGGCTCATGATGCTGTGATCAAAAGTAAAGACGTTCAAACAAAACTTGAACGCTTTGTCAGCAAAGGAGCGAGAGACCATGGCATCGCTGCCGGAGCTGGAGAAGCCCCACAGCAAGCAAATGATAAACTGAACCCTGAGAGTAAAGGACGAGGACGAGGAATTCTTCAAATACTTGCTCAGATTCCAGCTTTTCTTGCTGATATTAATCGAGGCGAAGAAATTGCTGATCTTATTGAGAGTAAAATGATACCTGAACGCGAACGCTGTAGAAAGGAGGCTGGGTTTTAGGCACATGATAGAAACTAAAAATATTGAATTGCAGATATTTTATCTAAAAAATTCTAAAAGTATTTATGGAAAAGCAATGAAAAAAAGACTGTTTCTTTTTGCTATTTTTTTCGGTCTTATGGTTTTATTCATTTGGATCACAAAATTGATTTGGAGCGATATTTCACTAATTTTATTTGTCGTTCCGCTGCTAACTACTTTTTTTGTTGCTGTTTATCCGGTTTATAAAATAAGAAGACTTACCAATGAGATAAATGAACTTGAACTATTACAAAATGACGTTAAAAGTCTGACAATCTGATGCGAAAAAGTATAAAAGCACTGGCAATTCGTTGACTTATAAGCAAAAGTTTGACTTCGACAGATTCGGGAATATGTATCGAAAAGCCACAAAAAATAACATGGCTAGACAGTCGAATCCATTATGGATTTGGAAAAATAAAAATGGAGTGATGAGGTGTTAATAGTATTTTGTTTTGTATTAATAGTCGGTTTGCTGGTCGGTTTTGTAGTTGCAGTTTTGCTTTCTAGTAAACAAAAGCAAGGGAAGTTTGGTATTAATTTCGACCAAATTAAATGTCCATCTTGTGATAATGTATTGCCGATGATACGTGTTCCTGCATCTTTACGGCAAACACTTTGAGGTGGTTCTACCTGCAGTGTTTGCGGTGTAGAAGTTGATAAATGGGGCAATGCGGTAGAAATATCTATTACAAAATTGCGATAATAAATTACAAATTAATCCAAACAGCCAAGTTGATGTCAATTTTTAACCATTCAGTTGATGATTTTGGAAGGTTGCAAACTGTGGCAGATAATCAACGACAATATTTGAGTTCGGTCCGTTTTGAGAGTATGAATCTCGGCAATGGAACGCGGGCTGCCAGCCTGCACGGACGCGAGAGCGTTCGAAAAGAACTTTGATAAAAATTCAAATTGAGAGTGATCAAACGTCGTTAGATTACGGACGCAATCTAGCAGGCGAGCCGCCCGCGTTCCAGTCGGACACAATCTACAACCTTCACTTAATTGAGTAGAATCTGGTTTTGCTGTAAAATTCAGTATATGCAAGATAAATACGTCAATCCGTTCACTGATTTTGGGTTCAAAAAAATATTTGGCGAAGAGCCAAATAAGGATTTGTTGATTGATTTTCTCAACCAAGTATTGCCGCAACATCATCAAATAAAGGATTTAACTTATCTTAACACCGAGCATCTTGGCATCGCTGAACTTGATCGGCGAGCGATGTTTGACCTTTATTGCGAGGCTCCAAGTGGCGAAAAATTTATCGTTGAGATGCAAAAAGCGAAGCAGAATTTCTTCAAAGATCGAAGCGTCTATTAT
>JANNVK010000179.1:0-9682 GCA_031414415.1 Acidobacteriota bacterium
ATTGCTTCGTAAAAACCAAATCGGGCAAGCATTCCGTCACTTACAAGACGGCGAAAATTCTCCAATGCGTCAAGAGGCGAAACGAGTGCGGCAAGTGCGGTCGAATATGGTGAAACGACCAAATCTTCACTTAAACCGCGTTTCAAGCCGAGTCCCGGAATTCCGAAAGCCTGATATTGATAATTGAGTTGTAAATCGCGGGCGTTGTATGCAGATTCCGAAATTCCCCACGGTACATTATTTTTTGCACCATATTCTATTTGCCGATCAACAATTGATTTATATGTTTGATGAAGCAGTGTTTCATTATAATTTTTCATCACCAATGCCGGCATCAAATATTCAAACATCGTTCCGGTCCACGAAATTAACGCTCGACTGCCGGCGACTGGCGTGAGCGAGCGACCAAGCCGAAACCAATGTTCCTGTGATATTTCGTCTTTTGCAATTGCGACAAAACTTGTCAAACGAGCTTCGGAAGCAAGCATATCGTAAAACGAATTGTCACATTTTTCGTTTTCGATATTAAATCCGATTGAAAAAACCTTACGTTGTTCATCAAACAAAAATTTGAAATTCATTTCGTTGACGATTTCTGAGCTTTGTTCGGCAAAAGAATTGAGATTTGCCAATGTCCGAACTGCCGATTCTTCCGCAGTTTTAACCTTTGCGGTGAGTATGTGCAAAGCATTTAACGCCGCGTTTGTATCGCGTTCAATCATTTGTGAGTTTGAAATCTGACGGCTGATACTTGAAAGTCGTAACAGCAGAGCTTCATACAATTCGGAAAGTTCCGCGAGCTTCGGAAAAATGTTTAGTAAATCAGATATTTCCCGCCAATCTTGTTGAATTTCAGGGAAATTGCGGCTAATTATTTCCGCCAAATGCGTAAAATCGCTTTCTTTCCAAGGAATAAATGTTTCAATATCGCGGCGAAAAGTGTTTGTTTGGTGCGATAAATCTGTTGACCAAAACTGCAATTCGTTAAAATGCACATCGCCGTGTTCCTGCGATAAAGCACCGGTAATGTCCTCGATAATTTCGGCGTGAATAATCAAAGAATCAAGCAAACTGAGCCACGAATCAGGAGTTTCAATCGGCTGATTTTTTAATAATTGCTGACAAGATTCAATTTCTGTGTGAAGTTGTTTGATCGAAACGGATTCGGTTTTTTGTCGCCCAGACTTTAACTGCGTTGCTTCAAACTGCATCATTTCAAGCGAATCTGCCAAACCTTTCATCACTCTGGAATCGAATAAATTGCGATTTGGAATTTCAATCACAGATTGTTTGACGGCAAGCAAATGTCCCGCAAAATTTCCGCTATCAACTGTCGAAATATATCGCGGATTAAGCGGTTCAAGCGTTTGCGTGTCATACCAATTAAGTAAATGACCGCGAAAACTTTCTAGTTTTTTGATCGTTGCAAATGTTAAACCTAGCCTTTCTGTTAATTCCAGTGTTCCGATATAACCAAAATCGTGTGCAGAAATTGTTGAAAGCAGAAGTAAGCCGATATTCGTCGGAGAAGTGCGATGTGCAATTTTTGGTTGTGGATCTTCCTGAAAATTGTCCGGCGGCAGCCAATTATCATCGTCACCAACGAATGTCTCAAAAAACCGCCACGTTCGGCGAGCAATCATTCGTGCTAATTTTATGTCGTCAACTGAAAGCGGAAACTGCTTTGTATGCTTTGGCAGACTGATTCGATACGCAATTAATGGCGATAAAATCCACGCTAAAATAAACGGCAAAGCAATCGGCAAAGCCTCTGGACGAAACCAAGCGGTTAAAGAGAAAGCCAATATTCCCAATAACATAGCCGCAAACATATAACGAAAAAAAGAGGCTTTATCGTGCGGATTTTCACGCTCACTTTGTTCCGCGGTTTTCCATTCAAGCAAATTTTTGAGTGAAAAGTTTTCGCGATAAAGAGTGCGAATAATCGCATCCGAATTTGAATATGCTTGATGTGCGAGTGCAACAACAACAAGAAACACTTGAGCAGTATTTGAGCGAAAATCGCCCCAAACACTCCGCAAATGACTCGTCCACGGAATGCTTCGCGGATGCGTCATCAAATTCATCTGCAAATTTGCATAAACGGGAAACGCTAGAGTAAGCAAAATAAAAAGCGTCCATAAACTTGGCGAACCAGGAATAATTGTCCAAACTGCTAAAAGCCACAAAACAATTGCCGGAGCAACCAAACTTCGACGCAAATTGTCGACAATTTTCCAACGCGATATAAGTGACAAATCGTTGTGTAGTTTTTTGCCTTCGGCGTTTCTGATTCTTGGAAAAACCCAATGTAAAATCTGCCAATCGCCACGCACCCAACGATGCGAACGCTGGGCAAAAACGTCGAAGTGAGTTGGAAAATCGTCAATCAATTCGATGTCGGTCACCAATCCGCAACGTGCATAAAGTCCTTCGAAAAGATCGTGGCTCAAAACTGAATTTTCCGGCACACGATTTTTCAAAGAATTCGCAAATGCATCAACATTATAAAGTCCTTTTCCGGTGAAACTTCCTTCGCCGAATAAATCTTGATAAATGTCTGAAGAAGCCGTCGTATATGGATCAACTCCAGTATTTCCCGAAAAAATACGGGCAAAAAACGAACGTGATGCACTTGTTAAAGAAATGCTGACACGCGGTTGGAGAATGCCGTAACCTTTCGTGATTCGTTGAAGTTTTTCGTCAAAATACGGTTGATTAAGCGGATGTTCGGCGACACCTATTAATTTTCGTGCCGCATCGCGTGGCAATTGAGTGTCAGAATCAAGCGTAATGACATATTTAATTTGACTGAGAAACTCGCTATTTGCTGTCGCTATCGAGAAACTTGTCTCTTGATCGCCACGCAATAGACGATTAAATTCTTCAAGTTTGCCACGTTTGCGTTCCCAACCAATCCATTTTCCTTCAGTTTCATTCCACAATCTTTGGCGATGAAAAAAATGGAATTTTTGCGGTTCTATTTTCGAATTTTTAGTATTTAATTCAATGATTCGGCGTTGAGCTAATTCTAAAATAGCTGAATCATTTGGCATTTCTTCCGTTTTTGAATCGCCAAAATCACTGAGCAGAGCAAAGTAGATATTTTTGTCCTGATTCGCCAAATTATAAACTTCGAGTTTCTCAAATAATTCTAAAACGACAGGTTCGCTCGTCAAGAGAGTTGGGATAACAACAATAGTTTTCGCATTTTGAGGAATAGACAAAGTTGTGTCCATTTGCGGAAGAACACGCGGAGGAATCATCAATGTAAAATCCCAATTTGCAACGCTCAAGGCTAATTCGCTCGCCGGAATTATCGAAAGAAGCGTGAAAATTATTATCAAAGGCAAACTCGCACCTAAAATCGTTAATGTCGAAATAAAGAAAACGACAATTAAACTCATTAAAACTAACGTCAAACCGAGATATGATGAGGTTGGATATTTCAACACAAAGTGGCTGAAATATTCGGTAAAATGTGGTCGATAATTGAATTTTCTCTCTACTCCGGTGAGTCCTTTATCTATCAAATAATAGCCGATGTGGGAATGTCTTGTGTCGGTCGAATCAATTTGATAAACGTTTTGGGCAAGTTCGATAACATATTCGGCAACCTTCAATTCGTCCGTTTTTGTGCGTTTTGCAATTCGTTCGATAATTTCGCGATAACGATTGCGAGTGACAAAATTCATCTCGGCATAAACGTTTGCCGGATCTGTTTTCAACAGAGTTTCAATCAAACTCACTTTTTCAAAAAACGAATTCCAGTCTATCGTCGAAAGCAGACGCATGCTCGTGATGATATTTCCGACTGTGACTTGAGCAGTAGCCTGTTTTTGATATTCGGCTTGCACAATTTCTTCAAGTGTCGTGCCTTGGTTTTCTAATTGGCTTGACAACCATTCGTAAGCCGGAGCAATTGCGACATCTTGATCGCGTAATTGGCGTGTAAGTTGCTCAATAAAAGCACTTCCAAATTGTTTTTGCCTTCCCAAACGCTTTTTAATAAATGTTAATAAATTGTTCGTCTGCGTATCTGATTGCTTATTTGCCAGCTCGAGCAATTCATCAGCAAGCGTGTCTGCCTCTTCGCGTTCTCTGCGTGAAATGACAATAATTGAAGCCAAACGTCGCAGATTTTCAACAAGTGCAAATCGTAAAATAATTGCAAAAGCCCACAATTCGCCAATTGATAAAGGTGTTATTTTTTGATAAGAATTGAGAAATCCTTCCAGCGTTTCAACTTCAAGACGGCTGTCAGTGTGTTTAATTATTGTTAAAGCAATTGCGTAAATACGCGGAAATCCGGCGAATTCGCCTTCGTTGAGTTTTGGTAATTCGCGGTAATAACCAACAGGTAAATCTTCTTCAATTTCGCGGAGCTGTTCTTCGACAATATGAAAATTATCAATCAACCATTCTGCTGCCGGAGAAACCGAGCGTTCATTGCGAATTGCTGTAATTAAAGACTGATAAGCAGCGATAAGAATTTGCCCATTATCTTTCAGCCGCGGAAGTAACTTATGAAATTGTTTGTTTTGATTGACTTTTTGATGTTCAAGAGCCAAATTAGCAGCAATTTGCTCAAGCCTTTTTATACTGAAAAGCTCACCACGAAATGGATGTTCAACGGTTGGAGAAGTTTCCATTAACATAGATAATCTTTTCATTTTGTTCAATACTTATTAAATTAAATTTACGAAGTATCCTTAATTAGTAGAATCTACTATCCAAAAATTTAAAGTTTGGGCGTTCGCTACCAACGATTTTTAACTTACAAGTTTATCTACTGCCATTTCAGGTCTATTAGATTTACAGTTTCTTGAATGTGAAATAAAAAGCCCAACTCAACTTTAAAAATGAATTAAAAAAATAACTTTACTCACAAAAGTCTTGTAATCTTTGATTTTAGTAAATTGTTAAAAAAAATTGGAGGCTGATTGATTTAATCAATTACTATCAGCCTCCAAGACAGCTTTCGCCATCTAAATAACGACAGAATAAATCAATGTCGTTATTTAAAATTGAGAAATCAGTGTTTATTTTCCTGATTTCTTTTTATCTGTTCCGCCTGATTTGCCTTGCGGTGCTTCCATTTCAACCTTTTCCGTTAAACTCTTTTTTTCAACTACTTTCTTTGCCTTTGGTTTACTTTTTGGTGATTTGTCCATGATATATTCTCCTCTTTTATATTTTTCTGAATTGTAATTCCGACATAAGTTTTACTTACCCGAATTGTTAAACTTATGTCGGGTTTCGTAAATTATGAGATAATAAATGCCTGTCTGATATTTCTCTTGATTTACGAAAAATTTGATAAGCTAACTCACTAATCTTCTTCCTTGAAAAACACGAATAAACAAAATTGAAATTGAAATTCCTAGCAAAATATGAATAAATCCGCCCATTGTGTTTGAAGTAACTATTCCTAAAGCCCATAAAACGCTTGATACTAAAAAAATTGTCCAAATCATTTTCATTTCCTCACTGAATAAAATTTCTAACAATAAATTACTGAATCTCAGATCTCAAAATTATTGTTAAATACAAGCTATTTTAAATCATCAAGATTGCGAAACAAATCGTTATTCTAGCAATTGCAATCATTGTGCCAAAGACAATATATTTGCAATAAGCACCTTAAAGCCAATGAATGCAACGTTTAAATTTGCATTCATTGGCTTCTATTTAATAAATTAAAATAATGTTTGAGAAAAAATGTAGTGACTTAATACACTACGAATGTTTGAAATTCGTTCGGTATTTTTGTGAAAACTTATTGTCTGAAGATAATAAAAAAAATTAAGTTAGTTATTTTTTTCAAAGTTTTATCTTGATTTTTTCAAGCGGTCAACCGTCGTTCTTCCCGTAATTGAAATAGGATTAATTTGATAAACAATTTCAATATTCGCTCTTATCCATTGATCCATCCAATGAATACTTAGTGCGGGAGTAAGATTAGGATTTGTGTCGAGAATTAAATCCATCACACGCTTCTTCTCCGCAACGTCAGTTAATTTAACGGCGTTTCCGATAACAATTACACTTTGCCAATGTTTTTCGTCAGTCAATTGCTCTAACTGCAAACAAATTTCAGGGTTATTTTCGATTATCTCAGTCTTTTTGCCTTCGGTCGTGAAAATATAAATGTGCGGATTTTCAAACGCAAAATGAATCGGAACAACATACGGATGATTATTTTTAACCAACCCAAGATGTCCGTAACTTATTTGTTGCAAAAGATTTTGACAATCTATTTCATTCATTTCTTCAACTTGAACCATTGTTTCAGCTTCTATCATGATTTCTCCTTAAATTATTTGTATTTCAAAAAAATTTTACTGGCGATAATAAACTTTTTTTGAACATTTCACTTTCCTCTGTTTAGTTATTAATCAAAATTTGACTGCTCCAAAAAAAAGTTAATCTTTATGTCCGGTTTCGTCTGCGTGTAAAAAGTTGGTTTATCTGGTTTATTCAATTCGTAATTATTCACAAATTTTTTGGTCAAATCATTGTTCGCAAAAAAAAAATTCGTTTCAAATAAAATTACATCAGTACAATTTTTCGGCTAAGTTTTTTCAGATGTTTCAATTGTAATAAACCCTCGTTATTTTTGTTTTATCTGTCAAAAGCAAAGAGCAAAGCGTCTTTGTTATGTTTTTTGAGAATCATATCTCGGATTATTTCTGCTGCAATAAGACTAAAAGTGATGCCGTTTCCGCCAAATCCTAGTGCATAATATGTGTTTGGTGTTTTGTCATAAGTTCCAATATATGGAAGTGCGTCTTTGGTTGAACCAAAAGTTCCCGTCCAGCTGAATTCGGGAATCATTTCAATTTGCGGAAACAATTTTGCAAAATCTTTAACCAGCTGGGCAGTTTTAGTTTTTATTAATTTGTCGCGTTTTTGCGGGTTATAAAATTCTTCATCTCGTCCGCCGAGAATAATTCTGTTGTCGTGAGTCAGCCGCATATACAAATACGGATCGGCTGTATTCCACAATAAAGTTCCGTCTTTCCAGACAGGATTTGGCGATTGAATATGTTCGGAAGCTAAAGCATAAGTCGAATTAAGTTTAACGATTTTTTTATCGATAAACTCCGTAATTTCATATCCTGTCGCGTTTACAACTTTTTTGGCGTTTATTTTATTTCCTTCTTTCGTGGTTAATTTCACGCCATTTGATTTGTATTCAATATCGGAAATTTCCGTTCTATCGTAAATTGTAAGTCCATTTTTAGAACTTGCTTTGAGTAAAGCGTGGGTGAATAAATATGCATCGGTTGTCGCACCTTGTTTTGAGAGAAGTGCGGCTGGTGAAGCAAATCCAAATTGGGTTTTTATATCTTTTTCGTCCAAAAGTTCTAAATCAAAACCTGCTTTTTTGCGAATTTCAAATTCAGTTTTAATAAATGTTTTATCTTTTTTATAAGCTGCATAAAACAAACTTTTCTGTCTTTCGAAATATTTAAACCCAATGTCTTTCGATATTTGCTCGATTTTATCAATTGATTCAGAACACATTTGATAAGCTCTCGAAGCTGATTCGTATCCGATTTGATTTGATAAATCTGACAACGGAATATCCAGCTCATATTGCAGCAAAGATGTGCTGGCACACGTGCTGCCGAGTCCAATTGTGCGAGCGTCAATCAGAACACATTTCACTCCGGCATTGATTAAATAATAAGCCGTTAAAGCTCCCGAAATTCCGCCACCGATTACTACGACATCGGTTTTGATCGATGTGTTCAATTTTGGATAATCTATCGGAATTCCGCTATTTATCAGCCAATATGGATAACCCGTTGTCAGATTCATATATGTTTAATTCGAAAAATGATCTCGAACCCTTGCCACAATTTGTGGCTCTGTCAAATTATCGGAAGGTTCAATACTGATTGTTTTATCACTGTGATTATTATTCTCCAAGCGTTTTTTAAGTTCGCTTTTCGCCTCGCTCGGACCAAAAATAAAGACAGATTCCGCCTCGCTCATGCACGAAATTATTTCGTCATAAAACTTGTTGAGGTATTCAGTTTTAACACTCAAACGAACATCATCGGCTTTTACACTGGAATGCGGATGGTTTTCGGTATCAGAACTTATGTGTTGTATTTCCTCGTCATTGCCCGTCAAAAAAACCAAAATTGCTTTACTGTGATCAATCCATAAACCTACATTCTTTTTCATATCTTCTCCTTTCTTATAATTTTAAACTTCGCAACCGCAAAGCATTCACAATAACCGAAACCGAACTAAATGTCATCGCCGCACTTGCCAGCATCGGTGATAACAATAAACCGAAAAACGGATATAAAATTCCAGCGGCAATCGGAACACCGAGCAAGTTATATGCAAACGCAAAAAATAGATTTTGACGAATGTTGCTCAAAGTTGCTTTCGAGAGATTTATCGCCCGCAAAATTCCGCGTAAATCGCCGTGAATCAATGTAATATCCGAACTTTCAATTGCAACATCGGTGCCTGTCGCCATCGCAATTCCGACATGTGCCTGTGCCAATGCGGGAGCATCATTAACACCATCGCCCGCCATTCCGACAACTTTTCCTTTGGCTTGTAAATCTTTGATTATATTGGCTTTATCTTCGGGCAGAACTTCGGCGAATAGCTTGCCGATGCCAAGTTTTTTACCGACGGCGGACGCAGTTGTTTTGTTGTCGCCCGTCAGCATTATGACTTCGATACCCGATTTTGTGAGACTTTCAACCGCTTCTTTTGCTGAATCCTTAATCGTATCTGCCACGCCGAGAAAGCCGATTATTTCTTTTTCAGACGCGACAAACATCACCGTTTGCCCGTCGTTTCGCAGTTCTTCGGCTTGTGTTGTGATTGTTTCGCTAAAGCTCAAACCGTTTTCTTCCAACAATTTGCGGTTTCCAATCAGATATTTTTTGCCTCCAATTTCGCCGATGATTCCTTTACCCGTAACCGATTGAAAATTTTCAACCTTCGGCAAATTTAAATTTTCCGCACCTTTGACGATTGCGGTTGCCAGCGGATGTTCGCTCATTTTTTCGAGTGCAGCGGAGATTTTTAAAACCTCGTTTTCATCCAAATCGGTAAATGCAACAACCTTTTGCAGACGCGGTTTGCCTTCGGTTAAAGTTCCCGTTTTGTCCACAACCAGCGTGTCAATTTTTTCTAACGCTTCCAAAGCATCGGCTTTTTTAACCAAAACCCCCGATTTTGCTCCGCGACCGGTGCCGACCATAATGCTCATTGGTGTTGCCAAACCCAATGCACACGGGCAAGCGATGATTAAAACCGCCACGGCACACGCAAATCCAAAGACAAAATTTCCGTAAAATGCCCAAACTGAAACCGTGATAATCGCCGTTAAAATAACCGCCGGAACAAAATAATACGAAACTTTATCCGCTAAATTTTGAATCGGAGCTTTGCTGCGTTGGGCTTCGCCGACCATTTTGACAATTTGGGCAAGCAAAGTTTCGCTGCCGATTTTTTCAGCTTGCATCACAAAACTGCCGCTTCCGTTAAGTGTTCCGCCGACAACTTTTGCACCCGATTCTTTCAAAACCGGAATCGGTTCGCCCGAAATCATTGATTCGTCAACCGAACTTTGCCCTTCTAAAACAACGCCGTCAACCGGAATTTTTTCGTTCGCCCGAACTCGCAATTTCGTCCCAACTTG
>JANNVK010000180.1:0-8611 GCA_031414415.1 Acidobacteriota bacterium
CGATATGTATTTGCTTTACTGGCCTTCTGAGGTGTTTTCATCCGATCTGTCGCTGTATTCCGCCGAACTGTCGCTGTATTCCGCCGAACTGTCGCTGTATTCCGCCGAACTGTCGCTGTATTCCGCCGAACGCAAGTGTCAGTTTTAAGACCATTGAAGTCTGGAACTTGGAATCTGGAACAAAAGAGAGGGATGAAAGATTTGTATCCTTCATCCCTCAGCATTTTTAACTATTCTAGTTATTGATCTTTGCTATCGTTAGACAACGCAGTCAATACCAAATCAGTCAGGTCTTCGTTCAAGGTAAATGTCAGATTGTTAAATCTAAACCTTTTACTATTGACCGAAACAACATAAACATTACCAACCTCAAGTTCTTTGAAGTTAAAATAACCTAGTTGATTACTTCTCGTCCGCAGAATTTCGCCAGTTGCAGTGTTTGTAATCGACACATTCGCGTTTGCCAAGTTTCGACCAAAGCCCGAAATAAGTCTTCCGCGAACTGATGCTGTTGCTGCCGATGGAGCAACAAATTCATCACCACCGATGTCAGGAATTCCGCCAGTCAAACCAACAACCGATCTGATATTTCCATCGAAGTCGTCTAAGACCGAAACCGCAATTCCTTTATCTTTGAGCGTACTTGCCATAAGAATATGCAGATCACTAAGTGGATTAACAAACATTGGATCAACCTCGCCCAATATTGTCGAATTAGTATCATCGGCAATTGCCGTTGACCATAATGCAACTGTGGCGTAGTCAGTTCCACCTGTTGTGCCTAATGAACCACTTCGGAATCCGCCATCATTTGCACCAGTTGAAAAGAAGTCGTTGTAATTTGAATCAAGATTTGCAAATGTGGTTGAAGCTGTTCCGATTGCATAGCTCAAAGAAGTTGGAGCACCAGTACTTGCAGTTTGAGTTGTGTAGAAAATATTATTTTTCAACTCAACAGTCGGGTCAGCACCTGAAATAGCAACCCCATAGCTAGGATGATCTCCAACAGTTGCAGTATCTCTATCGCCAGTCATTGAGATCGAATTATAATAGACGCGTGTCGATGAACCGACAACACCAGTTACAAAAATACCAGCCGTAATGTCACCGAAAGTTGTAGCGGCAGTAACACCAGTAATCATATTATTTGCTATTGTGTTTGGTCCGAGAGTGCCACCAGCAACTGCAATACCAGCAGCCGAGAAATCTGAAGGTGCTGTCATCGTTATGCCGTTAATTTTATTTCTCGAAACTAACGCATTACTCACACCACCGCCAGTAGTAGCGGTAGCAAGCACATTTTGTATTCCAAGAGCAATACCAATCGCATCCGCACCTTCAGTTGTGTCAATCCCACCAATACTGTTTTCCGTAATCTGAACACCGTTTTCGTTAAAGACTAAAATACCAACACGCCGAATGCGGTCAACCGTAGTTGCCGATAGATCATTTTGAGTAATAATTGTTCCCGTAGTTGGAGTCGCCGCAACGCCAGAGGAAAATATCCCAAAGATGGCTCGCTTCACACTACAGTTTTCTATTTGGGTATTATTATTCGGAAAAACTGCCGCAGATCCGACAGTTGAACCGCCAACTGAAATAGCTACAACAGTTTGAGTTGGGTCATTCCCCATTACATTAACATTGCGGATAATATTACCTGTTGAACTTTCGTTCATAGAACCTATATGAATTACACCCGAGCTTGTCGAAGTGCTTAAGTTTTGAACGGTTAATTCACGCAATGCGGGATTTCCGCCAACAACTGCTGCCGATGTCGAACCATCAATTCTTATGTTGTCAGCACCGTTGATACGAATAACAGCAATTGGAGCAATACCCGAAATTGTTCGCGGTGCTCCACTCGGTTTAATCAAAACACTCGGATTTCCCGCAATTGGATTCAAAGCATTTGTTCCTAATTCGCCGGTCAAATCAGCAGTTATGTTAATCGTTACAGGTCCTGATGCACCTGCCAAATTAATTGCTTCAAAAATTCCGCCAGCGTTTGTCAACGATGGATAACTACCAGGCACGCTGTAACTTCCGCTGAATGGTGGCGGAACATCGGTAATTGTCAAAGTCGCCGGATTTGTTCCAGTTATTGTTGTGCCAACTGGACTCGATAGCGTTAAAATCACAGTTTCAGCCGGATCAGTTACGAGATCAGTTGTTAGCGGAACTGTAAAGGTTTTTGGAGCAGAATCTAATGCCGCCCAGTTCAAAGTTCCTGTTGCGGTTGTATAATCTGCCGCTGTTGCTGTTCCATTGCTAGTCGCATAATTAACCGAAACTGCACCATCTTGACCGCCGACGCGGTTGACTGTAATAGTTGCGGATGTTCCTTCATTTCCGCCGTATGTCGCAGAACTGAATTGTAATGTTCCCGGACCTGCCGCCGGAGTGAATATTAACTGAGCATTAGGTCTTGAAGTTGTGCTTACTGCTCCGGTTCCTGCTGGAGCCGTAGTATCAGCCTGCCAAGTTTGCGATGCTCCGGCTGACCATCTAAACTGTTTTGCGGTTGAAGATTCATTACCGCCACCGCCAAAATCTGTTTGCACCATAACTTTGAGGTTATTCCCAGTGTATACAAAAGGTGCAGTTAAATTAACGCAACGAAAACTGCCAGCAACCAAACTTGTGTTCAAGATAGTTCCCGTAAACACAGTTGACGCTCCGGCGATTTCACTTGCAAAAGTTGAAGCTGTAAATGTTGTGGCTGCTGTGGTCGACATATAAATAACAACAGGTACTGTATCAGGCGTTGTCACCGCATTAACATACCAACAAACATCAGTAACTGTTGAACCTGCTACCATGCCATGTTCGGCTGCAGTATAAATTGCCGCACTTCGTTCGAATCCGAAAAATGAACCGAACGGCTTTCGGTTACTTGTTGTGTTTGTGTTAGCCGCGGGGACAATAACTGTTGCTGCAATTGCGACGGTTCCAAGTGCAATTGACAAAACAAGTGTCGTTACAAAATTTCTAAAAACTTTCATATCTTCTCCAATAGATTTTTTCACCACAGACAAACTCTTGAGGGCTACTACCATTAATTTGGTGCTTAAAAGTTTGCTAAAATGGGCTAAATTGTAATTTTTTTACAGCCGTATAATGTCATAACAATTTAACATTGTCAACAAATTTTGCATTTCGGCTTTTAGATTAGATTTTTATTGAGAAAGATTAACGTGTGGAAAGAAAAAAAGGACGAACATTTCTGCTCGCCCATTAACAATTAACAATTGATAATTAACAATTACTCTACTGTTCCGCGACGAAATTTAAACCATCGAGGTTTTCGTTGAGATTAATAACAACGCTTGGTTGGGCAAATGTGAAACGTTTTGAAGAAACACCGACAACATAACTTTCGCCAGTTTCTAATTCGGCAAAACGATAATAGCCAAATGGATTTGTCCGTGCATATCGAATTTCGCCAGTCGCCACTGATTGGAGAACAACTTGCATATTGGCAATTCCGCGACCGTTTGAACGAAGGATTCTTCCGTTTATTGAACCATCGGCTGCACTGACTGTGCAATTAACGACCGTAGTTGCCGAGTTTCGTAAAGTATTGACAGGAACGGCGGCAAAAGTGTTTACAAAAAAATCTGTGTTGTTGTTGTCTGTTTCAACACATCCGCTAAATTTACGTATCGCACTTTGAGTCACCGTAAGTGCAGCCCCATTTACCGTTGTGCCGCCTTCACCATTATTTGAAACTCCATAAGCAACTGAATCAATGATTCTCGCGTCGGGTAAAGTGCAAGGAGTCGCCGTTGCTCCGCAAGCTAACGCAACTGCCGTGTTTGTCAGTGCAATTTTCCCGCTTGCTCCAGCCATATTGATATTTGTCGTGTTTTGATCCGCTGTGATTGGCAGAGTATTTAATCCGGTAGTCGCGTTGCTCAACTGAATCAGGTAATACTGTCCGGCAACAAGTGTAATGCCAGATGGAAAAGCATAAATAAGTGTTGCTGCAGCACCGAACTGCCCAGTCGCAGAACCATATTGTAAAGCTAAACCATCAAGCGATTGAGTGGTACCCGAAATATTATGAAGCTCAACATAATCCCTGTTCCAAGTTCCTGTCGCACTTCCGCTACCGCTAAAAGTTTGACTAATAACAACCGTAGTTGAGACCGCAAAAACATTTGACGCTCCAACTAAACACAAAACAAACAAACTAAACATCAACGACTTCAACATATTTTATAAAATCCTTTTAAAAGCAATATTTTTGTAAATGATATTTTCACTTAATTGACAAAAAAACTCAAACAAGAGTTTTAAATACAACAAAAATTGATGAACATTCTTCTCGCACCTTTCTTCCGTAACGCCTTTCATCCTGACGGCGGTCTTGTGAGCATCCTGCTCGCAAATAGTTTTCTTACTCGAGAAGCGTTGGCTGGAAGCACAACGCAACCGCCGACTGGAAGTCTGCGTTACGAGGTAACGCCGTTCATCCTGACGGCGGTCTTGTGAGCATCTTGCTCGCAATTCTTCTTTATCTAGAAATTAATTCGCACTCGAGAAGCGTTGGCTGGAAGCACAACGCAACCGCCGACTGGAAGTCTGCGTTACGAGGTAACGCTGTCATCCTGACGGCGGTCTTGTGAGCATCTTGCTCGCAACTCTTAATTACTATAAATTAATCCGCACTCGAGAAGCGTTGGCTGGAAGCACAACGCGACCGCCGCCAAGATGGCAGCGGCACAAAAAAAAGGCGAACATTTCTGCTCGCCCATTAACAATTAACAATTGATAATTAACAATTACTACTGTGCTCTCAAGACCAAATCAGTCAAATCTTCGTTTAGTGTAAACGTATAATTTTCGAATCTGAATCTTTTGCTGTTTACTTCGATGACATAGATATTACCAACTTCAAGCTCTTGGAAATTGAAATATCCAAGTTGATTGCTTCGCGAATATCGGACTTCGCCAGTCGCCGTATTTGTAATTGAAACACCAGCATTTGCTAGGCTTCGGTTAAATGTTGAAACAAGACGACCGCGAACTGTGGCTGTTGCGGCTGATGGTGCTGATCGTTCAGCTCCACCTTTTTCACAACCGACACCTTGTGGTCTCGTCACGGCATTTTGCGACGTTGTGACGAGGATTCCGCAATCACTTGCACCGCTCGGAATTGTATTAGCAACCGGACTTGCAATTGCCGGCAAATGCGTCAAAGTCGTTCCGCCATTATTTGCCAAGGCTCCAAGTAACGGATCACTTCCCGTAACGTCATTTGGTAAAGCAAAAAACGTTGAAGTTTCCTTCCCTTTTCTTGCGGATGATGCGAAGAAAACGCCGCCAGTGACATCTTCAACGTGGTTATAATCTTGCGATGTAATTGTGCCGAAAATATCAGGACCTGATGTTGTCGCAGTGTTGTCAGCCACAATGCTGTTTTTCAAGTTAATTGTGCTTCCAACGCCACCTTGATTCAATCCACCACCGCTTGTTGTTGCAGTATTTGAAGCAACGGTTGAATAATTCAGATTCGATGTTGCTCCAACTGCCGATACACCATTTTCGTTAGTTATTCCACCGCCATTTGCACCACGATTTCCACTAATAGTTGAATTGGTAGAATTTATGGTTGCAGTTGCAGTAGCTGTTGCAAATGAAACATTGTATATTCCGCCGCCGTTTCCTGTAGCAATATTTCCATTGACGGTTGAACCATTCAACGTGATTCTCGCCGTACCAACTCCGGCGGCTGCTGATATCTGATTCAAAATTCCACCACCAAACGAAGCGTTGTTATTACGAATTGTCGAATTAGTTATGTTTACCGCACCGACCGAAGTTGCTGTCGTAGATCCACTAGAATTCAAGACACCACCGCCGGCACCTGCAGTTGAAGTATTCCCGAAAATCGTTGAATCGATAATATTGGTAGTCGAATTCAAAGTGCTTGTCGGGATATTTACCACACCACCGCCATCGCCTCCGGCGGTGTTTCCGCTGACCGTGGTGTTAGTAAGAGTAGTTGTCGCGGCGATAGCTCCTGCCAAAGTTCTAATTCCCGCGTGAAAAGCCGAAGTTGCCGTAACCGTATTGGAAACTGTGTTATTTGTGACAGATGAATTGTTAAGATTAACCGTTGCTTGTTGGTTATAAACCCCGCCAACTAACGCTGCTCCTGTTCCGCCGGTTACTCGTGCTTGATTTCCCGTAATCGTACTTCCTGTAACATTTACTGTCCCGCCCGTAACATGGAGACCACCTGTAAAAGCGTTTCCAGCAGCAGCCGTTACTAGTGAAAGGTTATTTGAAATAGTTGTGTTCGTAATAGTCGTCGAAGTTGTTGCACCGGCTTGGGCAATACCTCCGCCCGAGGTTCCCGCAGTTGCACTTGAAGCGGTATTACCGTTAAATGTCGAACCCGTAATAGTGACATTCGAGACAACGGAAATGACCATTCCACCGCCTAATCCAGCTGAAGTGTTGTTACTAACGGTGCTGTCTGTAATTGTTAGCGTTGCCGGTGTAACTGAAACGGAAATTCCGCCGCCGCTTGTCGTTGTGCGATTGCTCGTTATCAAAACACGGTTTAAGGTTACATTTATTGAAGCACTATCAAGTCTCATACCCGCACCGTTAAGACCTGTGGTGTTCCCATTTTGGATTGTTACATCATTGATTACAGCTATTGGCGAGCCAGCAACAAAATGAATAACCCGCTCAGACGCAGTTGCCGGTAATGCATTTGCTTGAATGATAGTTGTGCCGGAGCCTGCTCCATTGATTGTTATATCGGATGCAATGTCAAAATCGCCTCCAACATTGAGGTTTTCAGCCGCCGCAACTAAAGCCTGTGTATAAGTTCCAGCAGGTAATGTAATAATATCAGCACCTAATGAAGCATTTGCTTCGGTAATTGCCGCACGTAATGTGCACACTGTTCCAAGTACTACTGTGGCACAAACGCCGTCTCCGGCGGTCGCGTCTTGAACATCGCTCGGGTCGTTAACCACAAACGTTGCGGCTTTGATAGAAGAAGCGGAAATACACAAAATCCCGATAGTAAGTAAAGACAGGATAAACCCTGTAAAAGTTGTTCTCATAAAATCTCCATTCTAACTAAATTTCTGTTCACCAAAACAAGCGTGCAATATTTTAATTTTATGCCGCCAAATAGTCGTCTTAAACGAATCTTAAGGTTGGGGTAATACGTGAATAATGTCACAGCCTATATTTACTGTCAATTGATGTCGTTTATGAATTCATTTCAAGGCGTTAAAACGAAGTGACAAAAATGGATCGCGGGCTGCCAGCCTGCCCGAACGCGAGAGCGTTCGAACGGCGTTGATATTAAATACTCTCGTGCTGGCAGCCCGCGATCCGCTTTTATTTGAACTTGATATTACAATGTGATAGCATTTGTGTCATGAATCGAAAACAGAAAAATATATTTGAGGCAATTTTTACAAGACCGACAAAAGCAAATATCAATTTTTCTGACATTGAAAAATTACTTGTGAGTTTAGGTGCGGAAAAGATTGAAGGCAATGGTTCACGGGTTGCGTTTGTGATGCCTGACGGTTCTAAGTGGGAACATCACCGACCGCATCCGCAAAAAGAAGCCAAAAAATATCAAGTCGAATCCGTTCGTGAATTTTTAGAAAGGATAGATATTAAAAATGAATAGTTTAATGAAATACAAAGGATTTACAGGCGACGTTAAATTTTCGGCAGACGACAATATATTTGTCGGAAGATTGATCGGCATTGACGATATTGTGATGTTTGAAGGCACAACTGTTGACGAATTAAATATTGCTTTTAAAGAAGCTGTCGATTTTCATATTGAGGTTTGTGAGAAAACCAACAAACAAGCAAAAAAGGCGTATTCAGGGAAAATACTGTTCAGATTACCAAACCAACTTCATTCAGCGATTGCCGAAACTGCCGCAAATGTTGGTAAAAGTATTAACGAATGGGGCAAAGAAGTTTTTGAGAATGCAGTCAAGAAATAAACCACCAATTTGATTGATGGCGAAATTTTTTGGGTTTGAAACACTCGCAGGCTGGCAGCCCGCGTTCCATCCGCAAAAAAGAAAAAAGCGGCAAAATTTTCATTCTGTCGCCTTAAATTTGGAATCTGGAGTTTGTAATCTGGAATTATCTTCCAGCAGCTAGTTGAATTCTCGCTTGAGAGCGTTCGAGTTTGGCTTGTTCGATGGCTAAATCGTCTTCGCTACCGCTCCAACTTCCTAATGCTTTTTCAGCCGCCGATTGATCAAGTTTTGCTTGCTCAACGTTAATTTCGTCAGAGGTTTCAGCCAAATCAGCCAAAACCGAAACCGAATTTGTCCCAACTTCGACGAATCCACCAGAAACGACCATTTTATTTGTCGTGCTACCTTGTGTGTAAGTCAAAATACCTGATTTTAACCCCGAGATTAAAGGTGCGTGATTCGGCAAAATCCCAACTTCGCCAGTAGCGGTCGGAATTGTGACCATATCAACAGTTTCGTCCAAGATTCGGCGTTCGGGTGTTACTATTTCGAGTCTAATCATAAGATGATAATTGTTAATTGTTAATTGTTAATTGTTATCGGCAAACAAAATCGAATGATTTCATTAA
>JANNVK010000181.1:0-2262 GCA_031414415.1 Acidobacteriota bacterium
GTTGCCGGTCGCCGGATCGGTGACGTCAAATGTCTCAGCGCTCGTCACCCATTCGCCGCCGATGAGCGCGGCCGAGGGAAACCAGGACGTGTGCATGTTCATGATTGGCTCGTCTCTATCGTAACGTGATCGAAATGGACTTGAGGTCGGCATACTTATGCAGCGCGTGCATCGAGCGGTCGCGGCCGAAGCCCGATTGCTTGAAGCCGCCGAACGGCATCGTCAAATCACAGCTATCCCAGCCGTTGACCCAGACGAGACCGGCTCTCAGTTCGCGCGCGGCCCGGTGGGCGAGCGAGATATCGCGCGTCCACAATCCAGCGGCCAGACCATAGACGGTATCGTTGGCCAGTTTGATGGCGTCGTCTTCGTCTTTGAATGTGCTGACCGCCAGCACCGGGCCAAAAACTTCTTCGCGTGCCAACGTGGCGCCCGCGCCGATGTTGTCGAACACTGTGGGTTCGACAAAGAAACCGCCGCTGTCAGTGCGCACCTGTTTGCCGCCGAGGCGAAGCGCGCCGCCCTCCTTGCGCGCGGTCTCAATGTAGCGCAACGCCGTGTTCATCTGCCCCGCGCTGACCATGGCTCCGAAGTTCGTCGCCGGATTGAGCGGGTCGCCGGGGATAATTTTCTTGGCCACCAGCAAAAGCTTTTCGACAAACTCAGCTTTGATGCTTTCCTGTACGAGCAGCCGCGACGCCGCCGTGCACACCTCGCCCTGATTGAAGAACACGCTCCACGCTGCGCTGACGGCGGCAGCGGTCATGTCGGGGCAATCGGCAAACACGATCTGTGGAGACTTGCCGCCGAGTTCCAGGCTGACGCGCTTCAGATTGCTTTGCCCGGAATACTGCATCAGCAGTTTGCCGACCGGGCCCGATCCCGTGAAGGCCAGCATGTCGACGTCCATGTGTAGCGCGAGTGCTTTGCCGGCAACCGCGCCCATACCCGGCACGACGTTCAACACACCCGCGGGAAGTCCCGCTTCGAGCGCCAGTTCGCCGAGCTTCAAGGCCGTCAGCGAGGTTTGCTCGGCCGGCTTCAGAACGATCGAATTGCCCATGGCGAGGGCCGGCGCGACTTTCCACATCGCCATCAGCAAAGGAAAATTCCATGGCACGATAATGCCGATGACGCCGAGCGGCTCGTGGACCGCAAACGAAATGCGTGTCGTCGTTTCGGGGCCGACCTCGCCGTAGACCTTGTCGAGCGCTTCGGCGTAATAGCGCAGCGTGCGGATGGCGCCAGGCACATCGATATTGAGCGCGTCCTTGATCGGCTTGCCGACGTCGAGGCTTTCGAGAACGGCGAGGGTTTCGGCATCGCGCTCCATCAGATCGGCGAGCTTAAACATCACCGCCTTCTTGTCGCGGTAATGCAGCTTGCGCCAGCGCTTGTCGTCGAAGGCGCGCTTGGCCGCCGCGACCGCCGTGCCGATGTCGGCCGCATCGCATTCGGCGATGTGGTTGATCACCTGACCATTGCGCGAGGCGACGTTGGCGAACGTCTTGCCCGAGGAGCTGGCCACAAGCCGCCCGTCGATCACGGCCTTGCCTGGCAGATCGATGGTGCCGGCAACATTCTCGAAGTGCGCGAGCGATGTCATAGACGCGGGAACTCTCTCAAGCTACGTGGGCATACCACAGGTGATCGAGCGACGTGACGACGCGCTCGAAATTGATGCGCTCGGTCTGCTTCAGCCGGTAGTAAACATCTTGGAAGCCCGCACCGAAAGCATCTTTTACGATTTGCGATTTTTCAAAGCGGTCGAGCGCGCTGACCCAGGCGGTCGGCAGCTGCGGCGCAGGCGTGCCTTCCGAGTTGCCCTCGGTCGCAGGTCCCGGATCGCAGTTGTGATCGATGCCGTATTGCGCGCCGGCCAGAATGCCGGCCATCACGAGATAGGGATTGGCGTCGGCACCCGAGACGCGGTGCTCGACGCGCGTGGCCGGGCCCGTGCCGCGCGGGATTCGCAACGCCACGGTGCGGTTGTTGAAACCCCAATGAGCCGCCATCGACACATAGGACTTGGGCACGTAGCGGCGGTAGGCATTTGCCGATTGCGCCCATACGGCCATGAAGTCGCCCATGGTTTCGCGCAAGCCGCCGATCACGTTGACGAACAGCGGCGAGGCCGGATCGCCGGCAAATAGATTGCGGCCGGCCTCGTCGACGAGGCTCATGTGAACGTGCATGCCCGAGCCTGACCAGTCGTGGTGGGGCTTGGCCATGAACGTGGCGTCGATGTTGTGGGCGCGCGCC
>JANNVK010000182.1:0-1941 GCA_031414415.1 Acidobacteriota bacterium
TGGTTTGTCTTGCGAAATCAACACATAATCGGTTAAAGATTTTATGTAATTCGTGTATCGAAGAAATTTCTCGCCGCGGTCATAATGTTGCGTTGAAGGCGATAATACTTCAAAAATTATTGTCGGATTCAACAAAACATCGCCCTTTTTGTCGTGATATTTCGGCTCTCCGCAAACAATTGCCAAATCGGGATACGCATAAAGTCCTTTATTATTGGTGGCAATTTTCATATTCGGAGAAAACCCCGTGCAAGACTTTCCCCGGAGCTGACCGCCAATGCTCGTGTATAAATTGAAACAAATTCTACTGTGCCGCGGGCTTTCGCCAGCCATCATGTAAACTTGTCCGTCAAG
This sequence comes from Acidobacteriota bacterium, assembly GCA_031414415.1. Classification (GTDB taxonomy): domain Bacteria; phylum Acidobacteriota; class Blastocatellia; order Pyrinomonadales; family Pyrinomonadaceae; genus JANNVK01. Next base: position 355 of record JANNVK010000182.1, read on the forward strand.
ATATTCGTGTTTTATTTCTGAAAGCCTTTCAATATCAAGATACTCGACAACCGAAATTGTTGGATATGTTTTAGCTAAAGCCATTAATGAATTTTATATCTTAACTTTGAACTTGTCATCTTATTTTGTTACGATTCCTAACAAATGTCAGAAGCAAACTTAGTTGAAAAAAATCGGATTATGAATAGTGCAGGTATGAAACGTGCTTTGTCGCGGCTTGCCTCGGAAATTGTTGAAAATAATCACGGTGCTGATAAATTATATTTGGTCGGAATTCGTCGTCGTGGTGTTCCGTTGGCTGAATCGCTTGTCAAAATTATCGAAAAACTTGAAGGAATTAAACCGATTTTCGGTATTTTAGACATCACACTTTATCGAGACGATCTTTCAACGGTTGGTGCAAATCCCATTGTTAACCGAACTGAATTAGATGTAAATATTGAAGGAAAAAACATCGTTTTGGTTGACGACGTGCTTTACACGGGACGCACAATTCGTGCCGCGATGGATCAATTAATGGATTTTGGTCGTCCTAACAAAGTCCAACTCGCGGTTTTAATTGATCGCGGCAAAGAACACCGTGAACTTCCGATTCAAGCAGATTTTGTCGGCAAAATGCTTTCAACCAAAAAGAGCGAGATAATAAAAGTTATGCTCAAAGAATTTGATGATGTTGAAGCGGTTGGAATTTTTGAACGACCTACAGAATAGTTTTAAGCAAGGTTAATTTCCTTGCTTTTTTTATAATCAAAAATGGAAAAACCATTCAAACGCAAAGATTTACTGGGAATTCGTAATCTATCAGCCGACGAAATTATCGGCATTTTAGACACGGCGGAAACTTTCAGCGAAATAAATAACCGCGAAATCAAAAAAGTTCCGACACTTCGCGGCAAGACCGTCATCAATCTTTTTTTTGAAAATTCCACTCGCACACGCACGAGTTTTGAACTCGCCGCTAAACGTCTTTCAGCCGATGCGGTGAATATTTCTGTTTCAACTTCGAGCGTTACAAAAGGCGAAACTTTGATCGATACAGCGTTGAATCTTGATGCAATGTCGCCCGATTGCATTGTTGTCCGACACGGTTCCGCCGGCGTTCCGCATCAGTTAGCCAAACATTCAAAAGCCGCGATCGTCAACGCGGGCGACGGTGCGAACGAACATCCGACGCAAGCCTTGCTAGATGCAATGACAATCCGCGAACGCAAAGGCGAAATCGCAGGGTTAAACGTGGCAATAATCGGCGATATTCTGCATTCCAGAGTCGCTCGTTCAAACATTCATCTGCTCACAAAACTCGGTGCAAAAATCCGTGTCGCGGGACCGAAACCGCTTGTTCCGCCTGACTTTAAGCATTTAGTCGAAAAAGATTTGGTTGTGGTTGATCACATTGAAGAAGCAATCGAAGGTGCGGACGTGGTGATGATTTTGCGGATTCAATCCGAACGCCAAGATTCCGCGTTTTTCCCGACTCTGCGAGAATACGCGATTCATTACGGCTTAACCGAAAAACGGCTCGATTTGGCAAAACCCGACGCAATCGTGCTTCATCCCGGACCGATGAATCGCGGAATCGAAATTTCG
>JANNVK010000183.1:0-27689 GCA_031414415.1 Acidobacteriota bacterium
ATTGTGCCAACAGTATCGCTCGGTAGCTATGTCAAGCATGGATAAACGCTGAATGCATCTAAGCGTGAAGCCAGACTCAAGATTAGTTCTGCCAGTGAGACTCGTGGTAGACCACCACGTTGATAGGTTGGAGATGTAAGTGTAGTAATATATTTAGTTGACCAATACTAATTGTCCCAAGGCTTGACCATAAAATTTGCTTACTAGCAAAAAAAATTGTAACTTGCTTTTATTTAATTTACCGATAATCAGTTTTTCGGTGATTTTGTCGACAGTGATACACCCGTTCCCATCCCGAACACGGAAGTTAAGACTGTTAGAGCCGATGATACTGCATCTTTCAGGTGTGGGAAAGTAGGAAGTCGCCGGATTTATTTTAAAGCTCATTCAGTTATAACACTGTTTGAGCTTTTTTTTTTATGTTTAATTCTTTACTAATTAATAATAGTTTATATTTTCGACTAATTTCTTACCTAGTTTGCATATTAGGCTTTATTGCATTAATCGTAACGGGTGGAATTAATGTAATAACCGCACCCATAATTTTTATTTTAGTTGTTCTCTGTGGAACAATTGAAAACACTAAGTTTCAACTTTCTGAGAGAATCGCTTTAATAGTAATTGTAATTTTTATTATATTTTATTTTTGTATCTGGCAATTCCAATTTTTTGGTGTTTCAGAGGACGGCTTAACTTTTAATTTGTTGGGTTATTTAATTGTATCGGTAGGCATTATAAAACTTTTTCAAAAAAAGAACGAACGAGATTGGATTTTTTTATATCTAATTTCTTTTTTTGAAATTTTATTAGCAGCAGGTAGTAGCATAAGTTTAAAGTTTTTAATTTGTCTGATTTTTTACTTATTTGCAGCTATTAGTTCGATTGTTGCTCTTGAAATATTTAAATCTTTTAAAGAAGTTCACAAAAATAACCAATATAACAAACGGAATTTGCTTGGAACAAATTTTCGTTTACTATTAGTCTCATTAAGTTTGCTTTTATTAATAGGAATTTTTGCAATTCCTATTTTCTTTTTTCTTCCTAGAACTGGTGCCTCTGGGATAAATGGAAATTTGCAAAATCAAAATAACACTGTTGGTTATTCAAATTCCATTGAGCTAGGTAAAATTGGATCATTCCAGGAAAATCGACAGATAGTTATGCGAGTTGAAGTTGAGAGTAGAACTGAAATAACAACTAGTTTAAAAAAATGGAGAGGAATTACTCTAGATTATTTTGATAATAAATCTTGGAGAAAGTCAAACATTCGAGATAAACCTTATCGTGAATTAGTAAAAAATATTGATAATCAAATTTTATTAAAGCCTTACACTAACCCGAAAAATGAAACTATTCAAAAAGTTGTGCTTGAATCTATAGATTCGCCGACAATCTTTTCTCTTTACAATCCACTGGAATTGTATGGTGATTTAAATCTAGTTTTTCAAGATTCAGAAGGCTCAATAACATCAATAAATGACTCTGAAAGAATTGGATACACTGTAAAATCTGATGCGTCGCTTCCAAGTGAAGATGATTTAATCTCAGATAATACACTATACTCAGAGGACTATTCCAGATACTTACTGCTTCCTCAAATTGATAAACAAATTAAAGACTTAGCTGAAAATGTAGTTTTATCAAAGAATGCAGTGAGTCGCTATCAAAAAGCAAGAGAAATAGAAAGTTATTTGCAAAATAACTTTACATACACTTTAGATTTAAAAGTTTCGGGCAGCGAACCACTTGCAGATTTTTTATTCGATAAAAAAGCAGGACATTGTGAATATTTTGCAACAGCAATGGCGGTAATGCTTAGAACACAGGGTGTGGCTACCCGAATTGTTAATGGTTTTCAATTTGGCGAATATAATGAAACTGCAAATGTTTATGTTGTGAAACAAAAAGACGCTCATTCCTGGGTTGAGGTGTATTTTCCCAAATATGACACTTGGATACCGTTTGATCCAACACCATCATCAGGACTTATTTCAGGCGGTTCGGATGTAACCTTTATTGGTAAGTTATCCAGTTACGTTGAAGCGTTAGAAACTCTCTGGATTCAATATTTCGTAAGTTACGACAATAAAAATCAGCGTTCATTTTTTCGCAAGGTAAAGACACAATTTAGCGTTATTCAAAAATACATATCAGATTTAATTTTAGAATCAAAACTTAGTATTGTTAATTGGTGGAACGATCTGAGCGGTGAAAAAGGGTTTGAAGCACGATTATATGCAATAATAAGAGCAATTAGTTTGATTATATTCAGTTTTGTTGTTATTTTTTTCTTAATCTTGATTGGAAAAAAGGTCTGGCGTTTTAATATTTGGAAAAAATTCTTTTCAATATTTAGCAAAAACAATGAATATCTTGTTATTGAGTTTCATGAAAGAATGATTAAAGCTCTTGCAAAACAAGGGTTTACGCGAGAAGTATATCAAACTCCATTAGAATTTGCATTAGGTTTGAACATTGATGAAGCTGTTAAAATTACTGAAAACTATCAACGAGTCCGATTTGGTAAACAGACGCTTTCGAACACTGAAATTGACGAAATTGAAAATTGGCTAAAAATAATAGAAGCAAACAAATGACAAAAAAAGTTGGATTTATGAGTTTAGGTTGTCCGAAAAACCTCGTTGACAGCGAGGTGATGATGGGGCAACTTAAAAATTCAGGTTACGAAATAGTTTCCGATGCGAGTGAGGCGGAAACTGTCGTTGTAAATACTTGTGGCTTTATTGAATCAGCAAAGCAGGAATCAATTGATGCGATACTTGAAGCAACTCAGCTGAAAACTGTTGGAAAAGCCAAGCGAGTTATTGTTGCAGGTTGTTTGGTCGAACGTTATCGCGATGATTTGATGAAGGAAATGCCAGAAGTTGATGCATTTATTGGCACAAATGAAATCAATCGTATTTTGGAAGTTTCAGACGAAAAAATTGATCCGAGAACTTTGCCTCTTTATTCAATTGGAAAAAAAACCGCAACTTATCTCTACGATGATTCATCACCGAGATTTCTCGCAACTCCATCACACACAGCATTTGTAAAAATTGCTGAAGGTTGCGATAGACCTTGTGCATTTTGTTCGATTCCGGCAATGCGCGGAAGTTTTCGTTCACGTAGGTTTGGTTCGATTATGAAAGAAGCTCAAGATTTAGCTAATCAAGGTGTGAAAGAAATTGTTTTAATTGCACAAGATTCATCACGTTATGGCGAAGATTTAGGCGATGTAAACGCACTTGCACAATTAATAAATGAGCTTTGTGCGATTGAAAAACTCAAATGGGTTCGTGTGATGTATGCTTTTCCGACGCATATTTCTGATGAATTTCTCGCATCAATTGCCAATAATCCTAAAGCTGTAAAATATCTTGATATGCCGCTTCAACACGCTTCGCGAAATATGTTGAAATCAATGAAACGTGGTGGAACGCGAGAAAGTTTAGAAAAACTTATCAAAAGAGTTCGTGAGAAAGTTCCCAATATTGCTATTCGCACAACTTTTATTGTCGGGTTTCCTGGCGAAACTGAGGAAGATTTTGAACAGTTAATGGCTTTTGTGCAAAATTGCGAGTTCGACAATGTTGGTGTTTTTACTTATTCAGACGAAGAAGGAACTCCCGCATTTGATATTCAGCCGAAAGTTGACGCAAAAACTATGAAATCGCGTCGTTCTAGGCTGATGAAAGAGCAAGCTAAAATCAGTAAACACAATAATCAAGCAAAAATTGGCAAGACTTTTCCGGTTATGTTTGAAGGCGTTTCCAAAGAATCGGATTTGCTTTTTCAAGGACGACTTGAAGGGCAAGCCGATGATATTGATGGCTATATTTTAATTAATGACATGCCAGAAAATCTTGAACCAATAATCGGCGAAATTTACAACGTTAAGATAAACGAAGCTCACGAATACGATTTAATCGGTCAAATTGTTTGATGTTAAAAAATATATTAGACAAGCTATCTCTTGCAATCACAACATTTGGAGTTGGTTACATTCCGCTAGCACCAGGAACTTGGGGTTCGGCGGTTGGTGTTGGAATTTATTTGTTAGTTCGTTATTTTGAACTGAACACATTTCCTACATTTGTTTCTCGAGGACTTTCAGTCGATCAAATTGGCGTTTGGCAAAATGAATTAAATATCATACTTTTTGTTTTATTTTGTTTACTTGGAATTTGGGCAGCAACTAGAGCTGAGCAACTTTTTGGGAAAAAAGATCCGCAACAAGCTGTTGTTGATGAAGTTCAAGGGCAACTTTTGACTTTTATGTTCGTTCCATTTGCGATTTCTTGGCATTTAGTTTTAGCTGGGTTTATCCTATTTCGCATCTTTGACATTTGGAAACCTTATCCGATTGACGCTTTGCAAGTTTTACCTTCAGGAATAGGCGTTTGTGCTGACGATCTTCTTGCCGGAGTCTATGCTGGAATTTGCCTCAATTTGATTTATGCAATTTCTTTAAGTCTATGATTTACAATGTTTTAAACGGTGATGGATTAGCAAATAACTTCACTTTTCAAGGTGATATTTTTGTTTGTCGCGAAATTTTAATTGAGGGAAGTTTACAGTCCGAAAGTTTAGATGAGTTTTGGAAACTTCGCGAAAAATTTGTTAAATCGACATTTCAGACTGAAAACTATTCGTTGCGAGTTAAATCAGAATTTGAAAAATTGAGTTATCTCAAGCCGAATGATGAAGTAAATTTATGGTTTGGAGATGATGCTTTTTGCCAAGTAAATATGTGGTTTTGTCTTTGGTTATGTGCCAATAGTGGTGCAATAATCTATCGAGTTTTTCCAGATTCTAACAGTTGGAATTGTAGTTTTAGTAATTTGAATAAATGTTTAGAATCTCGTAAATTGCTTAAAAGCAATGATTTATTGTTAGGGAAACGATTGTGGGAATTGTTTAGCGAAAACGATTTTGAAGGTCTGAAAAATATTGGTGAAACAAAGACAGACTGTTTTAAAAAATTAAATGAAGTTTGTGATGCTTTGATTGGAAAAAATCAAAAACCAAAAGAAATTTTGATTGAGATAATAAAAGATGGAGAAAATGACTTCAGCAAAATATTCTCTGAATTTCAACAAAAAGCTGGAGTTTACGGCTTTGGTGATACGCAAGTAAAAAATATTCTCAGAGAAATTATGTTGAAAAACTAATCTTTTTTCTCAAAAATCCAACCTTTTCTCCAAAAATAAATCAATAAACCAATCGCAACAACAACCATTAATCCAATTGTAAAAAAATAACCGTAACGAGTTTTTAACTCCGGCATATTCTCAAAATTCATCCCGTAAATTCCGGCAATAACAGAAAGCGGAAGCATTATTGTTGAAATTATCGTCATTACTTTCATTACATCATTTGTTTTATTGGTTATTACTGAAAAATGAATATCCATCAAGCCAGAAACCAAATCGCGATAACCTTCAGAAAGATCCGAAATTCTTTGCAAATGGTCGTGAACATCGCGGAAAAATGGCAATAAATTTTCGTCAATGTGCGGAAGTCCGCCGTGTGAGAATCGATATAAAACTTCCAGTTGTTTTGATGAAACTCTTCTCAAACGGGCAACGCTTCGTTTGAGATCCATAATTTCTTCCAAAATATCGTTATTACCACGTTTTAATTTGAAAACACGTTCTTCGAGAACGTTGATTGCATTCTCAAAATCGTCAACTATTGGCATATATAAATCAACAACTTCATCAAGTATTTGATGTAAAAGATATGCAGCCCCACGTTGGCAAGAATAAACATTATCTCGAATTCTGGTTTTTACGCTATCAATACTGCGAAATTTTTCATCATGATAAGTGACAATAAAATTCTTTCCTAAATAACCGTCAAGTTCTTTGGTTGCAAAGTTTGCAGAGTTTGTTTCGCTTCTTACGCCATGAACAATAAAGAATAAATAATCGTTAAAAACCTCTACTTTAGGCTGGTTTCGAGTTTCGTGTGCGTCCTCAATTGTGAGCGGATGAAACCTAAAAACATTTGATAAAACATTGTCAGCTTCAATTTTATCTGCTTCAGTTGGGACAAATAAATCAAGCCAAACTAGATTATCTGGGTCTTTTAAAAGCATTGGTAAGTCTTGCGGTGCAAAATTTTCTTCAACTTCGAGTTTTCCTTTCTGATAAACAATTATTTCCATGATTTTTTCTTATTGAACTCAAAAATGATAAAACGAATAGTGCGAATGAGCAAACTGGCTATTTAACAAAACTAATTAACAAACATTGTCGTATCAATTAAATAAATATGGAAACTACTTTGAAAGTTGAAAATGTAACCAAAAGATATGGCGATTTTACTGCTGTTGACGATATTTCACTGGAAGTAAAAGCCGGAAGAATTTTCGGCTTTCTTGGTCCGAACGGTGCAGGCAAAACCACAACAATTCGAATGATTGTGGGAATCACGTTGCCTGATGAAGGACAAATTGAACTTTTTGGACAGAAAATGAATTCGACATTGCAAGATCGCATCGGATATTTGCCCGAGGAACGTGGACTTTACAAGAAAATGACTGTTAAAGAGCAGTTACGTTATTTTGCGGCACTTAAAGGACTTTCACAAAAAGATGCAGATAAAAGAATTGATTCTTGGCTTGAACGAATGAAATTAGGTGAATGGAAGTTGAAAAAAGCATCTGATTTATCGAAAGGAATGTCACAAAAAATCCAGTTTATTGCAACGGTTTTGCACGATCCGGAATTAATAATATTAGACGAACCATTTTCTGGTCTTGATCCAGTTAATGTTGAAGTTTTGCTCGAGTCGATTGCAGAATTAAAAGCGAATGGTAAAACGATAATTTTCTCAACTCATCTGATGGAAACTGCTGAAAGATTATGTGATGACATTATTTTGATTAACAAATCACGGAAGGTAATAGGCGGAACTTTACGAGAAATTAAGCAAAGTTTTGGCAAAAATCTCATTGCTTTGAGATGTGTTGGCGGCGAAAAAGTGTTAAATGACAATAGTTTAGTTGCAAATATTATTAAACACTCTGATGAAATTGAAATTACTCTCGCGGAGAATGCAGATTCTCAATTGTTGCTGAGAAATTTAATCGAAAACGGAGCGATAATCACTAAATTTGAACAAGTTGAGCCGAGTTTGAATGACATTTTTATTGATAAAATAATGGAGAATAATGGGTAAATTTTTAGCAGTAGTAAAACGAGAATATTTTAAAATTGTTTGGACTAAACTTTTTATAATTACGACTTTGCTTGCACCTTTGGGAATGGTTGCAGTAAGTCTAATTCCATTGTTGATGTTTTCAATAAAAGGCAATGCCGTGCGTCTCGCGATTGTTGAAAAAGATGGCAGATTTCTCCAACGTTTAACCGAAAACCTTTCAACGGAAAAACAAATTGAAAAAATCCAGAAAGCTTCGGAAGATTCACTTAAAGATTTGAATAAATCGCAAGAATCACAATTAAAACAAACTGCTGGACAAATTGGCGGCAATTTTGCACTGGAAGAATATAAAACTGATGGCAAAACACTTGAACAGGTTAAAAGTGAATTAAACCAACGAATTGTCGATGAACAATTAGACGCATATTTGATTACGCCTGATAATGTTGATAAAGCCGACGCAAAGTTTGAATTTTACGCTCGCAATTCGTCTGATTTTGTTTCTAAAAGTGTAATAGAAGATTCTGTTAACGATTCTGTCCGTTTGGAGAGGCTTTCTAAAGTAAATATTAGTGAGGAAAAGCTCAAAGAAATAAATAAAAAAATAGTATTTGATGTCAAATCTGTTGATAAAACCGGTAGCGTAAAAAAAGGTAATGATTTAGGATTTCCGATAGCATTTGGATTAGCATTCCTGTTTTACATTACAATTAACATTTATGGATCGATGGTAATGGGAGCAGTTGTCGAGGAAAAAGAAACAAAAATCGCCGAAATTTTGTTTTCGTCGGCTAAACCATTTCAATTGATGTTGGGGAAGTTGACAGGAGTTTGTTTGGCAGGTTTAACGCAAGTCGGGATATGGATTTCAACGGCACTTGCGTTGCTTGCATACTTATTAGTTGTGTTGAAATCAAACGGCAATCTAATTGAAATTCCAAACATAACGCCATCGTTTATTCTTTATTTTTTCTTCTTTTTTTTGATGGGATTCTTTTTATTTTCAACTATCTTCGCATTGATTGGCTCAATGGTGACAACCACGCAAGAAGGCGGGCAATTTATGATTTTCATCATTGTTATTTTGATGGTTGGTCTATACAGCGTATTTCCAATAGTTCGCGATCCAAACTCTACTTTCTCAGTTATTGTTTCACTTTTACCATTTATTTCACCAATTACGATGCCAATTCGAATTTTTACGGAAACACCACCATTCTGGCAAATTGGTTTAGCGATTATCGTAAATCTTGCGACAATTACAGCAATGGTTTGGGTTACATCGCGGGTTTATCGAGTTGGAATGTTGATGTATGGCAAAAAAGCGACGATTCCGGAAGTTTGGAAATGGATTTGGCAGGCTTAATTTAATGGCAATTGAAATTGAAAAAAAATATCGAATATCTGTTGAGCAATTAAACGAAGTTTCTGCATCGCTTAAAGATTTTGGTGCTGTGTTTGTCAGGGAAGATTTTGAAGAAAATATTCTTTATCGCGGCGGAATTTTGGATACAAAACCAAGCGTTTTTAGACTAAGAAAAATTGGTGAAAAAGGTGTTTTAACTTACAAAGAACCAATTGTTAGCGATCTTGCAATTAAGCAACGCGTTGAACACGAGACCGAAGTTTCTAACATTGACTCAATGGAAAAAATTATTACCGGACTTGGACTTTCGCCGATTCTTGTTTACGAAAAGCGTCGCAAAACATGGCATTTTAGAAGTGTTGAAATTGTTTTGGACGAGCTTCCGTTTGGGTTATTTATGGAAATTGAAGGTTCAATTACGTCAATCGCCGAAGCTGAAATGATTCTTGAAATTGAACATTTTGAGGCTGAACATCAAAGCTATCCAAGTTTGACAATGAAACACGGAGAAAATATTAATGAGGTTTTTGAATCAAGATTTCTGTGAGGAATAAAAAATAGGTTGTATTATCAAAAAAAGTGGTGCATAATTCACTCGAATTCCACAAATTTATCAGATTAAGGAGACAGATTTTTATGCAAATTATCGGACAATTAATTTTAGGTTTAGTAATTGGAGCAATTGCTAGATTTTTATTGCCAGGCAAAGAAGCAATCGCAAGTGGTGTCATTGGCTGGGTAATCACAGCGGCATTAGGCATTGGAGGTTCATTGATTGGCACACTTGTCGGAAAAGCACTTTTTAAAGATAACTATGCAGCTGGCTGGATAATGTCAATACTTGGAGCAATCGCTTTGCTATTAGTTTATCGAATGTTTACCTAGACTTAATCGAAATTTTTTCGAAGCCTAATCAGTTCGCTGGTTAGGCTTTTTTCGTTAAACATTTCTAAATAAATATGGAAATGTTTTTGCATTGAATATTTATTTAATATAGAGAGAGATTTTATCTATTTCTTAGTCGCAAATTTAGCGAAGCAATTATTTAATAAAATCGTTGTTTCACCTTAACCGAATAAGGCAACTCCGTAGTGATGCGGAAAACGCAAAGCCGTGAGTCTCAACTTTTTGAGATTGTCTGGCTACCGAAGTGAGGTTTTTATGCTCGCAAACATATTCTTTTTAACGTTAAACCAGGCTTCCAATCAAATTCCATTTGTTATCAACGTAATTACAAAAATCTTTGTTGTAATTATTGCATTCACGGGCTTTGCAATTTCTCAAGATCTACAAATTACGACAAAATATTCTGAAAATAATGTTGTTAACACCATAAAAACAACAACACGCCAGCGATTTGCAAATGATAAAATTGCACCGAAACTTTCAGAAACCTATGAAATGGAAAGAAAGGCATTTAAATTATTAAATCAAAAAAGGCTTGAAAAAGGTGCTGAAGCATTAGTTTGGAGCGATAATATTGCAGCAGTTGCAAGATTACATTCAACTAATATGGCTAATTATAAATTCTTTAGCCACAGTGGTTTAGATGGTTTAACTGTTGATGGAAGAGCCGACTCACTTGGGTTTAAGAAATGGCGTGCGATTGGAGAAAACATCGCATACAATCGAGGTTTTGATAATCCTGTTGAATTTACTGTTGAACGTTGGATGCTTTCAGATTCGCACCGTCAAAATTTGTTGGATAAACGCTGGAAGGAAGCAGCCGTTGGAGTCGCCCAAGCTGAAGATGGAACATACTACTTTACAGAAGTTTTTATGGAACGTTAAAATTAAGTTCTCAAGATTTAGTCTTAAAACCGTCAATTTTGGCGGTTTTTTTGTTTTTGTATTGTTATTGATTCAGAAGATGTCAGGTTAAGTAAGGCAAAAAATATTGCTAATATTCGTCAAATAAATACATTCTAAAAATTCAGTTTTAAAAATTAATTGAGTTTCAAATGTAAAAAATATAAATATTTAGTTGTTCAGGCAAATTTATACAGAAACAAATTGAGTATTTTTATATCAGATCAAGGGAGAAAATTTATGAATTCTATTTTTTTAAAGTTAAACGCAAATTATTTTATTCTGGTAGTTTCCAACAAGAAAGTATTTAAGAGTTTTATATTATTGGCAACAATAATCGCAATGTCTTCGGGAACAATATTTTCTCAATCCATTCAAATTCGAGGTGGAAACCGAGTTGTTACTTCAACTAAACGACAGCAAGTTTCAGATGATAACTTAGCTCAAACGACATCTGAAATCTCCAAAATGGAGAGAAAATTGTTTGATTTAGTTAATCAAAAGAGAGCTGATAAAGGTTTAAATACGCTTATTTGGAGTGAAGATTTAGTAAAAGTTGCAAGACTTCATTCAAGAAATATGGTTACATACAACTTTTTTAGTCATTACGGTAGAGATAATTCTTCGGTAGTTGATAGAGCAAACTCGCTTGGTTTTAACAAATGGCAATCAATTGGTGAGAATATTGCATACACCAGCGGATTTGATAATCCGGTAGAATTTACATTGAAACAATGGACTCTTTCGGCTTCACATAAAAAGAATTTCTTAGATAAGAAATGGAGTAAAGCCGCAATCGGAATTGCCAAAGCAAAAGATGATACTTTTTATTTTACTGAGGTGTTTGTTGATTAATAAGTGAGAATAATAAAAAAGCCGCCAAAGTTGGCGGCTTTTTTATTTACAAAATAGCATCAATCGCTATTGAAACTTGGGTGAAAATCTCAGGTTCGTTTTCCGGATCAAGTCCGCCATAAGGTTCACCTGTCGGTTTTCCTGTTTTGTCTAAAATCACAAAAGATGGCAATTGGTCTATTCCAAATTTTTTCATCGAAAATACTCCGTCAGAATCTCGCAAAAGTATCGACGATAATTTGTTTTTTAAACCAAATGCTTTCAATTGCTCGTCTGACGCATAATTTCTTGATTTTGCATTTTCAGAATCAGTTGAAACCCAATAAACCACAACATTTTTTGTTGCATACTTTTTTGCTAATTTGTTTGTTGTAATAATTTGTTGCTTAGAAAGTGGCAACCAACTTGCTCCAATTGCTAAAACAACTACTTTCCCTTTAAGTGTAGGTAAAGACACAACTTCACCATCTAAAGTGTGCAAACTGTCATTTGTTGAAGAACTTGTCTGTTTTTGTGCAGTCGCAAGTGCCGAAAAGACAAATATTGACGCTAATGTTAAAACTAAAAGTTTATTTTTCATCATATTTTCTGCCAAATAAGGCATCGACTGTTTAGATGCAAGTTTGAGTCCAAACTATTGCTTTCGATTTAAGACAACATTATCAATTAAACGAACGTTGCCAAATCTTACTGCAACGGCAATTAAAACCTGCTCATCTCCAATGTTTTCAACAGGTTCGAAGTCGATGTTATTGACAATTGCAACATAGTCGAGATTTGCTAAAGGCTCATTTATAATTTTTTCACTAACAATTTGCTCCAAACGTGAAGCATTTCGTTCACCATCGCGGAAAGCAATTTTTGCAGCTTTCAAAGATTCATAAATAACAGAAGCCTTTTGTCTTTCTTCTGAGGTCAAAAATGCGTTACGCGAAGACATTGCAAGTCCACTTTCTTCGCGAACAATTGGGACGATAACGACTTCGGTTTCAAATCCAAGATCTCTCGTAAATTGTTGAATTAAAGAAACTTGCTGTGCATCTTTCTGACCAAAAAATGCAAAATCCGGGCGAATTGAATTGAATAAAATTGTGACAACAGTCGCAACACCGCGAAAATGTCCGGGACGCGATGCACCTTCAAGTTTTTCAGAAATTCCGTCAACATAAACAAATGTGCATGCACCTTTTGGATAAATCTCTTCTACAGCAGGAGCAAAAACGTAATCAACTTGATATTCGGCAAGCAAAGCAGCATCGGCGGTTAAATCTCTCGGATATTTTTCAAAATCTTCGCCTTTGCCAAACTGAGTTGGATTGACAAAAATTGAAACTATCACAACATCGCACATTTGTCTGGCTTCATTAACAAGCCGCAAATGTCCTTCGTGCAATGCACCCATTGTCGGCACTAAACCGATGGTTTTATTTTCACGCCGAAGTTTCCGCGTTAATGATGCAATTCTTTGTCGGCGATTTATTATTTCCATTAAGTTTTTGGTTTGTATTCAAAATCGGGAAAATCACTTTGTAAAATTTGAGCAATTTGCTCTCGAAAAGACTTCAATTCAATTACAATTATCGCTTCAATAATGTCATGCAAATAAAGTTCTTCACGCGGCATAAATGACCTCAGCCTCCGCCAAAACGTGCGGTCTAATAAGTTCTTTTAATCCTTTTTTTGGAACCAAATCAACTTCTGTTTTCACTATCTTTTCTAATTCCGATTGAATATAACTTAATTCAAAAAAACCGATTTCAGCTTCAGGCAAAAAATCCACTAAGAAATCAAAATCGCTTGTTTCATTAAAATCGCCACGAACTTGCGAGCCAAAAAGTGATAATTCGCTAATTTGATATTTCTTGCAAACATCAATTATTTGTTGCTTTGATTTCAATAAAACATTTGGAATCATAATTTTAATAATAACCGAAAATACCCTAACTTTTCTATCAAATTATATCTAACTCAGTTTTTACTTCCTCGGTTAATCCATAAGATTCAGCTTCATTTGGATAAACTCCATTCTTAACGTCATTTGCCCAACTTTGAATCGCCTCAGTCATAACATTTCTAACATTAGCATATTGCCTCACAAAACGCGGTTGTCTGCCAAATGTCATTCCAACCAAATCGTGTAAAACTAAAACTTGAATATCACACTTTGCACCAGCACCAATTCCGATTGTCGAAATTGTAAGTTCTTTGGTGATTATTTCTGCAACTTCGTGCGGAACGAGTTCTAAAACAATCGCAAATGCTCCGGCTTCTTCGAGTAATTTTGCGTCTTCAATCAAGCGTTTTGCTGCGTCTGCCGTTCTGCCTTGAACACGATAACCGCCAAGTTTATAAACACTTTGCGGAGTTAAACCGATGTGTGCACAGACGGGAATTTCTTCGTCAACAAGTCTTTTTACTAATTCAACGCGATTTCTGCCGCCTTCGAGTTTTATTGCTTCTGCACCGCCATGTTTCATCAAGCGAAGTGCATTTCTCACGGTTTCGTCTGCGGAAATATGATAAGTTCCGTAAGGTAAATCGGCAATTACCATTGCACGTTCCGTTGCACGTTTGACTGCAATTAATGCGGTTTCGATTTCTTCAAGCGTAACCGGAATTGTGTTTCCGTAGCCGTGGATTACGTTGCCGATGCTATCGCCAACTAGAATCATATCGCAGCCTGCTTCATCAACAATTCTCGCGGTTGGATAATCGTAAGCAGTTAAGCAAACTAGCTTTTCGCCATTTTCCTTAGCTTTTCGAATCGCTGGTAAATAGACTTTCTCGGGTTTGTCGGGTTGTAAATATGCCATAGAAAAAGGTTTGTTGTGATTATAGAGAAATTGCTCCAAACTGCAAACAATTTGGAGCAATAAAAGTAAGATTTACAATTATTTACTTTGCGAATTGTCCAAAGACACTTCCTTTTTTTATAAACGGCTTGAGTTCTTTCCAAGTAAATAAATATTCTCCAAGTGGTTGAAGTGCAAGGGCAACGTGCGGAAAATCATAATTATATCGTAGCGTAATGCCTTCATCAGATATTGAAAAATCGTCTAAATCTTTTGACGTGTATTTTGCTGAAGTAAAATAAGTGCTGGCATCAAAATCAGCCGAGTCAGGATCTTTTTTATAATCTTCGTTAGCTTTTTTCATCTCAGTTTTTTGCATTTTAGAAACTTTCGCAACAAGTCCGGGAATATTTGTAAACACAGCTTGCGGTGTGATTTTTGTCCCAAGTTTAGTGTCAATTACAACTGATTTACTGTATGTACTTGGATACGCACCTGAACCTTCAACCGACAATCTGACATTTAAAATGCCGTTTTTGTTGTAAATTGTTTCAAAACTTGCAGCATCAAGCCACGAAATCTCGGTTTGTTCTTCTTTGATATTTATTTCGAAATTCTTTTCGTAACTTAAAATTGTTTCAATTTTTTTCCCTGTTGTTCCAGAAACAATTGGGCGTTCGAGTGTAAATTTTCGCTTATATTCGTTTTCAGTCGTTTCTGGACGATTATATGTGACTTTTTTTGATGTGACTTTTACAGTTTGGCTAAATCCAAATGTTGAAAAAGCAAATAAAATTGCAAAAAATAGGGTAATTTTCGTTTTCATAATTTTTCTGTGAACTCCATATTTGGCGATGCAAAAATGCACCGCAATTTTCCAAGAAATGTTTTTTTAAACTTCATTGCTTCAAGCATTTCTGCCCAACCGTGTGTGTTAATCCAAAACCAGTTATAACTATCAATAGGTTTAACAACTCCGTAAATTGGTTTTTCAGTCTCTTTGGCAAAAGTGCCAAAAAGTCGATCCCAAAAGATAAAAACTCCACCATAATTTTTATCTAAATATTGTTTATTTGTGCCGTGATGAACACGATGATGAGATGGCGTATTGAGAATATACTCAAAAACTCCGAGACTTTTGATAAAACTTGTGTGTATCCAAAATTGATAAATTAAATTAAAACCGTGAACTGTGACACGCATCCAAAGCGGGAATCCGAGAAACGCCAGCGGAATAAAAAATATCCAAACAGCCGAATTCCCAAACCAACTTTGGCGAACCGCAACACTCAAATTATAATACTCGCTCGAATGGTGAACGACGTGAAAATTCCATAAAAAACGCGATTCGTGGCTGTATCTATGAAGAAAGTAATAACAAAAATCATCGAGAAAAAACAATAAAACCCACGACCACCAAACATCAGTCGGAATTTTGATTGGCGAAAGTTCGTAGCAAAATTGATAAACGGTTCCAAAAATAATTCCAAAAATTGCTGCAAAAAACAAACTTACAAACCCAACCGAAATGTTCGTGAAAGTATCTTTTCGGTCTGAATATTCGCGAGATTTAGTAAAAAAATCGTAGGCAAATTCAATTGCTGTCAGCAAAATAAAAATTGGCAAAGCGATTATTACTGGATTTATCATATTTACAAAAAAAACTTCGATGCAATTACATTTAGAAACGTTACTAAGAAGTTTCACTCGAACGCAGAATAATTTCACCAAACACCTGAGACTGCAAAAGCCGAAAACTTTCAGATTTAACAATCTCAAGAACTGCGAGAAACGCGAGAATAAGTTCGCCTTTTGAATTTGTTTGACTAAAAAAATCGTTGACGAGTAATTCTTTACAGCCTTTTAATAAATCTTTAAGTTTTAAAATCATCTCGGAAAGTGACATTTCAGACCGTGCGATTTCTAGGTGAATTTCTTCTTTATGCCGAGCGAGGATTTTTTGAAAAACTTTGAGCAAATCAAAAACTGTTGCGTTTATTTCGCCATTACTTTCATCAGATTCAATTTTTCCACGTGTAAAAGTCGATTGTTCGATGGTTGATTTTGTCCACAACATTTCGGCAGCATTTTTGAATTTTTGATGTTCGAGAAGGCGATTGACAAGTTCTAGTCTCGGATCCGAAATTTCTTCGTCTTCTTCAAATAAAATCTCTTTTGGCAAGAGCATTTTTGATTTAATTTCAATCAAAGTTGCCGCCATAACGAGGAAATCGCCCGCAACAGAAATGTCGAGCGTTTTCATTAAATTAACGTAACGAAGGTATTCGACTGTGATTTTGGCAATTGGAATATCGAAAATATTTGCTTGTTCTTGGCGAATCAAATACAACAACAAATCAAGCGGACCATCAAATTCGCCGATTTTGAGTTTCAATTCGTCTTTAGATTCAGCAAAAATCTGCGGAATTTCAGTGTCGAAATTAAAGCTAAGTTGTTGATTATCAGCAAGTTCCATTAAAATTCATCTACGCTATAAGCGTGTTTTTTGAGATCATCAAGTCGAACGTATTGCAACGAATGTTCGTGCGTTGCTTCTAAAACTACTTGTGGAGCACAACCTGCGTCTAAGGCTTCTCGCCAACGCAAAACGCACAAACACCATTTATCTCCGGGTTTTACGCCGGGAAAATTATATTGTGGCATTGGCGTTGAAAGGTCGTTTCCAACCGATCTCGTAAATTCGAGAAATTCTTCGGTTGCGTAGACACAAACCGTGTGACGACCAGTGTCATCGACTCCGGTTTTGCAATAACCATCGCGATAAAAACCGGTTAAAGGCTTCATACAGCAACATTTAAGTTCGCTGCCAAGAACGTTTTTCGGTTTTGGTTTAACGCCGTTTCCATTACCATTTCCATTTGTATAACTCATATTTTTTCTATACAGAAACTTGCCAGCAGTTTCGAATCTTCTCAAATTCACTTATTTTTGCTTCATTTTGAAGCGTTAGACCAATATCATCCAAACCGTTTAGTAAACATTGACGGCGAAAATCCTCAACTGCGAAGTTGGAACTAAATCCGTGTTCATCCGAAATCGTCAGACTTTCTAAATCGACATCAAGCTCATAACCTTCAATCGTTTCACTTTTCTTGACCAATTTCGCGATAATTTCTTCGTCCAAAATTACCGAAAGCATACCGATTTTGAAACAATTATTGTAGAAAATATCCGCAAAAGCAGATGCGATAACAACGCGGAAACCAAAATCTTCTAAAGCCCAAGGAGCATGTTCGCGACTGCTTCCACAGCCGAAATTCTTGCCCGCGAGCAATATTGAAGCACCTTTGAATTTTGGATAATTCAACACAAATTCTGGATTCGGAGTTCCGTCATTCAAAAACCTTTGATCGTAAAACAACGCTTCTCCAAAACCAGCCCGACCGATTCGAAGCAAGAATTGCTTTGGAATAATCTGATCGGTATCCACATTTTGCACGTAATATGGAACAGCCAACCCTTTGTGTTTGATGAATTTTTCCATAGAATTCTCATTCGTATCGCTGCCATCCTGGCGGCGGTCGCGTTGGCATCCTACCAACGCAGTCATATAATTTAAATTCCGATTTTATCACGAAGTTCGAGTTCGCGTGCATTCATTTCGCCATTATCCGTTTCATGGTCGAAGCCACAAAGATGCAAAACTCCGTGGAGAATTAATTGTTTAAGCTCAATTTCGAGAGATAAATTATTTTCTTCGGCTTGTTTTTTAGCTTGTTCAACGCTGATTGCGATATCGCCAATATTTTCGTCAAGGTCAAAACCTTCTGCACCGCGAGGAAACGATAATACATCAGTTGTCGAATCCTTACCGCGAAACGCCGCATTTAATCCACGCATTTTCGCATCAGTTATCAATGCAATGTTGAATGAATAACCTTGCGTTTCATTGACCTGCATATTTAGTCGCTCGGCAAATTCTTCGAGAGATTTACAAGCAATTTTGATTTTGGTTTGTTGATTGATTATTTCAGGCATTTAAATTGAAGTTTTTAGATATTGACCGCAATATCTGCATAAGGTTAAAATGAAATAGATGTTTTTTTTTTATGGTTTACAACTTTTTTGATTTAGATTTTTTTAGACAAATAATAACGTAGAAAAATTAATACTAAATCGGTATGAGTTTTCAGTAAAGAACAGTTTTATTAAATTTAAAAATTTATAATTATTTATAATTTGAATTATTAGACATCTAGCAGACATTTGTATAGAATTCTGAAATAATATTATTTTGATATAGTCAATTTGTAACGGTTAAAAATATGTATTCAAACAATATAGAGTCAAAAACAGCGAAACGATTTGGTCAAACAGCGACTTCTCATTCATTTCAAAAAACAGAATTTAACCAAATGATTCAAGAAATTGTTTCTCTCCGTGATAAAGGTATTTTGTCTGAAGATGAGTTTGAAAAATTAATTAGGGTTATTGGTGCAAATTTTATCGAACGTAAACTTTCAAATAAGATAAATCGTGCCGTTGAAGACAAGATTTTACCCGCCTTTTTAAGGAGTTTAAATTTTGCTAGATAAAGAAACAAAAGAAAGGTCTTTAGTCGCTCATAAAATTATTGAAAACAATGAATCAGAAAGTTCATCATTTCCTGACTCGGTTGCACGTTTTATGATGAGTGAAAGTTTTAGTTCCTCAAATCTCATATCAGAGAAACTTACACCAGAACACATTGATAAACTTTTAGATTCTGCGGAAAAAGATTCGGAACGAGATTTCAAAACTCAGCAATCGTCAAAATGGTTTTTCTTGTTGGTGTTTGTTATTTCATTATCATTTATAGGCTTTGTAATTGTATATTTAAGTGGTGTTGATAAAGAAACAATGAAATTCGTGCTTGGAATCATTGTCGGATTTATCGGCGGTTTTGGTGCAAAAGAATTGTTGCCTAAATCAAAGAAAAAATCTGATTAGCCTCTTTCATCAGTTTCTGTATTCGCCTCGTAAGCTCTCACAATCATCTGCACGAGTTTGTGCCGCACAACATCTCGGTCATTAAAATAACAAAATCCAATCTCATCAATACCAGCAAGAACTTTTTCCGCCTGGAGCAAACCGCTTTTTTGTCCGCGTGGCAGATCGACTTGCGTTTTGTCGCCTGTAACAACTGCCTTTGAACCAAAACCGATTCGCGTTAGAAACATTTTCATTTGTTCATTGGTTGTATTTTGAGCTTCGTCGAGAATAATGAAAGCGTTCGCAAGCGTACGACCTCTCATAAAAGCCAGCGGTGCAATCTCAATTATCCGTTTTTCGAGCATTTTTGTTACTCTTTCTTGATCAACCAAATCGAACAAAGCATCATAAAGTGGACGCAAATATGGATCGACTTTATCTTGCAAATCGCCGGGTAAATATCCGAGTTTTTCACCAGCTTCAACTGCCGGACGTGTCAGAATAATCCGCTCAACTTGCTTAGAAAAAAGGCTTTGCACCGCCATCGCGACCGCTAAATATGTTTTTCCAGTTCCAGCTGGTCCGATTCCAAATGTTAAATCTTTATCAGCAAGCGATTCGATATATTTACGTTGATTGAGCGTTTTTGCCGCGACAGTTTTTTTCCCAGACGGATTAAAACGTCCTTTAAGAACGTGATTTCGCAGACTATACGAACGATCTTCGGCGATTTGCTGAAAAGCATCGCGAAGTTCCTTATCAGTAAAGCCATTTCCTTCGGCAAAAAGCTCGCCAAAATCACGCAAAATAGTTTCGACTGTTTCAACATCTTTTGGTTCACCGTCAATTGTGAGGTCTTGTCCGCGAGCGTTAACTCTTACCGCAAGAAGACTTTCCAGATATTTCAGATTAGCATCATTAACGCCAAAGAGAGTTTCGATGGCTCGCAAAGGTAATTCTATTTTTCGCAAAAAACACTCCGTAAATTAAAATAAATCTAAATTAAAATATTATCGCAAAGTTTAGAGAATCAAAAGGTTAATTTAATAAAAATCAGTTAATACAACGGCATCGCGAAGTTGTTGACCGTGTGAAATCGCTAATTGTTTTCCATTTTTTGACCACGCGAAATTAAAAATTCTTTCTTTCGGCATCTGCAAAACTGGTTTTGGCTCGCTTTCATTAAAGGCTTGTCGCATTATTTGTGTTCCGCTTTCGTGTGCGGCGATGAATTCGATCGCTTTACTGTCAGCAGAAAAACGGAAATTTGGTGAGATTCTAGCGATTGGAATGTATTGCAAAACTAACTTGGTTTCGGTCGAAATAATTGCAATCTCAGAATTGTGTTTATCTTGGTCGCTCGAGTTTCGCTGTCGCCAATTTGGACAAGCCAAATATTTACCGTCAGGCGAAATTTCCATAAACAAACCACATTGAACTTTTTCGTCATCAAGCCAAATTTCCTCTTTTTGGTCAAGCAAATTTAATCTCATAATTTTAGAGCCTTTTGTTTCTCTGAAAATGTAATAAAGCCAATTTCTATCAGGTGAAATTTGCGGTGAACGGCGTTGTCCATCGTTGCTGTTGGTAACTTGCGAAAGATTTCCGCCGCCGACATCTACTTTTTCAATGTTAGAAAATCTTTGACGAATGACGCTGTAAAAAATAGATTTTCCGTCAGATATTGCTGTGTTTGGCGAGGCATCTTTTTCTGATGTAATTTGCCTTTTTCCTTGACCAAAAGAATCAATCAGCCAAAAATTTTCAACCTTATCATTTTCCAATTGCGTCGAAAAAAGCAGCTCTTGATCATTTGTCCAAGTCAGCGAAGTTTGCCCGAATTTATTTGTGTTGCCGGTCGTAAGTTGCTTTTGTTCGTTGAGGTTAGCGTCAGTTGCCGTGAACAGATTTGAGTTATTGGTCGTCTGCATTGCCAGAATTTTCTTGCCGTCGGCGGAAATAATCGGTCTTTCAAACGAACTTAAACCAGTTGTCAGCGGTTGAATATCGCCGGCGGGATAATAGACTTTCCAGAGATGATAAATTCTACCGTTTTCGGTTGCCGAAACGATAAAATTTTCGCCGTCGGGAAGCCAATGAGCCTCTTGAAAACGGCGAAGTCTGGGAATTTTAACATCTTCGCTCATTCCTGTTTCGACATCAATAATATTAAGCAGGCTTGCCGCAGTTATGAATGATTGAGTCGAACTGAGGATTCGTTTTCCATCAGGCGACCACGACAGCGAACTATTGTTGGTAACAGAACTTTGCAGAGGTTCTAACTGCAAAACGGCTCTCTCTTCGCGGGTTTCCAAATTTCTGACAATTAATTTGCTGCCTTCATTTGGTAAACCAACATAATAAGCAATAAATTTATTGTCCGGCGAGAGACTGAATAAACCTTGATTTCTTTCGACAATCAGCTCCGTATCACCACCGAAACGCGAGACTTTGAGGATTTTTGAGGAGGCAAAATAAGCACTGTTGTTACAAAAATAAAGGAAATTCCCATCAGCAGAAAATTCCAAAGACCGAAATGAAGGAACATTCGGAATCTCTAGCGGAATTTCTTTATTTGACGCAACGTCTTTTAAATAAACTTTGTTTTGCCGAATATAAGCCAAAAAATTTCCATCCGGCGAAAGAGTCGCCGAAGCTAAATCGCTAGTGTTGGTCAGTTGCGTAAATTTTACAGATTCAATTGGTTTGCGGAAATATGAAGCGATTTGTGGACGAAAATAACGATAGCCGATTGCGGCGATGGCGATGAAGATTGACGCGGCGATTAGGAACGACACGGAGACGCGGCGACGCAGAGACGCGGGGATTTTTTTGTTAGCGATTTTTGTCGGATTCAGGTCGGACAACTCAGCATTCTTATTCTTCGTGTCTCCTTGTCTCCGAGTCTCCGCGTCATCTTTTCCCGCGTCTCCGCGTCTCGCTGTCTCCGCGTCAAGTAAAACCGTGTCGCTAAAAATCGGAATCGCGATCCGATAACCAAGCCGTGTTTTATTCTCGATTATCGGCAAACCATCGGCATCATTGCCCAACGCTTTTCGCAAAGTGTAGATATTTTGCGTCAACACTCCGTCTTCAACAAACGTATCTTTCCAAACAGTTTCAAAGATTTCTTGTTTATCAACAAACTCACCTTTTTTTTCCAAAAGCAACGCAAGTAACTCAGTAGCCTTTGGCGAAAGCAAAATTAAATCATTATTTTTCCAAAGTTTTTGTTTGTTGCCGTCAAATTTGAATTCGGCAAACTCATATAAGTTGTTGATTTCATTACGCATAGGGGCTTTGATAATTACTTTGAGAATTTTTGAGCGAATCTTTGAGGACATTTACCGCAAACTTCTCATATGTTAAGTGTCAACCAAATACAGCGGAAGCCAATTTAACTTTCGCTTAGATTTTACAACAAAAAATAAATAAGGAGAAAGATATGTTCAAGAAAAGTTCAATCGTAATCGCAATCGTAGTTTTGGGTTTGGTTTCTACTTTGATAGCTGTAGGTCAAACGAAACCGAATGCAAAAACTAAAGTAGTTGCCGAAACAACTGAAACAACAATTGCATCTGTTAATGAAACAAAGGAAGACGTTTCTAAAACTGAGGAATCAACAGTTAAAAGGCGTAAGGGAAATGTAGTTCGCAAGTTCTTGAAGGCTGTGAATAAAGGAGTTGTAAAAAAAGAAAAAACTACTAATTCAGCGGCTGAAAGTTCAGTAGTTTCTACGGAAATAACTGAAACAAGTTCAGAGACAACAACACAAGGTTCGGCAGCCGCGTCCACAATAAATGAAAAAACGCCAACAACTGAATCGATAGTTGATAGTTCAACAACTGCTAATACTAATGATGTTGAAGCTACTGAAACGCCTGCAAATTCAACTACTGAAAAATCAGGTGTGAAGCCAAATAAACGAAAAGTTATAAGAAAGATGGTGCGAAAAATGATTAAAAATTCGCAAACAACTGCCCCAAATAAACAAACGGACACCAAGCCGTAACAATAATTTTCTAGTAAGAAAATCTTACTGAAACGGGATAATACACCCGAAAATAAACAAAAAAGGAAACAATGAAAATGAAAAAAGTAATTTTAACAATCGCAATCGCAGTCGGAATAAGTGTTTTAGGACTTACATTCTCGAATTCAGAAACAAAAGTAGAAGCTAATTCTTTTGAAACAAGCAACTTCAATTTTGGTGATGCTTGCACGAATGTCACATTTAGCGGCGTAAACAAGCACAATCAAAATGGTCAAATCAAAATGATGGCAGTAAAAGTTTACAACCGTGCAAGCGGAAACTGGCATACAATTGACCTTCCGGGCAAGATTTATGCTCAAGGAGAATCTTTTACCACGAAAGCAAATAATATTCCTGATGCGGAAGGCGAAGATTTAACAAAGGTAAAATTCGTTTATGAATGGAAAGGAAAAGGACGCGGAGCAACTTGGTCTAGCGAAGTTAGCAGCAAAGAGTTTAGTCCGGCAAGCCCAACTTGTAATGCGAACAAAAGTTTTGGCGGACCAAATTGGGAAATAGGAAACTAATTTACGCAAATATGAAAACACGAAGCAAGCGGAAATGTTTGCTTGCTTCGTTTATTGATTTAAAAAAGGAAAAAATAAAATGAAAAAAGCAAATTTAATAATAATCGCAACTATCATCGCAACATTTGTAATTTCAATGTTTGCGTTTCAACCAACAGCAACCGAAGCCAGCAACAATGTTTCGCCAACAGTTACGCCAAGTCCAAGAGCCAAACGTCCAAAAACAATTCAATCGCCTGTAACAGTTAAAAGGACTAAGGTTAAGTCAACGAAAACATTCAAAAGTGTGGGCGGGTTGAGTACTGAAACTGAGCGACGAAAGCAGCCGCGAAAGAGAAAAAACTAAGCTGGAAATTTCAAAAAGTCAGGAGAAAATAAAAATGAAAAAATTCAATTTAACAATAATCGCAATTATCATCGCAACATTCGTAATTTCAATGTTTGCGTTTCAACCAACAGCAACCGAAGCAAGCAGCAATACAATACCAAGTGCTACGCCGCGTAAGCGTATAAAGTCATCCAGCATTAACGCCAATGTCAAAATCAAGAAACCAAGGGTGAAAGGTTGTTGCAATGACATGGACGATTGGGTGAGAAGTCCAGCACGATCGCGTAGAAAACGCGGAATTCCGGCTCCAACACCTTCGCCAGCAACAAAGCAGATTGGAGTTCCCGCACCAACACCTTCGCCTGAAAAATAAATTATATGGGAGCAAAAAAGGCGGAATTTCGGTTTCGCCTGACATTTACAAATTATGAAAAAAATCACATTTATTTTGATAACAGTCTGTTTGATCACTTTAACTTCTTTTGCCGCACGCCAAGACGTTGTGGACGATGGTTTTACTTGGTTTGAAGCATATTCAACCACCGAATTGACTGGCAATAATATTCCAACTTCAACGGGTTGGACGCTTAAATATTGGGTTCGCATCATCGGGAATTATCCAAACGGAAGCCAAATAAATTTCGTCATTTCCAAAGCCGGCAAGCAAGTTTTTTCAACCCGTTGCGAAGCGTGGGCTTATCGAAAATCTGCAAATGACGTGGACGAAAGTTTTTTGCGAACGACAGAATGTTGGCTCGGCAAATCTGCCACCAAAGAAACGGGCGAATTTGAAGTTAAAGTTTTTACCGTAAATGGCGAGACGAAAGCGGAAAAACTCGTCCGCACTTATAAAATTGATGTTCGTCCAATCGCACGAGTTCCGCAAGGTCAACAACCCGGAAATGAACCGCCGCGATACATTATCAACCGACACAACGAAGCTCCGGTTGCTTTTATTTTCTTGCGTCCGACGGGTTATATTCCGTATTTTGATGTCCGTCAAAGTCCCGACAGAAGCGGTGAAAATCGAATTGAATTGCATTTCAGCCTTTCGCCAAGCGAGGAAGGAATTGTTCCGCCGCACGCTCAGGTAAGTTGTTCGGTGGACGGAAAACCTGTGCCAATGCCCGGACCGCTTCCTTACGCAACTCTCGCCGAATCAAAATATGAATTTTATTATCAAGAAATTTATCAAGACCGAATTTCGCCAAAATATAAAGCCGGAATGCCCTTTCAAGATAAAATTCGCTTCCAAATGTTAAATACGAGTTTGCCGATAACGTGGCAGAAAACCCGCGAAAATCGTCCCGCTTTAGAAGATTACAAAGGAAATTGGGAATGCAAAATCGGGAAAGATAACGTAGTTTGGCGGACAATTCGCTTTAAGGTCGGTGCAAACGGAATGCCCGAATTACACCCCGAACAACGCGGAAATATCAATCTCGGCTACAACACATTTTTGGTTGATATGGAAATTCCGGCGGGCGGAAGTGTATTAGACGGAAGGCTTGGCGGTGCGTCAACGTCGCTTTTTTATGGTCAGCCGTGGACATCCACCGAAGGAAAAGCAATGGCAAACAGAGTTCCGAAAAAAGGAAACGCGTTTCCTGTGGCTTCAAATTCGCCGAATGCAGCGAAGCAATGAATAATAAAATTAATGTTTTTTCTTTTTAGGTTTCTTAAGAATAAACAATTCCATTATTTCTCGTATTTCAGCATTTGGATCAGCGAAAGGACTTTCAGGACGGAGTTTTACTTCAGGTTTGAAGATTCGATACCATTTTTTGTATTCGAAAGTTAATTCAGGATAACCGACACGATAAGAAGGATTAATAGTTATGTTTTTTTTATTTTTATCAAACCATTTTTTGCTTTCTTCAACGAATTTCGCATCATCATCAGGGAAGAGTTTCCTTTGTTTTCTGAAGATTCTTCTTAGGGTAAATAATGTCCAAAACTTTGCATCAGGAGTTTTTGCTTGCTTATATGCTTCGAAGAATATATTGATATTGTCGATGGAATTAACTGCGAAATAATCTTCAATAGCCAGAAATCCTAGGTAAATAGGACACTTGCTAGATAGAATAGACAGAAGTTTTTCGTAATTTTTAGACTTTAACTCGTTGAAAATTAAAATATCAAGAAAAATAATATCAAAAGTATTTTTTTGTAAATCCATTAATAGTAAGTTATCAGCAAGAATTCGTTTGGTTTCGGAGTCAATTACAGATTGTTCCGTAATTTTCAATTTTTCCATCAAAATATAGGTAGTTTTGCCAGCAAATTCTTTTTTCCTCGGAACTTCTGAGGCTTCCTTTTGCCATGCTTCTTTGAGTTCTTCACTCGTAGTTATTCTGTCTTTCTGTTTAATTTCTTCTTGTTTTTGGCTAACTACCTCTTGTTGATGAAAGCAACCGAAAAAAAACAAACTCATTAGTAATGGGTTAAACACAAATTTAGCTATAAATTTAATCATATTTACTGCTCCATCTCGGTAGTTTGATAGAGAAAAACCGGTAATGCAATCGCCCCAACATCAATAAAATCAAATCCGCCTGTAAAACCTGGTAAAGGGTCTTGCCGTTGTCTCCCGAAGGTTTGTCCGCCGGGTTTATTGTATGCTTCTCTCAAATGGGCTTCCCATTCCTTCGAAGTTCTTATAAGATTATCACCTGTAAAACCCCAATAAAGATTACTTGTAACTTTTATTACGTTTTCTGCTTGCCAATAACCTTGAGATATTTTTTGAGTTGTTTTAAACGAGTAATCTTCATATTTCTTTTTATAATCAGTGTAGTTTTGAAGCCAACCTCTATCACCAATTAACATTGATTTTGAGTTTACATTTATCGTTGGAATACTCCCAATATATTGTCCGGTTGCGTCGTAAGCTGCTTTGCCTATGGTTTCTAAAATTGCTTTACTAAAGACTAATCTGATCGCATAGTCGCAATCTGCTTCTTGATAAGGTGTATTTCCAAAATAACTATTAATGACATCAGCTTGAGAACCTTCACTTACCGTAATTGTTGCGAAATTGGTTATCTCGAAGCCATCAGAATTATATAGTGGCTCAGAAAATCTAGTGTTCAATCTTCCACCTGCAGCAATCTGAACGTCTTCCTGTCGAAGTTTATTTTCAAGTATGGCTAGTAATGGAGCAATGCTAATTCTTTGTCCAGCTTTGACATTCTTAGTTCGAACACCGAGCGTTGTCCAATCATCTTCATTGCCGGTAATCAGCCGTGCTAAATCTTTTTTGGTTGCAAAATCAGATTTGCTTTCAACGAATCCGCTGTAAACACCGCGTCTGCCTGTCCATTTATCTTGAACGTGCCAAATAGCCGAGGCATCTCTGCCAAGAAAATTATTTTGATAAACTATCGGGAGAAATCTTGCCATAACAAAATATTACAAAGAACTTAATCAGGAAGTCAATATTTTTAAGTCAATGTCACTAATCACGAGCTTTTTGAGAGATTTCACAATCTCGTTTTGCGTAGCTTTATTTGGTTGTGATAATATTTCTGTTTTGGATTTCATACCTTTTTCGTCTATTTAGAGAGGAGCATATTAAATAAAATGGCAAGCAATCAAGCGATTGGAAAAGTTGTACAAATTATTGGACCAGTAGTTGATATCGAGTTTTCGAGCGATTACTTACCACCAATTTATCAAGCGTTGAGAATTACATCAGAAGGTTTCGATGTTGAAGTTAAAGTCGATACGATTTGCGAAGTGCAACAGCATTTGGGCGAATAGCAAATTATATATTCTTGCCAGGTTTAAAAGACACCGTTAAAGACGCAATATTATTTGGTTTAAAACAAAAACTACAATTTAAACAATTGCCAGAAGGACTATTTTTATATTTAGA
>JANNVK010000184.1:0-14252 GCA_031414415.1 Acidobacteriota bacterium
TCTCTTAGATTTTTTCTCCGACAAAATCTATAATAATTTAAATGAATATTGAGATTGAAAAAGCCAAAAACGATTTACTAACTTGTGCCACATTATTATCGACCAAAATCCGCAGTTCTGATGGACATTGCGAGGCGTTGAAAGAAATTATTCAACATTATCTAGCTCAAGATAATGTTGATTTTGCTGCTGATCTTGCTGACACAATTGAAGATTCTTTTGTCAGAGATGGCTTGCTTATTGAAATTGCAAGCAAATGTGCGGCACTCAAAGACGATGAATATGCGTTGCAACTTGGAGAGGCAGTGGAAGATTTTGGACAACAAATTCTTGCTAAAGAGAAAATAATTGCTGTCAAAGCTGAGCAAAAAGATTTTACAAAAGCGTTTGAAATAACCGGAGAATTAAGCGATCAATCTAATGCTTTTTATGCAATCGCCATTCATCAAGATTTGTCAGAAGCATTGCAAACTATTGATAAAATTGAGTTTCCGCTGACAAAAGTTCACGCCTTAGTCGCACACAAACAACTTGATGAGGCTGCTAAAATTGCAGAAGAAATAACTTTCGATGAAGAAAAAGTTCGTGCTTATTTTGAAATTGTTGCCAGTTTTATTGACGAAAAGCGAAACGATCGGGCGATTGAGGTTTTAGCAAAAGCCCAAAGTGTTTGTGAATTAATTGAAGGTGCTCATCGCGAACACAATCTGGCACAAATTTCATTACTTTATTTTCGTGCCGGAAGCGTTGATTTAGCTGATAGAACTTTAGATTTATTAACTGATAAATACCAAATTTCCTCGTGTTTACTTGGATTTTCGAATGAATATTTTGCAAAAGGTGAACATTCTGACGCGTTGGAAGCATTAGTTGAATCGCACACTATTTTAAAGTCGCAAACAGATAAAGAAGTTCGAAATTCGCAAGCCAAATTCGAACTTTTAGCGACAATTGCAATCCGTTTTGCGATTCTCGATAAGCTGGAAAGTGCGATTCAGTTTGCCTGCGAAGTAAACGACGAAGATTTACGAAATTTTGCTTTAGGAAAGATTTCTGAAATTTGTCTCTCAAAAGATAAAACAGAATTGTCACGACAATCATTTAATTTAATTTCATCTGAATCAGAAAAGACGTTTACGTTAATCAACAGTTTTGATGGTTTAGAAAAAGCTGAAAAACTAGAAGAAGCGAGTAAATACTTGAACGAAGCAAAACTTTTAGCTGAAACAATTCCGCAACTTTCTATAAAAATTGATGCTTTACAAATGCTTTCACGAAGTTTTTTTAAATTTGAAAATATTCAAATTTCGAGGGAATTAGCAACAGAATCGCTCGAAAATGTAAGTCTTATTTTGGACGAAAGTCAAAAAGCTATTAGCTTGGTAAATCTCGCAAATCTTTTTGATGAGCTTTCTTTTGAGTTAAATCACGTTGAAAAAGATATTTTGGCTTCAATGATTAGAAAATTAGGATTCTAAAAGTGTTACCAAAACGCAGAATAGTATTGCAAATACTTGACCTTGATGGTTGTAAAATGTTAATTTTCAATTAAGAAAATTTTTCCAAAATCATATATTTAGGAGTTACAATGACAAGGATTTTAATAGTTTGTTTAAGCGTTATGTCGCTTATTTCGTTTTCAATAGCATCAGAAAAAACGACAAAACCTTCTCGAAAAACGCAAAGTGAAGTTCAAATCAAAATTGTTCCGGTTGGCAGAAGCCAGGAAGATGTTGATCGGGCGACTTTGCAAGTAGAAAGAAGCAAAATTGTTCAGGCAGAATTAAACGGTTCAAAATATCGTTTGTTGAGTTTTGAATTTGTTGAAAATGAAGACAAAACGTCTGTTAAGCAACAAATGCCGACATCATACAACGCCGTTTTTTATGATTATACAAAAAATAGAACTTTAGTTGCACAAGGTAAATTTGACGAAGCTGGACAAATTACTATTCGCGAAGAAGCCTATCAACCAACTCCAAATGATGAAGAATTTGAAGAAGCCGTTAGAATTTTAAAACGTGACAATAATTTTGTGTCGCTTTTTAAATCAAACGAAATCAAAACTTTCAGACCAATGCCAGATGTCACAACACCTGAAGGAACTAACCAACGCCTTGTAAACATTGGAGTTATGGGAGTTGATTCGTCAGCGATAAACGAAGTTGTGAGTGTTGATATGTTACGCCAGCAAGTGATTAGATATGCTGAAAATGCTCCGACACAATCGAAAGCAACTCCAGAAGCGTGTGGAATTCCAGATGCTGGACAAGCAACATCAAGTCGCGGCACTGCCGGACAATACGATATGGTTGTTTCGCAAAATGGCTCGCCTTTGTGGGAAATGCGAATAATTCGTCCGACGGCTTCTTCAGGAACGCGAGCTTCTGGTGTCGAAGTTCAAAACGTAAAATATCTCGGAAAAATGGTGATGAAACGCGGTCACGCACCGGTTTTAAACGTTGAATATCCGAATGGTGCTTGCGGACCTTATCGCGATTGGCAATATCAAGAAGATCAATTTGCAACGCCAACAACCGGAAATACTGATCCGGCACCAGGAATTAGAATTGTAGCCGCCGGACAAGTTGCGACAACCGCACTTGAAACAGGAATTGATACCGGAAATTTCCGCGGTGTTGCGGTTTATACACAAAACAACGAAACCGTTTTGGTCACTGAATTACAAGCTGGTTGGTATCGTTACATTATGGAATGGCGGTTTGCTAACGATGGCGTAATTCGCCCGCGATTTGGGTTTGGTGCAACAGATAATTCGTGCGTTTGCTCAGTTCACAACCATCACGTTTACTGGCGTTTTGATATGGACATTGTCAATGCAGAAAATAATGTTTTTCAAATTGAACGTGGTCGAAAATTTCTCAGACCGTTGACAATTGAATCAGCAAGAACTAGAAGTTATCAGTTAAATCGTAGTTTGCTCGTGCAAAATGCGAGTGGTAACGAAGCGTATATGCTCGTCCCAAATATTACTGATGGCGTTGCTGACAACTACGGACGCGGCGATATGTGGGTTACAAAATACAAAAATGTTGTTGGCGGAACGGCTTTTCAAAACGAATTGGACGATGGCTATAACAGTGTTAGTGGCTCTGGAACCGCGATTAATATGACACCATTTTTAAATAATGAGTCGATTGTTGGGCAAGATGTAGTTCTTTGGTATGGATCACATTTTATCCACTCTGATGGTGCAAATCTGCTTGATCCGAACCGTAATGGTAATTTTGTTCTTTCAGGTGCACACGTTGTTGGACCTGATTTGCGTCCGGTTCGCTGGTAATTTTTTGATTTAAATTTTAACTTATTTACACGGATGAAATATTCAAATTTCATTCGTGTTATTTTTTATGAAAATTACAAAAATAGAATTTACAGAAATCAAACTTCCACTCGTTCACTTTTTTGAAACCAGTTTTGGTAGAACTTACGAACGCCGGATTATCTTAGCAAAAGTTACTGATTCTGCTGGAAATGAAGGTTGGGGCGAATGCACGGCTGGGGAATCTCCGAGTTATTGCGAAGAATGGACTGAAAGTTGTTGGTCGGTTTTGAACGAAATTTTGTCGCCAATGGTTATTGGAAAAGATGTAGAATCAGCGGCAAATATTTGGGATTTAATGAAGCACGTTCGCGGAAATCGGATGGCAAAAGCAACGATTGAAACAGCTTGTTGGGATTTAGAAGCAAAGAGTTTGAATGTTCCATTGTGGCGACATTTGGGCGGAACAAAGAATGAAATTGCCTGCGGTGTTTCGATTGGAATTCAAGATTCAGTTGAGCAATTAATCGAAAAAATTCAGACCGAAATAGATGCTGGTTACAAGCGAATTAAAATAAAAATTGCACCACATTGGGATTATGAGGTCGTTAAACGTGTTCGCGAGAAGTTTGGAAACATTTTGCTGATGGGCGATGCAAATTCGGCTTACACACTTCAAGATATTGAGCTTTTGAAAAGTATGGACGAATTTAAGCTGATGATGTTCGAACAGCCGCTTTCGCACGATGATATGCTCGATCATGCGAAACTTCAACGTGAAATTTCGACACCAATTTGCCTCGACGAATCAATCCATTCGCCCGAAGATGCGAGGAAAGCAATCGAGTTAAGTTCGTGCAAAATTATCAACGTCAAAAACGGACGAGTTGGCGGACACAGCGAATCAAAACGCCTCGAAGAAATATGTCGCGAGGCGAAAATTGATATTTGGTGTGGCGGAATGCTCGAAGCCGGAATTGGTCGAATGCACAACGTTGCGATGTCAACTCTTGCCGGATTTACACTTCCGGGCGATGTTTCGGCAAGCAAAAGATATTGGCACGAAGATATAATTGAACCCGAAGTTACAATTACAAAAAATGGGACAATTATTGCACCTGAAAAACCAGGAATTGGTGTTGTCGTTAATGAAGATAGAATCGCGAAGCACACAGTTAGAAAATCTGTAAAGAAATGAAAGTTGTATTGTCAATTGCCGGACTTGATCCGAACGGTGGAGCCGGAATAATTGCTGATATTAAAGCGTTTACGGCGTTTGATTGCTTTGCAACTTCTGCCATTAC
Organism: Acidobacteriota bacterium; assembly: GCA_031414415.1. Classification (GTDB taxonomy): domain Bacteria; phylum Acidobacteriota; class Blastocatellia; order Pyrinomonadales; family Pyrinomonadaceae; genus JANNVK01. The sequence continues at coordinate 4,588 of JANNVK010000184.1, forward strand.
ATCAGTTACATTTCAAAACACTTGCGGAGTTTTTGGTTCAATTTCGCAAACTGCTGATTCAGTTCGGCAGCAAATTTTGCCGATAATTAATGATATCCAAGTTTCTGCGGTTAAAACTGGAATGTTGCCGACAGTCGAAATAATTGAAGAAATTGCGAGAATAATATCGGAAAATAAACTAAAAAATATTGTTATTGATCCGGTTGTGCGTTCAACTTCGGGCTTTGATTTGATTGACAACATCGCTCTAAAATCACTAATCGAAAAATTATTTCCACTTTCTGACATTATTACGCCAAATATTTCTGAAGCAGAAAGAATAAGTGGAATCGCGATTGAAAGAGAAAGCGATTTTGCCGAAGCCGCAAAAATTATGCAAAATTTTGGTGCGAAAGCTGTTTTGATAAAAGGCGGACATTTTTTTGAAGTAAAAAGTGAAAAGTTAAAAGTGAAAAGTGAAGATAAAAGAGCTGTCGATTATCTGTTTATTGGGAATGAAAAATATACTTTCGAAGCTGAATATATTGACACAAAGTCAACACACGGAACAGGTTGCACACTTTCATCGGCAATTGCCGCAAATCTTGCAAACGGTAAAACATTGATTGAAGCAGTCGAAATAGCAAAAAAATACATAACTCTCGCAATTCGAATGTCTCCAAATTTAGGAAAGGGAAATCCTTCGGTTAATCACGCGGTTAAAGTTGAAACTCAGATTTAAGATTTATTTTTGCGACTTTGAAGTTGTTCGTGTGTGAGTTAAACTTCTAGAAGTTTAGGAGAAAATATGCCAGATTTGGAAATTCCTTGTATTCAGTGCAAAGAAATTTTTGTTTATCTCGAAAAAGAACAAGAAGACTTTTATCGAAAAAACTTTGCTCAGCCGCAAAGATGTCCAAAATGCCGTTCAAAAAAGAATTTGGCAAAAGCAGACTCGACAACACGTTACACAATTGCATGCGATAACTGCGGAAAGCCGGACACAGTTCCGTTTCAGCCTAAAGTTGGTCGCTCAATTTTGTGTAAAGATTGTTTTCAAGCAAGTAAAGTTAGAAAAACGGCTTAATATTATGAGTTTTGAAACTGTAAACTACAATTTAACGGAAAATGTTGCAATCATTGCGTTTAACCGTCCAGAAGCGTTAAATGCTTTGTCGCAACAACTGACAAAAGATTTAACTTCAGCAATTCATCAAGCGATTGCTGAAAAAGCGAGAGCAATTGTTTTAACTGGAAATGGCAGAGCTTTTTGCTCCGGCGGAGATTTACGCGAAATGCAACAAATTGCATCTCAAACTGGTAATATTGCAGCATTTTTTGAAGAGCCACTTGGAATTTTACACGGTGTTATTTCTCTCATTCGCGAAACTCCAATTCCTTTTATTGCAGCAGTTAATGGTGTTTGTGCAGGAGCAGGAACGAATTTTGCACTCGCGTGTGACTTAGTGATTGCTGACGAAAATGCAATTTTTAATGAAGCCTTTTCGAAAATTGGACTCACGCCCGATTGTGGCGGAAGTTTCTTTTTGCCTAGAGTTGTTGGTGAAAAAATTGCTGCCGAATTATTTATGACTGGCGATTCGGTCAACGCTGAAAGAGCATTACAAATTGGGATGATCAACCGCGTTGTTTCAAGCGAAAGTCTGCAAACGGAAGCATTTATATTTGCAAAACGGCTTGCTTTAATGCCGACCGGTTCAATTGGAAGAATCAAGAAAATGCTCAACGCAACTTTTTCTAATAATCTTGATGAACAGCTCAAACTTGAGCATCAATGTCAGATTGAATCTGGTGCATCCAACGATTTTCGCGAAGGTGTAATCTCGTTTTTCGAAAAAAGAAAGCCAAATTTCACAGGTAATTAAAAATTAGTTTAGTTTAAAGGTATTAGCCGTTAGGTTTAAAGCCTGACGGTTTTTTTATGAATTTAACAAATTGGCAAGTAGTAAAAAAATATCGAAATTTCCGCTATTTATTGGCGGGACAATATGCGTCTGAGCTTGGAAATTGGTTTAATTTTATCGCTGGTGCAGGTTTGGTTCGTTCAATTACTGGTTCATCAGTTGCCGCAATTACAACCTTATTAATTTGTAGAACCTTGCCGTGGGCGTTGTTGATGCCTTTTGCCGGAACACTTGCGGATAGAGTTTCTCGTTGGAAACTGATGCTTATTACCGATATAGTTCGGATATTTTTAGCATTAAGTTTTTTATTTATCGAAAATCCTGAAGATTTGTGGATTGCTTATGTTGGTTCAGTATTAATGTCAGTTGCAGCTTCGCTTTTTGATGGTGCAAAAAGTGCTGTAACTCCCAATTTAGTTGGAAAAGATGGACTACTTGCCGGCACAGCTTTGATGTTTTCATCAAGGTTTTTGTTGATGGCAGTTGGAAATGCACTCGGCGGAATTGCCGCTTCATATTTCGGTTACAAAGTCGCTTTTATCATAAATTCGCTCTCGTTTCTTGTTTCGGCATATACAATTTGGTTAATTCCTGAGGCTGCAACTGCCAAAGAAGAAACAAAAAATCGAATAAAAGAGGCATTTTTTAAAGAAATGTGGGAAGGTTTTCAGTTTATAAAAAATCGACCTTTTGTGTTTACAATTGTCTTGATGAATTTAATTTGGGCATTTGGTGGCGGTGCAATTCAACTTATTTTAGAGCGTCTCGGCGGAGTTGTTTACGCAGAAAAAGAACAATGGAGTGCAGATTTTGCCGTCGGTATGTTGTGGGCAGCAAACGGTTTAGGGCTTGCAACCGGAATGTTTATCGCACATCGGATTGGAACTTGGATTGAGAAAAAAGGATTAACGAGTGCGTTTATTGGTTGGTCGTTAATCATTCAAGGTGTTTTATTTGCAATTGCCGGAATTATGCCAACATTATGGCTTTCGTGTCTGATATTTTTTATTTCGAGAGTAGTAATTGGCGTTGAATATGCGATGCAAGAAACACTTTTCCAACACGCTTTGCCTGACTACATTCGCGGAAGAATTTCAACGCTTGATCGAGGTTTGGAAATCACAGTTTTCAGTTTGTCTTTATATTTATCAGGCATATCTTTGCTCTATATTTCTCCTCAAATGCTAACAATTATTTCCGGTGTGTTGACAGCATTTGCGGCGTTTATCTGGTTTTTTAGAAGCTCAAAAGGTGATTTAGAATTATCAGTTAAGTAAAATCTAAGTTAAGCCGTAATCATAACTGCTTTAACGCCAGTAAGTTCTGAGAAATCTTTGGTGTAAATAGTATCAACTTTGCGGATTTTATTAATAGTTTCAACAATGTCTTGAGTAGAAATAAATCCATCTTCAACGTGGGCAATTGCCCAGTTTGGAATGTGCGAAGCTGTTCGCAAAATATTTTCAGTTAATTTGATATACTGCAAGCGGCTTTTTATTTTTGAGCCGAGTTTTCCGGTCTGTTCTGTATCGAGAATTTCCCAAAAATCATCACTTTCGCGAATCCATTCTTCACGCCACGCGGCTTTACCAAGTGAGTCTTTAAAACTCATTCCGTGTGCTTGCGGAAGACGCAAAAACATCAAATCTGAGTAATTTTCGGCAAGAAATCCTTCAGCAGTTTTGTTTGAACAAGGATTGTTTTGACCGTTATTTATCGGCTCAAGCTGATTGCTCCAAAGTTTTGTGAAAACGCTGGAAAGTGGTTGCCGAAGTTCCATAGTTTCCGCGTCAAATGACAATAAATAATCGCCGACAGCCATTCCAATTGACAACGCAATCGCTTTTGCAATTGGCGAATCGAGTTTTTCGATATTATTTCTGAGATTATCAAACCACCACGAGTCAGTTTCATTAAACCATTTTCGCAATGAAGGATTTTGCAATCGAAAATTTGGAACATAAACGTCTTCGAGAGCAATTTTTACGTGAGCTTCACTCAGTTTTTCACTGTTATTTTGAATATTAGCAATCGCGTTTGTCCAAGACCAAAGAGCTGTGTCATTTGACGAAATTCGAATATTCCAACGTTTTAAATTTGTCGCTAAAGTCGAATCGCCGGTGTATGGAAAAGCGATTGATTTAAATTTTAAGCGTCGCAAAACATTTAATTCAAATGCCAGCCAGCCTCGCGGATTAACGTTTTTATTGTTCAACATATTAGTCTTATGCGGCAAAAGAATCTAGTTCTTTTAAATCTTCGAGTGAAATAAATGCCATCACAACCTTTGGGTCAAATTCGATTCCTGACCATTCAATGAGATAGCGTTTTGCTTCAGATTCTGAAATTGCTTGCGAATAAGGTCGCGAATCAGTAAGTGCACAATAAGTATCAACAGCTCGCAAAATTCTCGCCGAAAGTGGGATTTGTTCGCCGTTTAAACCATCAGGATAACCTGCTCCATTCCACCATTCGTGATGCCAACGAACGAGCAATTGAACTGCTCGATCTAAACCTCGCTTTGCCGATTCTTGCTCGCCAATAACCGGATGACGTTGCATATCAATCCGTTCGCCGTCATTCAAAACACGATTTACTTGCAAATAACTGCGATTCATTACAACTTCGCCGATGTCGTGAATTAGCGTTGCTTGACGAAGCGTAAAACGGTCGTGAGATGAAAGATTAAATTTTTGGGCGATTGCTTCAACTAAAACCACCATTCGCTCAGCGTGCGGATGCTGATAACCTTCAAAATCATCCATTAAAGCAGCGATTTTTAATAGGCGTTCGTCTGCTTTGTATTCATTTGTCTCATTTTTAGACATATTTTTTCGTTAAATTCTGTTGCCTATTTTGCAACTATTTTACAATCTTGTCGAGTAACGATTGAGCTTCCTTATTATCAGGATAAGCGGCAATAAACCGTGTGAGTTCGCCATCTGCCCGTTTCATTAACCCAACTTCGATGTAAAACTCAATTAACATAATCTTAAAACTTACGTTTTGAGGCTCAAGTTTAATTGCGGCTTGAATTTCGTGTTCTGCTTGATGCCGAAATTTCTTGTTGGTCATTAAAGATTTGCCGTAATATGCGTGATATCTTGCAACATTGCCGTCTAAATTTACGGCGTTTGCTAAAAATGCGACTGCTTTTTCTTCTTCTTGAGCCATCAAAAGGTCAAAACCTTTGTTAAAATAATTTTTTGCAAGTTGAATTTTATCAGCCATTCCGGGTTTAACAGCATCAACTGTTGGTGTTTCTCCATTTTTCAAACTCTCTGTTTGTTCTTCCGCCGTTATTTCAGCATTTTCACGACGACGACGAAGTCTGAAGTCATAAAGTTCACGAGAATCTTGTCGTTTTAAAGTGTCATAAGCCTGTGCAATGTTGGTGAAAGCATTTTGAATCCGTTTTTTTAAAACCTCTTCTTCATTATGAAATTTATCAGGGTGAAACAGTTTTGCCATCTGAAAATAGACTTTTTTGATTTCACTCAAATCAGCTTTTTCTTTCAAACCTAGGGTAGAATAATGGTCTTCTGAACTTTCAACTAATTTTAGATAAATATCCATCGTAAGATCTTCTGAAAGTAAATTCTCTACTTTGTTTTCTGTCAAAATTTCAGATTCTATTTTAATTTCTTCAACTTTTGTTTCAATTAAAACTTTTTGAACTGGCTTTTCAGAAATTTGAAAATTAGAAGATTTGAAGCGTTCAATTTGTTCGTCTGTAAATATTGATTTATAGTTCGTTCTGCTTACCAAACCGCTAACCCAAAGTGTATAAAGGCTTTGAGAAATCATATTTGCTGGCATTCCGCAAACTCTTGTCAAATAATCGACCGAAGCAAATTCATCTATCCGCGAGAGAATATATTCCTCTTGCGGGCTTAATTTAAGATAAACAGCAGACTTACGACTGTTTGAAAAAACTTCTTGAGTTATGTCGATCTTATTTTGAGCTTCTTCCAAACTTAATTTTCTTGATTGGTGAATCAATATTTCGCTAAGCTCAACCGAAAACCCAATGTCTGCTTTTGCACGTGCAAACGGACTATAAACCCATTCGCCAACAGACAAATCGAGTGCCATTGTCAAAATATCTTTAAGTTGGTAAGAAAATACTGCATCAAGATCGTTTTTTGCCAATAAGTTTTTTTCTATTAATTTTTGAGCTAAATTATGATCGTTTGCAAAAGGTTGGCATTGAGCGATTTGTTCACGTGTAATTTCTCCAGTTCCAATTAATAACTCAGACAAACGATGCCGTAAAGAATTGGACGCTGCAAAAACCACAGTGCCATCGCGAAGATAAATAATCGCTTTAAACTGTTGATTTGAAAGGCGAAAAGAGCCGTTCAGTGACGCAACAGAACTTTCTGTCAATAATTCGAGAAGTGAATGTTCTGATAAATTTCCTGTAATTTCGAGATTTTCTTTTGATTGCATGAGATTTTTTTTAGATGAAAGACGAACGCTTTCATCTTAATTGTATCAAATCTCAGCGATAAATGTGAACAATTTAATGGCTGTAAAACAATATTATTTGTTCAAACTACCAAGCAATCGGAAAAATGCCCGATTTTCTGGCTTTGTCCACATCTACAAATTTATATTGTGGATTGCCTTCATTAATTTTTACCAGACTTTCTGCAAAGGTTTTGTTTCCAGACGCGACAGCATCTAAAAATCCTTGAACTGAAGCCTTAATTTTGGATTCAGTATCAGGAAATTTATCAAAATCGACATTGCCCATCATCGTCGTTTCAACTCCACGCCAATCGCCATTTCCGGTTGCATCAAAGACAAGAAAGCAATGACCAGGAATCAAAATAAGTCCAACTTTAATGCCGATTTTTTTCAAAATTGAGGCAATTAAAACCGTTCCGTCAACACAATTTGCCTGAGAAGCATTAATTGATTCCTCAAATAATCTGACATATTGGCTAAAAACTTTGTCAGTTGTTCCGCTTCCAGAAGTGTTTGTAATACTGCTATATTTGAAGCCGCGTTTTTGTAAAACATACCAAATTGCGAACACTTGGTTGATAACTTGCTCTGGTTTTCCTTGATAACCGATAAAAGAATCAACTAATTTTGATTGCAAAGCCTCTTTTAAAATTTGGTCAATCCATTCGTGATCTTCATTTACATAAGCAGCAAAAAGGGAACTCGTATTTGCCCAGCGATTTTCGTCAAGCTGATAACTATATGCATAAACTGCCTCATTAATTGAGCGAATTCTGACAACTAAAGTTTTCTTTTCAACCATTTTTCCATTTATGAAAAGCGTAAACGTTGCGTTTGCTGGAGTTGCCTTTTTTTGTCGTTTTAGTGCATCCCAATTCCAAACAAGTTTTGGATAAATTTGGTAAAACTTATTTTGTTCAGAGAGAGTTGCTTCAAATTCCTGATATTTTAAAATTGAGTCAATTTCAATTGCTAATTTAATTTTTGTATTTGGAACAGAATTAACAAAATACATCCCAATTTTTCCTTGTGCATCTCCAATCACACCTGAAACCGTGCTTTCAATAACAGGTTGAGTCGCTGTTGCAAGAAAAAATGATGGGAAAATTTGATTATTCATTTCAACAACAGGTGTCCATTTAACTGCATTTGGGTCAGTATTGGACACATTTGGCACGTCATCTTTTCTTGGAATTGGAGTTGGATTTGGAGTTGGAATTGGTGCAGGCGTTTTATTTTTTTCAACTAATTCCTTATTCTTGGCAAAGTCTGCATTTGATAACTCTACTTTTCCCAAGGCTTTATATGCCCAACCACGATTGTTGTAGGCAATTGCGGCTTCGGGATTAAGTTGAATAGCTTTGGTGTAATTTTTTATTGCCAGCTCGTGATTTTCTAATAAATAATAAGCCAAACCGCGATTGATATAAGCATTTGAATAATTTTCATCTAAGTCAATTGCGGTCGAAAAATCTCCAATAGCAGTTTCATACTTTTTCAGATTTAAATAAGCAATTCCACGATTATAATATGCAGAAGCATTTTGAGAATTAGTTTTTATAAACCGAGACAGATAAACAATTGCTTGTTCGTTTTCACCTTTATCGAGGTAACTTAACCCAATTTGAAAATCGTCAGTAAACGATTTTGCTAGTTTAGTTTCGTTAAGAAATTCGACTGATTTTGGTTCTGCCAAGGCAAAACTATTTGTTGAAAAAATAAATAAACTTGAAATTATAATTTTCAATAAATAATCTTTCGTAAAGCAATTGGAAAGATTTGATTTTTGAATTTTGAAAAAGTTCTTACTCATAAATATGTCTCTATTTTAGTGCAAATTTTGCAATAATTTTTATTTTTCTGTCAGGTTTGTAAATGCAAAAAAGTTACAAACAACCTAACATTTTTCTTAGTTATCTGTTACAAAAAAATCAAATATACTCAATAAATCTTCGATGTTCTGCTATAAATTTTAAAAAACTGAATGCGATTTTCAAGAATTATAGTTTCATCGCTTGTGTCATCACCTGTATAAAACAACAAATCAATTTTTTTATCTTTATTTAACTGACAAGGAATCAAAGCATATATCCAATAATCCGCTAAATTCGTGCCGTATTTGTATTTAAAAAAAGATTTAAGTGTTTTCCCGCTGCTGGTTTTTAAATCAAACGAAATCCAATGCGTTTCTTTGATTTTGGTTTTTCCCGCGACTTTTATTTTATAGGTTCGGTGTGTAAAAACATCTTTTTCGCCGTCGCCATCAACGTCAAACGAAAAAGTGCTTGATTTGGTGTAATCACGTTTTTCTAGGTCATTTACAACTTTATTTTTGCACGAGTTATCTTGTGCGTTTAAAACAGTCGGAATTGTTAATATCAATAATATCAATATCTTTATCATGGTTTTTTCCTCTAATTTTGTCTTTGATAAATTTCGCCCTTGCCGGTTTTGTATGGTAAATCCTTGATTAATTTCAAGTTTTTACCAGCAAGACTGAAAACAAAAGTTAATTTTTTTTCCTGACCTTGCACCGGATTTTTCTTGACGGGCGGCATAATTATTGTGATTCGATTAGTTTTTTTACTCCAATTCCAAGTGCCGAAACGCTTTTGTGTCTCTTCACCGTTTTGTTCGTTTCGATAAACTACAACGTTTTTCGCCCTCAATTCAAAAATCAAATCCAGCGTGTTCCGCCCATCATCAATAGACATTTGATAAGAATATTTACTCATTAAATTAGCTTGGGCTTTAGCCGAAACCGTACCCAAAACCGCAATAATTCCAACGAAAATGAAAGTTAATAATATTTTTTTGTTCATAAAAATCTCCTTGTATTGTATAACGTAAAACAAAAGAAAAACCAATATCAAATTCTTCCTACATTTGAATTTTCAAACCAAAATGTAACAAAAATGAATTACAAATAAAATTCTTGTGCATAATTTTGAAACATCTTCGTTCATAATAATTAACGAAAAAATTGCGAATAAACCGTAAAAAAACTTTGCTATAATTTTAACGGCATATCCAAGAATAGCCAAACTTAACTAAATTGTTATGAATAAAGAATACGAAATCTATTATGAAGCCTTTGACATCAAAGACGCAGAAGAGCGAAAAAACTTCATTTTAGAAAAATGTGGTGATGATAAAACCTTATTCGACAACATAATGCGGCTCTTTCCCGTTGAAGAGAATGTTGACGATGACGCTTACGGAAAATACAAAATTGCAAAACAACTTGGCAAAGGCGGAATGGGAATCGTCTATTTGGCGAATTATACG
>JANNVK010000185.1:0-37799 GCA_031414415.1 Acidobacteriota bacterium
ATCTTGGCAGTAAATTAGAAAGTAAGTTATTGAATCTGAATGAGTTAAGAGCGATATTAACAATGTAAGCAAAAGGGCGAACAACAAATCGTATCATGAGAATCTCCAATCGAAGCATTCTTCCATCTACGCTTCAAAAAAAAAACCGCTAAACTTTAACCAAAAACTGGAAAAGTTGCGGTTCGATTAACAGTTAGGAAGTTACCGTTTTTCATATCATTTAGACCATTTTCGAAAGTAATTTAAATTCGTTATCAGAAAATTACTCCTAATTATTTATGATGTCAATGATTATTTGAAAAAAGTCAGCTTCGACTTGAAATTCTTTTTTTTTGAGGTGTCGGAGATTGCAAAATTGTAGAAACTTAAAATCAATGGAGGTTTCATTTCTAGCTAACCTAATTTTTAGCTCCGGCTTTTTTTAACTCTTTAATAACCTCAGTTCTTTTATACATTTTGGCTAATTTTAATGCAGTCAACTCCGTTTCGCCATAAAATCTGATTGGAGCTGAAACGGCATCTAGATTTGGATGATGTGCAAGGATTGCAATTACGTAGTCTAATTCTTCAGCAGTCAAATCTGGTTTGTGATTTGCTTCAATAGCTTCCATCAATACATTTACACCATATCCATCTGCGGAATTTATATCAAATCCATTTTCTATTAGTAAGTTTAAGACCTCTTTCGATCTAGCCGAAGTCATAACCAAAAAAGAGTTTCTGTCATTGTCTAAATTGGGTCTATGTTCAAGCAATAATCGCATCATTTGAACATCTTGGTTTGATACTGCCTGACTAAAGTTTGTATGAATGGATTTGTTGTTGGTGCCAAAATCTAGTGTAAAAAAACGAGTATTTACGTCGGCACCTCGTTCTAAAAGTAATCTGGCAATTTCTAATCTTTTTTTATAAACTGCGTTGCCCAACGGCGTGTCGTAATGGTTATCAATCTTCGTAATTTCTCCATTAAGGGTTTTTGCATAGAATTGCTCAATACTATTAGGATTAGCTCCAATATCTAATATGTCTTGTGTTTTTTTGAAGTCACCATTTTCTATAGCCTTGAACAATTCGGTGTCTTTTTCCTCTTGAGTTAATAGAGTAGTTTTTTTACAACCAAACCCAGCGAGTGTCAAAGATATAATAAAAACAAACAACAAGGTGGAATAAATTTTCATAGCTTTATTTTTTGATTTTATAGATCTTTAATGCATCTTCGTAGAATGCTTTGAGTTCCATCGCACTGACTGCAGGTTGTTTCTGTCCTGCTCGTGGTCCTCGACTGTATGTATAATTGCTTGTCGGTTTATTTCCATTAATTTGTGTTGCTATCTTATTAGGAAAACTTGCCCATTCAAGGCTTCCTATATTAATCGCATTTTCAAACCTATTATTTAAAATATCGTCAACCATTCCTCGGTTTTTCAGTTTCCACGCCCCAAAAATGTCTTGTGATTCTGGAGTAAAATCAGTCAAGCCCAGTCTTTTTGCATCTTGAGTCCAAGTATCAGGTATTGCTTGATAACGTCCAGAAGCTGCTTTCCCAGGATGAAGAGACAAATCTGTTAACGCTGGATGAATTTTGTCGCTTCCACCTTCTACATCATATCCTGTCTGGACACCGTCTTCGAAAGATTTATCAGTTCCTTCAACTACTGCAATCATATCTAAAAACGTACGGATTCGAGGATTATTTAATAACGCTTTTGCCTCAATTCCATCTTTCGTTAAAGATTCACAAAGGCTGTTATCTTTATTTTCAGCGAGATGTTTGAATGTTTGAAAGTTTATTCTTCCCGAAATTGCCTGAACCGCCAGCGGATCACTATTGAAATCGAGTTTGATATCGCCTGTTTCCGTGCAAATTAGACAGATTGGTTTGAGCGAACATTTGATTAAGATTTTCTCTGTTCGGTCGTCTGGGAAAACAATCGGACGATTTGACGAAATATCATAAATTATAGAGTTTGAGTTTATGGTTTTGGTTAAAGATTTATTCGGATAAATCAAAATAATATCTCGTATAGCGGAGGTTGTTTCTGAATCTGCAATTCCACTTTCAGACAATACATATACTCTTGAAAATAACTCAATACCATAAAACAGTTGGGCTCGCACAAGCAACCATTGAACTATTTTCACATCCTGTGGGAAATTTTTCGCTCCCAAACCAACGCTATTTGAAACAAAAGCCATAACAAGAAACCTACGCTCTTGCTTTTTCTGTGTCAAGATTTTTTTTCTTAACTCTCCATCCGATAATTTGGAGCTTCTTTCGTGATAATCACATCGTGGACGTGAGATTCTCTCAATCCGGCTGAGGTAATTCTCACAAATCTTGATTTTTCTTTCATTTCAGAGATATTTTTGCAGCCGGTGTAGCCCATTCCAGAGCGTAAACCGCCGACTAATTGCGTGACCATATCAGCCAATGAACCTTTATATGGAACTCTTCCTTCAATTCCTTCTGGCACAAATTTCGAATCGGAAACAGTTCCTTCTTGGGCGTAGCGGTCGCTCGAGCCTTGTTTCATCGCACCGATTGAACCCATTCCGCGATAAGATTTGAAGGTTCTGCCTTGGAATAAAATTAATTCACCCGGCGATTCTTCCGTTCCGGCGAAAAGCGAACCGATCATTACGCAGTCTGCTCCGGTTGCAATTGCTTTGACGAAATCGCCCGAAAATTTGATTCCGCCATCAGCAATTATCGGCACGCCGCTGCCTTTGGCGGCATTTACACATTCGTCAATAGCGGTTACTTGCGGAACGCCCGCACCTGTGACAACGCGTGTTGTGCAGATAGAACCCGGACCGATTCCGACTTTCACAGCGTCAACTCCTGCGTCTATCAAAGCCTTTGTCGCTTCGGCAGTTGCTACGTTTCCGGCAATTAATTCAACTTCCGGGAAATGTTTTTTCACGAGTTTTATTGCGTCAATCACACGAGAAGAATGACCGTGAGCAGTGTCAATCACGATTGCATCAGCACGCGAATTTATCAAAGCCGTCGCACGTTCGAGAAAATCTCCGGTTGCACCAATCGCCGCGGCACAACGCAATCTGCCGAGCTCGTCTTTTGCCGCATTCGGATATTTAATCGCTTTTTGGATGTCTTTGACGGTAATCAAACCTTTCAAAAGTCCTTGATCGTCAACAACTAAGAGTTTTTCAATCCGATGTTTTTGGAGTTTAACTTTTGCTTCTTCGAGAGTTGTGCCGACCGGAACGGTGACAAGCGGTTGCGGTGTCATCACTTCAGAAACCGGAACGTCAAATCGCGTCTCAAAACGAAGATCGCGATTGGTAATAATTCCAACCAACAAACCATTTTCGTCAACAACCGGAACGCCAGAAATCTTAAAACGTTCCATCACAAGAAGTGCATCTGAAACGAGTCGGTCGTATGGAATCGTCACCGGATTAACAATCATTCCAGATTCGCTACGTTTTACTTTGTCAACTTCCTCGGCTTGGCGTTCGATAGAAAAATTTTTATGAATCACACCGATTCCGCCTTGTTGAGCTAGTGCAATCGCGAGACTCGCTTCAGTAACCGTGTCCATTGCAGACGAACAGAGCGGAATGTTGAGACGGATATTTCGCGAAAATCTCGTGGATGTATCTGTTTCATTCGGCAAAATTTCGGAGTATGCCGGAACGAGCAAAACATCGTCAAACGTTAAGCCTTCTTGTATTTCTTCAACTAACATAATTCTTGATATTAAAAAGCCTGCTTTTTCTCAAGCAGGCGAAATTTGACAAAATTGTCTAACTTAATTTTAGCTTTTCAATTTTAAACTTCATTACGGTTTCGTATTTGCAACATTTGCCGGCGGAACAGTCGCACCCAAAGTTATTGCCCCACTTTGTAAAATTTGAGCAACATTTTGTTTGTTAATTTCAAACTCCATTCCATTTCCTTTAACTGCTGTTAATGGCGGAATTGTAATTGCTTTTCCGTTGATGGATAACTGTAAATTTCCAGCCTGATATTTTGAAAATCTAACTTTTACACTTTGTTGCGGAGAATAAACTTTTGGCTCATCGCCTTGAAAAGTGTAGCTATCATATTTACCGTCTAAATAAGCAGTAATATTTGGTTTGCCAACTTCGGTAGAAATTGACTTAAATTGAACATTTAATTCGCCATTCGCCGGAACAGTTGCGGTTGTTGCGACATTAGAATTTGCCGTGTTTGCCGAATTAGTGTTTGAAATATTTGTGTTTGCGGTGTTTCCAGTTTTAGTGTTGGCAGCAACGACAGGCATTTGCTGTCTATTATTATACCAGCTAACTGCGGCAAGAATTCCCCAAGTCATTAAACCTAAAATTACAGCGGCACATATTAATGTCGGCAACATTGAACCACCGCCGCCAGTCAAAACTTCAGGTCGATGTGTTTTTTCAGGAACACTCAATTTATCGCCTTGTTCAGCAATTAAAACTGCATAATCTTGCAAGGCTTCCTGCTCATCGACTCCAACATATTTTGCGAAAGCCTTAACAAAGCCTTTATTAAAAATGCCACCTGGAAGAACCCGATAATCATCAGATTCGATGGCTTCGAGATAATATGCAGAAACCCGTGTTTGATCAGCTATTTCGCTAATCGAAACTCCACGTGCTTCACGTGCTTGACGTAATTTTTCACCAAGTGATGACATTATTTTTTGTTTTGCCTGTCCTTAAGGTTTGTTTAATAACAATTAAGATTGAAATATATCGCTCTTAAAGCAAAAATGTCAATCTTTAATTGAAAAGTTTTAAAAGGTTTTACACGTTTATCAGTAAAGGCGATGTGACGTTTCGCTTTTGCTTGTATCTTGTTATAAAATCTGACTCAGAAATTTAAATTAAGTGAGGATTTTCAGATGTCTCTTGAAGCATTGGGAATGATTGAAACAAAAGGATTCGTCGGAGCAGTTGAAGCCGCGGATGCGATGGTTAAGGCAGCAAATGTAACGCTTGTCGGCAAAGAATATATCGGTGCCGGATTTGTCACGATTTTTGTTCGTGGAGATGTTGGTGCAGTCAAAGCCGCGACTGATGCAGGTGCAGCGGCGGCGAGAAGAGTTGGCGAATTGGTTAGCGTTCACGTAATTCCACGTCCACATCAAGAAGTTGAAAGAGTTTTGCCAAAAAATGGTGCAGTTGGGCTTAGTCCTGACGAAAAAGCTCTCGGCGGAAAAACACAATTAAGTTTGGGCGATGACAAGAAAAAATAAGTCTTGATTTTCTGGCTTTATTCACCTGACTAAAGACTTTTGACTCAAGAATTTGGACTGGTTTTATGCACACAGACTTAATTGCCCAACAAGAAGCTCGGGATAAGGTTGAAGCCGCACATCTCGCGTGGAAAATTGTTGCGAAATTTGATCAAGCAAAAATCGACAGAATTTGCGAAGCGATGGCACAAGCCGGACTTCGCGAATCTTTGCGTCTTGGGCAATTGGCTCATGATGAAACAGGATTTGGCAAACCAGAAGACAAACGAGAAAAAAATCGTTTTGCATCGGAAGATTTGTGGAATTATTTTCGTAATTTGAAAACGGTTGGTGTTGTTAAAGACACCGGAAGTGTTGTCGAAATCGCTTCACCACGCGGTGTTGTGGCGGCAATTATTCCTTCAACTAATCCGACCTCGACCGCAATTTTCAAAATA
Source organism: Acidobacteriota bacterium (assembly GCA_031414415.1). GTDB lineage: Bacteria > Acidobacteriota > Blastocatellia > Pyrinomonadales > Pyrinomonadaceae > JANNVK01. Next base: position 5,666 of record JANNVK010000185.1, read on the forward strand.
ATTATTGCAATTAAATCACGAAATACGATTGTTCTTTCGCCGCATCCATCGGCTGCAAAATGTATCGCTGAAAGTGCGAGAGTTTTGAGCGAAGCCGCTGTCGGGCAAGGACTTCCGAAAGATGCGATTCAAGTTTTGACGAATTCAACTATTGAAGGAACCGAAACTTTGATGAAGCACAAACGGACTGCCGTAATTCTCGCAACCGGCGGAATTGGACTCGTTCGGGCGGCATATTCTTCGGGCAAACCTGCATTTGGAGTTGGTCCCGGAAATGTTCCGGTTTTTATCGAAAGAACTGCCGATGTCGCAAAAGCAGTTTCTGATATTTTAACTTCAACTTGCTTCGATAATGGAACAATTTGTGCTTCTGAGCAGTCAGTTGTGGTCGATGCACCAATAGCAAATCAAGTTCGCGAGCAATTCAAATTGCAAGGTGGACATTTTTTGAATGTTGCTGAAGCCGAAGCCGTCGGAAGCATTTTATTGACACCGCAACGCACTTTAAATGCCGCAATTGTCGGCAAATCCGCCCAACATATCGCAAGTTTGGCTGGTATTTCGATTCCAAATAATGTTCGTTGTTTATTAGCCGATTGCGTCGGAGTTGGGAGAGATTTCCCGTGGTCGATTGAAAAACTTTCGCCGACATTAGCGTTTTTTGTTGTTGACGGAATTGAGCAAGGTGCGAACAAATGTGAAGAAATTTTGCAATATGGCGGAATGGGACACACGTGCGGAATGCACACAAGTTCGCGTGAAGCCGCAATTCGTTACGGCGAGCAAATGCCAGCGTCGCGTGTGATTATCAACTCGCCGACAACTCACGGAGCAATCGGATTTTCGACAGATTTATCACCTTCAATGACACTCGGTTGCGGTTCGTGGGGCGGAAATGTAACAAGTGATAATGTTTCGCCGATTCATTTGATGGATATTAAACGTGTGGCTTTTGAGACGAAACCTGTTGGCAGTCGGCAGTCGGCAATTGGCAGTCAGCAGTTAGCAGTTGGCAGTAGGCAGTCAGTAAAACGTGAAGATATTGCGGCGATTGTTGATAAATTTTTAAGTCAAAAATTAGCGAATTCTCCGACTTTAGAAATTCCAAATAACGAAGAACCTGCGAAAGTTATTATTCACGAGATAAAAACTGAAGAAATATCAAATCAAAAATCGCAAATCGAAAATGTGACAGATTTTGTCTGCGAAGATGATGTGAAAATCGCGATTTCAAAAGGTGAAAAGATTTTCATCAACGATAAGACGATAATTACGCCAGCCGCTCGCGATATTGGTGAAGCTCAAGAGATTTTTGCAAAAGTATAAGAAAGATTTAGCCCAAATTCCTAACTTTTTACTTTTGCCTTTTTACTTTTAATTTATGTTTCTCGGAAAAGTTGTCGGCACAGTTTGGTCAACAAAAAAAACGCCTGATTTAGAAGGCGTAAAATTTTTGGTCGTTCACCCATTTGATCTCGATAAAGAACCTAATAAAAGCATCATTGTTTGTGCTGACAATCTCGGTGCAGGAATTGGCGAAACTGTTATTTGTGCTTTTGGAAAGGCTGCACGTTCGGCAATTGGCGATCAAGAAATGTCGATTGAAGCTGCCGTTGTCGGCATTGTCGATCGAGTTGATATTTCCGAAGAAATTGCGAGTTCATCTGAGTTGATTTTAGAAGCTAAGAAATTGCGAGGTGAGAGATGAAAAAGACATTGGTTTGGTTCACCTCTTCAATTTTGATTTTGGGTGTCGCATTAGTTGGAATTGCTTTTATTTTTTCTTATTGTTACGAAAGAGATGAGATAACAAAGTATTCATTATGTTATTTTTGTGTTTCTAAAACTATTAGAAATTTTCCGTTAATTGGTTTAGATGAAGATCCAAAATATTCTGTAAGTGAAGAATACAAAGATGGTAATAAGCTTCAATCTGCATACAGTATTTTAAAATATGCATCAAATAAAGCACCTGTTGAAATTATTAAAGAAGCAACTGTTTATTTAAATTCAGAGGGATATAAATTAGAAAAAATAGAATGTGTGAATTATTCCGAATGCCAGAATTGTTGTGCTGTATTTGTGGGAAAAGATTCAAAAATATTTATTTCAATTAAACTGAATACTGAGGTAAATGGTTATACGCCGACAGAATTCAACTACGTAAATATAAATGAAACGTTCAATTTTATTTGGGCAGATAAGATGAATTAAAAGAATATGAGCAACAGGAATGATATTACAAATTATTACAGAGCTCTGGAAACACAGGCTAGACCCGATTTTGGATTAGCTTATACTTGTAATTGTAGTTGGATAGACGCTGGTCACGCCAATCCTAGTAGTGCAAGAAATCTATGGCATCAGTTAATTAATGAAAGTGAACAATATATACAAAACGGGACATTGGGTTTTAAAGTTAGTTATCATCAAAATGCTTTTAAGTGGAAAATAAAGATTCAAGAACATAATCAAGATTTTTTTGTTTTATCAGGACTATCAATTGAAAAAAAAGAAAGAGTTGCACTGTCTATTTTCCATGAAGTTTCTTACGGATTTGAAAATCTGCAAAAAACTGGAATAACTGGCGGAATTGTCGAATGGTGGTCAAAGAGCAGTTTTAGTGAAGAAGATTTAATTTCGAATCTTGTTGGGTTTTATCGAGCAGTTAAAGGTGAAACTTACGATTGGCGGAATTGGTGTAACCCTGTATCAGAACAATCATCACTTCAAGTTTGGGACAAGTTCGGTTCAACTGGAGATAACAAAAATAAATTTTTTATCCCAAACTATCACTCTTGTGATGAATGTCAAAAAACACCTACATTTCCTTATGTTTACAATTCAATAGTTGGGATGGCTAAAGGTATTTGGCATTTTGATTTTGATGTATCTAATGCTCGCAAACAATTCAGTTATCGCGAGAGCTTTTTGCCTCGAAATTATCAGTTTAGTTTTGGGCGAGGTGTTTCGAAAATTCCAACGCAGATTGATTTGCTAGTAAAACGTAATGAAACGCAACGTGATTTTGCACGTCGGGCATTAAAAGAAGCGGCATTTTTAGTTGGCTTGCCTTTAATTGAACAGTTAGATTTTGTCAGTTATTTCTATCCGTATAGTTTGAATATGAAAGCTGAAGCTGAATTTAGTTTGGAATGGAGAAATGGTGATCCAAATCCTGATGACGGCATAAACATCAAGGCTCAAGAATTTTCGAGTCTGAGAGGAACTCGCTTTGGTTATCTTCTCAGCCCATTGGAAATAGAACAGTTAAAAATAAGAAAATCTAAATGCGCTTTTTCATTTATTAAATGACAGTTGATAGAACTAAAATTACAATGAAATTGCCAAATAAAGATTTACTCTACAAAATTTCGAGCGATGTATTTAATGAACTTGGCGAAGATTTCGATGAAATGAAAGCGGAAAGTTTGATAACTCGAGTTTATCAGACAATTCAGCCATTTCTTTCGCCCGCAAGTTCCCAAGACGTTTCGTTGTTAAGTTCAAGTAATAGAGTTGTTGTTTCGGTTTTTGGGCTTGATAATTCAGGAATTGTTGCGAGAATTACTGAGATTTTGGCTTCGGCAAAGTGTTCGATTGTCGATATTAACCAAACTGTTGTAAATAAAAAGTTCGCGATGGTAATTATTGCAAACACAACAGATGCGAGCGAAACAGTCACTCGTCTCAAAGAAATTTTTGCTACTTTGGCGAAAGAATTAGGAGTAAACATTTACATTCAGCGTGAAGATTTATTCAACGCAATGCATAGAATTTAATTAATTTTAGAAATTATGGCAGAAGTAGAAATTGAGATTCAAAAATGTTCGGCGTGTAGCTCTGAGGTGCGTCCAAATTCGCAGTTTTGTTTTCATTGCGGAGCAGCTATCGAAGCTAAAACTAATAAAAAAGGCAATATGAGCGATGCTTGGTTTAAAGAAAGTATCGTCGAAATAGATGAATCTCAAGCGGTTAAGCGAGGAGCAGTTGCCGCAAATGTTGAAAAGAAAGCAATTACCAAAACGGAAGAAGTTTCCGAACCTAAAACAGTTGCGGTTGCCATCGAAAACCTTGAGAAGCCAGAAAATGTAGATGTTGACTCTAAAAAATTAAAATCAGCTGCTTCAATTCGTAATAAACCTAAAACTATTTTAAAAAAATCAGTCGAGATTGTTTGGGAAGAACCCGAAAATTCGTTAAATATTTGGTCTGTTTTGGTTGCTTTGTTATTGATTGCAATTGCCGCCGGATTGATTATTGCGGCTTGGTATCTTCGTTAATTTTGTTTTAAAAATGGATTTTACACAAACCGAAATTTTTCAAACTGTCAGGATGACTGAGATGGAGCATCTTGACATTCGCACCGTGACTTTGGGTTTGAGTTTGCAAGATTGCACGAGTGATTCGATTGAAAAAACGGCTGATAGAGTTCGCGAAAAGATTTTAAAAATCGCATCCAGATTAGTTTCAACCGTTGACCAAATCGGCGAAGAACTTGGCATATCTATTGCAAATAAACGAATTAGCGTTACGCCAATTTCGCACATTGTTGAAGGTTCAAGAGGCACAGCAAAAGATTTTATCTTGCTTGCAAAAACTTTGGATGATGTTGCAAATGAGGTTGGAATTGATTTTATCGGCGGATATTCGGCGTTGGTTCACAAAGGTTGGACGAATAGCGAATTCGAATTTATTAACTCAATTCCGGCAGCTTTAGCCGCGACAAATCGCTTATGTTCATCGGTAAACGTGGCAACATCGCGAAGCGGAATTAATATGGATGCAGTTCGTTTGATTGGGCAAATCATCAAACAAACCGCTGAATTAACGAAAGAAAAAGGCGGTTTGGGTTGTGCAAAATTTGTCTGTTTTGCAAATGCTGTTGAAGATAATCCGTTTATGGCTGGTGCATTTCACGGAGTTGGGGAAGCCGAAGCCGTTGTGAACGTTGGAGTTTCCGGTCCTGGCGTGGTTCGCCACGCACTCGCCGAAGCACCAAAAGATTTGCCCTTGCACGAGCTTGCTGAACTTATCAAAAAACTTTCGTTTCGGCTGACACGAGCAGGCGAATTAGTCGGCAAAGAAGCCGCTAAACGTCTCGGATTACCTTTTGGAATTCTCGATTTGAGTCTTGCTCCAACACCTAAAATCGGCGATTCGGTCGCGAATATTCTTGAAGAAATGGGTTTCGAACGTGCCGGAACTCACGGCACAACTGCCGCACTCGCGATGCTGACTGACGCGGTAAAAAAAGGTGGAGCAATGGCGACAAGCCACGTCGGCGGTATGTCAGGTGCATTTATTCCAGTTTCAGAAGATGCTGGAATGATTGAAGCCGCACAAGTTGGAGCGTTGAGTTTGGCGAAATTAGAAGCCTGGACGAGCGTCTGCTCAGTTGGGTTAGATATGATTGCAGTTCCTGGGAAAACTTCTGCCGAAACAATTTCCGGCATTATTGCAGACGAAATGGCGATTGGTGTAATGAATACAAAAACGACCGCAGTTCGGATTATTCCAGTGCCAAATAAAGATGTCGGCGATATTGTCGAATTTGGCGGATTGCTCGGAACTGCACCGATTATGGCGGTTAATGAGTTTGATTGTTCAATATTTATCAAGCGTGGCGGCAGAATTCCGGCACCAATTCACAGTTTGAGGAATTAATATGGCTACAGCAGGTTTAATATTTTTAATGGTAATTCTCGCCGGAATGGTGTTTTTGGCGATGATGTTGATGGTTCTTAATCAAAAGAACAAAAAATAGCTTTGAAGTTGTTGAAAATTGAGGTTAATATATTTCTATGGAAGCACTTGGAATGGTTGAATGTTTTGGACTCGTGGCAATGATTGAAGCGGCAGATGCGATGGTAAAATCTGCAAACGTCACGCTTGTCGGCTATGAGCGAATCGACGCTGGACTCGTTACGGCAATTGTCCGCGGTGAGGTTGGTGCTGTCAAAGCTGCGGTCGAAGCTGGTGCAGCTGCCGGAAATCGCGTCGGAAAAGTAGTTTCTGTCCACGTTATTCCGCGTCCTCACGATGAGGTAGAAATCGGTATTTCAGTTTTGAAGACAGGTGAAACAACGCGAAAGAAAATTTCAGGTTCGGTTTCAGCGAAATAGTTATTATTTAACTGATTTCAAATTTTCGCTCGAAAATAAAACTTCTAAAATCAACAAATATTCTGAGCAAAAAGATTAAAAAAATCTCGTCAAATTGATGAGATTTTTTTAATATGACTCACACAAGGAAAACGCATTTAAGTGACGTAGATATAACAATTTTCAATCAATTTCTCGAAACGAATTTTAATAATCGCCGATACTCAGATGGATATAACTGGACGCGAAGCACTTGGATGGGCGGCTGGAATTCATATCTTGGAACTGTTACCGCTGGGAAAAATGCAACGCTAACAGGCTTAGCGACATTAATTACTGGTGATGCAAACGACTGGAAGCTGCTCGCCAAAAAACCCGAAGTCAAAAGTGGACAAATAATTTTTGTTGAACCCCTTTTGTGTAAATTTGAGCTGATGCTTCGAGTTAAAGTTGTTTCTGCTACAAAGAAATTTCTTGCTGATTTTGGTAATTACCAACAAAATATATCTATGAACGACGATAGTGCAAAAGCTACGAATCTATTTTTTGATGCAGATAAAAGTCCTTATACTGATTGTTTAGGAGCAATAGATTCAGTAATGTCTAAAGGAATAATTGATTCAACCTCAACTTTTGAATATAATTTACTCGGAATTAATGATGTCTTATCGAGCTTATTAAAAAGAAAAAGTTCATTACGAGAAATGCTAATTGGCGATTCAGGCTGGATACAAAATTATGATGACTATTTTACCCACGATTCGAATGGTCCATTTCAAGCCGAGAATGTTATAAAAATTGCCTCTGACAAGTTTTGGGGTCAAATCGGCGAAAATTATCGACAAAGCGTGAAATCTTAGCAGAATGGGAAATTGTACTTAGAAAAGCCTATAATAAAGTTGCTGAAAAAAAACGTTATGACCGAATTCCTGGACATGATGGCGATGCAAAATTTTTAAATGTTGCAGATATTGCAATGAAACTTTTTGACATGAGACATTTCAATAATTCTATAAAAGGTGATTAATATGAAAAAAATTTTAATAATTTCAATGTTTTCAGTTTTATGTTGTTCAGCTTTACTTTTTATTATTTTCCAAAAGTCAGAAACTTTAACTCTTGCTCAATCAGTAACAAACCTAAATACAAATTGTCAATCTATTAATGCAAATCAGACTAACACTTCCAGCAATACTGAAAGTAATCAATGTGATTTTTCAAAATATACAACTTACAAAATAAAGACAGGGCTTAAAATCATAAGTTTGCCTAAACCAAAATATCCAAAAGGGAATTCACTTAATGGAGTTGTTGAAGTGAAGATATTGATAGGTAAAGATGGAAATATTCACGAAGCCTGTGCAGTTGGTAATACTAATGATTTGAAAAAGAATGTTAACCGACTGAAAGACTCTCTTTTAATACAAGCTGCGGAAGAAGCAGCACTCAAAATCAAAGTTGATGTCAGCCGGCAATCGTTTTTTGGAAAAGACTTTTTCGAAATGATAGTAACTTACAATTTTATTAAATAAACTACTTGAATGACTTGATGTAGTCTTTATTATGAAACGTTTTTCCTTCTTATTACTTTTTGTTTGTGTATTTAGTGTTCTTGAATACAGTCAAACATGTATTTCTTCAGAAGCAAAAAATGCAGTAAACAAAATAAAACTTATTGAGAATCTACCAATAAAAAAAGGTGAGCCATTTGTAGATTTAGTTGCAGTTGAGATTCTAAAGTTTGGTAAATGTGCTTCTCCATTTTTGGCAGATAAGTTATCAAATAATTCTAAGTCAAAAGTATCTCATTTATTTAATTATAAAATTGGTCAAGTAGCATTGTTTCTTTTGAACGAAATTTATAAACCATTAAATTACCCTTGTCCCGATAGTTCGTGTGTTGTCACTTCAAACGTTGGCGACTATCGTGACTTTGTTCAGTTTTTTCAAGTTAAAAAGAATCGGCAAAAGCTAAAATTGAGTTGGAATAATTATATTAAATAAGTGAAATGAGCATAAAATTCTAAATTATAGTTTGTTGAAATATAGACTTTTTGACTGTCCTTGTGAGAAACTTGGACAGTCATTTTTAATTATGCGACCACAAGAAATTATTGCTAAAAAGCGAGATGGTGCGAGGTTTTCGGATGTCGAAATTCAGTCGTTTGTTGATGGAGTTTGCAACGGAAGTTGGGCGGATTATCAAGTTTCGGCTTTGTTGATGGCGATGTTTTTGAACGGATTAAATCAAGCCGAGCAAAATTCTCTGACGCAAGCGATGCTTCATTCAGGCAAAGTTCTCGATTTTTCTGATGTTGACGCTCCGAAAGCTGATAAACATTCGACCGGCGGCGTTGGCGACAAAACTTCTTTGATTATTGCCCCGCTTGCTGCAGCTTGCGGTGTTGCTGTGCCGATGATTTCCGGTCGCGGACTCGGACACACCGGCGGAACGCTCGACAAACTCGAATCAATAAAAAACTACAACGTAAATCTCACCGAAAAACAATTTAAACGAACGATAAAATCCTGTGGTTTTGCACTTGCTGGGCAAACCGCAGACATTGTTCCGGCTGATAAAAAACTTTACGCGATGCGTGACGCAACCGCGACAGTTTCGTCAATTCCATTAATTGTTGCCTCAATAATGTCCAAAAAACTTGCTGAAGGTTTAGACGTGCTTGTTTTGGATGTAAAAACTGGAAGCGGTGCGTTTATGCAGACCGAACAAGACGCACGCAATCTCGCAAAGGCTTTAGTTGCAACAGGTAACGCTTGTAATATCCGAACCGAAGCGATTATTTCTGATATGAATTCGCCGCTCGGAAAATATGTCGGAAACGCTCTCGAAGTTTACGAATGCATAAAAATTATGCGTGGCGAAGCTGATGAGCAAATGTTGCAAACATTAGATTTGTCGGTAGAATTAACCGCAAGAATGTTAGTTTTAACCGGAATTTGCCAAGACCTTGATGCAGCAAAACCAATGTGTCTTGAAAAAATCTGGAATGGAAGTGCCTTAGAAAAATTTGCCCAAAATGTGAAACTGCAAAAGGGAAATCCGCGAGTTTGCGATAAACCCGAAACGCTTTTAGAAAAAGGCTTAATTGAAGTTGCAATAAAAGCCACAAATATTGGATTTATTAACGAAATTGACACGTTGGCGATTGGTGAAGCGGTTTGTGATGTTGGCGGCGGAAGAGTAAAAAAAGAAGACTCGATTGACTACGCAGTTGGCTATTCTTGCGAGAAGAAAATCGGCGATTTTGTCAAAGAACACGAAACTTTAGGAATTTTATATTGCAGAAACGAATTGCAAGCCGCGAAAGTGTTGGCAAAACTTCAAATGGCGTATAAAATCAACGAAGAAAAAACAAATCGAAAATTTGAATTGGTGAAAGAAGTTTTTTAAGCAAAAATTTTATTATGAAAACGAAAATATTGTCCGTTTTGTTGATCGTGTTAAGTCTATGTTTTGCAACATCTTGTGTTAAAACTGTCGCCGAAAAAAAAGGAAAAATTAAGGTTGGAATTGTCTTCGACATTGGCGGAAAAAACGATCGATCTTTCAACGCAGCGGCTTGGGAAGGCGTTCAGCGTGCGGAAAAAGATTTAGATATTGAGCTTCGAGATGTTGAACCCGGAAATCCGACTTCGATTGAGCCGGCAATGCGTGCTTTTGCCGAACGAGATTTTGATTTGATAATCGGAATCGGTTTTGCCCAAGGTCCGATTATGCAAAAGGTTGCGACCGATTTTCCGAACATAAAATTTGCAATTGTGGACGGCGTAATTTTCGAAGCTGATGGCAAAACGCCCAAATCTAACGTTGCATCGCTCGTTTTTCGCGAACACGAAGGTTCGTATCTTGTTGGAATGATTGCGGCTTCGAAGTCAAAAAGTGGCGTTCTCGGCTTTATTGGCGGAATGGATATTCCGCTGATTCACAAATTTGAAACTGGTTTTGAAGAAGGTGCGAGATCAGTAAATCCGAATATTAAAGTTGTCGATAATTACGTTGGCGTGACAGATTCGGCGTGGAATAATCCCGGAAAAGGCAAGGAATTAACCCTTTCGCAAATGGATAAAGGTGCTGATGTTATCTTCACAGCTGCCGGAAACTCTGGTCTTGGAGCTTTTGATGCGGTCGAGCAAGCCGGAAAAGACGAAAACGGGCAAGCGAAGAAATTTGTCATCGGCGTTGATTCAAATCAAAATGGAGTTAAGCCCGGATTTGTGCTGACATCAATGGTAAAGCGTGTGGATAATGCAGTTTACGATGTTGTCAAAGAAGTTCTCGGCGGCAAATTTAACGGCGGTTTCCATGTTTTTGGGCTTGATAAAAATGGCGTTGCATATTCATTAGACGAATTTAATAAACCGTTGATTCCGCAAGAAGTTTTGGATAAAGTAGAAATTGCGAAGAAGAAGATTGTTGCCGGAGAGATTAAAGTTACTGATGCAATGGCGAAGTGAGGAAAGTGAAAAGTGAAAAGTGAAAAGTGAAAAGTGAATCAGAACACGGAGCGATAGCGACTTGGCGGAATCAACTAAAAGTGAAAAGTGAATCAGAACACGGAGCGATAGCGACTTGGCAGATTTATGCAAAATTTGGCAGTTAAAATTGAATATAGTTTAGAAGATTACATTGAACTCGAGAAAAACTCTGATGAAAAACTCGAATTTTATGACGGAAATGTATGGTCGATGGCTGGTGCCAGCGGAAAACACGAAGTTGTTGTAGGTAATTCGATAACTGCTTTAAATAATGGTCTTCGCGGAAAGCGTTGTCGTGTCTATGGTTCAAATCTTCGCGTCAAAGTTCCAGAATATCCGCCGTATCGTTATCCAGATGTTGTTGCCTTGTGCGATGAACCGATTTACGAAGATTTGTTTGGTTTAGAGATGTTGGTTAATCCGAAATTGATTGTCGAAATTCTTTCACCTTCGACCAAATCTTTCGATATTGGCGACAAATTTACTTACTACAAATCAATCGAAAGTTTTACAGAATATTTGTTAATTGATCTCGAAAAACCGCACGTTGTGCTTTATACCAAGCAAGATGAAATAATTTGGTTACATCGCGAATTTAATAAATTACACGATAAAGTTTATTTGAGTTCGCTTGATTGTGAACTTGCTCTGACCGATATTTACGAAAATATTGAGTTTGAAAAGAATGATAGAATTCCAATGTTTTCAGTAGTTTAGAATCAAAATAAAATGCTTGAACTAAAAAATATTACAAAAAAGTTTGGCTCGGTTGTCGCCAATAATGATGTTTCAATAAAAGTTGCGAAAGGCACAATTCATGCGATTGTTGGCGAAAATGGTGCTGGAAAATCGACCATAATGAAAATTGCTTACGGATTTTACGCAGCTGATTCGGGCGAAATTTTGCTTGACGGGAAAGCTGTAAAAATTAGAAATCCGCAAGACGCAATTAAACTTGGAATTGGAATGGTTCATCAGCATTTTATGTTGGTTGAGACGATGACCGTTGCCGAAAACATCATTCTCGGTGCTGAAACCGGTTCGGGAATAAATCTTGATTTGGAAAAAGCGAATGAAGACATTCTTAAACTTTCAAATGAACTTCGTCTTGGTGTAAATCCGCGAGCGAGAATTGAAGAATTGTCGGTTGGGCAACAGCAACGTGTCGAATTACTCAAAGCACTTTACAGAAATGCTAACTTGTTGATTTTAGACGAGCCAACTGCTGTTTTGACACCGCAGGAAGTTGAAGAATTTTTTGGAATTTTGAGAAAAATGCGAGATCAAGGCAAAACCGTTGTCATTATTACTCACAAACTCGAAGAAGTTCTGGCAATTTCAGATGACGTGACTGTTATGCGAGACGGAAAATCTGTCGGATTTGTGAAAACTTCTGAAACGAGCAAAAAAGATTTGGCACGAATGATTGTTGGTCGCGATGTTTTGCTTCGCGTTGAAAAAACTGATGCACAGCCGAAAGAAACAGTTTTGAAAGTCGATAATTTGTGCGTCAATGGAAGAAATGGTTTGGCAGTAAATGATATTTCGTTTGAAGTTAAAGCAGGCGAAATTGTCGGAATTGCAGGAATTGAGGGAAACGGACAAACTGAGTTAATTGAAGCACTTGCGGGACTTTTAGCCTCGCAAAAAGGCACAATTAAATTTTTGGGAAGTGAAATCCAAAAACTAGATGCCCGCAAACGGAAAGAAAAAGGAATCGCACATATTCCCGAAGATCGACACAAACGCGGCTTGCTCTTAGATTCAGATTTGGCGGAGAATTCAATTCTTGGTGTTCATCATCGAAGTCCAGTTGCATCAGGTTTTGGTGTTTTGAACAACTCGTTTATTCAAAAAAGAGTTTCAGAAATCATCGAAAAATTTGATGTTCGTCCGCCCAAACCCGAATTATTAGCAAAATCACTTTCCGGCGGAAATCAACAAAAACTCATCATCGGACGCGAGTTTGATTCAAATCCGAAACTTCTTCTTGTTTCCCAACCAACTCGCGGCGTTGATATTGGAGCAATCGAATTTATTCATCGAAAACTAATTGAACTACGTGACAGCGGCTCGGCGATTTTGCTCGTATCTGCTGAGTTAGAAGAAGTTACGGCTTTATCTGACAGACTTTTAGTAATCGCAAAAGGGAAGTTTGTCGGTGAAGTAAATCCGAAAAACACGAGTCCAGAAGATATTGGTTTAATGATGACTGGTGGAATTTTATAGAATTTATTGAAGTTGGCAGATGTCCAAAATATTTGTATCTGCGTAATCAAGATTTTTCGCCGCCGTTTGCCCAAACAAAACTGTAATTCGATTTTTCGAAATCTATTCGTTTTCCAACAGAAATCTTGTGGAATCTGAGAGCAGAAATTCGGCTAAAGTCATCGAAAAACACTCTGAAGCGTGGACTCCTGGCTTTCGCTAATTTCCTTTCAATTTTTGCTCAATCCAAGCGTTTAATTTATCGCTTTGTTCAACAGAATTTCCGTGTCCTATTTCTAATCCTAAAAGCAACGGTTTTCGCAACTTGATATATTTACACTATTTAGAACATTTTTCTTGATGTTATTTGAGTTAACATAATGAAAAGGCTGCTTATGTATTTGAACGAAATAAAACTTAAAAGAACTTAAATTTATACTTTACTTGATGCCAAAAAACTTTCGTATTGAATTAAAAAGACCTTCTTTTTGGACTTCTAATTCGGAAATAGTAGCAGGTTTTTCGGCTAATAATTTGTGTCGTAACGCAATTGTTTTTGTAAATTCTTCAATTAAATATGGGTTTTTATCAAAAAGTGGTTTTATTGATTTACTTTTAATTTCCAACACTTCGGTTTCGCCACCGGCAACAACGGTTGCGGCTCTCGGCTCGCCAGTGAGAAGTCCCATTTCGCCAAAATATTCGCCTTCGTGGAGCGTTGCGACAGTTTTGGCAAAACCATTTTCCATCGTTTGAATGTTTACAGAACCGCGATGGACAACAAACATCGAACTTCCGTCTTGTCCTTTGCGGACAATTGGTTCGTTAGGCGAGAAGATTTTAGCTTCGCAAGACTCAGCAAGTTTCATCGTTTCATCATCAGAGAGTGGCTCAAAAATTTCAACATCGCTGAATCGTTCGAAAATTTCATTTACTGATTCAACAAAATTTGGTTCAAGCGATTGATTTTCGTAATAAATGGTTCGTGTCGGAAAAGCGAAATGTATAGTTTCTCTCTGAAATGCATACCAAATCCGCTGACGAACTAAAGCGTCTGTATCGTTATATTTAGAGTAATCATCGAGCCAATATTTCACTTCCCAATCAAGTCCACTTTCACCAAGATTTCGAATTCGGACAATCGGTCTCATTTTATTTGAAACATTTTCAACTTGTCGCACAACATCGCGAATCAAATGAATTGTCTTAGTTGGCGATGCAGAATAAAGCGTGTTGAAAAAAACCAGACGTGCATTAAGATTATCTTTTGGAGCAACTTCTATCGAATCTTTGCCCAAAACCGTGTTGCTGATAACAATAATTTTATTTTGAAACGTGCGAATTTTCATTCCTCGCCACGAAATACTTTCGACAACGCCGGTTCCTTTATTTGGAACGGTTATGACATCGCCAATTTGAAAAGGCTGATCGGCTTGCATTGCGAGTCCGGCAAATAAATTTCCGAGTGTGTCTTGCATTGCGAGTCCAATGACGACTCCGATAATGGTCGAACCAGCAAAAAGACTCGTTAAATCTGTGTTTGGAAACTGCGATTTGAAAATTGTAAAAAATGCACCAACGTAAATAATAATTGATATAACATTCCGTAGAAGCGTTATGAGTTCGTGATTTCCGGCACTTCGCAACGCTGTGCTGAAAATTAATGTGTTGAGAAATCGGACGATTACAATTACCAAAGCCATCCAAAGTATGATTTTGAAAAACTTCAATAGATGACCAAACATCACGACTATTGTGTCGCCCATTTGTGAGTCAGCCATTCCAAAAAAATGTTTAAAATTTGCGAGCAAAATTGGTTCTATAAACGGAAAAACGAACAAAATAATAGAAACAATCGCACCAAAAACGAAAAGGAAAAAAAGTCGGCTTTTAAGTTCGTTTGATTTCATTTAATTAAAAAATTCTAAAGCGTTTACTACGTTTAAATTAGGCATTTCTTTTTTTATAATTAAAAAGTCATCAACATCAAGTGTAACAATAAATGTGTTTTGATTTTTTACAGAAAGTCTGGCAATAAGCGAATCGATTCGGAGTGTTTTTAGCATACTTTGTTGTGCAGATTTGTTGAGATACATTCGTCTGATTGCTTTTGAAGTTTCCCACCAATCGTTTTCAGTTGGTGTTAAAATACGTTCATTTTTCTTCAAAACATTGTGCCAACGTGTGTATTTTTCAAAAGTGCTTTTGTCAATTGATGTTGCAATTAGTTCAAAAAAAATAATTGAAGGAAAATAAGAAAACTCAACTAAATTTTCAATTTCGTTGCTGTAAGTTTCAATTGTATTAGTGTCGAAAATCGGGCTTTTTACCATACTTTTCAATTTCAACTCTCAGTGCTTGCATCGCTTCGCGAGTCGCTTTTCGTAACTCAATAATTTTTGGTGACGGATTTTTTGTTGGCTCAAAGTCAGTTGCTTTGGGCAATTTATCAGATTTTCCGTTGCCGTTAAGTTTATTTTTTAACATAAAATCTCCGAGTGAAGCATAACATTTAATCTAAAAAAGTGAAGTCAAAATTAATGCAATTGATAAAGTAGAAATTGTTATTGTTAATAGCCAGCCAAAAGTTTTATAAAAAAAGCTATTCGCATAATCGCCCATAATTTCTTTGTTTGAAGAAAGCAAAATAATTGCTACGAGTAAAAATGGCAGCAAAATTCCGTTGATTGATTGTGTCACGAGAAGTAGCTGAATCTGCGGAATGTTTGGGATAAGTGCAACTATTACACCAATTACGATAAGTGTTGTGAAAATTCCTAAGAAGATTGGAGCTTCGCGAAAGCTATGCGAAAGTCCTTTTTCAAATCCGAGAGCTTCGGTCAAACAATATGCAGTTGCGAGCGGAAGAACGCCCATTGCGAGCATTGCTGCACCAAAAAGTCCGAGTGCAAAAATGTATTTGGCATAGATTCCTGCAACTGGAACGAGTGCATTTGCGGCTGTCGCGGCAGAATCAATTTGAGTAATTCCTTGTTGGTTGAGCGTTGCCGCGGTTGAAATCACAATAAACGCGGCAATCAAACAGGCAAAAACCGTTCCGACGATGACATCGGCTCTCGCGAGTTTGTAATCATCTTTGTCCAAACCTTTTTCGACAACGGAGCTTTGCACATAAACCTGCATAAATGGCGTAATCGTTGTGCCGATAAGTGCCATTATCATAAATAGATAACCGCTATTAAACTGAAAACTCGGAGTCACGATTTCGGTTGCGACCTGTGACCAATCCGGCTTTGATAAAAAAGCTGAAACAACATAACAAAGAAAAACGAGCGACATTGCGAGAAAAACTTGTTCGACACGTTTTTGTGTTCCTTTGACAACTAACCACCAAATCAGCCCGGCGGTTAAAGGAACTGTCAAATATCTCGGAACGCCAAAAAGTTCTGAAGCCTGAGCAATTCCGACAAATTCTGAAACAATTACACCCAGATTTGCAATTAAAAGTGCCGTCATAATCAGCACCGTCCAGCGAACTCCAAATTGCTCGCGGATCAAATCTGCAAGTCCTTTTCCGGTGACAACGCCCATTCTGACACACATTTCCTGCACTACAATCAAGCTAATCATCATCGGCAAAAAAACCCACATCAATGTATAGCCGTAACCTGCTCCGACTGAAGAATATGTGGCAATTCCGCTCGCATCATTCCCAGCGTTTGCGGCAATTATTCCGGGACCTAAAATGGCTAAATAAGCAAGAAAACGATTATTTGAAGAAGACAGACGAGTGCGTATCCGCGACACGCCGCGAGAGAATTTTTGTCGAATTTTTCTCAATGCAGAAAATGAACCTTTCATTGTCACCAACTTTCATAGCAAACCTAAAATATAACTTGAAAACGAAAAAGTTAAAAGTTCAGACAAACTGACAGATTGCGTTCTGTTCCTTCAGATATTAGTAAAACTTAAGCTATTTTGCATAAATTGAATTTTTCTAATTAAATTGACCTTACTTTAACTGAGAAGTAGAATAAAAGTTATTAGTTATACTATTTTTGTATAAAACGGAGAATCAATGAATCACAACATATTTAATACCAAACAAACTTTCAAAACCGGCGACGGAAACGATGCTATTTTCTTTTCTTTACCTCAACTCGAACGCGAGGGAATTGGCAAAATCTCAAAACTTCCAATCTCGATTCGGATTGTTCTCGAATCAGTTTTGCGAAATTTTGACGATGGCAAAAAGATTTCGGAAATGCACGTTCGACAGCTGGCGAATTGGGCGGCAAAAGCCGAACGGACTGACGAAATTCCGTTCGTTGTTGCACGTGTGATTTTGCAGGATTTTACAGGCGTTCCGTTGCTCGTCGATCTCGCCGCGATGCGAACTGCGGTTGCGAAAATGGGTAAAGATACGAAGCTCATTGAGCCGCTTGTTCCGGTCGATTTAGTGATTGATCATTCTGTTCAAGTCGATTATGCAGGTTCTGAAGCTGCTTATCAAAAAAATATGGAAATCGAATTTGAGCGAAATGCCGAGCGTTACAGATTTCTCAAATGGGGAACGCAAGCCTTTGATTCTTTTAGGGTTGTGCCGCCCGGAATTGGGATTGTTCACCAAGTAAATATGGAATATCTTGCCAAATGTGTGTGGCAAAAAGATGGCGTTTTCTATCCTGATACGCTCGTAGGAACCGATTCGCACACGACAATGATTAACGGTTTGGGCATTGTTGCGTGGGGCGTTGGCGGCATCGAAGCCGAAGCCGGAATGCTTGGGCAACCTGTCTATTTCCTAACGCCAGATGTCGTCGGCGTAAATCTGACTGGAATATTAAACGATGGAGTGACCGCAACCGATTTGGTTTTAACAGTTACAGAAATGCTTCGGGTAGCAAAAGTTGTTGGCAAATTCGTTGAGTTTCACGGCGAAGGAGCGAAAAGTTTGGCGGCGACTGATCGTGCGACAATCGCAAATATGGCACCGGAATATGGTGCAACGATGGGCTTTTTTGGTGTTGACGAAAAAACTTTGGCATATTTTCGTGCAACCGGCAGAACAGAAGCCGAAGTTGAAACCATCAAAAATTATTATCAAGCACAAGAAATGTTTGGAATTCCAAACGCAGGTGAAATCGAATATACGACAGTTTATGACCTCGATTTATCGACGATTGTGCCGAGTCTTGCAGGTCCAAAACGTCCGCAAGATCGCATCGAATTAACAAATCTTGCACCAAAATTTGAAGATCTTTTCTCAAAACCAATCGCCGAAAGTGGATTTAATAAACCATCGGGCGAATTCAAAAAACGATATTCGGCGAAAATGAACGAACGTGGCGGACTTCCGATTTATGGGCAAAACGCATCGAACGCAACCGCGACCGAAGTTGGACACGGCGATGTTTTGATTGCTGCGATAACTTCTTGCACAAACACTTCGAATCCGAGTGTGATGATCGCCGCCGGAATTGTCGCGAAAAAAGCGGCGTTACGCGGAATGAAAGTTGGTCCAAGCGTCAAAACCTCGCTCGGACCTGGTTCGAGAGTCGTCACGGCTTATCTCGAAAAAGCTGGTTTGCAGCAATATCTCAATGAAGTTGGGTTTAATTTGGTTGGATATGGTTGCACAACTTGCATCGGAAATTCGGGTCCGTTAGATGCTGGAATCGAGAAATCAATTGTTGATAACGACATTGTTGCGGCTTCGGTTTTGAGCGGAAATCGAAATTTTGAAGCTCGCGTTCATCAAAATATCAAGGCAAATTTTCTTGCTTCGCCGCCGTTAGTTGTCGCGTTTGCACTTGCTGGAACCGTAACTCGAGATTTATCGACCGAACCAATCGGTAAAGATATTGATGGCGTTGATGTCTATTTGAAAGATATTTGGGCAACATCAGAAGAAGTTGCGGAAGCGATGCTAACTGCTTTTGACGCAGAAACTTACCGCAGTCTTTACAGCGAATTTGCAGAGCAAAACCCGCTTTGGAATTCGATTCCATCGAGCGTCGGTTTGGTTTATGAATGGGACGATGTTTCGACATATATTCAACAACCGCCGTTTTTTGAAGATTTCACAATGGAAACCGGACAATTTTCGGATGTTAAAAACGCTCGTGCTTTGGCAATTTTTGGCGATTCAGTTACGACCGATCATATCTCGCCGGCTGGTGCGATTAAGCCAAATTCTCCGGCTGGGAAATATTTGCAAGAAAAAGGTGTTGCCGTTGAAGATTTTAATAGTTACGGTTCGCGACGCGGAAACGATCGCGTGATGCTTCGCGGAACTTTCGCCAACGTTCGCATCAAAAATCTGATGGTTTCGCCAAAAGAAGGCGGCTTAACTTTGTTGCAACCAAGCGGCACGGAAGCATTTATATACGACGCGGCAGAAAGCTACAAAGCAGAAAATACGCCGACAATAATCATTGGCGGACAAGAATATGGAACCGGAAGTTCACGCGATTGGGCGGCAAAAGGCACATCGCTAATGGGCGTGAAAGCTGTTATTACACAATCATTTGAAAGAATTCATCGTTCGAATCTGGTCGGAATGGGCGTGCTTCCGCTGCAATTTAAAGAAGGTGAAAACGCTCAAACACTTGGGTTAATTGGCAATGAATCTTTTGACTTGATTGGACTTTCGGGCGATGTCAAACCGAGTCAAGATGTAACTTTAGTTGTGACAAAAACCGATGGAACGAAGCAAGAAGTTTTACTTACTCTTCGAATCGACACGCCAATCGAAATCGAATATTTCAAAAACGGCGGAATTTTGCCTTATGTTTTAAGGCAGTTAGTTGCTTAGTTTAGGACTAAAAGACAATTAGCCACGAATTTACACAAATTTTCACGAATTATTTTAGATGTAAAAATTTGCTACTTTATGTATTCAGATTTATGAATTGTCGTTTGTTTTGACGACGGAAGTTTAAAAAAAGATCAGGAATAAGAGATTTAGCCGCGAATTTATGCAAATTATCACGAATTATTTTGGATTTTAAAAAATTCGTATTCATTCGTGAAAATTCGTGGCTAAATTTTTTTCAAACACACCAAATCAACCGCGGAACGCCGCAAAGTTCACCGAAAACAATGGCGTTTTGCTCATATTTTTTTGCTAATTCGATTGCTGTCTGCAACTCGATATTAAAAATAAACAAACATATTTCGTGTTCCCATTCCGGCGTTGTGCATTCTCCAAAACCTTCGAGAAAGTGGAGGTTTTTTGATTTTACTAATTCAACTAATTCGCTTTGGCGAGTTTCATTTTCAGCACTAGAAAGTTGTTCCGAATAAGGATTATAAGCCGTAATAAACGTCCAACTCGTTGCTTGATAACGATTTAACAATTCATCAACATTCGTTTCACCAATCCGAAAAACAAACCGTGACTCGCCATCTTGGACAATATAATTAGTTTGAAGGTAGATTTCTGTAAATTCATTGGGTTGGATGTTTTTATTCATAGAAAGATTAGATTAACAGAGTTAAGTTTAAAAAAAGTTCATTCACATAACTTAACATAATCATTATGAAAAATATCATCCACAAGGTTTATACTGAACCCCAAAAATCAGACAGGTGGTGAAGGTGGAAAAAGATGATAAAATTGTCGTTAAAAGTAAAATTATGGCGATTATCAAACAACGCAAAAATTATCAATCGGATTTCAAGGCGAAAGTAGCTTTGGAAGCGGTCAAAGGGCGATTGACAATTAACGAGATTAGCAAATAATTTGGGGTTCATCCGAATCAGATTTCTAATTGGAAGAAACAATTTTTGGAATCTTTGCCGCAGATTTTTGACAATTCCAAAGCCTCAAAAAATGAGCAAAACGAAGAAATGACTAACCAACTGTATCAACAAATCGGGCAGATGAAGGTTGAACTTGATTGGCTCAAAAAAAAATCTACCTTCTTCGGCACAGGTTAAACGCCCGTTCGTCGAGCCGGACAATCGAAAGATTTCGGTGGTTCGGCAATGCGAACTTTTGGGTATTAATCGTTCAACAATTTATTATCGCGGCAGGACGGAAAAGGCAGATGTTTCGACAATGTTTTCGTGGAAAGATTATGGCGAACCGTCAAACAAGAAGAAGTATATGTTCAAGAATATCGGGATGTTTGGGAAGCGGAAACGAGGTTAAGAAAGTATTTTGACTTTTACAATTACCGCCGCCTGCATAAAAGTTTAGGCTACCAAACGCCGTTTGAAGTTTATCAAAAAGGCTCGAAAACTATAGAAAACAAAGGAGCAAAACGGACAATTTTTGATAACTAAAATCCACCTTAAAAAAGAGCATTTTTTGTTTAGACTTTGGGGTTCACTTTAAAGCAACGGCAAATTTATCAAAACACCAGCCGAAGACGACACGCCAACGCTAACCCCAAACACACCCGAAGTCAGACGCTACCGCGGAAGATTTTTAGACGGCAACAAACCCGTCGGACTATTTTCAGATATTGTGAGCGTGGTGACTACGCCGTAAAATGAAATACTGATAATTGCTTAGATTTAGCTATCGTAGATAGCGAAGGCATAAAGCCTAGCTCGTCAGAGCTAGGTAAATTTTTTTTGCGACCAAAAGCCCGTGTCAACGGTCGACGGAAACACTCAATTTCAATTCCCGACGCTATCTACGACAGCTAGAAACTGCGTGTTATCAACAACCTGGCGTTCCGTCAAACTTCACGCCAGGCTTTACGCCGTTGCCGATTACATCGGCTCAAGGTAAACATTAATGGGCATCTAATGAGCTACACACTCTACTCATAATGCATATCACAAACTTTGGTTTGCTTTTTGTATCGACAATTCTGAATTGACGCGACATTAGTGTCGTATCAAAGCGATATTTGAGATGTTATTAGAGCTTGACAAAGACTCTTAGTCGCCTTTTTGCGACAAAAGCACACTTATTACTAATCAGATTGCCGGATATTACGTCAATTCTGCGTTGACGCGACACTATTGGCAATTTAATGAACTACCCATAAATTAACAATTATGAACTCCAGATTTAGTTTCTGCTACTTTCTCCGCAAAATCTCGCCTGACAAATTGCCTGTAACCTTGCCGTTTTCCCAAATCTTTTTTGCCGTTGACGCAACATTTGCGGGATATGTTAAAATCAATTTATGTATGGCGACACAAGTTTTAGAAGGCACTTGGGAAGAAATTACGCGACACGCGAACGAGTTTGTCGGGCGAAAGGTGCGAATAACTGTTTTGGACGATGAAGTTTTGCCGCAACCTAACTATGAAATGTTGGAAGCACTCCGCAAAGTTTCGGAACGCAGTAAAAATATGCCTGTCAGTTCGGATAAAGACACTTTGAAGTTGATTCGGGAAGCACGTTCAGGAGGAATGTTCGGCGATGTCTCCAACGATTAACCGAAGCAAAAGCTTTCAAATTAGTTTTACAATTTAAGGATAAAACGCAGGCTGGCAGCCCGCGTTCCGTTTTCGGGTTACTTTCTCCGCAGAATATCGCCAGCCATGTTTCCTGTAACTTTGCCATTTTCCCAAACCTTGTTGCCGTTGACGAAACATTTACGAGATATGTTAAAATCTGATTATGAAAGGCAACTTAAACAAAATTGATTGGCAAACTCTGTATCAATACGCAGGTCAATGGGTAAATTTCTACAAAGGTGAAATCATCAGTCACCATGAAGATATTAAGATTGCCAACGAACAAGCCGAGAAAATCTTGAAGAATAAAAAGTATTCGGGAATGTATATAAAACCTGAGTGGGGAAAGAAAATCTGTCTGTAACTTTACAAGAAGAAATACATTAAACAAAACTTTTGCCTTTTTACTTTTGCCTTTTCAAAATCTCGCCTGACAAATTGCCCGTCACTTTACCGTTTTCCCAAACTTTTTTGCCGTTAACGAAAACCGTTTCGATTCCTTCGGACAAAATTTGTGGCTCAGTAAAACTATTGCGGTCAGACACTTTATCTTTGTCGAATAAGACAATATCTGCTTTGTAACTTTTTTTAATCAAACCCCTATCTTTCAAACCCAAGCGTTTTGCGGGCATTGCGGACATTTTGCGGATTGCTTCTTCGAGCGAAAACCAGTTTTGTTCGCGGACAAATCTGCCTAAAACTTTTGGGAAAGTTCCTGTTCCGCGTGGATGCCGTCCGCCGATTCCGCCATCGCTCGAAACCATCACCCAAGGTCGTTGGTAGAAGGCTTTGACATCATTTTCGTTCATCGAATTACAGACGACGCTCGCACCGCCGTCTTTGACGATTTGGATATAAACATCAATCGGCGAAACGTTTTTCAGCTTGGCAATTTCAGCTAAATTTTTGCCTTCGTAATCTCTGTGAGCCGTGCAACTTGTAACCAAAACTTTGTCCGCACCGCCGACATTATCCAAACCTTTTTCGACTTCGTTGCGGTCTTCGTGCTGGCGTGAAGGAACGAGAACCGTAATCGACGAACCCCAAGCGGTGTATGGATAAGCATCTGCGGTAATGTCGAAACCTTTGTTTTGCTCGGCTTCAATCAATGCAATCGCGTCCGCTGATTTGCCCCAAACATTTTTATTACCCATTTTGATATGCGAAATTTGGAGCGGAAGTTTTGCCTCTTTTGAAATGCGGATAGACTCACGCACGGCATCGAGCATTCCTTCTTCTTCGTCCCTCATATGCGTCATGTAAATTCCTTTATATTTCCCGGCAACCTCAGCAAGTGCAATTATTTCTTCAGTTGACGCGGAAAAACCGACATCGTATTCAAGTCCCGAAGATAATCCGAACGCACCTTCTTTCAACGCTTGTTCCATCAAAACCAACATTTTGTTTAGTTCTTCGGGCGTAGTTTGGCGTGCATAACTGTTATTCATCACTTGCTCTCGCAGAGTCGCGTGTCCGATAAATGCACCGACATTTGGAGCAATTTTGCCTTCCAATTTCGACAAATACTCGCCAATCGGAAAAGGCGAACCGCCATCAGGACCAACCAAAATCGTGGTAATTCCTTGCGAAACTTGATTCGTTGCAGTGCCTTCGGTTTGCAAACCGCTTTCTGAATGATTATGAATATCGATAAAACCTGGAGCGAGAATCTTGCCGTCGGCATCTAAAACTTCTTCACCTTTTTTCGGCTTGATATTACCGATTTTGACGATTTTATCGCTTTTAATCCGCACATCACCACGAAATGCAGGTTTGCCGCTTCCGTCAATAATCAACGCATTTTTAATCAAAAGCGAAGTTTGCCCAAAAGATAAAATTGCCGTTAGGAGAATTACGAGAATTGCCGCGAAGATTTGTTTTATCATACCGAAAATAATAGGCGAATTGCTCTAATTCGTCCAATCAGAGTAAAATAATGAATAGAGGATTTTTAAAATATGCTAACAGCAATCGAAACAACAGGAACGATAAGCACAAATCATCAAATAGTTTTAGACGAAGCATTACCAATCAGCGAAAAAAGTCGCGTTCGGGTAATTGTGTTGTTTGATGAAAGTGCTTCAGATATTAGCGAAAATGATTGGTTGAAAGCTGCTTCACGCAATGAGGCTTTTAATTTTCTGAACGATGAAACTGAAGATATTTATACTTTAGCCGACGGAAACGCATTATAGTTTTTTAAGTTCCGTAGGAACGGTATATTTACAGCAAAGAATTTTATTCGCAATCGGAGTTCCGTAGGAACGGCATTTTTATATGTCGTTCCTAACGGAACTTTATTATTTTTGTTAGAATTTATGCAATAAACATTTCGCTCCGATTGGAGCTAATTTTGGAGAATAATTATTTTGAGCGAAAAACAATTTACAGGAAAATCCGCCATCGTTACAGGCGGAACACGCGGAATCGGGAAAGCGATTTCAATTGAACTGGCAAAACGTGGTTGCAATGTCGCGTTTAACTACGCCCGAAGCGTTGAAGAAGCTGACAAATTATCAGCGGAATTAACAGCTTTCGGCGTAAAAGGGTTTGCTTTGCAATGCGATGTGGCGAATACCGAAGCGTCTGCGGATTTCGTCAAGCAAACTATCGCCGAATTTGGAACGGTCGATTTTTTAATCAACAACGCCGGAATTACACGCGACGGATTGATAATGCGGATGAAAGAAGCCGATTGGGACGCGGTTATTGATACAAATTTGAAAGGTGCGTGGAATTTTTCGAAAGCGGTTTTGCGTCCGATGATGAAGAACGAAAACGGCGGTTCGATTCTCAATGTTTCGTCAATTTCGGGTGTTGTTGGAATGCTCGGGCAATCAAATTATTCAGCGTCAAAAGCTGGAATGATTGGACTGACGAAATCGATGGCGAAGGAAATTGCGAGTCGTAAAATTACGGTTAATGCACTCGCACTTGGTTTAATCGAGACAGAAATGGCGGCAGAAATGAATGCGGAATATCGTGAGAAAATCTTATCGCAAATTCCTTTAGGCAGACTTGGGAATGTTCAAGAAGTTGCAGAAATTGCGTGCTTTATGTTGTCTGATTCGGCGAAATATATTACTGGTCAAGTGATTCAGCCAGACGGCGGTTTGGCGATGTAGGCATCGAAAGTAAAAAGTAAAAAGGCAAAAGTAAAAAGTATGGAAGAAGAAAAGAAAGAAGAAGAGAGAGAAGAGAGAGAAGAAGAACATTTTGTTGTTGCGGAACAGGTAAAAGTTGGCGATGAAAAGATTTTTGATATTCGTGAACGTGCTTTTGCTTTCGCGGTCAGAATAGTAAAACTTTGTGATTATTTACAAAAGACAACAAATGTAAGCAAAAGTTTAAGCGGTCAACTGCTGAGAGCCGGCACTTCTGTCGGTGCAAATTTGGAAGAAGCAAAAGCAGGGCAAAGTCGAGCCGATTTTATCAGTAAAAATTCAATTTCCTTAAAAGAATCGAGAGAATCAAATTATTGGCTGAGATTAATTCTTGCAACAAACACATTCGATAACAAAGTTGAAACCGGAATCAAAGAACTAGAAACTGAATCGCTTGAATTATCAAATATTATCGGCAAGATAATTGTTTCAACCAAAACTAATTAAGTAAAAGGTTTCTTCACTTTTGCCTTTTTACTTTTTACTTATGAGAGTCAGAGTTCATCAACACGTTAATCCACTTGCACCATATTTTCGTTTCACGCCAAAACCTTTTGATTTAGAAGCAGTTTTTATTAATCCTGCTTTGCCAATTCATCTTGACATCGGTTCGGCACGCGGAAAGTTTTTGCTTGAAATGGCAGAAAATAATCCAAACGTAAACTTTCTTGGCGTAGAAATTCGCGAGCCATTAGTAATCGAAGCTAACAAGATAAAAAACGAAATTGGTCTGGCGAACTTACATTACGAATTTATAAATGCGACGCTTTCGCTTGATATTTTTCTCGCAAATATTCCGCCAATTCAGACAATTACGATTCAATTTCCTGATCCTTGGTATAAAAAAAAGCACGCGAAACGGCGAATGGTTGATTTGAGTTTAGCGAAAACTGTTGCCAAAAAACTAGCAATAAATGGAAGAGTTTTTGTCCAAACTGATGTCGAGTTTTTGGCTGAAGAAATGTTTGCTAACTTTCGTCAAGTTGAAGGTTTGCACGAGGGTGAGATTTATGAAAATCCTTTTAGCGTAAAAACAGAAAGAGAAAAGGCAGTTGAAGCGAGACAACTGCTAATTTATCGACGGATTTTTGAGAAAAAATAAAAGCCAGAAGTTTTTACACTCTGGCTCTTATAAAAGTAAATGTTAAGTCTGTATTTACCAAGTAATTTCAATTTCGTAATCATCCGCACCTTTTTCCGTATCGGTTATTTGGACGATTCCGATAAAATCATTTTCAGAACTAGGCTGCTGAATTATACTTATATTTCCGCGTCCGTCTGTTTTTCTCACGCTAATACTTCCCGGGCGGCGAGCCAAATATCCAGAAACATTTTGAGATTGAGTAAAAGTTCCATTTCCAGAAATATTTTGAGATTGAATCTCGCTACCTGAAATTATGATATTGCCAGTAATGTCAACGCGTCCACGCCATGTTGCTCTGCCGCTTTGGTATGGTTCATCAACTGGAGCAGTCGATTGCCAAAAAATATTAAGGCGATAATCGTCAGCACCTCGTTTGCTGTCAACTACTTGAACGATTGCGGTGTAATTATTTTCTTTGCTCGGTTGTTGCGTAACGATAGCGTCGCCGCGTCCTTCATTTTTATTAACTGAAATTGTCGCCGGACGACGTGGTAAAACTCCATTCATTGTCTGTGAATTCGGCATTCCGCTATTGCCGGAAATGATTTGAGTCGTCGATTCACTACCACGGATAACGATATTTACACGATCATCAACTCGTCCGCCCCAAGAAAGTGAACCGGTCACTGTGCCGATAACTGTTGGAATTGTCGGAAAAGTTGGATTATTGGTCGGAAAAGTCGGATTGTTCGTCGGAACAGCACCGAGAATTGTGTCGTATTGTCGGGCTTTGTTATCAAAACCATCATAATAACCTTGTTTATAAAAGGCTTCATATGTCCGATTATATTGACCTTCATAACGTTCAGCTAAACGACTAATATTCTTTTTGCGGTCGTTATCACCGTCACGAAAACCGTCGTCATAAATGTTTCGTTGGCTCGAATCCCATTTTTGATAAGGTTTGATACTACTAAAACCGGCATCATATCCTTGTTGGTAACTAGCTTCATATTTGCTGCCATCTAATTTATTGCGATAGCGTTTGTAATCATTATTGCGATTGCCTTGGGCATCTCCAACTCCGTCTTGGTAGCCTTCCTCAAAATAACCGCATTGAATACGCGTAGATGTTGCAGTGTTACATTGCCCAAGTTGTTGTGAAAATTGGGCAATTCCATTAAAACTTAACAATAAAATCATCGCAAATAGCGTAACAATTGTTCTTTTCATTCTTTTTCTCCGTTTTAATTTGTTCATTTGAAGCAATATATCTGAAATCAAGTCTTTTGGTATTTTCTCGTAATTTATTGTCAAGATTAAACTAACGATCATTTATTTGAATTGAACGGATAATGTTGTTAAACGTTCGGCTGTAATTTGTAACTTCATCTTGTGGCGAGACACTGATTAAATAAAATAATTCGCCGTTTCGTAATTGAGCGGTATAAACCGTCACGATTTCAGTTTTATTTGTCACAGTTGAACGCCCGGAAAGTGTGATAGACAACGCATTTTTACTCGAAATAGAACCGCGTGAATAATTACCTTGCTGACGCAAATAGGTGTTTGCTTTCAAAACTCCATCGACATAAGTTGAGGTTTCGTTTTGCAAATTTCCACCATTTCCAGCGATTACGCCCATCATTATTCCGTGCGTAATTCCTTGATCGCCATATGCACCTTCGGGAGCAAGCTGAACGCTATTTTGTTCAGGAAATTCTTTCCAATTATCAGGAACGTTGGCGGTTAAAATGTTTCCAGCATTATATTGACGAGTTCTGTTTGAAGGATTTGGAACATTACTTTCATATTTTCCACTCGCTGTCGGGTTTGTTCCACCTTTTCCTTGAGCTTCTTTTTCTATTTCAGCCATCGTCTTTGCTTTTGGCAAAGAACGCATATATTTTTGAGCATTTTGAAAGCCTCGCGTAACTTTAATCGGATTATTAGAAACACTTAATAGAGTTGCTTCTTTGTTAATATAATCAAATCGATTGCCCGGATCTGGATGACTACTAACCCATTCTGGCGAACGCTGACCGCCATTTTCACCAGCAATTGTTTTGAACATATTTGCCAAATCACGCGGATCATAACCAGCACGAGCCATAATATTTGATCCAACAATATCGGCTTCTTTCTCAAATCTGCGGCTGTAAGGCGTGATAATTCCGGCAGCAAGAACTTGACCTAATTCGGGCGAACCAATAATCGCACCGCCGAGCATTGCACCTAATGCACCAAGTTGTCTGCCAAATCCCGGACCTTGTGCCGTGCCATGTCGAAGCATTGCGTGGGCAATTTCATGTGCCATAACCCCAGCCATTTCACCCTCATTTTTTGCGGCTTCAATCATTCCGCGATTGACATAAAGCCAACAACCAGGCAACGCAAAAGCATTAATATCACTAGCATTTACAATTTTAAATTGACAATTAAATTCACGTTGCTGAAACTCTGGCGGAACGGCATTTGCCAAGCGACGACCAACATCGTTGATATATGCATCAGAAGTTCGGTCATTTATCATCGGAAACAATTGGTCAACTTGGGCTGCTGTTTTCTTTCCAACCTCGATATCTTTGCTGATTTTATTTTTGTTTTTTGGCATTGAAATCTTAGTTTGTGCGGTTGCAGATATAGTTAAAGCTGCCACAAACAAAGCTAAGATAAGCGATGCTGGAATGCCACGAAATTTTGCAAAAGTTATATGTTTCATTAGTTTTCTCCGATTAGTTGTTTTGAATACTTTAAGTCTAATCTATCCTGTTTTTTCAATCAATATTGAGATAGCAAAAGTTTGAATATGATGTTTGATTGTGATTTTTAGTTCGCTAAATTATTCATTACAAAACCACACATTTTAGATATTGCTCGACCAACTTCAAATATTATGTCTGTTACATTTATGTTACATTCTTACTTTTTCAATTCGACATTGTTTCTATGGTTACGATATATTTTGAAATTATTTATTAAAACAATTGGAGTATAAAAATGGGTTTTAGTCTGTTACCTAAAGAAGAAGAGTATTTTACTTTGTTCTCAGCAATTTCAACAAAAATTCAAGACGCATCAAACGTCTTGGTTGAAATGACACAAGACACTTCGGGCAAATACGAGCCTTATGTCAAAAGAATTAAAGATGTTGAACACGAATGTGACGAATTAACTCACAAACTTACAACAAAACTTAACAAATCTTTTATTACGCCTTTTGATCGCGAAGATATTTACACGCTTTCAGTTGCACTTGACGATGTTGTTGATTATATAGATGCTGGTTCGCGAGCAATTTTGATGTATGACATTCACGAAATAACTGAACACTGTAAACACTTTGCGAAAGTTATTCAAAGTCTTTCAATTGAACTTAATTCGGCGGTTTCGATGCTCAATAAACCTAATAATATGAATCAGCATATTATTGAAATCCATCGTTTAGAAAATGAAGCTGATGATGTTTACTTTCGTGCAATTGGCGAATTGTTTCATAATGCAACCGATCCAATCGAGCTAATTAAGTGGAAAGAAGTTTACGAAATTCTCGAATCTGCAACAGATCGTTGTGAGAGCGTTGCAAATATTATCGAAGGAATATTGCTGAAACACGCATAGTATCTCGTTTTTATTAATCTTTATTATGGAAGCTACATACGCTCTCGGGATATTTATTATTTTCATCGCACTCGTTTTTGACTACACAAACGGGATGCACGACGCGGCAAATTCAATTGCTACGGTTGTTTCAACTCGAGTTTTATCGCCAGGTGTTGCCGTTGCTTGGGCGGCTTTTTTCAATTTTATTGCGTTTGCAGTTTATGGAACTGCTGTTGCTAAAATGATTGGCGGTGGCTTGATTAACTTGAAACCTATCCCAAAAGACTTGCATTTATACGTTCTTTTAGCAGGTTTAGTCGGAGTTATCGTCTGGAATATCATCACTTGGTATTTAGGATTGCCGACATCAAGTTCGCACGCCTTAATCGGTGGTTATGCAGGTTCTGCAATTGCAGCTTATGGCGGATTTGCGGTAATTGTTCCATCAGGTTGGTATTTAACCCTTTCGTTTATTATCCTTGCTCCGCTCATTGGATTAACGCTTGGTTACGTCATGATGCTTAGTGTTTTTTGGATTTTCAGAAATGCTTCAGTTTCAAAATTAGACAAAGGATTTCGTGTAGCACAATTGTTTTCAGCCGCCGCTTTTTCGCTCGGTCATGGTGGTAATGATGCACAAAAAACAATGGGTATTATTACAGTTGTGTTGGTCTCAATTGGGTATTTTGGAAGTCAAGAAGTTGATATCAAATCACTCGAAATTCCGCTTTGGGTTGTTCTCTCAGCACACGGTGCGATTGGACTTGGGACTTTAACCGGCGGTTGGCGAATCGTCAAAACAATGGGTTCGAAAATTGCAAAACTTCAACCAGTTGGCGGATTTTGTGCGGAAACTGCCGGTGCTTTGACTCTTGCTTTCGCCACGCTTTCCGGTTTTCCGGTTTCAACAACACACACTATAACTGGTGCCATTGTTGGAGTTGGTGTCACAAAAAGAGTTTCAGCGGTAAAATGGGGAGTTGCCGGAAGAATTGTTTGGGCATGGATTTTAACTATTCCAATGTCAGGTTTAATTGGAGCTTTAACGTTTTATATTCTTTTGTTTTTTACAAAGTTTTTATAATAGCTTTCACTCAATTTTTTTAGTGGTTTTTTTAATTGGCTCTTTTTTGTCGCCCCAATAAAAAAATTTTACAACAATTACATAAACAATAATTGAAATAAAACAAAGAATCACAAAGAAAAGTAAAACCCAAAAAATAGGTGAAATCATACGCGGATTTTACCTTTTTCAATTCCGTTTATCAAAGAAAGTTTTAAGGTTTAATTCTAACTTTTTCTTCGAGCCAGTTTGTTAAATCATCAACTTGCTCAATGTGCAATGATTTTCCTTGCCAAACTCTAATTCCGCCGATAACCAAAAGAATTGTCGTAACTATTTGAAAAAATCCATTGCTAATATCTGCGAGATCAAAAAAATTACCACCAAATCCGAGCAGTGCTGTCACAATCATAATGGCAAGATGAATCGCCAAACCTTGTGCGGCATGAAAACGAACTTTGGTTTCGTTAATCGGCACAAACAAAAGCTCAAGAAGTCCGGCAACAAGCCCAATTCCCCAAGGAACATAAGGCAAAACCATTAAAACATTTTCCGGCATTCCGATTTTATCAACTTTCCGCGATGTTGGTTTTTCAATTTCAACCGGTTTTGATTTGTTAAATAAAACTGGTGGTTGATAATTTGGTGTTTCAAAAAGCGTGGAATACTGCGAATTTTCAAAACGACGGGTTGCCTCTTCATTTTGAGCAAAAGTTTGTGTTTTATTGTTAAAATTTTGATGCGTTGCAGTTTGTTGCTCAGCAACTTTTTGCGGAAAATCAGAATCCAACGGATTTGTATCAAATTTATTTGCCATAATCGATTTACTCTACGACTTGTATCTTACATTTGTTCATCATATTTTAAAAATCTGCCCATTTTCCAACAACTTTCGCACAATCTCGGTTGCAACTCGTTTTCCAATAGTTCATCATAAAAAAGTTAATCCTTCTCTCTTGCATCAACGGTGATGCACCAGATTGTTACTTATTCGCGGTGTTTAGGATAGTTCGAGAGCAGGTAG
>JANNVK010000186.1:0-2765 GCA_031414415.1 Acidobacteriota bacterium
CGACAATCATCAGCCGCGTTCCGCAATTGCTGCAATGCGCTTCGCCCGGTTGATTGGCGGCACGGCATTTTTGGCAATATTGTGAAATTATTTTCATCAGATTTTTAAACCACATAGAAACATAGATACATAGATTTTATTTTTCCTTAAACCGAACAAATCAAATAACATTCTATGTTTCTATGTTCCTATGTGGTTAATTTTTTCAATCAAAATCGAGCGGATTTTTATACGGCACGTCTTTTTCGTCGCCGGCGCGTTTCATTGCTTCTTTGAATTTTTCTTCCAAAATGCGTTCGCGGTCTTTTTGCGATAACATTTCTTGAGCAAAAATTTGTTCGCGCAGTTCTTTTTGTTTTGACAAATTGCCTTGCAAATCTTCAAACGAACCGAGAATTTTCTTTTTCTCTTCGTGCGCCAAAATCGCGCCGGTTTGCGCGTCAATCACGAGCGTTGCTTCGCAACAAGGACAAATTATGCTGAACTTTTCCATCCTAAAATGATTATAAAGTTAAAAAGTGTAAAAGTGAAAAGGTGTAAAAGTTTAGTTTAATGCCGTCAAACTTTTTCACCTTTTGGACGTTTGTTTTCACTTTTATCTACTGCCCGTTTGCGATTCGTCCGGTTTTTTCATTAATCCGGCAAGAATCAAAATTTCTTGCGGCGAAATGTTTATGAATCTTTCCGAGTTGAAATCTTTATCAACCGTAACATCTAAAACTTTGCCGTTTTTGAGAAAAACTTTTAGTTTATCGGTTGTTACAACTTGTTCGATGCTTTTAATTTGCGGGTCGGAATTAAAAACGCGGATTTGAATAAATTCGCCTTTGTCGCCCATTTTAGTCGCCACGCCCGAATTATGCGGCGCGGGAACAAACGTAATTTTCGGCTTTTCCGTCGAAACGGTTGTCGAATTACTCATCTTTTGAAGTTTCCGGTTTATCGGAGAATTCGTTTGTCCGAGATTTGCATCAGCCGAATTTGTCGCATTAATCGGCGGAATGTTGGCGTTTTCCAAAAGGTTTGAATTTTGAATTACGTTGGCGTTTTGAGAATTTGAATTAACCCGAACATTGTTCACCACCGTATTTTGCGTATTAGTTTCGGTCGAACACGCGCACAAAAAAACCGAAATAAAAGTTAAAACTAAAAACTTTTTCATAAATTTTTATCGAGCTTTGTGCGAAGATTTTCCTTCACATCTTGCCATTCATTATCAATAATACTGAAATAAACCGTATCACGAAAGCGTCCGGTTTCGGTAAGCAGATGACGGCGGAAAATTCCCTCTTGTTTCGCGCCGAGCCGCAATATCGCATTGCGCGATTTTTCATTTAAAACGTCTGTTTTCAATTCCACGCGCGCACAATCCCAAGTTTCAAAAGCGTGCGTCAACATCAAAAATTTCGCTTCCGTATTGATATAAGTTCTTTGCCACAAAGGACTTATCCACGTCCAGCCGATTTCCGCTTTGCGATTTTTCACATCAAGATTCCCAAACCGCGTTGAACCGACGATTTTATTTTCCTTCTTATCAATCGTAACAAACGGCAACGAAACTTTATGCTCGAATTCGTCCAAAGCGGTTTCAACATAACGCCGCATATCTTCGACAGTCTGCACGACATTCGCCGTCCAAAACCAAATCGAATCCGTCATCCCGACTTCGCAAAGCGCGTCCAAATGTTCGATTTTCAACGGTTCTAATTTAACGAATTTGCCTTCTAAATTTATCGGCTCAATTTTCATAAATTGTAAGTTTAAGATGAATGAAACAAATCAACAAATCCGAAATTAAATTGGTCGGATTTCAAGATTTAACTTTAACTTTTCCATCGCCCGTCATTTCCCTAAAATCGCCCGACACCGCGCCACGCTTTCTCTGTCTTGAATAGTATAAGGATGATGTTCAGGCAAAGTTTTTTCATCAATTCTCAATGCTTCTTCATATAAATCTAATGCTTCTTGATATTTCCTCTGTCTTTCGTAAACAGTAGCCAAATTATTCAAGCGGTCAGCATAATGAGAATGTGCTTTTCCAATCGTTCTTTCGCCTATCAACAAGACTACTTGATAAAGTTGTATTGCTTCATCATATTTACCTTGGGAAGCATAAACATTAGCCAAATTATTCAAATAAGTTGCGTATTCAGGATGTGATTTTCCGAGCGTTCTCTCGCCTATCATCAAGGCTTCTTGATAACATCTTATTGCCTCTTCATTGTTTCCTAGTGAGCGATAAAGTCCAGCCAAATTATTCAAGTGAGTTGCATATTGAGGGTGGGTTTTTCCAACAGTCTTTTCATCAATTAATAGTGCTTCTTGGTAAAGTTTTATGGCTTCTTCATATTTTCTTTGTATTTTATAAACATTAGCCAAGTTATTTAAGAGACTAGCGTAACCAGAATGTTCTTTTCCAACAGTCTTTTCATCAATTAATAGGGCTTCTTGATATAGTTTTATCGCTTCTTCATATTTTCCTTGCTCTCGATATAATACAGCTAAATTATTATAAATTTCACGTTCAATCTCTGAATTATTTAATTGTTTCGATAATGATAGAGCTGAATTAAATTCAGTTTCGGCTAATTTAAAATTGGCTGAAAATAAATTAAGTTCGCCTAAACGTAAATGTAATCTGATTTGACGTTTTTTGTCTTTTTCGTCTTTCAGTAAATCCTGAATTGTTTTAATTCTCTCTTTCCTTTCCTTAATTGTCAGCGAACCAATTTCATAATTGCTTGCCGAAAGAATTTCTCCGATTT
>JANNVK010000187.1:0-5853 GCA_031414415.1 Acidobacteriota bacterium
GCCCGGATTCAAAATCGGATTGTTTTTTGCAACATCGGTTAAAGGATAATGTTTCCGATAAAAGCCGCGAACTTTTTCTCGAAATTGCCTGTAACTCCTTGTGCAACCAAAACTTTCGATCCAACCGTGTTCGTCCGGCGGCGTCGCTTGCGAAGTAAATTGACCGCCGATCCAATCGGATTCTTCGGTCAAAATAACTTTCAATCCTGCTTCACACGCCGTCAACGCACATGCACATCCGCCTACGCCGCCGCCAACTATTAAAATTTGAGCTTGCAAATTTTTCATTTTCTGCTGGGAACGCGGACACTCTTGTCCGCAAGATTTTTGCAAAAAATCTAACAACCTTAACTATTGCTCAAGACGAATTTGACTGAGCATTTTTTAGCGTTTTGCAAACGCTTGCAGACAAGAGTGTCTGCGTTCCATCCAGTCAATTCTTCGCCGTCGCCACAATCACAACTCGCTCATCATCCGGCAAATTTTCTAATTCGGCTTTCGCCAACGCAATCGCTTGTTCAATTTCCGCCAAACCTGAAAGATTGATGATTCTTGTGCCGAACAAAACGTGAATATCCGGCAAACTTCGTCCCGCATCGCCAAAGTCGGTTAATTTAGTAATGACTTCTTCCAAATTTTTGACGGTTTCAGAAACGATTGTTTCGATAACTTCGGCGTTGCTTCGTTGCAATAAAATAACGCCAGTTTTATCGGTAACTCTCACTAATTTTTGTGTTTGCGTGAATAATCCGAAAAAAGTTTTCGTTTGTTTTTCGGCGGAAAAGACATACATTGCCGAAGTTTCACTTGCAATTCCGACGTTTTCCAAATCAATTTGCATTGAACGTGCCGCAGATTTTTTGCATTCGTCAACACCTTGAACTTTCACTCGGTTTTCGTCTTTTTTGAGTTCCGTTGTGCCAAAAGCGGTTGCTCGAACCAAATTTCGCCGAGTATCAACTTCGATTTGCACCTCGACGCTTTCGCGGACTGCTCCGATTTTACAGACGGCTTCGACGGCTTCGCGGCGGACTTGCAAAATCTGTTCGGGCGTTGGATCAACAATATTTCGCTCGACCGTATCTCGCACCATCGCCAACGCAACTCCAATGGTTGAAATAACTTCCGCCTTTTTTGCGAGTCGTGCTGGTAGATTCATCAGCTCACCCGTGAACAAAACCAGAGACGCTGAACCGCCACCACCGCCGACTAATTCAACTGTATTTCGATCTAAATTATATTCAATTATCAGCTCGTTAATCTGCTTTTGCACCTTTCGACACGATATTTCGAGAACTTCTTTCGCCGTTTCTTCGATTGATTTTCCAAGTTTTTCCGCCAAAGGTTTGAACGCTAATTTCGCCGATTCCGCATTTCCAAATGCAAACGCTTCTTTCGGAACAATCCCCAAAAGATTTGCCGCACAAGTTGGCGTTAAACTAAATTTTTCGCCGTTTTCGCATTCGATTGCGGTGTAGTCGTCAGCGTCTTTCTTAGTCGGGCGAAGATGGATAAGTTTTGCGTTTACAAATATTTCGGAGTTTTGAAAACACGCGTAATGAAGTCCGGCGATATGTGCGGAACGCGAGCCGACATCAACGATTTTGCCGTCTTTTTCACGAATCATCGAACCACCGGCAATCGCCAAAGTTCGCACATCGAGCGTATTCAAATAAGTGCGATGTCCGCCGACTCTCGCCGCTTTTGTCTGCGGCTGACCGTCCCGAATTACTGAAATATCCGCACTTGTTCCGCCAACTTCGATAAAAATTCCGTCCGAAATCCGCTCGTGCATCAACGCACCCGCGATTCCCGCCGCCGGACCCGAAAGCATCGTCATAATCGGTCGGCGATGCACTTCCTCAACCGACATTACGCCGCCATCGGAACGCATAATCATCAGTGGAGCTTTGATTCCCGCACGCTTCACGCATTCATCGGTCATAGTGGCGGTGTATATCATTTTCGGCAAGATTGCACCGTTGATTACGGCAGTTCGCGTTCGTGTGCGAAGCCCGTAAAGTTGCGAAACTTCGTGTCCACTCGTCGCAAAAAGTCCTTGTTCCCGTGCAAGTTGCGAGATTTTTTCTTCCGTTTCGATGTGGTCAACTCCAAACGCTTCGGACGTTACAACAACCTCGACACCTTTGTTTTTGAATGTTGAAATTATCTGCAAAAATCTCTGCGTCTCTGTGTCTCTGTGGTGAAAATTCTTGACAAATACAAATTCATGTTTCAAAAAACGATTCGGAGCAAGTTCAATGTTTGGAATTCGCGTATCAATTTTCGCCTTTATTCCTTCCAAACCTTTTCCAAGTCCAATTATTCCAACACTTGCAACATCGCCTTCGAGCAAAGCATTGGTCGCTTGCGTAGTAGAATGGGCGATAAAAATCACATCATCGGGCGAAATGTTAAGCTCGGATAAAGCCCGTTCAATCGCGTTAATAATTCCAAGTGCAACGCCTTCTTTTGCCGAATGAGTTGTTGGAACTTTAAGCGAAGAAACAACTTCCCGCGTTTCGTGGTCAATCACGACAACATCGGTGAATGTGCCGCCAACGTCGATTCCGACTCTGACGCGACGCGGAGAGGTGGAGACGCGGTGACGCGGTGAATTTCCCGCAATTGGATTGTTTTCTATCGAATCGTCCATTTTTCGGGTTCTGAAATCATTTTTACTAATTGACCGATGACTAAATCGTATCTTGAATCTAAATCTTGAAATTTTGTTTCAGAAATATATTTACAACGATGTGAAAATTCCAGCCAAACTCTCGTTTCTTCTGCTTCCGTCTCAGAGTCAGAAAGTTTGCTCACAAAATGAGCCTGATAACGCCTTTTTCTCCACGATTCAGCTATATTTGCACATACCGAACGCGAAGAGCGTCGCATTTGGTCAACCATTGAGTATTTTTCTTCTGATGGATATGTTTTTGTTATCTCAAAAATCTCCATAGCCAGCTCAAAAGCGTTTTGATAAACCCGTAACTCTCTGTAAGTCCTTATGTTAGACATAAAATCACCGTGTCTCCGTGTCACAACTTCTCCGCGTCATTTTGTTATTCCGCTTCCAATTTCAAACAAATTCGGAATCGAAACGGGCAATTTTCCTTGAAATTTCACTTCTCCAAAGATTGTTTTGGCGGCGGCATATTGTGCAACTTCTTCTATTGCATAAGTTACGGCGTATGTTTTGGCTTCAGGAAATTGCCGAATCAGATATGGCGAACCAAATGCAATGACAGCGACTTTTCTGTCGGTCGCGATTGCTTGTCGGACAAAATTTGTTTGTAAATCGGGCAGTTTTACCGTTCCTTTGTTTGCGGCACGTTTAACGAAAACGGCTAAAACAATGTTGCTGAAAGCTCTCGAATCGGACAAAACTTGGTCGTAATCGCTTTTGGTCGAACGCGGATCGAGACGGACAATTTTCGCATTTGGAAGCCGTCTTTGAACTTCGGGAATAAACGCCACGCCCTCGACAATTCGTTCGGGTTCTTCATCCGCTGCGACAACGACAAACATCGTATCTTTCGCGGTTTGCATCGAAAGCGGCAGAAAATCGCGGTCATTTCTGAGCAGCGTAATCGATTTTTCGGCGATGTCATTTGCTTCTTTGACGTTTTCGGGACGTTCGACAATTCGTGCGATATTTGCCGAATCAACAAAGCGATTTTGGACTAAACCGAGTTTATATTTCGCGGCTAAAATCTTACGAACAGACAGGTTAATGCGTTCTTCGGTTAACTCACCTTTCTTTACTGCGGATTCAATCGAATCAATCGCGTTGCTCACGCTTAAGGGCAAAAGCACCACATCGGCACCGGCTTGAACAGCCATCACGACCGATTTTTCACGCGAATAGTTCTTTTCGATTGCTCCCATTTCCATTGCATCGGTAACAATAATTCCGTTAAATCCGAGTTCTTTACGAAGCAAATCTGTTGAAATTTTCGGGTTCAAAGTCGCCGGAATTTCGTTGCCTGTAACCTTCGGGACGGCAAGATGTGCGGTCATAACAGAATCGGCTCCGGCTGCGATTGCTGCTTTGAACGGCACGAGTTCGGTTGAATCAAGCCGAGTTTTATCAACATTTATCACGCCTAAACCGATGTGCGAATCGGTCGCCGTGTCGCCATGTCCGGGAAAATGTTTGAGCGTTGAAAGACAATTTACGGATTGCGTTCCTTTTGAAAAAGCCGAAACCATTTCCGCAACTTTCGACGGGTTTTCGCCGTAAGAACGAATATTGATGACAGGATTATCAGGATTATTATTCAAATCAGCGACTGGTGCGAACTGCCATTGAACTCCAATCGCACGCATTTCTTCGCAAATAATTTTGCCTTGGCGAAACGCGGCTTGGCTGTCGCCGGTTGCACCAACGCCCATCGCGGTTGTGAACGGCGTTCCGGTTAGCGGCATTTGCATCCGCAAACCTCGTTCATAATCAGCCGAAAAAAGCAACGGAATATTACTCAGTTTTTGCAGTTCGTTGGTCATCAAAGCAACCGAATTTGCGTTTCCGCGATAAACCGTAAATCCGCCAATTCCTTGTTTGACAATCATTTCCGCCGATTCTTTGAACTTTTCGCTTTCAACATTGTGAAATTCTCCGGTCAGACGAAAATTTATCATCTGACCGATTTTTTGCCGAAGCGTAAGCGATTTTAAAGTTTTTTCAACCCAAGTTTCAGCCTTTTTGTCAGGCTTTTGGGCTAGTAAAACGTTTGAAAATAACGAAATTATAATAGATAAAACAAGTATTTTTTTCATAATTTTATAGTATAACGCGACCGGAACGCGGACGAGCCGTCCGCGTTCCGGTCAAGAAATCCTCACTTTGGCGTTCCGAAAATGTCTATTTTTTCTGCACCTTTTGTTGCGTCAGCACCCGAAATTATAACGTTATTTGCACCGCACCGCATATCAGTAAACCGTGCGGAATTCATCGCAAGTTGTTGTGCTGATTGAACTTCGCCGCGTATCAAGATTGTGCTTTGCCATTCTGAACCGACGATTTCAGCTTTTGTTGCGATTGCAGGTTTGCCTTCGTTGCCGACTTGATCAATGGCGTTGACTCGCTTAAATTGACGCGGTAATCCGGCGACAAATCCTTCCGCATCAAACTCTTGTTGGAAAGATTTTGTCTTGCCATCGGTGATAATTAACTTCAACTTTTTCGGTCCCGCGACCAAAATTGCCATCTGCACCAATTCGCCCGGATAAAAGTAAAATTCTTTTTTCGCGGGTGCGGAGTTCCAAGTTTTTGTTCGCCAAAATGGTCGGAAGGCATTACGTTTTTCGCTCTTTTTACCGTTTTCGTCAACGGTAAATTCCCAAGTCAATCCTGCGTCAACTTCAAATTTACCGCCGGCGTTGCCGCCCATGTAAATCGAAAAATTATCGAGCGGCAGTTTGTTTTCGCCCAATCGATTTTCGTCAACTTTCGGCGTTCCGAGTTTGAGCATTCCGCCGATTCCCGTCCACGAATCAAACGACGAAACTGCTTTTCGATAATATGCTCCGGCAAAACAAGGTGAGCTTGAGAATGGCGTAACCTCTTTGCTGTCAATACCGCTGACACGAATTTCTTCACTGATTTTGATATTTTCAATCAACCATTTGCGACCTTCGCCGTTGCCCGAAATGACAAAAGAATTTGTCGGATCACTAATTTTCAAAACGCCCGGATCAGCCTTTTTTTGGAGAAACACAGCATCGGCTCTGTCACGAATTTCGGCGACTTTGTTATTGGTTATCAAAATATCAACGCCCGACTCGTTTGGCGGAGTTTTCGCGTAAAAATCCGGTGTGTAATAGACGACTAAATTGTTGCTTCGATTAGTG
>JANNVK010000188.1:0-33737 GCA_031414415.1 Acidobacteriota bacterium
TTTTCGCGAAACGCCAGTGTGGTCAACCGTAGGCATATAAACGAGATACCTTCCCGGAAGTGAAATATGCGAAGTTATTCTCGCACCTTTTCGGGCAATTGGTTCTTTCGCAATTTGCACAAGAACATCTTGACCTTCACGGAGCAAATCAGAAATTGTCGGTTGATTTCGTTGAGAAGAATGCGACCTTCCACCACTTCGATTGTCGCGTGGAGCAGTTGGATTAAATTCTGCATCTTTTGTTTCGTTTTCAGAATAACCTGATTCGCTGGTTTCAGAATTTTCAAAACGCTCTTCTTTTTTGTAAGGTGCGTCGTCAGTTTTGTTGCGATTGTAACCGCGAGTTGGGCGACCACCACGTCGAACCGCCATTTCTGCAACATCGCTTTTTTCTTTCACGCTTGCGTCGCCATCTGCTAAAACAGCTTGTTTTGCAGGTTTTTTACCTTTTTGATTCGATTTTGGTTGCGGCTTACCTTTTGCAGGTTTCGGTTGGACTTTTGTCTCAACTTTTTCTACTGGTGAAACAACTACTTCATCTTGTTTTGGCTTTTCTTCGGCTACAACTTCTTCTTTAGCAACAACTTTCGCATTAGGATTTGGTTTTCTGTTTCTATTATTTCCTTTTTGACGACCTTGTTTTTGAGGGTTTGGTTTTGGCGACTGATTTTTTACTTCAGTTTCCTCATCGTCAGCAATTCTTTCAAACTGACTCTCGGTTTCAACTTCTGCCATTAGTGAACCAACCTCAGCAGCCGCAACGCTTTCAATATTAAATTTACCAACTTTTACTTGTGTAATTTCGGGTTTGCGAGATTTGCTTGGCTTAGCTTTTTCGCTCG
This sequence comes from Acidobacteriota bacterium, assembly GCA_031414415.1. GTDB lineage: Bacteria > Acidobacteriota > Blastocatellia > Pyrinomonadales > Pyrinomonadaceae > JANNVK01. The sequence continues at coordinate 843 of JANNVK010000188.1, forward strand.
AATCTTCGTCGTCGATAATTCTTTCAAACGGATTTGGTTCGTTGCTAACAATTATTGGTTCAACAAATTCTATCTTTACACGCGACTCTTGCGAGTCTTCGTTATTATCACTTATTTCAGCAGTAACAGGTTTTTCGTCAGAATTTTCATTTGAAACGGCGATGTTAGCATTTTGTCGCTCTTCTTCGCGAGCTCTTTTTCCGCGTCGATTTCGATTATTTCTTCTGCCGGTTCTTTCAGGTTGCGAAGCAGTTTCAGTTGACGTTTCTTCAATTGTTTCAATTAATTCAAGTGTTTCAGTAACTTCAATGTCATCAGAATCTTCTGAATCAGAAATGTCGCCCAAAATAGGTTCAACTATTTCCTGCATATCTTCAATCTGTTTTTCACGCTGAAATCTTGCTCGCGAAACTTCTTCAACTGCTTCACGTTCCGCTTCTGGTCGGTCAGCCTTCTTCGATTTTTCTTGAATAATTCGTTCTAATTCTTCTTCTTCATCAAAAAAGTCCGAAACATATAAAAACGCATCTCTTTCTAGACCTATTTCAACAAATGCCGATTGCATTCCGGGCAAAACTCTCTGAACTTTACCTTTATATATATTTCCAACAACGCCCGAATTCTCTTCGCCTCGTTCGATATAAAATTCGGTAACTTTTCCGTTATCAACAACGGCTATCTTTTTTTCGCGTCCATTTACGCTAATAATTAATTCTTTTGACATATTTCCTCAAATATTCTGCGAGAATTTTATCTCACAGTTTTTGAAAAACGGATTTAGAGTTGTTCGTCAACCAAATTTGCGATTCAGAAACACAATTTATAGAGTTCACGACTGCTAATTAATTTTTCAGTTAATATTGAGCTTGGTGTGTTTTTCGGGCGAAGAAGAAGTGATTTTTGTCTGGTTTGCTTTTTGTTTTTAAGCAAAAAGCTAGATTGCGTTATGAAATTAGAAACAAAAACAATATGAAATTATATAAGTTTTTAGTTATAAAAATTTTTCTAAGGAGTTTTCGTCGTGCAAGGAGCAACAAGCAAAATATTAATTTCTCGATTTAACGACTTATATTTCGAACTATGCTCAAACTTGCAAATATCTTCAAAGGTGCGATCTACGGTGTAAATTAAAATGTTAACCGACTTATTCAATCTTTTTCGTCTGCAATGCGTATTCTAAATTATACGTTTTCTACTTTTTAGCCAACAATTTAGCTAAATTCCCAAGCAAACTATCGTAAGTATATATGAATAATTGTCTTACGTCTATGATTATTATTGGATAAGTTCAAAAACTTAGTAGATAATAGATTCTTGCATTGATTTTTTAAAGTATCGACGTTCATCCTGACGGCGGACTTGTGAGCACCTTGCTCGCAAATTGTTTTGTAGTTCGAAATGCGTTGGCTGGAAGCACAACGCGACCGCCGACTAGAAGTCAGCGATACCTATTTATGGAAGTATATTTTCAACTAATTAAAGATGCTGAAGCTCTCAGAAAAGCCTGCGAAGAGCTCGAAAAATATGAAGTTCTTGGCTTCGACGTTGAGACAACAAGCCTTGATCCTTATGATGGCGAACTTCGTCTTGTTCAACTTGCGACTACTCATAATAAAGCTCAAGTTGTTGATATTAAAGCGTTTCCTGATGCAAAAAATAATCCAGACCTTGAGCCATTACGAAAAGTTTTAGCTTCAAAAAATTCGATAAAAATTGCACATAACGCCAAGTTCGACACAAAATGGGCAAAATATCATCTTGGAGTTGAAACCGAAAATATTTTTGATTCATATCTCGCCAGCCAATTAATTTCTGCGGGCGAACAAGATCGCCGACACAGTCTTGCCGAAGTTGCGAACTTTTTTCTTGGACAAGAACTCGATAAAACTCAGCAAATAAGCGATTGGAATGCAGAATTATCGACCGAACAAATCGAATATGCCGCCAAAGATGCTGCAATATTAATTCCTCTGCGTGAAAAAATGGTCGAAAAATTGAAGCAAGACGACCTCGAAAACGTTGCCGATTTAGAGTTTAATTGTGTTGTCCCAATAATTTCGATGGAACTGACCGGAATTTTTCTTGATACAATTCGTTGGAACGAACAACTCGATAAAGTAAAAAAACTTCAAATAAAACTCGCCGATGAATTGCAAGATTCGCTCTCGGCAGGAGTCGCCCAAGCGTCGCTTTTTGGTCGTGCAGAAATAAATCTCGACTCGCAATCGCAAGTTTCTGATGCTCTAAAAAATCTCGGCGTGCCAATGCCAGACTCGACGCGACATTGGGAACTTCAGCCTTTGGCGGCAGATTATCCGGTAATTGCAAAACTTTTAGAGTATCGTTCGGTTCAAAAATCTTTGACGAGTTTTGGCGACAATATTCTCGAATTTATCAAACCAAAAACTGGCAGAATTCATGCAGATTTTCGCCAAATTGGAGCAGCAACTGGCAGAATGAGTTGCAACAAACCAAATTTGCAGCAGATTCCGCATGGCGACGAATATCGCAGATGTTTTCGCGGTGAAAATGACAGAAAGCTAATTATTGCCGATTATTCACAGATTGAATTGCGGATTTTGGCGGATTTTTCTGATGACGATAACTTCATCGAAGCCTTCGAATCAGGTGCAGATTTTCACGCAATTACAGCGTCGCAGGTTTTTGGAATTTCGGCGGAAAATGTTTCTGCCGAACAACGAAGTTTTGCCAAAAGATTAAATTTCGGTGTCGTTTATGGAATTGGAGCTCAACGTTTTGCTTTGATGACTGGCGTTTCAGTTAAAGAAGCCGAAAATATGATGCGTCGATATTTTGGAACATACAGCAAACTCGATTCTTACTTACGTGAAGCTGGACAAAATGTTGTTAAGAATCAACTTGCAAGAACTGCAACTGGCAGAATGTTGCGTTTGCGAATTCCCGAAAATGACTACAAAGCGATTGCTTCGGCGAAAAGATATGGCGTAAATATGCCGATTCAAGGAACTTCTGCTGATATTTTAAAACGAGCTTTGCGGCTTTTACATAACGGAATTAGCGGAACTTCTGCGAAACTCGTAAATATTGTACACGATGAAATTGTGGTTGAAGCTGATGTAAATGAAGCCGAAAATATTGCGTTAATTCTTGAAAAAGCAATGGTTACCGCCGGAAACGAGATTGTTAAAAAAGTGCCAATTAAAGTAGATGTCAAGATTGCGGACGAATGGGCAAAATAGTTTTGTAAAAAAGGTCGTAAAATCTGCATTTCAGAATTTACGACCTTTTTTTAAATTTAATTTCTCTTTAAGCTGTTGCAACTTCACTCAAAATATAAAGAATTCTCGTGCAACTTTCACATTTTATGATTTCAGTTCCACGACGAAGTTCAACCATTTTTTGAGGGCGAAGTTTCATAAAACACGAACTGCAAGAATCGTTTTTAACTTCGGCAACCGCAATTCCATCGCGACTTCTTTGCACTAAACGGTTGTAAACTCCAGACATTGCTGGCGGAACAGTTTTGAAAACTTCCTCGCGTTTTCCGTTTAAAGATTTCAAAGCCTTAACATTTTTTGCTAAGTCAGTTTCAAATTCGCTGATTGCTTTTTGAAGGTTTCCTTCAAGACTTTCAATTTCCTCTTTTCGTTCTTCCAAAACCTTTGCAATTTCATCAATTGCTGTCAACTTTTCCAACATTTGAGTTTCGAGAGTAGCAATTTGTCGCTGTAAAACATCTGTTTCACGCATTGCCGCTTCATATTCTTTTTGGTTTTGGGAATTTTTGAGGTTTCGATCAGCTCGCTCTAGTTGGGTTTTGCTTTCGTTTATATCTTTTTCAATTTTTGCCTTTTCCGATTTTACCGATTCAGCTTGGTTTTGAATCTCTCGAATTGATGAAGCGTGTGTTCCAAACTCTTGCTCGATTTCTGCACGTTTTTCGCTTGCTGATTCGATATATTTTTGGTGTTTTCGGATTTCTGTATCCGTAATCTGTAAAGAAACTAACTTTGCTAACTGAGTTTTCACTTATTGTCTCCTGCTCAAAAACTTTTCAATTTTTATTTTACATTACATCTGATAAAAATAAAAAAGTAATAGTTTGATTGTTTTTTCGGCATCTGTTTTGAACTTTAAAACTACTGTAATTTACAAAAAATCAACTCAAAAAAATATAAAAGTGTTTCTTTAAATACTCTAGCTTAACGAGTTGTTCGTTTCCAAAAACATCAACTGCAAACCATTGCGGAACATTTTGCGATGTTTTTAAAAGTAGCTCGTGATTATTTTTCGCCATTCCAAAATGTGAAATTTTGGCAAAAGCAAGTGAATTTCCTCGCATAAATCCATCTTTCGGAGTTCTCGTCCAACCGGCTTCGACATCTAAACATCTAAGCCCGTGTCGAAATCTTAATCTTGAGCCAACAATTGTGGCTTTTTTCATTTCAAATTCATGCGGATTATTTGTTTCAAGTTCAATAAACCCATTTTGATGATGATTCTGGAAAATTTCGATAAAAGAATTGAACAACCACTTTGAACTTTCGGCACGAATCGCGTCGTTCGAAATTTTTAAGGCAAGATATTCTGCAATATCGTTTCTGCCGGAAATTTCTGCTTGCAAAACAGCTTTTTGCATTGTTTGTTGCCAAATTTCGTCGAGTTCATCCATCCATCAAGAATAAACGGAATCTTTAAATAACTCAATTTTGTGTTAAAATTTCAAAATAATGACTAATCAAATAATTAAAAACATCTCAACCTTACTTTTTATTGTGGCTATTTTTATAACCGCTGGTTCACTTTTAATTTCTGCACAAAAAGTTAAACCAACTCCAAAACCTTCAACAAATTTAAAGCCAAAAGCAACGCCTAAACCGAAAAAAACTCCTGTTGTTCTTGACGAAAAGAAAGAGTTTGAGACTGCAAAAGCAATTACATACGCACCTGAAAGAATAAATTCGTTGCGTGGTTTTAAAACAAATTTTCCGAGTTCGGAATTGCAAAATCGTGCTTCTGAATTAATTGTCAGTGCTTATGCCGAACTCGCCGAGAATAGTTTAAAAGCTAATGAATTAGCTGAAGGAAATAATTTTTTTAAACTTGCGGTTAAAGAAATTCCGGTTCAAGTCTCTGATGAACTTTTCGTCAACATAATATTGCAGTTTCCGACCAATCTTTTTTATCGCGGACAGCAAGCCGAAGCCGTCGAACTCACAAATATGATTGAAGAAAAAATTGGTGGAACGCCAAAATATTTGCTTGGTTTGGCGACATTTTTTTTAGGAATTGAAAACGGCGAAAAAGCCAAAAACTTAGCCGAAAAAGCCATCACTTTAGATGCAAACTCATTCGCGGCTTATCAAACTCTCGGCATTGCAAGTCGGATAAATTTTGACCTCAACAACGCAGAAGTTGCATACACAAAAGCCTTAGAACTAGACTCTGAGTCGATTGTTTCAAAAAGAAGTTTGGCAGAAATAAAGCGAAGTGTTGGGAAGCCGCTAGAGGCAGAAACTCTTTATCGAGAGATTTTAGACAAAAATTCGGTTGATGTAATTTCTCAAACTGGTTTAATTATTGCTTTATTTGATGCTGGAAAAAAAGTAGAAGCCGAAGCTATAATCGACAATCCAAACGCGAAGTTTCCAAAAAATTTACAGTTTCTCGTCAGCGTTGCATATTGGTATGCCGCCAATAATAACAGCGAAAAAGCCTTAGAATATGCCAAGCAAGCTGTCGAACTTGAGCCGCGATATGTTTGGGCTCAAATTGCACTTTCGAGAGCATTGCTTTTGCAAAATAAACCGCTCGAAGCCGAACGTGCAATGTTAGCTGCAAAGCAATATGGCAATTTCCCGACGCTGAGCTACGAACTCGCCGCAACTCGTTACCAAGCAGGACTTTACGAAGAAGCAGTGACCGAATTAAAAACAAATTTTTTAGTAAATGAAAATTTAATTGAAACAAAACTCGGTGGTCGAATTCAGCAAAAAGCCGCAACTTTTATTGATTTATTATCAGCGGAACGCCGTGCAAGTATTTTCCAACCAGTCGCGGCAGATAACCTTGAAACTTCCCAAAAACTAAAATATTTACTTGATTTCAATTTAAAATTAAATTCTCCAACGCCTTCAGAAACCGAACTGTCCAAACTCGCAGACGATTTCACCGCCGGAAATGACAAGAACCAAGCGTTTCGGCAATTATATATCGCAAGTCGATTGCTTGATAAAAAAATCGCTTACGAAAAAGTTTTAAAACTTTCACAACTCGCCACGACAAATGTTGACGAATCGCTTAAATCGCCTTTTGCGTCTTCGGCTTTGTTAGCCGATGAGCTAATTCAAAGCAGAGCTAGTGCAATTTCGCGTGGAATTTCGGTTGTGATTCCAGAAATTCCGCGTCTAACTTTGTCAAATATAATGCGTTCCAGAATTGAAGAAATTACCGGTTGGACTTTTTATCAACAAGGTAAATATGTCGAAGCAATCACCCGACTTAAACGTGCTTCCGGCATTGCACCCGAAAAAAGTGCGTGGTGGCGGTCATCAACTTGGCGACTTGGTGCAGCTTATGACGCAAATTTAAATCAAAAAGAAGCACTCGAAAATTATGTTAAAGTTTACAAAAGTAGCGAACCGACTTTCGCAAGACGTGCAATAATCGAAATTCTCTATCAAAAGATGAACGGAAATTTAGTTGGGTTAGACGAAAAATTGGGCGACAAAGGTCAAGTTGAAACAGTTGCAAAAAATAATCCAAGTCCAACGCCAGAAATTACACCAACACCGATTTCAACTCCTGAACCAACTCCAACTCCAACGCCGACACCTGAGCCAGTAAATCCAGATATAAATAACCAACCTGAAAATACTAGCGAATCGCGTCCGCGTGTAGTAATTACAAGTAATTTGCCGCCCCCGCAATGTTCAATTGTGCTCAGCCAAGAAAGCATTTCGTTAATTAGCGGAAGGCAAATTGGCATTTTAATTGTTATTCGCGGCGAAGGCAAAATTGATCAACTTTCAGTCACTTCAAGTAGTCCGCAAGACGTTACCGTCAGCCTCGAACCAGATTTTGTCAAAGGTTCAAATCGTGGTTTTTTCACCTTTAAATCAATTGGTGAAAAAACAGGTGAGTTTAAAATAACTTTCGAATTACCTTGCGGAAAGAAAGAAGTTTTGGTGAAAGTGCGATAAAATATTGCACTTATGTATTCTAAAAAGTTTCGCAGCGGTTATGTTGCCTTGATTGGTCGCCCAAATGCCGGAAAATCGACTTTGCTCAATTATTTGGTTGGAGAAAAAATTGCTGCAGTTTCGAACAAACCGCAAACAACTCGCCACAAAATCAAAGGAATTGTCACGACTGATGAAGGTCAAATTGTTTTTGTTGACACGCCGGGCGTTCACAAACCCGGATATTTGCTCAATCGGCGAATGATGACTGCCGTTCACGATGCAATCGCGACTGTCGATCTTGTTGTTTTGATGCGAGACGCTTCAGTTCCGGGCGGAAACGGCGATAAATTTGTCCTCGAATTAGTTAAACAATCAGAGCAACCTTCAATTCTCGTCCTCAACAAAATAGACAAATTAAAAGACAAAGGAACTCTTTTGCCAACGATTGAATATTATCAAAAAGAACACGAATTTATGGAAACGCTTCCAATTTCGGCTCTCAAAGGTGAAGCAATTGATTATTTTCTCTCGCAAGTTATCAAACATTTGCCAGTCGCCGAACCGATTTTTGCTGCTGATGAGCTAACTGATCAATCGATGCGAAATATTGTTGCGGAAATGGTTCGGGAAAAAATCTTACTCGGAACAGGCGACGAACTTCCTTATGTAACTGCGGTTTTAACTGAGCAATTTGACGAAACTAACCCAAAAGTTACTGTTATTCATTGTGCGATTTATGTTGAAAAAACTTCACAAAAACGAATTATTATCGGTAAAGGTGGTTTAAAAATTCGCGAAATTGGAACATTAGCTCGAACTGACATCGAAAAACTTCTTGGTAAAAAATGCTTTCTCCAACTTTTTGTCAAAGTTGTTGACGATTGGCGAAACATCGCTCATAAACTAAATGAAATCGGAATTACAGAATAAAATTTGGTATGCGGCTGATTGCGTGGTGAAATCAGCCGCCGCCGAAGCAGTCGAATTTGCTTTGATGGAAGCCGAAGCAAACGGAATTGAAACTGATTATCTCGGCGAACTAATTGTCGGCGAAAAAGTTAAGGTTATTGGTTATTTTAGCGTTGAACCAAAAATTGAATTTCTTCGTAGCAAAATTTCTGAATCGCTGGCAATTTATTCATTTGATGAAGATGTAATCGAAGAACTTTCAATTCGCGAAGTTGAAAACCGTGATTGGCTTGCTGAATGGAAAAAATCTTGGAAAGCAACCGAAACTCGAAAATTCATCATCGCTCCACCGTGGCAAGTTGTTGAAAACAAAGAGAAATTGGTTATTCAAATTGAACCTGCAATGGCTTTTGGAACCGGAACTCACGAAACAACAAAACTTTGTTTAAAGGCAATTGAAGACAATTTTGTTTTAAGCGAAAGTTTTTTTGATGTCGGAACTGGAACTGGGATTTTGGCATTTGCCGTCGCGAAACTTGACTCGAAAAATACCAATATTTTGGCTTGCGATAATGATTCTGATTCGGTGAAAATTGCTTCCGAAAATGCTGAGCTCAATAAAGTTGCAGAAAATATCAAATTTTATGATGGCTCAATAGAAGAGACTTCCGCAAATTTCGATTTTATTTGTGCCAATTTAACAGCTGATGTAATTCTTCCTTTGTTGCATTTGCTAGTCGCTAAAGCAAAGAAAACACTTGTTTTATCTGGAATACTTGCTATTCAGGAAAGATCAATTACAACAAGACTTAACGAACTTGGTGCAAACAATTTTGCAATAGAAACTGACGGAGAATGGATTTCTGTTGTAGTAAAAAAATGAGACGTTTTTACACATCACCTGAAAATTTTAAGGAATCGAAAGTAACTCTTGATTTGGAAGAAACAAGGCATTTACGTGATGTTTTGCGTCTGAAACTGGCAGATAAAGTTCGCGTTTTTGATGGTCACGGAAAAGAATTTTTGTGTGAAATTGAAGAAATCTCAAAAAAGTTCTCTAAATTAAAGATTATCAACGAGATTTCACCAATTTCTCCTGAATCAAATTTAGATTTAACGATTGCCGTTGCACTTTTAAAAGGCGACAAACTTGATTTAGTTGTTCAAAAAGCTGTCGAATTAGGTGTCACAACTTTCGCCCCAATAGTCACACTTCGTTGCGATGTAAAGTCGCTCAGAGCAGAACGTTTAAACCGAATTTCACTTGAAGCAACAAAGCAATGCGGTCGTGCAAAACTGATGCAAATAAAACCGCAAATTGAGTTTAAAGAATTTATAAATAATTGCGAAGGTGAAACAATTTTGTTTTCAGAGCGAAGCGGTCAAAACTTTTCAAACATAAAAAGTTGTCAAAAACTAACAGCAATAATCGGCTCAGAAGGCGGCTGGGAAGATTCTGAACTTGAGTTAGCAAGCAAAAAAGGAATTCAAATAATAACGCTTGGCGGAAGAATTTTACGAGCCGAAACTGCGGCAATTTCGATTACAACACTTTTGCAACACAATTTCGGCGATTTAAAATAATTATTGAACCATCACAACGCGAGTTTCGCTTTTAATTTTTTCACGATAATACGCATCTCCACGAGGTTTCATTTTGGCTTTTTCGCCAAGTGCTTGAATTGCTTGAGCCAAAATTTCTTTATTTTCAAGTTTAAAATTAGTAATTCCTCTCGCGTCTGAATCGGCATCGTCAAACTGAATAACAACATAACGGCTTGTTTTTCGCATAAATCCAGCCAAACCTGCACCAGGAAGTGGAATCATACTAACAACTTGTCCGGTCGTTGACGAAGAAGTTTGTGAACTCGGAAAAACCACAATCATTGATTTGTAGGGAATTGAGAATTTTTCTTTTTTGTCTTTGCCAAAGAAAACCAAACGCTCATTTTCGTCGTCAAACTTGAGCATACCTTTTTCGCGTGTACTGTATCCAAACAAACCACCTTCATATTTAGCTTCAACTGAGGTCATTGTTGAAGGTTTTGCCGGAATGTCGCTTGGGTCGCGAGGTGTAACTTGTGCAAAATTAAGTGTCGCAAAAACAAACAGACAAGCTGTAATTGATAAAATTTTTCTCATATTTTTCTCTTTTTCTGAAAAAATGTAGGTGTAACTAATATTATAGACGCATTCCGCCGACAGTTCGTTGCCAAACGAGCGAATTTTTTAAAACACTCAACCGCTGAATATCTTCAGATGAAGCGATTTTTGTCAGTTGATCGAGAATTGCTTCAATCAACGGAATACCAAAAAGTGCCGTGTGTGCAATAACTTGCGAGTAATAATGAATCTGCAAACTGCCTGATTCGTCCGCATGAAAACTTTTTATTTCCGCCTCCGACATTTTTTCAACTTTCTGCCCAGCGGAGACAATTCTTTTCGGTAAACCTTGAACAGATTTACCATTTTCTAAACTTCCGAGTAATAAAATGCCGAGTAAAATTCCTTGTTCGTTCAAATAATCAGGACTAAACGATGCGAGTTCAGTTTTTGGCGAAAGTCTCGGACCAAAATTTGAATATTCAGGATTCACGAGAATTGAGTCGTAAATTATTCCACAAATTGAACTTTCTTCGCCGATTGGTAAATTAACAAACTGGGCAAATCCATAATCTTCCGAACTCGGCGGATTGTTGGAATCCATTTTATCAATTACGCGAGCAACGTAATCGACGTGAGAATTTGAATTGATGATTTGGGCGATTTGCATTCGTGATTTTTAATTTATATTTGCCACAGATGAACACAGATTTAAGATGATTTTCACGGATTTTTCTCAGGATTTATCTGCTTTTTATCTTCTTCTATCCGTGTTCAACTGTGTAAAATTGCTTTAGTCTTCTCTCTCAGGGATTTCAACCAAAATATTTCCCTTGCGATTCTTAATTGAATCGATAATTTTCCCAGCCGAACCCATTTCTACACGCGACGATAAAACACGCGAAACCCTTTTCGGTAATAGGCTTGGAGCAATACTCGCAATCGAATTTGCCAACGAAACAATATCGCCGCCGCCAGACCAATGTTGGCGAACAACGCTTTCATCGGTTCTGTTTAACAACCGAAGAAGTGTTAAAGCCACAACATAAATATCATCAACCTGCCCAATAAACGGAAAAACATCAGGTATAAAATCGAGCGGAGAAATAACGTAAACAATCGCCGCGGCAAACAAGGCTTTTTCGGTTAATGGAACTCGGTTATCGACGAGAAGTTTGCCCATTAATTTCACCATATTTGGCAAAAACATCAGCAAATTTTTCATTCTACCTTTTATCTGTATTTTACCTTCCGTTTTCACCTTAACCATTTTTGTAGCTTGGCTCATAATATTTCTCCTTACAAGTTCAATTGAGTCTAAACAAGACCGTGCGTTAGAGCAAGTTTGGAAGAAAATAGTTGTAAGTTTTTTAAAAGTTAAGGCGAATTCCTATATTTATTTTTCGTGGGTTTATTGCTGAAATCGGTAGCCTGAAAAAGGGCGAGGTTTGAACACCACTAAACGTTTTGTAATTGGTTTGGTTAAAGATATTTTCAAACCTCAAGAACATTTTTGCTGAAAATCTTTTCTTTTCGTCAGTCGCTCCGAAAATTGTATTTGCTTCTGATGGCGAAATTGTAACTGCCGTAGTTCCCGTTGATTTATTTTTACGATTTATAAATGAAAATAACCAACTAAATGCCAAATCTGTTTGATTATTCCATGTTCCTCTTTCGCTGTTTCGTAAAATATCTGATGGTCTGTCATTGAAAATTGAATCACCATTTTCATCGTTTCCAGTTGTAATTGTATAGGGCAAAGGTGAGTTTGCAGCGAAAATTGCGGCAATTTGAAATGTCTTTTTCAATGTCCAATTTATCGAAGTGTAAGCTCTGTGTCTCTGGTCATCGGTTGCAATCGAAATATCTTTTTTTAGGTCATAATTGTCGCTTGGCAAACCAAATACATCATCAATATCAGAGACTTTTTTTAACAAGGTATAATCAACATTGAAAGAAACATTTTTGAAAAGATTTCCACTGAGTCCTATTTTCAAACTATTTTTCACAAAGAAGGCTGATGATTCAAGCTGATTGATATTACCAAATGCCAAATTAGGTCTTATTTGGTTGAAAGGTGCATTTATATTTCGAGTTCTAAATTGATGAATTCCTTTTTGAAAAGTATAGTTCACCCGCAAAAAAAGGCTCTTACGAAGACGATTTTCAAACCCGATTGAAGAGTGTAAAGTGTATGGATTTTTCAAATTCTCACTTCTCTTCCAATAACTTTGAGGCAAAACCTGCCCGGTACCGAAAACAAAAGGATTTGGAAAACTTGGATTTGAAATGTTAATCTCACTTGGTTGCTCAATAGATTGAGATTCAATCGTGGTTAAGTGGTATGTTTCCAACCAATTATAAAACACTCCAACGCCTCCGCGAAAGGTTAAAGTTCCTTTTTTATTTGGTGACCAACTAAACCCAAGACGAGGAGAAAAATTATTTTTGTCGCTCAAATTATTTTGCCATTCATAACGTAATCCCAAACTCAAATAAAAGTTCTTGCGAATTCGCCAATCGTCTTGCACAAAACCTGCAAGTTGAAATTGTGAAATATTGACTTTTCTTGCAATCGGACTTTCCGTGTAAATTGACGGACGATTTGCTTGAAAATTAGTTAGGCTTGAAAATACAAACGTTCCATTTATGTTTTGTTCGGAAATTTCGTCTCTTTTCTCTAATTTTATCCAACTGCCAATTTTCAAAGCGTGTTGTTTAATGCCGAATAACAATGAATCGGCAATTGAGAAAGTTGTATTATTGTTCTCGTTTCGGTTGCCGCTTCCGCCTTTTGTAAAAGAATCTAATACAATTACAGACCTTCCATTCGTTTTCGGTGTAGTTTTGGAATTTTCACTAATAAATTCGAATCTAAAATCATTTAGAAAACGATTTCCTATATAACCAGATTCCGAGATTCTAATTTGATGATATTTACCAACCGAGGAATATCCGCTCTCAGATAATCTAAAACTGCCAATACCAAGATTCTTTGATTTATTTGAATTAAAAAGATAGCTAATTTTAGCAATGTGATTGTTTTTGAGATTTTGTGTTACATCAATCCAATAATCGCTAACGTTAATTTTGCTTACTTCCGAGTTAGCCACTTCATTATTTGGCAATCTTGCAATTATATTTTCCTTGAGTAATTTAGTTGTATTAAAATATGAGATTGAAAATGATGAACTATTTTCTTTGATTGGTCCTAACAGAAAAAAATCAGTAACCCTTCGTTGCTCGGGAAGTCTTGAGCGTGAAAAAGGGTTTCGAGCATTTAAAGATTCATCATTAAAACTGAAGGCAATTGAACCAGTGAATTGTTCTTTTCCTACTTTCGTAAAAATATCGACAAAGTTAAAACCAAGTTCGTGATTCTCAGCATCGAAAGAGCTTTGACTTACTTTTATAGAGGAAATTTGAGATTTCGTTGGAATTTTTCCTGTAAATCCATTTACTCGAATGATTGTATCTTCGCCATACCTTCGCTTTAATTCTTTTTCAATTTCTTCGGGCGAATCAGGCAAACTTTCGATTTCGTTTCTAGTCAAAAACCCGCTGAAAGCCTCGTCAATACTTTTCTCTTGTTGGTCTTTTTCAATCTTTACATTTTCAATTATCTCATTTAGTTCTAAAACTATTGTAAGGTTATTTTTGCCTGATTTTATTTCAGTTTCTTGAGTTTTCAACTTAAACCCAAGTGCTTCAACTTCTAATAAATACTTTCCTGAATGTTTCAACGAAAAAATCACTTCTCCAGATTTTGCTTTTTCAATTTCTTCAACAAGTTTTTCTTCGCGTTTCAAACGAACGGTCGAGTTGGCAATCAAATCGCCAGTTTGGTCAACAATTCGGATTTCTAAAGTTGATATTTGAATCGCATAAATAGACGTTGCGAAACTAAGCAATATCAAGATCAGAAAATTTTTTAAGCACATTTATTTATCCTTAATTTCAAAGGTTTTCGCATCAAATTCAGGATTTATTTTGAAAACTTTTAAATTACTTTCAATAAAAAGGTTTGTTCCACTCGGTGTAATTCTTTTAACTGTGGTTTTATGCGGAATCATTAATCCTGCATTTTCTTTGTAATCAGAAAAATAATAGTTGTCTTCAAAAGAATTTCCCTCATTTGTGAACTTCTTTGCCATCATCAAAAGCCGGTGAGTTTTTTGGTCAAACAGAAGTTGAAGAGTTTCCTTATTCGTTGAAACAGACTCTATAATATCAGCCCTACCTGTTTCAGCTTCCGCAACTCCAATAAATCTAAATTGACTCAGTTTGATAAAACCTAATTCTAAAAGAATCGGCAAAATTCTCTCAGAAGTCTGCAAAGTCAGACTCTTAACCCTTTCATCTTCAGTATTTGTGATTTTCCTGAATTCAGAACTTGATTTTGAACCATATGCCCATATTTGATTTTCTCTGATTGTGGTCGTACTTCCGCTTAGAGTTTCAACAATGGATGACTTTGAGCCTTTATTTTCAACAATCGAAACACGATTTATTTTTTCAAAGTTATCAATACTATATTCATATTTTTCAGTTAATTCGACACCAGCATTGTAACTTCCTTCATACGAAAGATATAAAGTTTTAATTTTTGTAATGTCTATCTTAGAACTAATGGCTTTTTTAGCTTGGTCGATAATTTCTTTAGCTCTTATTTGGGAGGAGTTGTCGTCATTCTTCAATGGGTCGTTTTTTTTCTCCTGTGCAATAGTAGAAAGACATAACGAGAGACCTACTAAAATAGAAGCTGAAAATGTTGAAAACAATATTAATCTCATATATTTTTAATTATTTTTTGAAAATTTGAAAATTATTGACAGAAGAAATGAATTTAATTATTGCGGGACATTTCCCAATTTATCTTTTAATTCCGATATACTTTTCGGAGTGCCTACCCAACTTTTTTCGACTACGCCTTCATTTATCAAAAAATTTGACGGAAAAAATGTAATATTGAATTCATCTCTAAACATTCCATCATTATCTAAAAGAATCGGGAAATCGAGGTTGTGAGATTTGGAAAATTCATCGATAAGACGTTCGTCTTCGTTTGCAACAGCAAAAACGCGAATATTTGCGTCTTTGCGTAAACTGCTTTGAACAATCATATCAGCTTCAGTTTGACATCCACGACAATTTGTTAAAATGTAGAGCAGAAGAATTCTACCTTTTCGCAAATCATCTCCGACCTTAACTTTTGACTTATAATCAACAAGGTCTAATAAAGGTAGAGGGCGATTAATCAAAACAGTTTTACTGATATCATTATCAAGTGGAACGCCGAAAAAGCCAGCTTTCACAAGAAAAAGTGCCGTCAATGAACCCAATATAATTAACAAGGGAAAGACTATGATTTGTGTCTTGTATTTCTGGAAGATATTCATGATTTGAATATATTAACAAGAGCATTACTTTAAGAAAGAGCTTCAAAATACATTTTCTCAAAAGCCATGCTCTTTTTGTTCAGCATTTAACAAATTCCTTAACATGTTACGTAGCATTTTATCAAGAAGCTTATTAACTACAATAAAGACAGGTAGTTGTGCCAGAGCAGTCTCTTGTTTTACAAGCACAACCGCACAGGTGTTTCGTGCCTTGAGTCGCGGGACAGCCATCCGTGCTACACGCAAAGACTTGAGTTGTAACAAGAAACGCACCCGCGAATAAAAACATTCCGATTAAAGTGGAAAAAAGTATCTTCTTCATATTTTTTAGATTCTCCTTAAAGTTTATAAATTAATTTGCCTAAGCACTTGCATTATGCTATTGAGAGAGAGAGAGAGAGTCAAGTCGATATTGTATTATTTTGACAATTTGTAATAAACTCAAGTCGTGATTCTACTACAAATTCGCCAACGTGCCGCCCACAACATTCAACACATAATTTTGCCCGAAGGCGAGGATATTCGCACCATTCAAGCTGCCGAAATGTGTGCGAAAGACAAAATTGCGAGAATTACAATTATTGGCGATGAAGAAAAAGTGCGTGAACTTGCACGGCAGGCAAATGCAAATTTGAACGGCGTTGAAATTCTGGATCATCTTAAATCGCCTGAATTTGGGAAAGTCGCATCGTTTTATCACGAACTTCGGCGGGCGAAAGGCGTGACACTTGAAGAAGCCGAGCAAACTGTTAAAGATCCGCTTTATTTCGGAAATTTACTCGTAAAACTCGGGAAAGCTGATGGTTCAGTTGCTGGTGCAACGAACACAACCGCTCACACAGTCGCCGCCGCGTTGAGATGTGTAGGCGTGCATGAAGGTTTCAAAATCGTTTCGTCGTTTTTTTTGATGGTTGTTCCGAATCAAAGTTTTGGTGCAAACGGTGCGATGATTTATTCCGATTGCGGCGTGGTTATTGACCCAAACGCAACTGAGCTGGCTGAAATTGCGATTGCTTCGGCTGATTCGTGCAGGGCTTTACTTAATGTCGAACCAAAAGTTGCGATGCTGAGTTTTTCGACCAAAGGAAGTGCGAAACATCCGCTGATTGACAAAGTTATCGAAGCCACAAAAATTGTCCGCGTTCGTTTTTCTGATTTGAATATTGATGGCGAATTACAAGCAGATGCCGCGTTAGTTCCAAGCGTTGCAAAATCAAAAGCGATTGGTTCAAGCGTTGCTGGCAAAGCAAACGTCCTGATTTTTCCTGACTTAAACGCGGGAAATATCGCCTATAAATTGACGGAAAGATTAACCGGCGGAACGGCAATTGGACCGATTTTACAAGGCTTAGACAAACCTTGTAACGACCTATCTCGCGGTTGCAAGGCTGAAGATATTGTTGACGCAATTGCGATTACGGCGGTGCAATCGCAGGCGAGGAAGAAAAGCTAGAAATTTTTTGTAAAATCTGCTATTTTGAAACAATGACAAATGAAGAAATCATCCGTGAGTTTGCAGCACTTCCGCCAGATGCTCAACGTGAAGCCGAGAATTTTATTTCATTTTTACAAGAGCGATATAAGAGAAAAACAAAAACTGTAACTCATTTTGCTTTGGAAAATGATTCTTTTGTAGGAATGTGGAAAAATCGAGATGATTTGCAAGATAGTTCTGCATTTGTGCGTGAATTGCGTGAACGCGAATGGACAAAATAAATGGCTCTCACAATTATTGATACTGATATTTTGATAAATGTTGGTCGTGGAGATATTAATTCTATTGATTGTTTGGAAAAACTTGCACGAACATCCGAACTCGCAATAAGTGTAATCACTCAAATGGAGCTGATTGTCGGAGTTCGTGACAAAATAGAATTACAAATTCTGACTAAATTTCTTAAGAGATTTCAAATACTTGAGTTAAATGGTCAAATTTCAAGAAATGCAATCGACCTTTTAGAACGCTACCGATTAAGTCATGGTTTGTTAATTCCCGATGCTTTAATTGCCGCAACTGCAATAGTTTTCGATCAAAATTTCATTACAAAAAATCAGAAGGATTTTAGATTTATCGACGGATTAAATCTTTTGAATTTTCCTTAAAACTTAGATGAAAATCAAAAATAACCTACTTTACTTGCCTTTTTTTCTTATTTTTTCAATAAACATTTTTGCCCAAGATGTTCACACAAAAATTAATCAATCTTTAGCAAATCGTGATTATATATCTGTAATTTCTGAGCTTAAAAATCTTCGTCAAACTGATAAAAAAAGTTTTCAAGCCAATAATTATGATTATCTGCTTGCACGAATTTCGGAAAAAACTGGTGATATTTCGACTGCTTTGGCAAATTATCAAGCCGTAATCAAGCGAAAATCTATTTTGAAAGAATATTCGCTCTGGAGAGTTTCGCAACTAATGCGTTCGAGTGGAAATCTGTTAATGGAAAAGGTTTATTTACAACAGTTTATCTCACTTTATCCGAAAAGTTTGTTAACCGAAGTCGCAAATAAACGTCACGCTTTGAGCAATTTTGAAAGCGGAAACTATGAAACAACGATAAATCTTTTAACCGGTTCAAAGACGGTTTTAGCAACAACTCAAAATGATGCAAAAACTCGTGAAAATCAAGTGTCTATTGGGAATTCGCAACTTCAACTCGGTAAAATTGCAAATGCACGTGAGACTTTTTCTACTTTGATTGATAAATTGCCAAATATTTCTCAACCTGACGATTTTGCACTCGCGGCTGTAAAAGGTTTGGATGAAATTGATGTTGGTCGCGATAATTTTGGCAAAGTTGCACCTCAGCTTTCTGAAGCAGAACATCAAAAACGCGGTGAAATTTATCAATTTAATCGTGATTTTACAAATGCACGGCTTCATTTTTTAGCAATTGTCCAAAACTATTCTACAAGCGAATTTGTGCCAAATGCTTTGTATCAAGTTGGGCGTGGTTTTGTGCAAGAAAATCGTTTTAACGAATCGATTCAATATTTTGAAAGAGTTCAAATCGAATTTCCCAAAAATTTAATTGCAAAAGATGCTTTAAGCCAATCCGCATCAGCATTTTCTAAGGTTAATAAAAATCGCGAAGCTGTTTCAAGATACAAATTAATTATCGAAAGATTTCCAAATTCGGACAATATTGAACGTGCTTATTTAAATTTGGTTGATATTCACCGAGATTTAGCTGAAAACGATGCTGCCTTAAATTGGGCGTTAAAAACTCAAGAAACTTTTCGTGTAAAATTGCCGGAAACCATCGCACTTTTTAATCAGCTTCGGATTAGAATTACTCAAAGTGATTGGACAAATGCTCTTATTGATGCTGATAAACTGTTGTTAGCCAGCGATTTAGGTGGAACTCGTGTGCCAAGTGGAACAAACAAAGCGGAAATAAATTTTTTGCGAGGATTAATTCTCCAAGAATTACAAAGAGTTCCTGAAGCTATTGACGTTTATCTATCGATTGCAGATGGAAGAGGCGAATATTATGGTTCGCTGGCGACAAAAAGACTTCAACAAATCGCACAAAATGATTTAACTAAACCGTTTGCAACCAATAAGTTAGCAACATTAACTGCAAGTTTAAATTCGACCGATATTGAAGCAAACAGAAAAAATGCACAAGCTGTTTTGCGTCTCACTGAAAACAATGAGCTTCGTCAAAATATGCTTGAAGTTGTCAAAAAATCATATTTAAGTTTGCCAACTTATCAAAAAATTCCGAGTTTCAAATTATTAGAATTTGGGCGAAAAGACGTTTTAAAAGATAAACGCAAAACCGCCGAAATTACACACCAAAATATCGCTGATGAGTTTCTTTTTCTTGGATTATATGACGAAGCAACGCCTGAACTCGAAGCTAGTTTACGTGAGAAATTACCGAAAAACACCGGTTCGCTGAGCGATTTTCCGGCTGACACAGCATTTACTTTGGCAACTTTTTATAATCGTGGCGATATGGCGAATCGTGCGGTCGGATTCATCGAACCATTTTGGCGAAATGTGCCGAATGATTATTTGATTGAGTTAATTCCGCGTGAGCAAGCGACTTTGCTTTACCCGATTCCTTACGCCGATTCGTTGTTAAAATATTCACCAGAAAGAAATGTTGATTCGCGTTTTGCACTTTCGATTATGCGGCAAGAATCACGCTATCGTGCTGATATTAAATCAGTTGCGGCGGCAAGAGGGTTGATGCAATTTATCTCAACAACCTCAGATTCGTTGGCGGTTGAGCTTGGAAAACCAAATTTTAAACAAGACGAACTTTATAATCCGCCAACGGCAATTCTCTTTGGATCGCAATATTTATCAAATTTATTTAAGTTATTTCCGAATCAACCAGAGGCTGTTGCGGCGAGTTATAATGGCGGCGAAATCAATATGTCGCGATGGTTGGGACGTTCAAAAACTGAATTTCCTGAGAGATATGTTTCGGAAATTATTTTTTCGCAATCGAAGGATTATGTTTATAAAGTGATGGCAAATTATCGTGTTTATCAAATGCTTTATGATGAAAACCTACGAGTAAAATAGGTTTACGAGATTTTGAGTTTAACGATTGTTGCTCCCCAACTTCCTGAAAATTCGTCAGCGGTTTTAAAAGATTGAACAAAATCAGATTGCTCTAAAACTTTGCGAACAATCTCTCGTTGGACACCGATTCCTTTGCCGTGAATTATTCTTACTTGTCCAAATTTTTTGGCTTTTGCTTCAGTAAGATATGCTTCAGTCGCGAGTTTTACTTCACTTGGCTGAAAAGAATGAAGATCGAACGAATCTGTTATTTCAATATCGACCACATCATCAAAAGGGTTTTCAATTTCTGTCATTATTTTTTCGCAATATTACTTTTTCTTCGCGTCATCAACCGGAATCATATCAGCCGGCGGCGTTACTTTTAATCTTCCACCAGTTTCTTTTGAAACAACAAAACGTTTGTCCTCAAGTTGTCCGCCCGAGTTTTTCACTTTTACAGTAAAAGTTTTGTTATCTCCAGTGCCTTCAACCTTTAGCGGAATACTGCCGAGAACTTCGCCACGTTTATAAACTTCGCCTTTTTTGTAAACCGGATAAAATTCTTGATTATATTTGTCATAACCGAGAACCATAATTCCGTCAAAATCAGGTTCATTTCCGTCAGTCGAATATGTTTTATTGCTTCGCGATAGAATTATCCAACTTCCAGGTTTTGAGATTTTCAAATCATCATCACCTTTTTTTGTTTCCTCAACTATGTCATCGAGTCGCTGAAAAGTTACAAATTTTGTTGCTCCAAGTTGGAAAAATGCAATGTCTGTCGGCACTTGAAGATCAACCTGTCTTCCAAAAAGCCAACCTTCGGGAACCGGAGATTGCGAAGATGCAAGCCGAATGCGATACCAAATATCATAAGTTTCATCTAATTCCGCAGGTTTATCTGCTTCTTTTGCAGCTTCAATTTCTTCATTTCGGGTTTTTGGCTTTTTATTTTTTTCGCCGTTTTTTGAAGAATCAGTGATGGTTGCGTCTTCTGGTTTTAAAACATATTTCCAACCAATGACATCAAAATTTGTGCCGTTTTCTAATCTGACAAGTAAATTTGCAGGTGATATTTCAGGTGTTAAACGAAGATTAGAAACTGCTTTAAGTTGTGCTTTCGCTTGCGGTTGCAGGTCTTTACTTTCTTCGGCAAGTTTTTTTGCTTTTTCTAATAATGTTCCAGTGATAACGTTTTGGGCTTCAATCCAACCTTCTGTAAAATCTTCATCGTCTCTTGAACGGACGCGAAACCAACGGACTTTATCGGTTTCATTTTCGATTTCCTCTAAAATATCTAAAACATTTCCACGCTGAACTTCGAGCAAATCAGCCGCAACAACGGCGTAAGAACTGCGAATATTTGCACGGCGGACAATTACTGTTGCGGTGTCGTTAAGTCCGGCAATGCTGGTTATACTGCTTGTCGCGTTTGAAATTATGTTGCAACCGCTTGAAAACGTTGCACATATAGCAATTGACGCGAGCGTCGTGATTTTTATGAGTTGATAAAATCTTGTCTTCATTTTTGTTTCTCTAAAAGTTTTCGCCACTGATTATATCCTAATTTATCTAATAAATCTTTCTGTTTTCCGTCCAGATTTTCAACGACACTTAATTTGTTTTCGGACTTTTTATATTCTAAGCCAAAAAAGCCGAGCTCATTTTTAAATTCTAACCTTGATTTACCAGAAACATAACTCGTAATTATCTCATTTGTTTCAGGAAAATCTTTAAACAGTTTTTGAATCGCAGCGTTTCCATCTTCAACCCGATTGGGTATTTTATGCTTTTTCCATAGCTGACGAAAAACATCGGTTAAAGATTTTTTACCTTTACTCTCTTTCAAAATCGCCAAGTCACACAAAAACGCAACAATAAGTCCTTTGGTATAAACAGTTTGCGTAGATAAATTCCAACGATTTTGTGAGGCTTCAATTAAAGAAACTTTACCATTATCAAAATTATTTGCCGATCTATATGTTTGGCTAATTGTATTTAAATAATCTTCAAACCTAATTTGATTGAGTTGCAAACCGCTTCTCAAGCCTTGATAGATAGTAAAACCTTCGTAAAACCAATCATAATTTCCGCTTAATGCAAGATTATTTGGTAACCAAAAATGAAAAAGTTCGTGGCGTAATTGTTCGTTTAAACGCTGTTCGGCGAGCGATTTAAATGGTAAAACTCCTGAAACAATTGTGACAGTTGTGCCGCGAGTTTCGGCACGCCAATTGTCAGTATATTCGCTTTTAGGAAACGGCAAAAGAAAAATCTGAGATTTTGTCTCAGCATATTCACCAAAAATCCGCTTATGTTCTTGTAAAATACTGCTTGCTGATTGAATTGCAAATTCATCTGAAAAATTCCAATCGCCAATTATTGCCAAATTTAATTCGTTTTTTCCAAGCCAAGCACGTTTTTCTCTAATATTATTTCCAATTAAAAAAATTGTTTTTGGTAAGTCTTTTGATAAAAAACTTGTTTCAGATTCTTTAAGTTCATTTCCAAAGACACGCCAGCCAATTGGTAAAACGAATGAAATTTTGCTTAAAATTTGGCTTTTATCAGATTTTTGCCATTGCGGAAATATGTCGCTCAACATTAAAAGTCCGTGTGTTTTTGTCAGCCAGGAAACGTGTGCGGTTGAAGTTAATTTCTCAGGAATATCAGTTTTAACATTATAAGAGAATGACTCGGCAACCGTTATTGACTCAAATTCGCCTGCAACAAGTTGTTTATACTCAATTGGTTGCCCATTTTTATCAAACAATTTAAAGTCAGAAATTCTTACTCCGAGGCTATCTGCATCTGCGTAATTTTCTAAAAAAGACCAGCTTTTATTATTTAGCCCAATATCTTTTGTCAGAATTTTCCCTTCGATAAAGACTGAAGATTCTGAGACTTTTATGTTTGCAGTTAGATCTTGTGAAAAGACAGAAATCGCCGCCAAGGCAAAAGTAATTAAAGTAATTGCGGTATAAAATATGTAAATAGAAAGTTGATATAACATCTTGCAACCGTGAAAGTTACCACAAACTCGACATCTTTAAAATTGAAAAACGCAAAAAACTCTTTTGATTCCTTGAAAGCCCAGATAATTTCGACTAATATTTATCTAGTTTCCTTTAATTTATTTTTTTTCTGAAAAATTGAAGATATGAGCATCATAAAAGTTATTTTTATCACATTAGCATTTTTGTTAGGTTTATTATTTTTTGGTCGTTTTTTCTTTTAACATCTGAGCAATTAAAAAAAGTGAGCAGCCATTTTGGGTTGCTCACTTTTCGTCTATTTATCTCAATTTTTTTAATTTAAATAATTTACCTTATTAATTTTTTGAATGTTTGGTAAATTAACTCTTTCGACAGGTGCAAAATCTGCCCAAGAATCATAGTTTGTCACAAATTTTGTTGCTTCTTCAGGGGTTACAGGTCTTGAAAACAAATAACCTTGTCCGAGTTCGCAATTAAGAATTCGCAATTGATGAAGCTGGTTAATGGTTTCAATGCCTTCTGCAACAACTTCAATTCCTAAAGCGTGTGAAAGTGTGATAATTGCACGGACAAGTTCACCATTTTCTGTACTTTCAGACATTGAAGTTACAAAAGAACGATCAACTTTCAGCGTGTCAATCGGGAAACGATTGAGATAACTAAGCGAAGAATAACCAGTCCCAAAATCATCAATACTCAATTTTATTCCTATTTCTTTTAATTGCTTGAGGAGCAAAACAGCACTTTCAGCATTTTCCATCACGGCACTTTCTGTAATTTCAAGTTTTAGACAACTTGGGTTGAAGTCAGTTTCAGATAGAATTTTCCAAATTTGCTCAATTAAATCAGGTTGCGAAAAATGTTTCCCTGAAAGATTAACACTTATCATTAAATTTCTATTTTCTTGCGAATAATCTTGCCATTTTTTTACTTGAGTGCAAGATTCACGAAGAATCCAAAGCGTCATCGGAATAATTAAACCGGTTTCTTCGCAGACCGGAATAAATTCATATGGGGCAACCAAACCTCTTTTCGGATGATTCCAACGCATCAGAGCCTCAAACCCTTTTAACCTCATTGTGTTAAGGTCAATAATTGGCTGATAATAAACGCAAAACTCTTCGCGGGCAACGGCATATCGCAAATCTGTGTCAAGCTGAAGTACCGAAACGGCTTGCGTGTGCATTGATTTATCGAAAATTAGATAAGGTTTCCGCTGCTCTTTTGCCAAATACATTGCAATATCTGCGTCTCTCAATAAATCTTGCGAATCTTCATAAAAATCTTCGCTCATCACAATGCCGATGCTGACAGTTGTAAAAACTTGTCGCCCATTGAGCGTAATTGGCACTGCGATTTTCTTTTGAATTAACTCGGTATATCTTTCAACTTCTTCAACATCTTTGACGTTATTTAACAAAATCGCAAACTCATCGCCGCTAAAACGTGCAACCATATCTCCTTTTCTGATAGCATTTTTCAACCGTTTGCCAACATTTAAAATCAATCTATCGCCGACAGCGTGTCCAAGACTGTCGTTGACGGTTTTAAATCTATCAAGATCGAGAAACAGAACTGCAAAACGAAATCCGGGCATTATTTTTGTTTTTTCGAGAACAAATTTAACTTCTTCGGAAAAATAATTACGATTTGGAAGATCGGTTAAACCATCGTGAAATGCTACGTGCCGAAAACGCTCTTTGCTTTCTCTGAGAGCCTGGCTGATTCTTTCTTGCTCCGCAATATGAATTTGCAATTCTTCGACGTGTTTTTCAGCTTGTTCGGCTCTTAATTTTTCGGCTTCAGCTCGTTCTCGTTCTGCTATTTCTGCTTTTGAAGAAGTTTTTTTAACGTCTTCGAGATAGTTTCGATATATGAGATAAACAACAGAAGTAACAACAATTGCTGCGAGTGTCAGAATCAAATTAAACTGACTGATTGCAAAAATAATTAAGCCGGCAAAAACGGCTCCGGCAATATACATCGCCAAACAAGAGAAATAAAGTTCTCTCCAAGAAGTCATAAGCGTGCGTTTTGCTCTTTGAGAATCGTGTAAAGACATAAATAATGATGATGTAACAAATTGAACAATTGTCATTAAACTGAGTAGAATTGTAATTTCTGTAATTGTATTTTGTTGAATACCAAAATGAAAATCAGGTGTAACAAATAAAACAGCTAAACTTGTGAGAAATGTCCCCAGAACTGAGATTGAAACATTTAAAATAATTGTTTGTGGCTTGATGTTTATTCCTTTGAAATGGAACGAAAGCGAACAATATAGAGATTCTAAGCATGCTAAAATAACTGCAATTTCTCCGCCATAAATTAAGATTGCTACAAAAATTAACGCCTCAGAAATTGTGAAATGAAGTTTTGTTCTCGGTAATTGGATTTGAAGTATTGAACTGAAAAAAATTGTCACAACCGCGAAGCTCAATAAAATATAATCGAATTTTTCATATTGCAAGCCAAACAAAGCGTAAGCCAAAGCTATCGCACTGAATAGAATTAGGCAAGATGTTGCAATCTTAATAATAGTGTCTTTTATATTCATTTACATTGGGTTGAAAGGCTTGGGAAGTTTTAGAAGAGTAATCGGAAATAAAAATAAACTGTTTTTAATCAAACATTAAGCCAATTAAATTGTAACTTATTAAGCATAGAAATTTCTACAAAAAAAATAAAACTTAACAAAAAAAGGTTGCCTAAAAAGACAACCTTCATTTTATTAACTAACTTTAGCTTAAAACTTATTTTGTTATTCCTACCTGATTCAAAGCATAAGCATAATCAAAAGCAACCTCTTTTAGACGATCGTAACGTCCGGAACTTCCGCCATGACCAGCTCCCATATTGGTTTTGAGCAACACAATATTGTTATCGGTTTTCATTTCACGAAGTTTTGCCGCCCATTTTGCACCTTCCCAATATGGAACTTGGCTATCGTTTAACGAAACTTCTATCAACATATTCGGGTATTTTTGAGCTTTAACATTTTCGTATGGCGAATATTTGATCATATAATCCCAGGCTTCTTTTTCGTTCGGATTTCCCCATTCAATCCACTCGCCGGTGGTTAATGGCAACGTGTCGTCAAGCATTGTATTCATCACATCAACGAATGGAACTTGTGCGATCATCGCCTTGAAAAGATCCGGACGCATATTTGCGGTCGCACCCATCAACAATCCGCCGGCACTTCCGCCTTGAGCCACAATTCTATCTGCTTTGGTGAAATTATTTTTGATTAACCACTCAGCCGAATCACAAAAATCATTAAAAGTATTGAGTTTTTTGAACATTCTGCCATCTTGTCGCCATTGTTCACCGAGTTCTGCACCGCCACGAATATGTGCGATTGCATAAATCATTCCGCGATCAACCAAACTAAAACGTGCCGAACTAAAACTCGGAGTCATTGAAATTCCATAACTTCCATAGGCATATAAAAGCATCGGAGCATTGCCGTCGAGCTTTGTGCCTTTTTTCATTACGAGCGAAACCGGAACTTTTACGCCATCGCGTGCGGTTGCCCAAACGCGAGTTGTTTCATATTTGGTTTTATCGTAACCGCCAAGCACTTCTTGTTGTTTCAAAACTTTCGATTTACCTGTTTTTAAATCATATTCTAGCGTTGTTGAAGGCGTAATCATCGACGCATAACTGTAACGAATTGTTGAAGTTTCAAATTCTGGATTTCCTCCTAAACCCATTGTATAGACAGGTTCAGCAGTTGGAATTCGCTTACTTTTCAAAGACTTCATATCAATTGTGCGAACATATTCCAACCCATTTTCTTTTTCAGAAACAATGCCAAAGCCTTTGAAAAAATCAATTCCATCAATCTTTATTTTTGGATTATGCGGGATAAAATCTTTCCAAGTTTTTTCTGACGTATCACTCAATGAAGTTGTGACAACTTTAAAGTTTGTTGCGTTTTTGTTTGTCACAATATATAAAGTGTCGCCGTAAATATCGACAGAATATTCGTGATCTTTTTGTCGCGGCAAAATTAAATTCCAAACACCTTTTGGCGAATCAGTCGAAAGCATTCTGGCTTCGCTCATTGTCGCCGCACCAGAATTGATAAAAAAGTATTTTTTATCTCGAGTTCTGCCAACGCCCGTGTTGAACAAAACATCTTTTTCTTCAAAAACTAATTCCGGCTTGTTTGAACCAAGCTCATAACGCCAAATTTTGTCCGAACGTTTGTCAACATCGTTTTCTGTTCCAAGCATCAAAGTTTTATTATCTGAAGCCCACGACAAAGATGTTACTCGCTCAATTTTGTCAGACAAAATTTGTCCTGTCCGAAGGTCTTTAAACTGCAAAGTGTATTGACGATAACCTGTTGTGTCAGTCGAGAATGCAAGAATATTGCCGTCGTTGCTGACATTGAAAGCACCGATTGAAAAATATTTAAAGCCTTTCGCCATCTCATTTTGATCTAGCGTTATTTGCTCGTCAGACTTGTCTTCTTTCATCGAACGGCAAAAAATTGGATATTGTTTACCTTCTTGAGTTTTGGTGTAATACCAATAATTTCCAGTTTTGGTTGGCAAAGAAAGATCAGTTTGCTTAATTTTGCTGAGCATTTCTTCATACAAAGATTTCTGAAAATCCTTGCTGATTCCCGATGCTGCTTCTGTGTAAACATTTTCGGCTTCAAGATACTTGATAACTTCAGGATTCGTTTTTTCGCGAAGCCACGCATAATTATCAGTAATTTCGTAACCGTGAATTTTTAAAACTTTTGGCTTTTTCGCCGCAATTGGTGGTGTCATATTTTGTGCAACAATAATTGTATTTCCGATAACTATAATAATTACCGATGCTAAAATGCAAAACAGATTTTTCATATTTAATAAAACTCCTAATAAATTTTGTCGGGAAAGATTTTGAATTTGTTACGTTAGATTTTTGTTGATTGTTTCAAATAAACGATTGCAGTGTTCGGCTTTTACTCTGATTTTAGCCGTTTCAATTTTGCTTAAAAGATCGGCACCGTGTTTTATTTTGTGATATTTTCCTTTGCTTGTTTTGTTTGTGGCTTTGTCTAAAGAGCTTTCAACGTCAAGTTTTACAATCTTTTCAACGTTTGGTTGTCTTGGAATCACGCTATGTTTGAAATTTTGACCGTAGAAACTTTTCAATGTTTCAACGTCCGCTAAAAACCAGCTTTCCATAATTTGAACCATTAAATGACATTGTTCGTTTTCAACGTTTTCAAAGTTCCAATTTCTGCTTTTTTCCTGCTTTTGTAAAAATGATTTCGGCGTGTCTTTTTCGCTGACTTCATTATCGGAATCAATCAAGAATGCGACAAAACTGTTTTGATGATATTTTACGCCAATCAAAAAATCTTTATAAGTTTCGGCGGAATTACCGCATAAAACTACATCAAATTTGATTCGCTTTTCTCTCGCTTTTTCTTTTAATTCGCCGAAAAACGCAGAAAAACCTTCCCTGAGCGAGATGTTTGAGTTTTTGCTTTGTTTTCCGCCTTCGATGTAAATTCTGATTCCTGCTACCATCTTGTTCCGCCGATTTCACCTTTCAGCCAAAGTTCGCCGAGGGAGTATTCATCTAACCATTCCTTCAAATTTTCTTTATCCAACCGCTTAAAATGAGTTCCATCTTCGTCCGCTTCGCACACCAAAACCGCTTCGGGAACATCAGAAAGTGCCGAAACTAAAATGTCAGAATGCGTTGTAACAATCAGCTGTGTTCGTTGCGAAGCGTCAATTAAAAGTTCTGCAATTGTCGGCAGAATATCAGGATGAAGCCCAACTTCGGGTTCTTCGAGACAAATTAACGGCGGCGGTTCGGGATGACAAAGTATCGCCAGCAAACATAAATAACGCAAAGTTCCATCGGAAAGCCGCATTGCCGAGATTGGTTTTTCCAAACCTTCTTCGCGGACAAATAATTGAACTGTTCCGCCTAAAATTCTGATTGAATAATCTTTAATTCGCGGATTAAACTTTTTGAGATACGAAACAATTTTATCTTTTGTGTCGCCTCTGTGTTCTAAATCATTCAAAACTAAAGCAAGATTGCTTCCGTCTTCTTCAAGGAAATTACTTGGAGCATCCGGAATTTGTGGTCTTCTTATTTCTGAAGAACGGTTAGTTTGTAAATCTGCATAAATCTTGAATCCGGAGAAACTATCTTTAAAAAAGTAATGAGTTTCTTGAATATCTTCATCCTGATAAACCAATAATTTGCTCAGAGTAGGTAATTCTCGCTCACTGGAAGACTCTGTTATAAGTTTTTTGTCCGCTGATTTGAAAACTTCTTGCACAACATTCAACCTTTGATAGACTTCATGAAATATTAATTCGTAAGTGCATTTTGATCCCCAATATTTTTCGGCGATTACCTCAATTTCCGCAAAATTATCTTTTTTCTTGCCTTTCCATATCCATTCGCTTATTCCACCATTACTGCTGATAAATTTAACTAAACTTTTGTCTTGCGGCAAAGACCGCAACAACTTAAAAATATCAATAAAATTCGATTTCCCCGAAGCATTCTGACCAATCAAAACATTCAACGGCATCAACTCAATTTCTTCACCTTTGTCGCCAAAAGAGAGAATATTTCGCAGTCTGATTTTTTCTATTAAACGTTTTCCTTCCATTTATCTGTAATTGTCTTTTGAAACGAAAAAAAAGGCAAACATACTTGATGCTGTTTTGCCTTTTTACTTTTAACTTTTTAATTTTCTAACTTATCTCTCGCCAATCGCTTGATATTTCAAATCTCTCGCACCGATATATTCTGCACGCGGGCGAATCAGTTTATTGTTTGAATATTGCTCGAGAATATGACCTGTCCAACCTGAGATTCGCGAGATTGCGAAGATTGGCGTAAATTGATCGAGCGGAATATCCATCAAATAATAAGTTGAAGCTGAGTAAAAATCGACGTTTGGAAACATTCCTTTTTTCTCGTGCATCAATTTTTCTAACCTTTCAGACATTTCAAACCATTTTAGATTGCCTTTTTTCTCGCCCATTGTTTTCGAGAATTTGCGTAACCAAGTCGCTCTCGGATCTTCTACTTTGTAAACTGCGTGACCAATTCCCATGACCTTTTTCTTGTTTGCAAGTGCTTCGTCAAGCCACGGCTCAATTTTGTCGATGTCGCCGATTGCTAGAAGCATCTTCATCACATTTGTATTCGCTCCGCCATGAAGCGGACCCGAAAGTGCAGCTATTCCACCAGTTACGGCTCCATAAACATCAGCTAAAGTTCCTGAAATTACGCGAGTTGTAAAAGTTGAAGCGTTTAATTCGTGGTCGGCGTGTAGAATTAAACAAATGTCCATCATTTTCACTTCGTCGGTATCCGGCATTTCGCCACGCATCATATAGAGAAAATTCGTTGCGATATTAACATCAGATTTTGGAGCTACAACATCTTTTCCGCTTCTGATACGTTCCCAATAAGCAACAATTGTCGGCATTTGAGCGAGAAGTTTGACGCACGAAGACATTGCTCCATCGCGAGTTGTGTCGTGTGCACCTGTGTCGTAAAAATCGAGCATCGAAACCGAAGTCCGCAAAACATCCATCGGATCAGCATCTTTCGGAAAGGTTTTCATCGCCGCAACTAATTCTTGTGGAATCGCGTAATTCTCACGAATGCTTGCATTTAGAGCGTCGAGCTCATCTTTTTGCGGCAAACGTGAGTTCCATAATAAGAACACAACTTCTTCGAAACTCGAATTTGTTGCCAAATCATGAATATCGTAGCCTTGATAAATTAATTTGCCTTCATCGCCGTTTACATCGCCAATTGAGCTTTGAGCAGCCACTACACCACGTAATCCCGCTGCTGCGGAAGATGCTGCTGTTTCTTTAGTTTCCATTATTATTTCACCTTAAAATGTATCAAAATAGTATAGTCTTAATTTAGCAAAGTGCGTTGTAAGTTACAAGTTACAGACTATTTTTGGTGGTTTGGATTTTTTTCACAATAACAAAAAATCTTGCTTCAGCACCAATTTCCCACAGTATTTGTATTTGTTTTTGGCATACAAATAGAAGTTAATTCTAGATAAAAGATTTTTGATACGGCAATTTATTTAAGGTATTTGATTTGTGAGATTTTCAGGCTTGAAAATAAGAAAAGAGTGAACAAATTCACTCTTTTTTTATTTTGGGTTGTGTCAAAAAGTTTAAGCGGCTTGCAATGATGGAATATTGATTCCTTCCGACTCTAAAAACCAAACTAAATCGGAGTAGTTATTTGCCTTGAAATCGAAAAGCAACCTCGAAAATGCTTCCTGTGCCTGAAAATGTTTAATAGCGGCAAGCGAACTCATCCCGATTTGCGAAACGGTGATCGTGCCACGAACAAAAGCACTTTGATTGTTGATATTTTTTATTGCTTCAACTAATTTAACCAGTAAGTCTTGATCAAATTCACCTTGCATACGATTACTTATTTCATCCATTGCAGAGGCACGAACTAAAAACGATTTATCTTTTAACAAATTTAATGATTCAAGTTTTGAAGCATGTTTTGCTTGTTTGACCAAATTCATTTTTTTAATCTCCAAAGATGTTTGCCTTTCTTTATCTCATCAGCATAACAACTTTTCGCATTAAATCAAAGTCTTTTTTGGCGTGAGCAAATTTCAATTCTTCAGCGTATGCCCAAAACTCCATTCGCCAAAATATTTCGTTGTTTTCTCGTTAATGTTTCAAACCAGGATAGCCTGCCGCTTTATCGTCTAAGAAATGTTTATATTCGTGTCTCAATGCAGATATTGACGCGTTTTCGTCTAAGATGAATCTGCCAGAACGACCTTTGGCAGGAGAATATGCCATCATTGGACGTGATAAATCAATATCTACGCCTTCTATCTCAAGGCTTCTCAAAACTTGTTGAAATTCCTTTGGGTGCGAATCTTTAGCCGCACCGTATTTTTCTCTCGCTGGGTCTTCGATAGTCAATAGTTGAAAGTTTTTAACTCTTGTTTGCATCGCTTTCGATTGTTGCACAATATTTTTCTCACCTAAAATTTTTGCCAAAGGCTTGCAATAAAGCGATTTCCCGAATCGCGTATCATTCTTCCACCCGACAAACTCTTTTGTCCGCCTACGGAAGTAGGAATCAACCTGTTAAACAATAAGAAAAGCCTCACGCGTAATCATAATTGACTGTCAATCGTGCGGAAAAAAATTAATGAGTTTTTGATGGCATAAAGACCTCAGGCATTTCTGTTCTTAAAATAAAATTGATCGTTAAATTTACATTTCGAAAATCTATTTATTCATAGCTCAATGCTTCAACAGCATCTAATCTGGCTGCTCGCAGAGCTGGATACAACGCTCCAATTGCTCCGCCAAGTAAGCCGACAAGTAGTGTGATTGCAACAACTTGCGTTTCAATTGCGACTTCTAACGTCGTAAAGTTTGTCAAGATTAACTTTAATAAAATTGCAAAAATCACGCCGGCAATTACGCCGCAAAAGCTGATTAAAAGTGCTTCTTGGGCAATTATCCAAGCGATGCCGACGTTCGACATTCCTAAGGCTTTTAAAATTCCGATTTGTCGCGTTCTTTCGGTGACAGTTGTATACATTGTGAGCAAAATTACCAACGCGGAAATTATTGCGGCAATGCCGATTATGACATCGAGAAATGTGTTGAGAAAAGGGATTCCTTGCTGATAAAGTTCTGGTATGTCAGAAGTTCTGATAACCAGATTGTCAGGAAATTTCAGTTGAATATTTTTCCCAACATCTTCTAAGGTAAATCCTTCTTTAATTTTTACTA
>JANNVK010000189.1:0-2902 GCA_031414415.1 Acidobacteriota bacterium
TCCCAAACCTTGCGGACATTCCCAAAATTATCAAACTGCGTATGAGTTTCAAGCCAAGTATTGGTGTCTTTATTCCAAGTCCGCTTAGTCGTCGGATGCCCTCGAAGATGTGCATTCGCCCCAGTCGGTGCTTCATATCCAGTCGATGTTAATCCCATTTCCATCGAATAATACTGATTTTGTTCGTCATATACTGCCTGAGATTTAGCGAGAATATCACTAGGATTTGTGGGATTTAGAAGACGAGACTCGGTTGGGAGACTCGGAATGCCTTTTGCGAGATAGTTTGGATCGTAGAGGTAATCCATCTCGGAGATTGAGACCAATTTATCTTGGGTGAAAAGTGTTTCTAAAGCAGTAAGACTTAGATTTAAAGCCGATGTTTTAGGTATCACTACATAACCGTATGTTTTTACTTCTTTCGGATTCAAGTAAGCGAAGTATTCTAAATCGGGATTACTATCAAACGTGGTCGAACTTAATGTCATCAGACTGTTTGTGTTATTCGGCTCAAAAATAATTGAAATTTGTTTGTTTACACGTGCTTCTCTTGTGGCAGTTGGTTGAGCGTTGTAGCCTCTCGGACCTTCGGTGATGTAGGAAAAAAGCGTTCGGCTTCTGATTTGGTTATTCAAGTCGTAATATCTTTCTTCCAAAACACGTCCTGCTTTTGCATCATCAAATCCGTATTTTACAATCCATGGCTGTAATCCTTTTTGAATGATTTTTTCATTCCTAGAGCCATCAGGATTTGTCTCAGAAATCGTATATGGATTATTGCTAACTACATTGTATTGTGTAAGTATTTCATCATTTCCACTACCGTTTGGGCTTAACCATTTTTTCTTAACCCCACGATTAGCTTGCGAGTAAGGCTCGTTTATCGGATCAACGTTTGGAACGGCATCATATTCAAACCTTTCATAACTTCCAGTCGGGTAAATCACCTTATCTATTTCACCGTAAGTGTTGTACTTAAATTGATATTTTTTACCATTCGGCAATTCAACTTCAGATAAAACTACTGGATTAAACTCAGCCGCTGGCACTACCCTCGTTCCGTTTATAGTGTTAAACAATCCTGAAGTGAGAGGGTATTGACCATGAGAAAAAGTATTTCCTAGCAATTGTAAAAAACTTGTTGGGTCAGAAAAAACACTTTCACCTGTTTGTTCATTTTTCAAATATTTCCACACCATCTTATAGTTTCTTTGATTGTTATTGACTCCAGGCAAGCTATAAGATTCTACGGCAGGTGAACTGCGATTATACAATATTGGAAAACTAATTACTTTTCCCTTCGTATCTTTTACTTGAGATTCACTCAACTTCTCTATCTTGTTCCCGTTTACATCTCTAAAATAAATACCATTTTCCCATATAAATGTAGAACCATTTGGTAAATATAACTTCGCATTTAATTCGCTTTCTTTAACATATTTTAGCTTGGAGCCATCAACTGAGAAATAAACTTTGGGATAAACGACAGGCGGTGTCGGAAAATTGACAAGATTTACATTGTCGTTTGTACGAAATTCAGATGTTGAACCGTCAGGCATCCTAATCCGTAAACGGTCAACATAATTTCTATAGCCCGATACTTCTACACTTTGTGGAGATCCTAGTGAGTCATAAAACTCCGTTACTTCTGAAACAACCTCAGGAAAAGGAAGATTACTTCGCCATCCGGCTCCAGAATCCTGGGAATATGTGGGTATAACCCATGAATAATTGTTATCATCAGGATAACCGATTGGTCCACCTTGGACGTATCCACCATACTCCATTTTCCACAACTTAGATGAGTAGTTTATTCCAATAGGAATAGTTGAACTATTCCGCCCTGAATAGCTTCCAAGCGGAATGTTTATGCTCATTCCTAATGTAATTGGGTCAACCCGTGAATCACTTCTGAATGATTTATCAAAATTACTATCCTGATTTTGAACATTTTGCCCAAAACCACTTCCAAACATTCCAATCACCAAAATTCCAATTCCGATAAGTTTCGCTATTCTTGAGTTTTTCATCTACTTAGTCCTTTGAGTCTGTCGAGTCTTTTGAGTCTTTCAAGTCTGTCGAGTCGTTTCTTCACTTTTCACTTTTCGTTTTTCACTTTTCACTTCTTCGTTTGGAGTCCAAACTTTAGTTTGTCTTCGCCTCGCTTCGCGGGCGATTCACGCTGAAGCGTGGACTCCGAACTCTCTTTCACTTTTTACTTTTGCCTTTTTACTTTTTACTTGCGAAGCTAATTTCTGCCAAGTCGCTATCGCTCCGTGTTCTGATTTGCACTTTTCACTTTTAGTTTTTCACTAATCACTACTCGTTATCTTCGGTAATAAGCTGGAACTGGGATGTCGCCCGACATTCCCCATTGTGTTGTTCGGGTTTGATTGTTGCCGCTTTGCTTGATTGACCAAATTCCTGTTGAGTTATTCCACGTTGCAATGTCAACTTTTCCGTCTCCGTCGTAGTCGTTTTGGACGGCGATGTCGGCTGTCTGTTGCCACGCGATTGTTTGTGTTTGGTTGGTGCTTGAGTTCTTGATGATCCAATTATTCCCGCTTCGAATCGCGTAATCGGCTCGTCCATCGCCGTCATAATCAGCTGAAATTGGCTTACTTCCGCTGACTGCTAACTGCTCACCGCTTACTGCCAACTGCCCATTGCTGCTATTATTCGAGTAAAATGTCTTGTCTGAATCTCGCCAGACTCCGATGTCGGCTTTGCCATCGCCGTCGTAATCCGCTGGTGCGGGAACGTCTGTCGCTAAGCCAAACTGTTGCGAATAAAAGGAATTTCCGCTGCCAGATTGCAAGATATACCACGTTGCGACACCGTTGGAATCTTGACTCGGTCGATAAACCGCCGCGTCCGTTTTTCCATCGCCATCGTAGTCAGC
>JANNVK010000190.1:0-77229 GCA_031414415.1 Acidobacteriota bacterium
TTTTGAAAATGGCGAAAACATCAGATATTACGAGCAAAAGTTTGATTTCGTTATTGCCGAATGATTGGGTTCGGTGGGCGACAAATGTTGAAGATGCGGATAATTGCGAAGTTTTGAACACCGAATTTCAACTTATCAGCCGAAACACGGACGCACTGGTTTTGGTAAATAACTCTTCGGTCGGAAAGTTTTTAACGTTATTTGAAATTCAAACAAGATATTCTTTGGAAATGCCCGAAAGAATGACCGCTTATTCGGCATTCGCCCGTGAAAGATACAGACTTCCGGTTGTGCCGATTTTAGTAAATATCTTGCCTTACGGAAAAGAAATTTCAAACAAATATGAATCGGAGTTTCTCGGCATCAGAGCATTGCAAGATTATCGCGTCATCAATTTATGGGAAGTCAACGCCGA
Source organism: Acidobacteriota bacterium (assembly GCA_031414415.1). Classification (GTDB taxonomy): domain Bacteria; phylum Acidobacteriota; class Blastocatellia; order Pyrinomonadales; family Pyrinomonadaceae; genus JANNVK01. The sequence goes on from JANNVK010000190.1 coordinate 416, forward strand.
AGATATTTTGGCAAAAAACCTTTCTGCACTAATTCCGTTTATTCCGACAATGAAAGGCGGAAAAGATGTAAAATTATTGCAAAAAGCCCAAATGCAGTTAGAATTAGATGAAGATTTGCAAGGCTCAACCAAACTCGGCGATTTAGAAGTTGCTTTAAGAATTTTTGCAAAACTGGTTTTAGGCGACAAAGCCAATGACATTTTGAGGTGGACTATGATCGATTTAATTAAAGAATCTCCGTATTACCAAGAACTTATTGAACAAGGTTTATCGGAAGGACGACTGCAAGGATTACAACAAGGTAAAAAAGACGAATCGGCTAAACTTGTTGCCCGACAACTAACTAAGAGATTTGGCGATATTGGCGAACCGCTGGAAACACGATTGCGTCAATTATCACTTGAACAAACCGAAGATTTAGCTGTTTCAATTTTTGATTTCAACAATCTTGACGATGTGCAAAGTTGGCTTACAAATGTCGGGCTTGGGTTAGAAAAATAGTGAAACGGAAAATTGGTTTGAGATTGAACGCCAAGATATTGAAGTTGAAGATTTGATTTTTTAGTTATGCCTTGTGTCAGTCAGTTTTTCGGTATTTTGATATACATTTATTATAACGAACACGCTCCGCCGCATTTTCATGGGGAATACGGTGGAGATGAGGCGTTATACGAAATTGACACGTTGCGGGTTTATGCGGGAAATCTTCCGCGAAGAGTTCATAATCTGGTGCTCGAATGGGCAGATTTGCATCGCCAAGAACTTATGGATGAATGGAATAAAGCCAGAGCGGGTGAACCGTTGGACAAAATTGAGCCGTTAAATTGATTTATGAAATTAGTAAGAATTAAATCGGTTAAACCATTGGAAAATTACGTTGTTCATCTTATTTTTACAGATGACAGCGAGCGTGATGTTGACCTTGAACCTTATTTGCACGGCAAAATTTTTGAGCCTTTAAGAAAGAATATCAAAGCATTTAAGGCTGTCAAAGTTGATGAACGGATGAAAACTATTTGCTGGGAAAATGGTGCCGATATTGATCCTGATGTGCTTTATCATAACCTGAAACTTGTTTTCGCGGAATTAAATTGAAAGGTAAGATGTTAGGTTTGAAGATGAAGACAAAGATTTGAGTCTTTAAGATGCAAAATAGTAATTTACAACTTTTCGTGTTTTTGATTTTTGCCATTAGTCAACTGGCTTGCGGTCAAAGTTCTCGTGTATTAACTGAGCAAAAAACCGAATCAGCTACTGACATCAGGTATGACAATTTGCTTAAGAACCTTGAGGAATTGAATCAAGCATTCTTAAAGAAGGATTTTGATAAGCTAGTAAGTTTTATGTATTTGCCGAAATCATTTATAGCCGCAAACGGCGAAATGACTGAGGAAAAAAAGATTAGATTAGTTGCTGCCGTAAAAGAAGAAATAAATAGCCAAAATGCAAGTGGACTTAAGTTGAGTGTTAAGTTTGAACAACCTGAAAAAATTGTTGTTGGGGATAGAAATCTTTTTTCCGTAATAAGAAAAACCACCATTGTTACTGTTGTAAAGGGTGCAAAGGATGTTAATGGAGAGTCTTTACAGACTGGTCGACATGAATTGAAAGGCTATAATATTGCCGTTTCAGAAGATAATGGAAGAAATTGGCTGTTTTGGGAAAAAGTTTCACCTGAAATGTTCAAAGCAGATTTTCCTGAAGCCGCAAAATCAATCGTTTTACCTGACGCAAGTAAATTAGTGTTTACTCCCGATCAGTAAATAAAATGCTTTAGAAACTTTGGAATATCTGGCAGATTGGTGGAATCTGCGGAACTAAACAATTTAGGTGTCGGCTGAAAGTAAAAATAACTGTTCACTGTTTACTGTAAAAATGACCGAAAATAATTTATTAAGCATTATTATATTTGCTCCGCTACTTGGTGCGGTAATTAACTGGCTAATCGGCGGTCGTTTGCGAAACGAACTGTTTAGCGGCGTGGTTGCTTGTGCGTCCGTTGGGGTTTCGTGCGTAATTGCGTTTTATATTTCCTTTTTTGACCACGGCGGAGCTTTGTTTATCGACAAACCGATAATGGATCAACTTTGGACGTGGATTCAGGTTGGCAATTTTCGTGCCGATTTCGGCTTAGCTGTCGATCATTTGAGTGGAATTTACGTTTGCTTTATTACTTTCGTTGGCTTCTTAATCCATCTGTTCGCAACAGGTTATATGAAAGGCGATTCGGGATTTTACCGATTTTTCGCGTATCTAAATCTTTTCATGTTTTCGATGCTGACGCTCATTTTGGCTGACAATTTTTTATTGATGTTTGTCGGTTGGGAAGGTGTTGGGCTGTGTTCATATCTTTTAATCGGATATTACACAGACAAAGATGAAGCTCGTGCCGCTGCCAAAAAAGCCTTTGTTGCAAATCGAATAGGCGATTGGGGCGTAATAATGGGTGTGTTTCTCGTCTTTACACTCACCGGTTCAATCTCGTTTTACGATAAGGTTGTAGATGGCGAAAAAGTTAATTCTGCTCTCACGATAATGGCTCAAATGTCTGCCGATCCATTCACTTGGGGAGCAATAGTTGCCGGTGGAATTACGACTGCCGCAATTCTTCTTTTTATCGGTGCAACCGGCAAATCTGCACAAATTCCACTTTTTGTTTGGTTGCCTGATGCAATGGCTGGTCCGACTCCTGTTTCGGCTTTAATCCATGCCGCAACAATGGTTACAGCTGGTGTTTATATGGTTGTGCGTTGCAATGGCATGTATCAAAATGCACCGACAGCAATGTGGATTATGGCAATAATCGGTGCTGCAACTGCTATATTTGCGGCAACAATTGGACTCGCTCAAAACGATATTAAAAAAGTTCTAGCGTATTCGACCGTTTCTCAACTTGGTTATATGTTTTTAGCTTGCGGTGTCGGTGCATTTGGTGCAGCTATTTTCCACGTTATGACACATGCATTTTTCAAAGCGTTGTTGTTTTTAGGTTCAGGTTCAGTCATTCACGGAATGCATCACGAACAAGATATGCGTCGGATGGGAAACTTGAAAAAGTATATGCCGATAACGCACATCACGATGTTGCTCGGTTGGCTTGCGATTTGCGGAATTGCACCGTGGGCAGGTTTTTTCTCAAAAGACGAAATTCTTTATAAAACATTTGCCGCTGATGGAATCGGAAATTGGAATTATATTCTGTGGGTTGTTGGAGTGATAACCGCTTTGTTGACAGCAGTTTATATGACTCGCTTAATGGCGATGACATTCTGGAGCAAAGAACGGATTAATGACGAACACACGGATTTATCACACGACAATCACGATGACCATAATGATGAACACGCACATCACGGCAAACTTCATCCACACGAATCGCCTTGGACAATGACTGTTCCGCTTGTGGTTTTGGCAATTCTTTCGACGGTTGGTGGACTTGTTGGCGTTCCTTATGCTGTCAGTTCTCTGGTTGGACTAAAAGATGTCAATGTTTTTGAACATATTTTAGAACCTGTAGTCGCTAAAGTTGGACACGCAGAAAAAGCCGAACACAAAACAGATTCGCATTCTGAAGTTAAAAAAGATGTTTCAAAAACCGATGAACATTCTACTTCAACCGCTAAACACGAAGCAGCTGTTCAGCATTCGCCAGAAGAAATTTCACAAGAACGAGGTTTAGCAGCATTTTCAATCGGAATCGCTGGACTTGGTATTATTCTTGGAATCTTTTTGTTTAAAGGAAATCCTCTCCGACATATGCCAAAATTGTTTGAAAATAAATGGTATGTTGACGAATTTTACAACAAATTTATAATTGACCCTTTGACAAGATTTTCGCGAACGAGCCTTTGGAAAGGTTTCGACATTGGATTTATTGACGGAGCGGTTAATGGAATCGGCTCTTTCGTAGCCGAATTTGGTTCAATTGTCGGAAAGTTACAAATTGGATTTGTTCGCAGTTATGCAGCGTTTATTCTCTTTGGAGCGTTGTTAGTAATTGGTTATTTCGTATATTTCGGATTGAAATTATTGAGTTAAAAATATGGATTTGATTAAAGATAATTTACTAACACTTTTGATTTTCATTCCGGCTATCGGAGCGATATTGTTGTACTTGCACAACCAATTTTGGAAGCAAACCGAACATTTAAAATGGGTTACGCTCATTATTACACTCGTTAATTTTGTTGTTTCGCTTCTATTACTTGGTGGGAGCAAAGTTTCGTCCAACGGCTTTATGTTTGAGGTAAATGTTCCTTGGATAAAGGCAATTGGTTCAAATTATCACGTTGGAATTGACGGATTGTCCTTATGGCTGTTGGTTTTAACGACGTTCATAATGCCAATTGCAGTAATTTCTACGTGGAAAGCGGTTGAGAAAAAACACTTAGCATTTTTCATATTTTTATTGCTTCTCGAAAGTGCAATGATTGGGGTTTTTTGCTCACTCGATTTGCTTGTATTCTATCTATTTTTTGAGGCTTCACTTATTCCGATGTTTTTTCTTATTGGAATTTGGGGTGGAGAAAATAGAATCTACTCTGCGGTTAAGTTTTTTGTTTACACAGCTTTAGGCAGTCTTTTGATGCTAGTCGCAATTGTTTCTTTATACTTTATGTATGCCAAAGTTTCTGGCGGAGTTGGAACATTCGATTACATAACGCTCTTAAATTCAATCAAAGATGGAAAACTTATAATCGCGGGAACGACTGGAACATTACTCTTTTTAGCTTTTGCATTCGCGTTTGCAATCAAAGTTCCGCTGTTTCCCGTTCACACATGGTTGCCTGATGCACATACTGATGCACCAACTGCCGGTTCGGTAATTCTCGCCGCAGTTCTCTTAAAAATGGGAACTTACGGTCTAATGCGATTTAATTTCACATTGTTTCCTGAAGCCTCGCGAGAATTTGCGTGGTTGTTTATTTTGCTCGCAGTTATTGGAATTATTTACGGTGCATTGGTCGCGATGGTTCAACCTGACATCAAGCGTTTAGTTGCATATTCTTCTGTTTCGCACATGGGATTTGTCATTCTTGGAATGTTTTCGTTCACAGAACTTGGAATGCAAGGTGCTTTGTTTCAGATGCTCGCACATGGAATTTCAACTGGTGCTTTATTCCTCTTAGTTGGGTTTATTTACGAACGCCGCCACACTCGCGAGATTACCGAATATGGCGGAATTTCGAGCGTTATGCCAGTATTCACCACAATTTTTGTATTTACAACAATGGCATCAATCGGACTTCCCTTTTTAAACGGATTCGTTGGCGAATTTTTGATTATGCTTGGAATGTGGAATTCAACCGCACTTTCAGGAAACCTTAACTGGATAGCCACAATGTTTGCTGGAACTGGTGTAATATTCGCCGCGGTTTATCTTTTGTGGATGGTTCAACGTGTATTTTTTGGAAGAATAACAAACGATAAAAACAAAGGACTTAAAGATTTGAGCTGGCGAGAAATTGGTCTAATTTCACCGTTGTTATTTTTAATGCTCTTTATGGGCGTTTATCCAAAACCATTTTTAAATGCTTCTAAAGATGCAATTGTGGCAATTCAACAACGTGTAATTGGTGCTGAAAAAGGTGGTTCAATTGAAAAAGCCGAGATCACAACTAAGTCAGAACATTGATGATATAATTAAAAAATGGGTGAAGTAAAAGTAACAATAAAAATAATTAACGCAATAGATGAAGGTCTTTTCCGTCGAAATTTAATCAAAAAAGAAGAAATTCGTTTTTATGAAACTAACGCTCTTGTCGATACTGGTGCAATTCCGAGTGTTCTACCAATTGAAATTGTTCAAAAACTTGGGTTGGCAATTATTCGTAAAGAACGTGCTACTTATGCTAACAATTCGAGCGAAAATGTTGATGTAACTGAACCTGTCACATTTGAAATTATGGGTCGGAGAGTAACTGAAGAAGTTTTGGTTTTAGGCGATGAAGTTTTAATTGGGCAAATTGCTTTGGAAAGAACTGATCTTCTTGTTGATTGTCCTAATAAAAGGTTGATTAAAAATCCAGCTCATCCAGACCAGCTTGTAATGCGTGTAAAATGAGATTTTTTGTCGTTTTATTTTTGATTCTTGGAGTTGTATTTGTAACCAATGCACAATCTTTTTATGGTTCGACCGATGAGAAAGTGTTTAGAGACGGACGAAATTCAGAAATGTGCGATAGAGCAGAAACGCCTTTACTTGCTGTCGATTATTCATTATTTAAGGAATTAAATTATTTCAAAACTGTTGTAAATTATCGTGTTGATGCAACATTTAAAGAATCTGCTGACGAGAAACAATTCAACTTTGAGACTTCTGCCGGAACTATCAGAAAATATCTCAAAAAAGGTGTTTTAATTTTCAAGATAAACGGCAAGGAACATTCTTTAAGTATTTTTCAATCGACAAATACGCCAAAAAATGATGAATTTTTTGATTTATGGTTTGTTCCATTTAAAGATTTGACGAATAAAACTGAAACTTATAGCGGCGGTAGATATTTGAGTATTTGGAAACCAGAGAATAGCAAGGTAATTTTAGATTTTAATATGGCATACAATCCGTCGTGTGCTTACGGAAGTGACAGATTTTCTTGTCCAATTCCACCAAAAGAGAATTTTTTGAGTATCGAGATACTTGCTGGAGAGAGAAAATTTGTTTCTCAAAGCAAAATTAAACACTAACATTTGAAGATATGTTTTTAGCAGAACTTGTAAATCCAAACACCAACATTCAAGCAATTTTGCCTGAATTCATTGTTGCTATTACCGCGACTTTAGTAATGCTCTACGATTGTTTTTTCCCGAATGAGCGAAAACTTTCAACCTACATCTCTTTATTCGGTTTGTTTTTAGCAAGTTTAGTTTTGTTTTGGCTTTGGTCAACTCCTTTCCCGCCAACGGCTTGGAATGGAATGATTGCCCACGACAACCTTCGGACAAGTTTCTCTTTTGTGTTTATATTTGTCTCTATAATTACCGTTTTGATTTCGTCAATTTGGGTTAAACGCGAAAAAGTTCCGGCTGGCGAATATAATGCTTTGTTGCTTTTTGCCACATTTGGAATGATGTTGATGGCTTCTGGAAATGATTTGGTTATCATTTTTCTCGGACTCGAAACACTTTCAATCGCCACTTACGTCATGGCTGGTCTTCGCAAAACTGATTTAAAATCTAATGAATCTGCGATGAAATACTTCATTTTAGGTTCATTTTCTTCAGGTTTTTTGCTTTACGGAATGGCGATGGTTTATGGCTCAACCGGCTCAACCAACATCACAGAAATTGCCGCAAAAGTTGGTGATCCTATTTTTCCTGCTTTGCTGATACTTGGCGGTGCTTTATTATTAATCGGATTTGGTTTCAAAATTGCGAGTGTTCCATTTCACGTCTGGACTCCGGATGTTTATGAAGGTGCTCCAACTCCTGTGACCGCATTTATGGCTGCCGGACCAAAAGCATCAGGATTTGCAGCTTTTTTGCGAATTTTTGTTATCGGTTTTCCACTAATAAAAGGTGCTGTCGCATCAGGATATTTGCACGATTCGTGGACAACAGCCTTGGCGGTGATGGCAATGCTGACAATGACTGTCGGCAATGTTGCCGCAATTGTTCAAAATAATGTTAAAAGAATGCTTGCTTATTCTTCGATTTCTCACGCCGGATACGCACTCGTCGGATTTCTCGGTGCCGGTTTTGCATTAACAACTGATAAACGAGACGAAGCAATCGCAGCAGTCGCATTTTATATGCTCACTTATGCTGTAACAAATCTTGGTGCTTTTTCAATTATCACGCTTTTAGGGCAAAAAAATGATCGTCGAACAAATTTTGAAGACTATGAAGGAATCGGGTTTAAGTCGCCAGTTCTCGCGTTTTCGTTATCTTTGTTTATGTTGAGTCTTTTAGGTTTACCTCTAACGGCAGGCTTTATTGGTAAGATAATGGTATTTCGACCGGCAATTGAAGCCGGAAATACATTGCTCACGATTTTAGTTGTTGTCGCTGTCATCAATTCTGCGATCTCAGCATATTATTATTTACGTTTAATTGTTGTGATGTTTTTCAAAGAACGACTGACAGAATGGTCTGAACCGAAAATTCCATTGTCATTATCAGCTGTTTTAGTAATTACAGTTGTCGGAGTTTTTTATCTTGGAATGTTTAGTGACGGAATTCTTGAGAAGTTTAAGCAATCGCCCCCAAAAATTTCAGTTTCTACCAAAAATTAATTTAAACTACCAATTATTTGCATCTTCAAATTAATGTGCATTTTGTGCTAATGTTTTTATAGCGATTATGAATGTCACAGATTTTATAAAAGAACAGTTTGTTGATGATTGGTTGACAACTATTTATCGCGAAAAAATAAGGACTCAACGAACTCGGGCGTTTCGTTTTGGCATTGAACCAAGAGAACAAAGTGTTGAAATTTTTCAAACACTTTTGGGCGTAGAATTAAAAGTTGGAAATAAAAAAGTTAGTTGTCCAGATTTTTCAACGGCAAGATATTTGAGTATTTTTGCAAGAATTGGCTGCGATGAAGTTGCAATTCCTTACGATATTACAAAAATTTCAACGCTTGCAGACGAATTAGAATCTTCTTGGCAAAAAATTTTGTTACTTTTTTTTGATTTAACGACCGAAAAAAGTGCTGCAACACGCGGAAAACTTAAAGCTAGTTTGTTAAAAAACATTCGGAGCGATTTAAAAGAAATCGGAGCCGGTGCTTTAACGCCGGAGTTTAGACAAAGCACGAAACAGAGAAGTTAAAATTAGCGTTATTAGTATATTTATGAATTTAGCTGCAACAAAAACTTACGATTATGAGCCGATGCCTTTTCCTTTCAATAAGACAACTTATTGCAAATATGAACCAATAGAAAAACGCATTGATGCCGCTAAAGTGCTGATAGTCAACGACTTGCTTCGTTACGAAACCGATCTATCAGATTTTGCCAAGAAAGATTGGAAAAACACCTTTGAAGCAAAGTTGCGTTTTGAACGAAAAATTTCGGGAATGGCTTGTGATAATATTGCACGAAATATTTCACGGCTTGTAAAAAATCCAAAAATTGCCACAGTTCATATTTCTGAAGTCGTCAGTGCTGTTGAACAATTTCGCCCTGATGCAATTGTCATGAGCGGCACGTTGTCTGATTTTGATTACTATAATCCGCAACATTTAGAAGAGTTTGCAAATTTTATTAAAACAACAGAAATTCCAATTTTGGGAATTTGCGGAGCACATCAGCTTATTTCAATGGCTTTTGGTGGCAAGCTAACAACTCTCGATCATCTTTTACCCGCAGAAAAAAGATCAGATAGAATTGTCGAATATCAATATCGCTTCGTCAAAATACTTGATCTTGATGATCCAATCTTTGACGGAATTCAAGACAGTGAATCTGGTGTCTGGCAAGATTATTCAAAAGAAGACAACATTTTGCGAGTTTGGCAAAACCACGGACTTCAAGTTGAAGGAATTCCTGAGGGTTTTAAACAACTTGCGACCGCTTATCTCTGTAAAAATCAAATGATGGTGAAACAAACTGATGGACAATTAATTTACACTGTCCAGTTTCATCTTGAAAAGTCGTTCGAAGATTGGTCAAAAAATCCAACGCGATGGCAACATCTCAATGAATCTCGTGATGGTCGTATTTTATTTGAGAATTTTCTCAAGCTCGCACTAAAACATCAAAAAAATAACTAGATTTCTCCAATCACAAAATGTTAATCTTAAATTAGTAAGTTTGTAAAAAGTTTTGTTACTTTCTACGCATCCTCTCAGTTAAATTATTCTCTACATTAAACTTCCCCCAAAAGTTACAATCAATTCATTAACTATATTTCTTGATGTAAATCTTGAAATTTTTTATCTCCATGATTTCCAATCAACAATCAATAAATAGTTTTGGAAGAATTGCCGCCACATTTCAGGTCTGCGATTTTGTTAGTCTTGATGAAATTCTAATTTATCTGAAAAAAGATGTGAGATTAAATTCTATTTTACTTAGTGTATTACTTGAGCAAGGACGAGAAACACCTCACGGAAATGGAAGTTTTTCAACATATCAAAATATTTATGGAGATCTTGAAGGAGTTGCTTTAATTGGAGATAAGTTTTTTTTCAATGCAATCTCAGAATCAGCACTTGAGTGTTTTGCGGAAATGGCTTGTTCACTCAAAATAAAAACAATTGCACTTTGCGAACAATCTTACACAGAACAGTTTTATAAAATTCTCAATCAACAACAAAAGATTACGTCATTCATTGCGAAGAAATTTTAATGGTTTTTGATTATGGACAAGAACAAATTGAATCGTTTCAAGAATTTATTATCGCTGACCAAACGCATTTAGAAGTAATAGTGAAAGCAAATTCTGAAATTATGCTTTCGGAAAGAGGTTATGACCCGCTTATCACAAACGCAGATAGTTTTATTCAATCTTATAGAAAATTAATTGACCAAAATCGCTGTCTTGTTTCAATCAAAGATGGTGAAATTGTCAGTAAATTTGATCTTGGTATGACTAATTCTTTAATTACATACGTTGAAGGATTTTATGTAAATCCTAAATTTCGCAGGCAAGGACTGGGGTTTTCGTCGATGCAATCATTGATTAGAAAAATCAAAAAAGCGAGTAAATCTATTGCTTTGCTTGTTGATAGTAAAAACACACCCGCTTTTTCTTTATATAAAAAATGCGGCTTTCAGGAAGTAAAAAGATTTTCGGTTTCTACAATATATCCTAATGAATTCGCTTCTTAATCAACAATCTTGGCTTATGCAAAATAAGTTCCGTCAAAAAATATTCGAAATATTTAAAAATACAATAATAGCTTTTGGAGCTATTGCGGTGATTTTTGCGTTTTTGAATACTGATACAAAAAAGATTGATTTTGGTTTTTTGGTTCTTTTAGTTGTAAATATTGTTCTAGTTTCGAGAATGACGCTTCATTTACCAGCAACAAACCTCTGGATAACCTTTTCAGATGGAATGCTTTTTCTGACATTTCTACTATACGGAAGCGAGGCTGCAATAATTTTAGCAACTCTCGAAACAATAGGTAGTTGTCTCCGAATGAGAAAAGAAGGTATCAACATAAACAACAAAATGATACTTTACAATGCGGGCAACTCAGCTTTTACAACTGGAATAACTGCAATTGCTTTTTGGTTCTTATTATTTTTATTTACAATCAATCCTCATAGTTCTAATACTTCTGATTTAATTATTACTTTAAGTTGTTTGGCATTGATTCATTTTTTTTCAACATCTTTAATAGTCGCAATTTTCCAAACATTTAAAAATGATTCAAATCTTTTAAATAAAGTTGGGAAAGACATGCTTTTAACTTCTCTGACTCAAATAGTTGGTGCTGGCGTTGCTGGTGTTTGTTTTAAACTCATAACCCAAGGCGATGTTTTTGCCTCAACTGCGACTCTCTTAATTTTTGTTATTGCTTATTTCAGTTACCGCCAGTCTATTACTCAAATGAATAAATCTTTCAACAAAGCCGAAGTTTTGGAGAAAGAAAAAACAGAATCCGAGCGTTTAAGAGCCGAACAAGCTGAACGTCACATTGATGAATTAAACATTGCGATTGCAAATCAAACTGATGCAACAAAAGCCTTGAATAAAATTAAAGAGGAATTTCGGCACGCGGCTTTGCACGATTCGCTAACTGGTTTGGCAAATAGAACTTACCTTTTTGAACGTCTAAACTTTTTTATAATAAAAAATCAAGCAGATTTACCTCATAATTTCTGCGTTTTATTTCTTGATTTGCATCGTTTTGGTGAAATTAATGAAAGTCTTGGACACACGATTGGCGACAAACTTCTCAAAGTTGTTGCCCAAAGATTGGAAAGAACTGTTCGCGAAGATGATATTGTCGCAAGAATTGGCGGCGACGAGTTTGCTGTAGTTTTGAATAATATTGAATCGACTAACGATGCTGTTATTTATGCCAACATAATTCGTCAAAAGTTGTCAGAACCATTTGTCATTGACGAGCATCGTGTTTTTATTAACCCGCAAATCGGAATTGCTCCTTTTGCAAAAGAATATGAAGTTCCTGAAGACATTATTCGAGATGCTGACATTGCAATGAATCACGCAAAAAATAGAAATCTTCCGTTTGCGATTTTCGACAAAGATCTTCGTCAGAAGATTATGGAACGAGTTGAACTTGTTTCTGATTTAAGATTTGCACTTGAGAGAAAAGAGTTTGAGATGTTTTATCAGCCGCTTCTCTCGCTCAAAACTGGAAAATTAATTGGTTTTGAAGCATTAATTCGCTGGTTTCATCCGAAAAAAGGCTTAATTCAACCAAATTCATTTATACCGATAATTGAAGAATCTGGTTTGATAATACCAATCACAATTTGGATTTTGGCAGAAACCTGTAACCAGTTATCAAAATGGCAAAACATTTCGCCTGCTTACAAAAATTTGATAATGAGTGTAAATATTTCGGGCAAGCATTTATCTGATAATAACCTAGTAAAAGATGTGAAAAATGCAATCTATCAATCTAATATTGATGCTTCTTGTTTAAAATTAGAACTCACAGAAAGCATTGCAATGGACAATGTTGATACCACAATTAAAATATTAAAAGAACTCAAAACACTTGGCGTTCAGCTGTCAATTGACGATTTTGGGACCGGTTATTCGAGTTTAAGCCATCTTCATCGGCTTCCTTTTGACACGCTCAAGGTTGATCGTTCATTTATAAATAATGCGGTCACTGAAGATGGTTGGGAAATTCTTAACACGATTATGTCGCTTGCTCGAAATCTTAAAATGCGTGTAATTGCCGAAGGAATCGAAACCAAAGAGCAACTTGATATTTTATCAAAACTTGAATGCGAATATGGTCAAGGTTATTTATTTGCAAAACCGCTACCAAAATCTGAAATGGATGTAAGATTACTTGAAAAATATCGCTGGTTTCCGAAAAAGACAAGAACACCAAAAGTTCCAAATTTACCAATTATCGAAATTACAAACGCCAAAGAAGTCGAATTGAGTGTTTTTTAAGTTCAAAAAATTAATTACTGAAAGTTTTTAAATAGTTTATTGATTCTCAAATGTCAAAAAATTGAGACTCGATAAACTTTTTTGCATGAAATCACGTAGAATAATATTAGAAATTTATTAAACTTGTGAGGAATTATGAAAACGAAAGTTTTTGGTTTATTTTTGCTATTTATGTTTTCGTGTGTAACTATTTTCGGACAAAAATTTGATTATCCGAAGACAAATAAAGTTGATCAAACTGACGAATATCACGGCGTAAAGGTTGCCGATCCATTTCGTTGGCTTGAAAATCCAGATTCGCCCGAATCACGCACCTGGATTAATGCTCAAAATAAACTCACCAATGATTATTTATCACAAATTCCTGAGAGAAAAATGATCAAAGAGCGTCTGACAAAACTCTGGAATTACGAGAAATATTCAGCTCCTTTTAAACACGGCAAAAACTATTTTTATTATAAAAATGACGGCTTACAGAATCAATCAATTTTGTATATCGCCAAATCGACTACTGATGCTGGCAAAGTTTTTATTGATCCAAATAAACTTTCAACCGATGGAACAGTGGCACTTGGTGGAACAGCTTTTACATCTGATGGCAAACTTGTCGCGATTGGAACATCAACTGCCGGTTCTGATCAAACTGAATGGAAAGTGATGGAAGTTGAAACCGGAAAATACTTGGACGATAAACTCGAAAAACGTCGTCAGGGTATTTCATCGTGGACAAAAGATGGAAAAGGGTTTTTCTATTCAGCCTTTCCTAAACCAAACAAAGATACAGCTTTACGCGATCAAAATTATTTTCAAAAATTTTATTACCACAAACTTGGAACGCCAAACGAACAAGATGTTTTAATTTATGAACGCCCTGATGACAAAGAATATTTTGTCGGTGGCGGCGTAACGGATGATGGTAGATATTTGATTTTGAGTGTTGGTCAAGGAACGCGTCCGCAAAATATGGTTTATTACAAAGATTTGGAAGCAAAAGATGGAAAAATTATGCCAATCTTTGATACTCTCGAATCAGATTATTCATTCATTGAAAATATCGGCACAACATTTTATTTTTCGACCGATAAAGATGCTCCGCTCAAGCGTGTGATTGCGGTTGACATCTCAAATGACAACAGAGTTTCCGAAATTATTCCGCAATCGACTGAAACTTTGGGCGGGGTTGGTATGCTCAATAATCAGTTTGTCGCTAATTATTTGAAAGACGCATACACGCAAATTCGGATTTATGATTTGAAAGGTAAGTTTTTGCGAAATGTTGAATTGCCCGGGATTGGTTCAGCTGGCGGCTTTGGCGGAAAACGCACAGATACCGAAACTTTCTACTCATATTCGAGTTTTAACGCTCCTCCAACAATTTTTAGATACGATATGAAATCAGGTAAATCCACGATTTTTCGTGAATCAAAAGTTGATTTCAAACGCGACGATTATGAAGTAAAACAAGTTTTCTATAATTCGAAAGACGGCACGAAAGTTCCGATGTTTATTGTTCACAAAAAAGGACTTAAACTCGACGGCACAAATCCAACACTGCTTTACGGTTATGGTGGTTTCAACGTCAATATGACTCCAAGTTTTTCCGTTTCACGCCTCGTTTGGATGGAAATGGGCGGAATTTTTGCGATGCCAAATCTTCGCGGCGGAGCTGAATATGGCGAAAAATGGTGGAAAGGCGGAAGCCGTTTGAATAAGCAAAACGTTTTCGACGATTTCGCTTGGGCTGCTAAATATTTAATTTCTGAGAAATATACGCAACCAAGTAAACTCGCAATTTCCGGCGGTTCAAATGGCGGTTTATTAGTTGGAGCAACTTTAAATCAACATCCCGAGTTATTCGGTGCGGCACTTCCGGCAGTTGGCGTAATGGATATGCTTCGTTTTGAAGGATTTACGATTGGCTGGGCGTGGACTTCTGATTATGGTTCGGTCAAAGATAAAGTTGATTTTGATGCCCTTTACAAATATTCGCCACTTCACAACATCAAAAAAGGCGGAAAATATCCGGCTGTGATGGTGACAACTTCCGATCACGATGATCGTGTTGTGCCTGCTCATTCGTTCAAATACACCGCAACTTTGCAAGAATCGCAAGCTGGAGAAAATCCGATTTTAATTCGTATTGAAGTCAACGCAGGTCATGGTGCAGGAAAACCAACCGCTAAAGTAATCGAAGAACAAGCTGATGTTTATGGCTTTTTGATGAAAAGTTTGGGAATGAAATAGTTTTCAAACAATTGAGTTTATATTAGACACAGAAAATTATTTTTTGTGTCTATTTTAATTTCGGTTTTGTATGAAACTGACAAAAATCTTCAGGTTCGCTTCCGTTTGTAAACTTTTGCGGACGACTGCTTGGGCAAAATGACGTTGCTCTTTTGTTTGAAATCGGACAAATCATCATCGTCACATTTTTTTCAACTTCCGGTTTTGGAGCTGTGTTTGTCTCGCTCGATTTATCTATCGGCGGCGTGGTTTCAGGGCTTGGTTGTGGCAATTCATCACGCCAACTTTCATCATCAAACGGCGTTGGCGTTGGTTCAATAGTCAATGCTTTATTTGGCACAGTGCCAGAAATAAACAATTCAATTCGCCTAAATTCGTTTGGAACATCAGTAACATACAGGTTTTCGACAATCGGCACCGGCGGAATTTCAGGATTAACGGCGGAATTTGAATTCGTGTTCGAATTTGTATTCTGAGCCGTAACATCTCTTTGGGTTTGAACTAAATCAGCTTCTCCAAAAGTTAATTCGCGGATTAATTTTCCATTTCGAATATCAATTTCGCCTTTTCGGATTCCATCAGGCAATTGCCAGTCGCCGTTCCATTCTGGATGAAGTGCGAGTGCGTCTTGCATAAAATCTGCCCAAATCGGCAAAGCAGAATCGCCGCCTTTCATTCCTAAATCTGAACCATCATCGAAACCGACATAAACAACACAAACTAAATTTGGCGTAAACCCAGCGAACCAACCATCACGCGAAGTCCCGGTTTTGCCAGCAAATCCACGTCCTTTGGTGTTTGAAATTCCCCAAGCCTTTGCGTCTGCGGCAGTTCCACGATTGATTACGTCCTTCAACATATCGTTTATAATGTATGCAACATCTGAACGCATTACACTTTTTTTCTCAGTTACGGGCGAAGCTACGGTTTTTCCATCGCCATTCGTAACGCGATTTATGCCAATCGGCGAACTTTTTTCACCCAAATTTGCAAACGTCGTGTAAGCAGTCGCCATCTGCAAAGGCGTAACTTCAGAAGTGCCGAGTGCCATCGACGGATAAGCCTTGGCGACTTTTGGCAAGCCCGCTTTTGCAGCAAAATTCATCACTTTCCCGATGTTCAATTCCATTGCAAGATCAACCGTAATAACGTTTTTGCTCTTCACTAGTGCATCACGAAGCGTGACATCTTTGTTCGAGAAAAAGTCACCATAATTGTTTGGTTTATAAGAATCTTGATTAAAAGTGAAGGTTTTTGCCTCGTCTTTAAAGATTGAAGCCGCAGTCAAAACTCGCCCACTTGGTTCATAAACTGTATTAATTGCCGCCGCAAAAACAAAAGGTTTGAAAACCGAACCAGGTTGGCGTTGAGCATCAGTCGCACGATTAAATTGATTTTGTTGGAAATCTTTCCCGCCAATCATCGCAACAATTTCTCCGGTTTTTGGTCGAATTGCGACCAAAGCTGCGTTCAAATTATCTTTCTTTTTTGGAAACAATCTTTCAATTTTTTCGAGTCTTTTGCGAACTGCGTTATAGGCAAGTTTTTGTAAATCGACATCAATTGTGGTGTAAACCCGCAAATGTTGAAGTGCTTCAGGATCAGAAACAATCTTTGGCAATTCTTGCTCGGCATATTGTGAAAAATAGGGCAAACCGAGCATTTCCGAATTTTGGACGATTTGGGCGAGTTTGATCTCAGAACTTCGGGCTTCCTGTTTTTGCGTAGAAGTAATATTTTCAGTTTCAAACATCGAATCGAGAACCTGATTTCTTCTTTCCGTCACTTTTTCGAGATTTTTATATGGATTGTAGCGATTTGGACTACGAATAATTCCAGCGATAAATGCTGATTCTGCAAGACTTAACTGAGAAACATCTTTTCCAAAATAAGCGTTTGAGGCTTGTCCAACGCCATAGATTCCAACTCCAGCTTGTTGTCCTAAATAAATTTGATTTACATAAAGCGTAAAAATTTCTTCTTTGTTGAGTCGCGTTTCCAAAATCAACGACATATAGGCTTCTTTAATTTTTCTCTCAATACTGTAATCAGAACTCAGCAACAAATTTTTAACTAATTGTTGCGTAATTGACGAACCACCTTGTCGTGCAAGCGGCGAACCATCGTTATCAGAATCAACTCTTCGCCATAAAGCACGGGCAATTCCGCGTAAATTAACACCGTAATGTGTAAAAAAATCGCGATCTTCGGTAACAATAATTGCTTTTTGCAGACTTTCAGGCACATCTTGAAAAGTCACAGTTTTGCGTCTGCCATCACCTTCGGCAACAATCGAACTCAAAAGTCTCGGCTCAAGCTGAGTTTGCGTAACTGCTTGATTCGCCGCCGAATCAGTAATCGAAGCGACTGATTTTCCGTCTTTCGCAAATTTTACTTTTAAAGGTTGAAATATTCGTTTTCCGTCAATCGACGCAGCATCGCCAGGTTCAATCTCGACCGTTTTATCTTCGTGCAAATAACGACTACGACTTTTGCTTGCTTGCTGATTTTTTTCAATGTAACCCGCACTTTTTAAATAGTTTACAAGTTCTTCAGGCAAAATAACTTCGCCTTGTTTGAGATTTTTTGGTGATGCATAAACTCCGGCTGTTCGCGTAAAAACTTCGCCTTTGAGAAGCAAATCAACTCGTTCAGAAAATTGGAACCAAAAATATGCTAGAGTAAAAATAATTCCGGCAGCGATAAAAAAATATGAAATTAAAGCTAATGGATGAAAAATAATTCTAAAAATACGACGAAAAAATCCTGGGCGTTGCTCTTGAAAAGAATTGACCCGCGATTTTCCTTTAAAAGTCGCTCTTGATTTATTAGTTTGAACTTTATTTCTAATTTGAATTTTGTTTTTTTGATCCATTTTCAATTTGGATTTCGAATTTGTTGGAGAGATGTTTTTAGCCTAAAATACCTAGTAAAATTTTATAGTTTTTATTGATGTAATGTCTAGTATTATTTAACTTAAATGAGTCTTCTTTCAACACTTTCTGGCGAAACCAAGCGGCATTTGCTCTACGCGATAAGTATTATTTTTCTCGCAATCGCGGTTGGTGCGACAGGATTTATGTTGCTTGAAGATTTAAGTTTGCTTGATGCAGTTTATTTTGCTACCGAAACCGTTACAACCGTTGGTTATGGCGACCTTTCACCTAAAACTCCAGCCGGAAGACTTTTCACAATTTTCTTTATGCTGGCTGGTGTTGGCTCAGTTTTATATGCACTAACCGCTGTTGCTCAAGCTATTGTTCAAGCAGAAATAATGACAATTCTAGGCAAGCGTCGAAAAATAAAAGAAATGCAAAAATTAAACAATCATTTTATCGTTTGCGGTGCTGGCAGAGTTGGCAAAAGAATTATCAGAACTCTCCAAAAAGACAAAATTCCATTTGTGTTGATAGAAAGAGACGAGAAAAAAGTTGATGAATTTCTCGAGCAAGGCGAACTTGTTGTTATCGGCGATGCAACGAGCGAAGAAAATCTAAAAAAAGCCGGAGTTGAACGGGCTAAAGGCTTGGTCACGTGTTTGGCAGACGATGCCGCAAACGTTTATGTTGTTTTAACGGCACGCGGAATGAATTCGCATTTGCATATTGTCGCGAGAGCTGTTGAGGAAGAAGCTGAACCAAAATTGATTCGTGCCGGAGCAAGTCGCGTTGTTTCGCCAATTATAATCGGCAGTCATTCAATGTCTCGAGCGTTGCTAAAGCCTGCAATTGCAGACTTTATGGATTCAATTGTGGCTGAAACACTCGACCTCGTTTTCGAAGAAGTAGCGATAGAATCTACTTCTCAATATGTTGCGAAAAAACTCGTCGAAACAAATATTCGCTCAGATTTAAACGTTGTAATTGTAGCAATTAGACGAAAAGCAGGTGAAATGATTTTTCAACCAGCAGGCGACGCAACCATCGAAGAAGGCGATTTGCTGATTACTATTGGCAAAGCTGAATCGATTAAAAAACTAATTGAGGCAAGTAAATGAAAGTTTTAGTTACAGGCGGAAGCGGTTTTTTAGGAACACACATTCGTAAATTTTTTGATGCTGATGACTTTTCGCGGCGGGCAAATTTGGACATTTTGAATCTCCAAGATGCTTCAACTGCCGAAAATTATGACGTTGTAATTCATCTCGCCGGCTTGCTTGATAAATCGCCCGATTCTATCGAAGAAGTTTTGCTGACAAATGTTGAAGGAACTGTTAATTTGCTTCGTTCAATGAAAGAAAATTCGGTGTTTATTTACGCTTCAACAAAAGACGTTTATGGCAGATTTGCTGATAATTATCAACAAGTTCCTGAAAATTGCCCGACAATTTACAGTGGACAATCTGCACTTGAATGGTCAAAACTTATTGCCGAACATTATGTAGATTTTTACGCAAATCAGAATAATTTTCGCTCGTGTATTTTTCGACTTTCAACAATTTACGCACCAAATTCTATCGGTAACACAACAAATTTTGTCGGAAATTATTCAGATTTAATCAACATTGGTGAACCGATTCGTTTACCTTTAAATGGAACGCCAAAACGCGATTTGCTTCACGTTGACGATTTTTCGCGTGCGTGCAAAGCGTTTATTGATTCAGTAATTCAACACGGTCTTTATAATCTTGGCGGCGGAATTTCAAACACTCTGACTTTATTTGATTTGGTCAAAAAAATGGAAGAAATTTCGGGTTATCAAGCGTCGATTGATCTTGAAAATCCTTTACCGCAGCCTGTTCCGCTCAATTATGTAACCGATTTAAGTTTGGTTATGCAAGAGTTAGATTGGAAACCTGAAATGAGTTTAGATGAAGGGTTAAAAACATTATTTTAGTAGCAGTTAGCACGAAGCAGTTGGCAGTTTAAGAACTTTCCAAGACTGCAAACTGCTAAGTGCTACTGCCAACTGAAATGAAAATAATCGTTCGAGGCACAAATTGGATTGGTGATGCCGTGATGCAGATTCCGGCGTTGCGAGAAATTCGGTGTCTTTTTCCGGACGCACATATTTCGCTTTACACCCGAAGTTGGACACAAGCAATTTTTCAAGATGCTGATTTTATAGACAATATTTTAACTTTTGAGACTAATGATTCTATTTTTAAACAAGCTAAAATATGGAGAAATGAAAAATTTGACTTAGCAATTTTGTTCACAAACTCATTTCAGAGTGCTTTTTTGGCAAAACTTGGCGGTGCAAAAAAAAGTTTTGGATATAAAAACGAATTTCGTTCTTTTTTACTTTCAAAAGCCATAAATAAACCTTCTTGGAAAAATTCTCGTCATGAAGTTTTTTATTATTTAAACTTAGTTGCGGAAGTTGAAAAACATTATTTGGGCACTTCTACAATTATAAATGAAGTCTCAAAAATCGAGCTTCCAATTTCTGAACAGCGACAACTCGAAGCACGAAAACTTTTAGAAAATTACGGTGTTGATTTCTCAAAAAAAATAATTGCACTTGGAGTTGGTTCAACAAATTCACGGGCAAAGCGTTGGGAAAGTGAGAGTTATGCAAAACTTAACGATTTGCTCCAGCAAGAATTAAACGCCAATGTTTTGCTTATCGGCACAAAAGACGAACTAGATGTTTCAAACGATGTTGCTGAAAAATCGCATCTCAAACCTCTTATTTTAACCGGAAAAACTTCGCTTTCTGAAGCAATTGCGATTCTTAAACAAGTTGATTTACTCGTTTCAAACGATATGGGTTTGGCACATATTGCACCGGCAATTGGCACAAAAACGTTGACTATTTTTGGACCGACACGCTCTGAGACAACACAGCCGATTGGTTCAGAAATCATCCGCAAAGATGTCGAATGTTCGCCCTGTATGTTGCGAGATTGTCCGATAGATCATCGTTGTATGACAAAAATTTCGCCTCTCGAGGTTTTTGAAAAAGTTAAAAAAATGTTAATTATTTAAGTAGAATGAAGCAAAAAGCAGTATTTTTAGATCGCGATGGAACGCTTATTGAAGAAGTTAATTTTCTTAATAAGGTTGAAGATTTGTGTTTTTTTACCTACACAAACGAGGCAGTTAAACTATTAAAAACAAACGGTTTTTTGGTGATTGTATTGACAAATCAGAGCGGAATTGGACGTGGAATTTTTGCGGAATCTGCGGTTCACAACATCCACAACGCGATTCAAAATCATTTAACAGAAAAGATAGATTCTTTTTATTTTTGCCCGCATTTGCCGAACGAAGGTTGCAATTGTCGCAAGCCAAATCTTGGAATGATTGAGCTTGCGTGCAAAGATTTTGAAATCGATTTAGAAAATAGTTGGATGATTGGCGATAAAATTTTAGATGTTGAACTAGGGTTTAATGCAAATATTAAAACCGCGTTGGTTAAAACTGGTTACGGCGAAAAAGACCAAACTAAACTATCTCGAAAACCTAATTTGATCGAAAAAAGTTTAATTGATGTTGTTAAGTTGATTGTGAGCAATGGACAGATTTGAAAAATTTGACATTATTTTTGCGACCACTGAAAAACCGTTCCACCAAAACCGACAATCCAGCCTGATTTGCCGATGAGAAAGACTTTTTCAAGTTTGTGTTTTGTGTCAAGTTGTAATGGTCGCCAAACATTTCCGCCATTTTGAGTTTGGACAATTATTCCATCGTTTCCGACAGCAAAACCTCTCGATGAATCAAAGAAAGCAATGTCAGTTAAGTCGTTGGTAACGTTAGATTTTTGCTCACGCCATAATCTTCCGCCGTTAATTGAATAAAATATTTTACCTTCAGAACCTGCAACCCAACCGTTTTTTGCATTTGCGAAGAATATTGAATTGAAGCGATTTTTCGGGTTGCCGGAAACAATCGGCGAATTCCAAGTTTCGCCGCCATTCTGCGTAAAAAATATTGAGCCGCCAGCTCCGACTATGCAACCGTTTGAGCTGTCTTGAAAACTACCATCGAGCAACAAATAACGACTCGGCGACGATTGTTTTTTCCAGACTAATTTTTCTGTCGGATTAGAAAAAATTGAACCTGTTTCTCCAACTGCAAACCCAACTTCTGATTTATCAAAGAAAAAACCGCTGATTCGTTCGCGACCTGTTCCTTCAACAAATTCAACTCGATCCCAAGTTTCTCCGCCATTTGATGTTTTTAAAAGATATGCAAGCGATTTGTCGCTGGGCAAGTAGATGTTTCTTTCGCAAAGAATCCAACCGTTTTTGGCATCAAAAAAATGAACGTCAAGAATTGTATCTTCGGTAAATTTTTTCTTTTTGAGCCACGTTTTTCCGGCATCATTTGTGTATAAAAATGTGCCATTGCTCCCAACAATCCAACCTTTTTCTTCACTGATAAAATAGACCGAATGCAGCCACGAAAGGACTGTGAGCTTCTTTTTTGTCCATTCGGCGTGAACTGTTTGCGTGCAAAAGAGGCAAAAAAATAAAATTAGAATGTTTCGAAAATAACGCATTTAGTAAAAATTAAAACGACGAGCAAAAATATTTTAAGCTCATCGTTTTCAAGAAAAAAATTTAATTAAAAGGGACTTCCCATCAGCAGACGCAATGGTGAGAGTCTTTCTAAAATCTTCAAGACATTATTCAAACTGAGTTTAAATTTGGCATCTGGGACAAAAACTTGATCGCCTGGCTGGAGAAATACTGGTGGAGCTTTTCCTTTTTCAACTTCGGTTAAATCAACTATTTTTTGCTCGAGCAACCCGCGATTATTGTAGCTGTAAACAATAATTCGCTTTTTATCGCCTTCCTTCAACACTCCGCCAGCGTCAACTAAAGCTTCGTAAACGCTAAGTTTTCGATCCATAATCCGAACTCCGGGCGAAACAACTTTTCCTAAAACGCTATATCTCGCAGATTGTGCTTTTTCGAGCGTAACCGTAACTTGCGGGTCAATAATATACTCATCAAGTTTTTTTCTGACATCGTCTTGAACTTGCTCGATTGTTTTTCCGGCAACAAAAACGCCGTTTTTAATCAGCGGATAAGATATTTTTCCGGTTGGCGGAACAGTTTTGGTTTCAATGCAATAATTTGGACATTGCCCAAAAACTTCAATCGAAATTATGTCTTGAGGTCCGAGTCTATATTCGGCAAGATAATTTTGGTAAATCGGCAAAATCTCTTTCTCTTCATCAGTTTGTGGCTTTTGATCAACATAAGTCTGAATTTTTGGCGACTCTTCAACTGATCCAACTTGCGGTGTTTCGCTTGGTTTTACTTCAGTCGGAATTGGAGTTGGCGGTTTTGGCTCTTTTAAAATTTCAGGTTCTTCAACGATTGGAGTTGGACTCGTCGTTGGTGATGCAACCGGTTTCGGTGTCGATTTAGTGATGATCATTATTTTTCCATCATCAAAAATCTTTTTTTCTTGGGCGAAACCTGATACAGCAAACACCGCAAATGTTAATAAAACAAAACTAATATAATTTATTTTCTTCAACTTCATTTTCTTATCTCCAAACCAAAAGGTTCTTCGCTCTCATTCAGTAAATATGTGCATTAAACAAGTTTATCCAGTTTTTTAGCAATAAATAGTATTGCCTAAAAATCTAATAACTTTTTATCTCGCACCTTTGCCGAATAAAACAGTTTTTACCGTTTCAAAAACTATCACAAAATCTAATGCTAAACTCTGATTTTTTGTGTAATACAAATCGTATTGCAACTTTTGCCTAGCATCTTCGACCGATGCACCATATGGATATTTTATTTGTGCCCAACCAGTTAGTCCCGGAGCAGTTAAATGTCGATGTTCGTAAAACTGAATTTCATCAGCTAATTGCTCAATAAAATGCGGACGTTCTGGTCGCGGACCGACAAACATCATTTCACCTTTAATTATGTTCCAAAATTGCGGAATTTCATCGACACGAATTTTGCGAATGATTTTTCCGACAAATGTCACGCGATCATCGTTTGTTAACGCCCAAACTGGACCGTCTTTTTCGGCATCAGTCCGCATTGAACGAAATTTTATTACTTCAAAAATTCTGCCATTTTTTCCAACTCTTTCTTGTCTGTAAAAAATTGGTCCGCGTGATTCTAGCTTAATTAAAATCGCGGTAAATATTCCGATTGGCAATGAAACAACCAAACCAATTAAACCTAAAATACGGTGAATTACTTCACGAAACACTGATTTTACGCGATTGTCGCGTCCGCGTCCGGCAAAAATTAACCACGAAGGACGCAACATATCGAGATGAACTTGTCCGGTTACACGTTCGTAAAAAGACGTGCATTCTTCGATGCTAACGTTTCCAGCCAAACTCATTTCAAGAAGCGTATCAGTCGGAAATTTTCCGCGACGATCGCGAATTGCAATTACAAGTCGGTCAATATCATTCTCTTTGACGATTCTTTCAAGCTCATCGGTTGTCCCTAAAACTTTTACTTCAGGAAGTTTTTCTGCAACGACTTCAGGATTTGAAGTCGCAAATCCGACAATTCGATAACCTGCATCGCGACGTGCCAAAACGCCTTGAGCTGTGTCAATCGCCACCTGACCTGAACCGACAATTAAGATTTTTTCGCCAATTTCCGGATGTCCGGTGAGGTAATGAATTAAAACTTTCCAGATTAAAAGTGCGAATAAAACTATTCCAACTGAGTAAATTGAAGTTCCGCGTCCAATTAAAAGCGGCGGAACTAAATAATATAAAAACGCTAATAATGCCCAAGCAATTCCGAGTGCTTGAACTAACCTGAGCAAAAGTTCTCGCCGATTTCCCATCACGGTAAAATCGTAAAGATCATATAAATAAAGGATTGCGAGGCAAACTAAAGTTGCGAGCGAAACTTTTAGCCAACCGTTATTTTCGTTTAATTGATAAACGGCACCGGTAAAACTTAGACGTAAATACAAAGCAAGGACTATTCCGCCGCAAATAATTGCTGAATCGGCGAGAATCAAACCAATTGTCCGAACACTGAATTTATTAGCCGCCATTTATCTCAAATTGAGGTAACTAATCTTTAAATTTCTTGTTGTAATAACCGTAATTATAATGTGTTTCGTTCAACACGTCGTCGCTTTCGTTTAAAACAACTCCTAACATTCTTTCACGCGGAAGTTTGTCTAAAATTCTATCAATCGCACCATATTTCGTCCGATTTGCTCGAACAACCATTATTGCACCATCGGCTTGATTTATCAGAACTGTCGCGTCAGTAAAAATTCCGAGTGGCGGAGCGTCAATGATTATAAAATCAAACATATCTCTCGCTTCACGCAAAATTTCTTTAAATTTCGGACCTGAAAGCAATTCGGCAACGTCACTTCTCGCTTCGCCGCCAGGTAATAAATGAAGTCCTGAAGGTTGGAGCTTTATAATCGACTCAACCAATGTTGCTCTGCCAGCTAAAATCTCCGAAAGTCCTTTATCTGTCTCAATTCCGAGATAATCTGAAAGGCTCGGCATTCGTAAATCGCTGTCAATTACAAGTGCTTTTAAGCCATCAGTTTGAGCCAAAAGCCACGCCAAATTTAATGATGTAACACTTTTTCCTTCGCTTGCACCGACGCTTGCGACAACTATTGATTGCAATTTTTCACGTTGGCTTTTGTGTAAAATATGCGTCCGCAAACTTCTATATTCTTCGCAATAATTCGAATGAGGTTGAGTAATTGCAACTAATCTTGGCTCGACACGCTCTGCTTCAACTTCCCAACTGACAAAGTCAGGCAGAATTTTTTCAACATTGCGTGGCGAGCTCACAGCGTCTAAAGTTGCCCCAGCAGAATAATCCGTTCTCAAATTGGGGAGTGCCGTCCCTGTTGATAAAGCGGTCTGCTCATTAAACGCTGAATTTGTTTTTCCGATGCGGAAATTATTGTCCAAAAAAACTTCGGGCGGTGCATTGTTTTGGCGTGCAACCCGATCAAAAGCCACAACTTTAGAACTATCCGCAATAATTGCTTTTTCAATTACCGGATTATTTACACGATTTGTTGCCACATTAGAAATTGGATTAAAAACTTCACCGCCAATTTCTGTCTGTTTTTTTTGTAATGCTTTTAAAATACTCATAACTTTAATTTGGAGTAAGACTAAAATTAGCAACTTTAGCCTGTGAAATTATTTAATAAAATCCGCCAACTTCTTCTATTTCAAGACTTATATCGTCGTCCATTCCGTCAAGCAAACTGTTTTTGCTTTCGGGTTTGTAGTTAGAATATTCAGTTTTGTTGAAATTAGGATCTTTTGCAAAAGCTGAAGTTCTGGTTGGCTCTGTGCGATGACGATTTCCGCTCAATTCTTCGCGACCTTCCGCCGTTAAAATTCTCGCTGCTCCGCTTGTTTCAGGCTTTGTTTCGCTTGCCAAAAAATGCTCTTTGTTTGGCAACATATCTAAATTTTCTGCCACAACTTCAACAATCTGACGACCAATTATTTGCTCTCCAGCGGCATAGCCTGACAACATTGCGTTATCGCACAAATTATTTATTTGACGCGGAATTCCTTCCGAACATTTAAAGATAAAATCAATTGCTCCAGGCGTAAAAACATTGGGTTGTTCTGAACCAGCAATCAATAAACGCTCAGTAATATAGCGTTCAGTTTCGTCAACATTGGGCAATGCGTGCATATTGCAACGAAGAGCAACCCGTTGTTTTAGTTGTCGCAAATTTGGTTGATTTAATTTGTCACGCAATTCCGGCTGACCAGTCAAAATAATTTGCAAATGCTTCGCGTTATCAGCTTCAAAATTGAGCAGAAGTCTAATTTCTTCCAAAACGTAGTCTGAAAGTTCGTGTGCTTCATCAATTATTAAAACCGTGCGAAGTCCGCGGCGATGCCTTTCATCCAAAACTTTACCGAGCATCGAAAGCAATTCGGCTTTGTTGTTCCAATCTTTAATGCCAAGCATTTGCGTGACGTGATGATAAAATTCATCAATCGAAAGTCGCGGATTAAAGACGTAAGCCGCCAAAACGCTCGAATCAAGCCTTCGGAGAATCCAACGCAAAGCTGTTGTTTTACCTGTTCCAACTTCGCCCGTTAAAACAATCAGACCTTTGGCATTCTCAAGTCCATAGTATAGACTCGCCAAAACTTCGTTGTAAGATGGTGTAAAAACCAGAAATCTAGGGTCTGGTGTTAGCGTGAATGGTAAATCTTCTAATCCGTAAAATTCTTTATACATTTTTTGACCTTCCTATGAAACAAATCGTTCCAAAACTCTCGACAACTGCAAAGCCATCGCAATTAACGGAATGCTGCCAATTGCGGCGGCGATTCCGGCTAAAACTTTTAACCAATGAAGTCGTCTGTTCCACGCAATTTCTTGATATGTCAGAAGCGGCGGAACTGATGCTAAAACCGGTAAACCTGTGTAATGCTTTGCGTCGTCAATATTTTGGATTCTAAATAATCTTGGAACTTCGAAAATTCCGGCGAGAAATAAACCTAATGCAAGCCCAGTTACAGTTCCAAAAACGACTAACATCATTCTTTTTGCCGAATTAACCGGAGCCGCCGGCAAACTTGCAGGATCTTGCACTTTGATAGTTTCGCCTTGTGCATTGCTCGCAACATCAACCTGCATCTGCGATTCGGTTTTCTTTTTGAGCATATCGTCGTAGCTTGTTTTGGCAGAATTATATTCGTTGTTAATTCCTTCCAGAGCCACTTTGACATTCGGAATTGTGTTAATTTTTGCTTCAAGAACAGAAATTTGTCCAGCATTTTGTCGGATTTCAGAATCCTTTCCAGCCATTTGAGCTTCAGCTTGAACTATTTGGCTTTGGGATTTGACGATGTCTATTTGAATCTGTTGGCTTTGCAAATCGGCTTTTTGTTTTGTCAGTTCTACTGCTTGCCCAGCTGATTCTTTCGCATCCTTAGCCATATCGTCGATTTGCTCTTCTATTCTTGCAAGTTCAGTTTTCGTGTTTACAACTTCTGGCATTTTATCTTTGTAAACTTTTTTTTGCGACTCAAGTTTCGCTTGTAATTCCGCCCTTTTCTTTACCATTTCAGCATAAGCACTTGAATCCTTGTAAGTTTTTTTTCCAGCTGAATCAGCATCTTTAGCACCAAAATTTTCAATTATTCGCATCTGCTGGTTGAGTCCGTTAATTTGATCACTAAGACGACCTTTTTCTTTAAGTAAAGATTCCTTATCTTTCGAAAGCGTGTCTTCTTTTTGTCGCAAACCTGAAAGTTGTGCAATCAAACCTTGTTGGTTATCAGGCAGAGTTTCAACGTTTTGCATCATAACTTGGAGTCGTTGTTTTGAGAGTAGATCAAGATTGGTTTTTACTTCTAAAACTTGTTTATCGAGAAATTCTTTTGTCGTTCCAGCTTGATCGATCTGCACATTAATTTGCGAATTTACATACATACTCGCAAGTTCACCCGCAACTTGCTGTGCCGAACGCGGATTGCGATCATCAAATTTTATGACAAAAGACGCAACCTTATTTTCCGCACTTTCTTGAGTTTCAACATTGATATTCTTGAACATTTTTTCGATGATAACTTCCATCGGTGTTCCGTTTGCTCTCTCCATTTCGTAAAGTTTGTATTTTGCGATCATCGGTTCAAGCGACGAACGGCTCAAAACTTCTTGGTTCATTGTGAGCAATCTTTGATTCAAATCGTCATCAGAAAGCGATGCCACAACTTTACCCGAAATAACCGGCGGTTTCACGGTTAACAACGTTCTTGATTGATAAATACTCGGAAGTTTTGACACAACCCAACCCATCGCAATTAAGCCGACGAGTGTCGGCAAAAGTATGTGCCAGATTCTTCTGCGAATGATTTTCCCAATTTCGCCAATTGATTTTTGTCTAAATTCAGCTGCCATTTTTATTTCCTCGTTTCGAAAAAACCCTTATCCAATTGTCGTTTGACTTAATTCCGTATTTTGGTTTTTAATATATTCACGTTGTTTAAAAACTTTGCGAAGCCCAATTGTAAAAGCAATCAAACTCGCACCAAAAATTAATAACGCTAAAGATTCAGGCATATAGCCCAACAATAAATTATTTCCAGTTTCTAATAAATACATCATGTTTTACCTCAAATTCTCTATAAACCACTGATTAAACCTTTTGCTGTTTGCAAATCTTCCTTGCTCAAATTCTTTTCATTTTTCAACGCACTTTCTAGTTCTTTGCGGGCGTTGACCTTGTCGCCAACTGCGGCAAACGCCGAACCTAAACGAAATCGATATGTCGGATTTGGCGTTTTATTAACTTTTTCAGCGTCTGCAACATCTATTGCAACCGCTTTTTTCAAACTTTCAACTGCTGGTGCGAGCAAATTTTTCTTTGTGTAAACCAACGCCAAAGTGTCATAATAACTAGCTTTGCTCGAGTCTTTCATCACCAAACTTTGCATTAAAGTCAACGCTTCGTCCAAATTTCCCGAGTCGTTTGCCGCAATGTTCCACGCCAAATTGTTAATCGCAATTGCATTTTCGGGATTAACTTTTAAGGCACTTCGATAATTTTTGTCAGATTCTGAATGATTTTGACGCGAACTTTCGAGCATTCCGATCAACGTATAAATTGTCGAATCCGGTTTTTTTGTCACAATTTTTTTGTATTGCTCAATCGCCTCATCGCCTTTGTTTTGGTCAATTAAAAGCGATGCAAGTGCCGAATAAGCTGGCAAATAAGTTTCATCAAGTTCGATTGATTTCTTAAGTTCCATTTCAGCAGAAGCAATATTTTTTTCGGCAATAAAAACTTCAGCGTTAAGATAATGAAATGCTGGAAGCAGATTTTTTTGCCCCGTATTTTCAGCAATTTTTGATTCTATTTTGGCGTGTGCTTGGGCAAATTTTTGTTGTTTAGAAAAAACATTGACCAAGCCATTCAATGCATCAAAGTTTTTAGAATCAATAGTTAACGATTTTTCGTAAAGCGATTCTGCTTCGCCAAAACTCTTTTCAGCAATCGCCAATCTCGCTAAATTTAAGAGTGAACTAACCGAATTGGGCGAAAGTTTATTTACTTCTAACAAATCAATTTTGGCATCTGTAAGTTTGCCAAGCTCAATATTTGCAAGACCGCGAGAAGTGGTTGCCCGAATGCGAAGTTCTTCAAGATTCTGAGCCGAAGTTTCTGCACTCGCGTAGCTATTTTTCACAATATCGAGAAGTTCATTAGCTTGCGAAATAACTTTTGTCGGTTCATTTGCCGCAAAACTTGCCTGAATTTTTAACAACTTGCTAAACAAATAGTTTGGATGATATTTTTCTAAATCGCTGATGTATGCTCGTGCTTGATCAAATTGTCCGAGCGATAATTTGGCTTGAGCCATATAAAAAAGCCCAAACTTTAGCGTCGGTTGCTTTTTCAAAACTTCTTCTAAATCTTTAGTCGCAGAATCGACATCGCTTTCTTGAAGTTTCACCCGCGAACGAAGAATTAGAGCTTCAACATCGGTATCATTTATCGATAAAAGTTTATCAACTTGCTCGGTTGCTTTGACCAAATCTTTCTTTTGAAGATAAATTTCGCCAAGTCTGTATCGAGCCTTCACGAATCCTGTATTGTCTGCCAATATCGCTTCAAATGTTTTTATCGAATCTTGATCGCGATCAATAAGAGCATAAAAATCAGCGAGCATTATTCTGCTTTCCGAACTATTTGCTTGAATTTCAACTAATTGTTTATATGCAGACTCAGCCTTGTCTAAATCGCGTGCGGAAAGATAATAACTAGCAATCGCTTCCCTTGCATCGAAACTTGTTGGCTCAACTTCAATCGCCTTATTATATTGAGCTTCAGCTTCATTCGAACGTTTGGCAAACGTCATAAATCTGCCATATTCCATATAGCCAAGCGACGAATTTGGTGCAATTGAAATTGCTTTTTGAATATATTTTTCTGATTCAGCGATGTTTGCTGTTCGTTGATAATATCTTGAAAGGCTCAAATATGACTCGATTCTAGTTGGTTCGAGTGAAATTGCCTCTTGCAAAACTTTTACAATTTCGGCTTCCGGTCGTTCTTGAACTGTTAATAAACTAGCTTTTAAAATGTGACCTTCAACATATTTTGGATTTATCGCAAAAATCTCAGTTAAAAGTTTGTCTGCTTCCCAAACCTGTGGCGGATCGAGTAATAAAAAATAGTTACCAAGTTTAGATTTTGCATCGAGGTTATTTGGGTCAAGTGCGATTGTTTGTCTGAGATTTTCTATTGTTCCAAATGTGTCGCCAAGGCTTTCGTCTGCTCTGGCTAAACCCCAAAAGGCTTCAGATGAAGTTTTATCGTAGTCCGCAGCGGTGCGAAACTCCATTTTAGCTTCCTGAAATTTTCTTTGTTTTAAGAGTTCTTCGCCACGAGAAAGATATTTTTCTTTGGTGTTTCCGCACGATGAAAAGGCGAAAATTAAGCCTAGAATTATGGCAGATAACAATAATTTATGAAATTTTAGGCACTCAACTACGTTCATTTTTTTAAATCATTTTACTGCCGAGTGTTTTCGGGCATTGAAAACACTCGGCTTTTCTCAAGAATTCTTAAAAACAAGGGCATCTTATTTAGAAAGAATCCAGAATCTAACAACTTTTCAATTTTACGATTATTTCGGCAATTTCTTTAGCATCGCTTTAGAAACAAATAATCGATTTTTCGTCGCCAACTTTCGTCAGCAACCATAGAAAACTTGTAATCAATCAATAGTTTCAGAAAAAATCTAAAACATATAATTTGTCAGATTCAATTTGGGGGAATGTTTACGAATTATAGACGAATTTCATTCGGGAACAAAATCAGAAAGTTTGTTGGAAATGTTTGAGGAAAGATCAATTGCCAGCTGAGTTGCTTCAGTTTCAGAATTCCCTGCCGGAATTAAAATTCGAACCATTGAACCATCAGAACGTTGCCGAGTAAAACTATCTAAAACAGTAAATATTTTATCAGAATATTCACTAGCGACTTCACGCCCTCGTCCCTGATACCAATATATCATAACCTCGCGTTTGCTGTCATTAACTATAATGTAGCGATTGGCGTTAAAAGTTTCTCCATTTGCGAGTTTTATTTCAACTAATTCGGGTTCTTTCATTTCCCAACCTGAACCCGGAAGACAATTTTGCGGACTATGATAAGTTGCACCACTTTTTTGCGAAGCATAATAACCAACATACAAATTCGCGACATTTCCGCTCGGCAATTCATATTCTCGCATTAAATAATCTGTCGTTCGCAAAACACTTTCGGTTTGTCCGCTGAACCGAATGTCGTTGCCACGCTGTTTCCAATCGCCGAGAATTGAGGGAATTTCTTTTAAAGCTAATCTTTTAATCTGAGCTTCCTCACGTGATTCAAACCAATTTATAAAAAATCCACCAATTACTAAACATCCGATTAAAATTAAAACCGGTTGCCACGATGTCGGAGTTTGTTCAAATAAATCAGCTTTTTGTTCGTCGCCAACTACAAAAAATTTCTTAAAAACTAATTTAAAAACAAACCCAACCAAAGCGAGCAAAATTAAAGCTACGAGATAAACCAACCAGCCAGAAAGATCGTGAAAAAAACCATCGAGCATTTTTTTGCCGTAAAGATGCGTAAAAATTCCGGTTGCGGTAACTCGTCCGGCGTTGGTCAAAATTGCGATAGGAATTGCAGAAAATATTAAAACAATTGATAACCAGAAGTTGAAATTAAGGTAAAAAGGTTTTCCTTGTTGAGATTTTTCGCGAGAAAAATAAGCTAAAACCAGTGCAAGAGTCACCAAAGTCATCAGCGAACGAATGCCGCTACAAGCCTCAACTACTTCTAAACTAACAATTTGCGTCGCTCCAACTGGCAAAATTTCAATAACATTTCCGTTTCTAACCGATGGAACTCCAAAAAATCTAATTCCCCAAATTGCCATTTGTGAAGCGTAAACTTGCAACGGAAAAGCAATTTTGTTGAAAATAATTTGCGGAATTGGGATTGCAAAAATTAATAAAAAGAACGGAACATATAGAAATTTGAATATTTTAAAGCCAAAAAAGTAAATCACCGTTCCGCTTAACATCACAACGAGAGAAATTCGTTGCATAAAAAGTTCGGCACCGAGAGTTCCCGCAAAAAGCATCGCAAGTGCAATCAACACAACACTTCCGCCAATCCAATATGATTGTTTTTCGCGTGAAATTTTGAGTAAATCAAACTCAAGCCAAATGATATATGCGATAACAAATGGCACAAGCAAGCCGTGTGAATAATTTTCGTCCGTCCACCAATCGGCAGCAAGTTTTGCCAACACCAAAGCATAAAGAAACCCAATCGACACAGCAATTAAAAGCGGTCGCGGAAGTTTTTCAAAATTTTTTTGGTCAGATTTCATTGGATTTATGAGTTTTGAATTTCGCTTTGAAGCGTGAAGAATTCACTCTTATTATAGCAATTTTTAGGTAGTTCGATGCAAGATAAATTCTGCGAGACTTTTCAGAACGCTGGTTTCACAATTAAGTTTGTTTAATTCAAAAATCGCAGAATCGTGGATGTTATGAGCAAGTTTTTTTGTTTCATCAAAACCGTAAATACTTGGGTAAGTTGCCTTTGCCGCCGCGACATCTTTGCCAGCAGTTTTTCCTAAGGTTTCGGTTGTTTGCGTTATATCAATCAAATCATCGGTTATTTGAAACAATAAACCAATATTTGAGGCGTAATTTGTGATTGCCAAAAGCTCAGAATCACTCGCGTTTCCGATAATTGCACCAGCTCTAGCCGACACCGAAATCATCGCACCAGTTTTGTTTCGATGAATTTCTTCAAGCTCTTTAATCGAAATATTTTTCCCTTCCGAATCTAAATCAAGTTGTTGTCCAGCGACCATTTTTCCGGCAGCATCAGCAACTTCTGATAACAATGTCAGACGAAATTCTGGCGACAAATGTTTATCGTCCGCAATTACTTGAAACGCCAGACTTTGCAGGAAATCACCAGCTAAAATCGCCGTTGCATCGTCAAATTTTATATGACAAGTTTCGCGACCGCGACGCAATTTATCGTCATCCATCGCTGGCAAATCATCGTGAATAAGCGAATATGTATGAATCATTTCAAGAGCCGAAGCCGTTTTGATAAGCGAACTTATTGAAACTCCAAACGCATCGCCAACCGCAATTAAGAGCGTTGGACGAAACCGTTTTCCACCAGCAAAAATGCTCCAACGGATTGCCGAATGCAATCTTTGTGGCTCAATCTCGCTCGCCGGAAGAATCTGATTTAAAGCGACTTCAACCGCTTCGCTAGATTGCAAAAAAAATTGCTCAAGATTTATTTTTGTTTGATTTTTCACTCTAAGTTAAGTTAAAAAGACAATATTTGTGAACGTAAAGAATAGCATAATTTGACGATTTCTAAATTTTCGAGACATCTATAACTATTAAATCTATCAATACCGAGTCGAAATCTGTTGCTTTCTAGTTTTCTTTGTGTTAAACCTAATCTTCAAGTAGATTCTTCTCATAGGCAATCTAAATTAAACAAGGACGGAAGTTAAGTGATTCCACAAACTGAAAGAGAACATACTTTTAATTCTGAAAATGGGAAAGCAGTCGTTTTTGCAAGCGATTATTTAAACAAACTCAGCGGCGAAAAAATCGAACGTGAATGTAAAACCAAACTCGATGCTGGTTTCAAAACCTTAGAAGTAAATTTTAAACAAACCGAAATCGTTAACAGCATTGCAATTTCGATTTTACTGGGAGTTATTGATGCAGCTTCAAACGCTGGTGCGAAAGTTATTTTTTCGCAAGTAAATGAAGAAACTGTCGAGCTTTTTGAAACGCTTGGGCTAACAAATCACGTAAAATTAGAAAATTAAAGTTTATGTCTGAAAACCAAATAAAACTCGTTCACACATTTTCTGCGTTGGCTGAAATTGGACAAGAAGTTACAAATAAACGTAATTTTCAAGAAATGATTCGCACATCGCTTCATTTATTGCTTGGCAGTTTGGCGATTATGCGTGGCGGCGTGGCGAGATTTTCGAGATATGGACACGAGTTAAATATGCTTGCGGTTCGCGGGTTAGGTGAAGATTTTCCGCTCAGTTTATCGCTCTGCCAAGAAGATGAACGACAATTTTTGACAGCCGGATTAACTGCAATTGAAATAAGTCAAGCTAAAATGTTGCCACTTTTTCATGTTTATGATCAGAGTTTTGACTCGCGAAAACTCGAGTTATTAATTCCTTTAATTATTCGCGATGAATTTTTAGGCGTTATTTTACTTGGTGAAAAAGCGAATGGCGAACCATATTCGGCTTACGATAAAGATATAATTTGTGCGATGGCGAGGCATATTGGCGTTGGAATTCAGCAGAGAAATATGATGTCAGAACTCGAACGCAAAGCACAGGAAAATCTCAAACTTTACGACGATTTGCGACTGACATATAAAGACACAGTGAAATCTTTTGCGGCGGCGATTGATTGCAAAGATAAATATACCGAAGGACACTCTGTCAGAGTCGGTAAATACTCAGAGTTAATCGCTTTTGAACTTGGTTGGGAAGAAAAAGAGGTCGAAGGTGCGGCAGTTGCCGGTTATTTACACGATGTGGGGAAATTAGCGGTTGATCGCTCGATTATCAATTCGCCATTGCGTTTAAATGCGAGTGAAAATATTCAACTTTCAAAACATCCAGCGGTTGGTTATGAAATTTTATCACCGATTCATCATCCATTTACAGACGTTCCGCTGGCGGCAAAATATCATCACGAAAGACTTGATGGACGCGGTTATCCAGACGGTTTGTTAGATCACGAAATTCCGTATATTGCGAAAATAGTAAACTTAGCAGATTCTTTTGACGCAATGACAACCGACCGACCTTATAAGCGACGCAGAAACGCCGAAGACGTAATTATAGATATGAGTGAAAATTCGGGCAAACAATTTGCTCCTGAATTAGTTTCGGCTTTTTGCCGTTCAATGTTGAAAGAATTAACGAACGAAAAGAAAGATAAAAAATTTCGGCGTTCGCTCGGAAAAGATTATCTCGATTCGGAAAAAATTGTCCCAATGCTCAAAGAAGTTTTAAATAACCGCAATGGAACCAGTTATTTAACAAATGTAGCGAGCTAAACTGTTTCGGTTGGCGGAGTTTTAGACTCAAGAAGTTGAACGAACTTCTTTGCCGCAATTGAAAGAGCCTTATCGCTGCGATAAATTACTCCAACGGTTCTGACCCAATCGCTTTCGGCAAGTTCAACAATTACAAGTTGTTTGTTTCGCTCTTCGTCTAAAACACTCGGATGAGGAACAATTGCGATTCCAAAGCCGACTTCAACCGCTCGTTTTATTGTTTCGATATTGTCAAATTCCGCAACTTTGCGAACCGATACACCGTTTGTTTTCAATATCTTATCAGTCGCTTTACGAGTTGGAATATCTCGCTCAAATAAGACAAAATCTTGATCTTTAAGTTCGCGGCATTTAAGTTGTTCGCGTTCAGCAAATTCGTGGTTCGGATGACAAATCACAACCATTCGATCGCTTTGCATCGGAACAATCGTCAGTCCGCGGCGAACTTCAGGAAATGCAACCACACCAAGTTCGACCGAACCATTGAGCACGTCGCGAACGACACGTGTTGTTCGCGAATATTCCAAATCAATTTTTGCCGCTGGAAACTTCGTCATAAATTCACGAACTTTTACTGGCAACTCATGAAGCCCGACGCTGTAAACTGTTGCAACTTTGACAGTTCCGCTGATTGTCCCGACAAGTCCACGCATATTTTCGTTTAATTGGTCATAGCCGGCGAGAATATTTCGGCTTTCGCGATAGAAAACTTCGCCGATTGGAGTAAGTTTTATCTCGCGTCGTCCGCGGACACGTTCAAGTAATCTTCGCTGAAATTTTTCTTCAAGCGTGCGTATTTGTTGGCTGACGGCAGATTGAGTAACAAAATTTCTCTCGGCAGCGAGCGAGAAACTTTGGGTATCAACTAAATCGCAGAAAACTTTCAAGGTTTCGATATGCATAATTTTTATTATAAGTATTTCTGTCTAAGTTTTGCAACATATTTCATTTTACCTAATTTTTCAAAAAATGTATGATTATTTTTAATTGATTAATTGATGATTTAGCAGTTTCATCTTAGAATTATTATGCAAACCTTAAATCAATAGTCAAAAGAAGATAGCACCGATATGTCCATTAAATTCAGTAACAATTTTTTACTTAGAAAGTTGCACCAAATCACGGGAATTGTTCCGCTTGGGCTCTTTTTTGCAGTTCATTTGCTCACAAACGCGAAAGCCATGAACGGCGAAAAAGTCTTCAATGATGCAGTTGCAGATATTCACCATTTGCCTTTTTTGCTTTTTATCGAAATTGGCGGAATTTTTTTGCCGCTCCTTTTTCATTCGGTTTACGGAATTATTATTTCGGCACAAGCTCGCAGTAATGTTTCAAATTATGGTTACGGCAGAAATTGGCTTTATGTTTTTCAGAGAGTTACGGGAATTTTTCTCTTTGCGTTTTTGCTTTTTCATCTAATGCATTTCCGTTGGGGATTTTTTGGCACATTTGGGTTAACGCAAACAGCGGTCGCGGGAAATGCGGATAAAGCATTCGCGATTGTTTCGACAGATTTTACATTGTGGTGGGTTTCTGCCATTTACATCGTCGGAATTGCAGCAACCGCTTGGCATTTGGCTTATGGAATATTTTTATTCACACTTGATTTTGGTTTAGTTGTCGGCGAAAAAGCACAAAGTTATATTTTGAAAGGCTGTGCCGCAGTTGGAATTGGACTTTTCGCAGTTGGGACAAACACAGTTTTTGCATTTGCGTGGAAAAATTGCGGACTGATTCCGGCTATGCTTTGCGAGCAATCTAAGGAAGCAAAAACTTTAGAGCCTAAGAAATTTTAGATTATGAATGACGTTCGGTAGATTGAAAAAGACAGACTTGGCAACGATATTTATTTAACCGAAGAACGTTGGGAGCACATTACGAGTCCGATGAATCATTCAGAGATGTTGGAATTCGAAAACGAACTTCGACAAACTATTCGTTTTGGATCAAGAAAACAAGAGATGTTAAATCCGCAGAAATATAGATATTCTAAAAAGTTTAAAGATTTAACAGCAGAGAATACTCATATAATTGCAGTTGCAGTAATGAGTTCATTTCATTAAGAAAAAGACGAATTGATACCTAACAACTTTATTGTTACAGCTTATCAAAAGAAAGTTTGGTGAACCTATGAAAGAGTCAATTTTTAAATACGACAAAATTAGCGACACATTAAATGTAACTTTTGCTGAAAACAAAGACGCAACCGGAATTGAATTAAACGAAAATGTTCTTCTAAGGTTAGATTTAAAGAAAAAATCTGCAACCAGTTTAACGTTATTTAATTATTCAATCTTAACAAAAAAGACTGAAATAGGATTTCGCAGTTTACCATTAACAGAATTAAATGATTTACCAAATGACATTAGAAAAACCGTAGTCAAGGTATTACTTACAAAACCAGTGAGCGAATTTCTATCATTATCGGCATATTCGCCAACTGAAGTAGAAAATATTCCAATAACAACCTTTAGTTCAAGATTATTAGAGAAGCGTGCGGCTTAAATAGAATAAAATTTATGGCATCGAAAATAAAAATAGCAGTAGTTGGCGGCGGATTGGCAGGACTTGCAGCGGCGATGAAAATTGCCGAAGCTGGGCATGATGTAGATTTATTGTCGGTTGTTCCGGTGAAGCGTTCGCATTCGGTTTGTGCTCAAGGCGGCATAAATGGTGCGGTAAACACCAAAGGCGAAGGCGATTCTCCGGCGAAGCATATGGACGACACGGTTTACGGTGGCGACTTTTTGGCGAATCAACAACCTGTCAAGCAAATGTGTGATATGGCACCTTCAATCATTTATTTGTTCGACAGAATGGGCGTTCCATTTGCTCGAACAAAAGAAGGTTTGCTCGATTTCCGACGATTTGGCGGAACATTACATCACCGAACGGCTTTCGCCGGTGCATCGACCGGACAGCAATTGCTTTACGCTTTAGATGAGCAAGTTCGCAAATATGAATCAACCGGACAAATCACAAAATATGAAGGTTGGGAAATGACTTCTTTGGTGATGGACGATCATCAAGTTTGTCGCGGATTAGTCGCGATGAATCTGCAAACGCTTGAACTAAAAGCATTTAACGCCGATGCTGTGATAATGGCAACCGGCGGTCCCGGACTCGTTTTTGGAAAATCGACAAATTCACAAACTTGCACCGGAAGTGCCGCATCAATCGCCTACCAACACGGTGCGAAATATGCGAACGGCGAATTTATTCAAGTTCATCCAACTTCGATTCCGGGCGAAGACAAACTTCGTCTCATGAGCGAATCAGCTCGCGGAGAAGGCGGACGAGTTTGGGTGCCGAAAAATCAAGGCGACAAACGTGCGGCGAAAGATATTCCAAACGCCGAACGTTGGTATTTTCTTGAAGAAAAATATCCAGCTTACGGAAATCTTGTGCCGCGTGATATTGCGACTCGCGAAATTTTCCAAGTTTGTTTGGAAGGCTATGGCGTTGGCGGTGAAAATCAAGTTTATTTAGATTTAACTCACATTGAGCCAGAAACTTTGACGAGAAAACTTGGTGCGATTTTAGAAATTTACGAAATGTTTGTCGGCGATGATCCAAGATATGTGCCGATGAGAATTTTCCCGGGCGTTCATTATTCGATGGGCGGACTTTGGGTCGATTACAATCAGCGGACAAATATTCCCGGACTTCTTGCCGCTGGCGAATGCGATTATTCAATTCACGGTGCAAATCGTCTTGGTGCAAATTCGCTTGTTTCTTGTGTTTACGGCGGAATCACGGCTGCACCTGCGGCGATTGAATACGCACTAAACGTTGAACGCGGAAGCAGCGAAATGAACGGCGTTCACGCGGCAGAACTCAAGCGTCAGCAAGAAATTAACGACAATATTTTGAAACAAACAGGTTCAGAAAATCAGTATAAAATCCATGAAGAAATGGGCAAAGTAATGACTGATAACGTGACAGTTGTTCGGTATAACGACCGTCTGAAAGCGACTGATGAAAAATTAGTCGAGCTTCAAGAACGTTCGAAAAATATCTCGATTAACGATTCAAATCTTTGGGCGACCCAAGCGATTCCACACGCGAGACAGCTCAAAAATATGCTCGAATTAGCAAGAGTAATTACGCTTGGAGCATTAAATCGTGATGAATCTCGCGGTGCTCATTACAAACCAGATTTTCCAGATCGCAATGATGACAAGTTTATGAAAACGACGATTGCAGAATGGTCTGCCGAATCGCCGATTTTGAGTTATGAAGCGGTTGATGTTGGGCTTGTTGAACCGCGAAAACGTGATTATAGCGATAAAGGTAAGAAGAAAACGGCGTAATTTTGGAGTTAGATTATGGCTCAAAGGGCAATAAAACAAAAACTATATACGCCGGAACAATATCTCGCAAAGGAAGAAAAGGCAGAATTCCGGAGTGAATATTGTGATGGCGAGATTTTCGCAATGGCTGGTGGTTCGTTTAATCATTTGCAAATAACGGCGAATTTGACTGTTTTTTTACATTCAAAAGTTCGCAAAAAAGGCTGTCGAGTTCTTCCTAATGAAATGAAGATTTGGGTTGAGTCAACAAGAAGATTTTATTACCCAGATGTGACTGTTCTTTGCGACAAACCGAAATTTTATAAAGACCGAAATGACACGATTGAGAATCCGAAACTTTTAATTGAGGTTTTATCAAAAAGCACAGAAGCCACAGATCGTGGAGAAAAGTTTTTCGCTTTTCAAACTCTTGAGTCAGTTGAAGAATATGTTTTAGTTTCGCAAGACAAACACGTTGTCGAAAAATTTACAAAACAAAGTGATGGTAGCTGGAAGTATTTGGCAACAATTGGAATTGACAGCAAGGTTACTTTTGAATCAGTTGGTGAATCGTTAAACCTAAGTGAAATATACGACTTAATTGAGTTTAAATAATGGCACAACGAGCAATAAAACAAAAACTTTATACACCTGAGCAGTATTTAGCAAAGGAAGAAAAAGCCGAGTTTCGAAGCGAATATGAAGACGGAACAATCATCGCGATGGCTGGCGGTTCGCTTACGCACACGCGAATGGTAAAAAATATTGAACGAGCTTTTGATAATAAATTAAAAGCCTCTTGCGAATCTTTTTCACACGAAGTCAAAGTTCAAGTTGAGAATTATCAGAAATTTTACTATCCAGATGTTGTTATAATTTGCGGTGAACCAAAATTTTACAACAAACGCCAGGACACAATCACAAATCCGATTTTGATTGTTGAGGTTTTGTCAAAAAGCACTGAAGCCAAAGACCGTGGCGACAAAATGTTGGCATATCGAGCCTTGGAATCGTTAGAAGAATATGTTTTGATTTCCCAAGATAAAGCAATCGTCGAACAATACTTG
Source organism: Acidobacteriota bacterium (assembly GCA_031414415.1). Lineage (GTDB taxonomy): Bacteria > Acidobacteriota > Blastocatellia > Pyrinomonadales > Pyrinomonadaceae > JANNVK01. The sequence goes on from JANNVK010000190.1 coordinate 42,132, forward strand.
AAAAATAAAGATGGTAGTTGGCTTCACAAAGCGACAATCGGACTAAAAAGCAAAGTAAGATTTGAATCAATTGATGTTGAATTGACCTTAGAAGAAATTTATCAACGAGTTAATTTATGAGTTTTCCTTATGTTTTAAAATTCGGCGGCAAAAATCCTAAGTTGACAGAAATTCTCCACACTTGGTTTGATTTCTTGGCATTTCCCGTTCCAAAGGGAAAGTCGAATTGGCAATCTCTTGGTGGGACTTTTACACGCGAAACTGAGGAAGCGGTCAGGAAGTTTCAACAAAGATATGGTTTGATTCCTCCTGGAAAACTTGGCGAGGTTAAGGCAAATGAATGGCGACAATTGGCAATTCAGGTAGGTTATAAAGCGTGGCAACCGAATCTTTATCCGTGTTTATCGGAAGGAATTGGATGCAATGTTGAAATGTGGAATTTTTTAAGGAATATTGGCGGTTATCAAGGCAATTTACTTTCAGGCGGAATAAATGTTTATGGACCAAGATTCTTAGAGATGTATTCCGAAGAATTTGCTGGTATCGATTTTGATACATTAAACGGTCTCGGACTTTTTCTAAGTTTCATGCGAACTGATAGCAATCTTAATGATATTCGTCATGCTGCGTATATGATGGCTTCTGTTTATAAGGAAACAGCATATACTTGGCAACCGATTGATGAGAAAGGAAAAGGTGCTGGTTACGAATACGGATTAATTAGAACTGGTAAGTGCGGGGGAAAAGAATACAAGAAGCGGTATTACGGACGTGGATATATTCAAATTACTTGGGAATATAATTATGAAACTATGGATACATATTTCAATTTAGGTTGTTCATTGGTAGAAAATCCTGATAGAGCATTAGAACCTGAATTAGCATATAAAATAGCCTCTCACGGTATGAAAGATGGTTTATTTATAAAAGGCGAAACTCTTTCAAAATATATTTATGGAAATACATGTGATTATCATAATGCTCGTAAAATTGTAAACCCAAAGAAGTTTGATACTTATGCTGAAATTGCTGGATACGCAAGAATCTTTGAAGCAATTCTAAGAGCCACAATGTTCAGATAAAAAAGAATATTTTATAGTATGCGATTAATAAGTAAATTTATCTTTTTTTTGTTTCTGTCGATAGTAGAATCTTGCTACTTCAACACGGCAAACCGACAAAATAATCAAAATAGCGAAATTATATCTAAAATATCAGCACAAGAAATTGAGATTCCGATGAAGAAATCTCATCTGAATTTAGATGATCGCAAAAAATGGAAAGACATAATTAAATGGGATAATGATTGTCCAAACGAGGAAATAGATAGTGAAGATTACAATGGAGGTTTGAAATTCTACGACCTATCAACAAATACCTTTTTAGTTGAGGTAAAGTGTTCGTCAGGTGGATACGCTGGCTTCAGACGATATTTTTTTTACAATGAGTCTAAATCACCAGCTTCGTCAAAACTTCTCAAATTTAAGTATTATAGAGGTAGTTCACCTGACCCGAAAAAAGACGTAAAGATTCTTGGACGGGAGGAAATCGAAAGGTTACAAAATATACTTCCTACTAAGATGTTTACGGTTGACGAATCGCTTATATTTGAACGAGTAGTATTCGATTCATTAAACAAATCGTTAATTATTTTCGATACGACACAATCTCCTTATCAGTGCGGCACAGTAAATAAGTATAGTTTTGAAAATGGAATAGCGAATCTGTATGAAATCAGAGGAAATTGGTTATGCGTTTTAAAAGAAACCGATCCATTAACTTGGAAAACGATAGATTTGAAAAAGTTAAAACGAATTTCAAAAAAAATTGTCGAAAGGTATCAATAAAAATTGTCAAAAGATGATTGGTGGAGACGAAAATAACCGAAGCAATTTTAAGAGCAACAATGTTTTGCAACAACTAAAAACACAAAGATAACTTTTCTAAATTTTGAAATTAATTATGAGTACAAACGGACACATCGAAAAAAAACGGTTGGATAATCCGCCAAACACAATCGACATCAAAATCAAGCGTCGAGAAAAACTTGACGCAAAGCAAACGTGGGAAACTTTTGAGATTCCATACCGAAGAAATCTCAACGTCATCTCTATTTTGATGGATATTCGCAAAAATCCTGTCACCAAAGATGGCAAAACAACTACGCCGCCGGTTTGGGATATGAGCTGTCTCGAGCAAGTTTGCGGGATTTGCACGATGGTTATAAATGGTCGCGTGCGTCAATCTTGCTCGGCTTTGGTCGATGATTTGTTGCTCGCGACTGGGACAAATGCAATTTCCCTTGAACCAATGTCGAAGTTCCCGAATGTCCGCGATTTGAAAGTAGATCGCACAAAAATGTTTGATCATTTGAAGCAAGTTCACGCTTGGGTCGAATTAGACGGAACTCACGATCTTGGTCCATCCGCTCCAATGTCGAACGAACAAGCACAAGAGCGTTATGCGTTAAGTCGTTGTATGACTTGCGGTTGCTGTCTCGAAGCCTGCCCGCAATATGGTGATGATAATTACATCGGACCGCAAGCAATTGCCCAAGCACGGTTGTTTAATATGCACCCGACAGGCAAAATGGCGATTGACGAACGCCTCGAAGGTTTGATGGGCGATGATGGAATCGGCAATTGCGGAAACGCCCAAAATTGCGTTCAAGTATGCCCGATGAGCGTTCCTTTAACGAAAGCAATTTACGAAACGAATCGTGATATTACCGTTAATGCTTTGTTTGGCTGGCTAAAGAAATAGTTGAACTTATTAAGTTTTTCTACTAGACTCCATTTATGCAAGTTTTAGACACAATTCAAACTCAACCGATAACGTTTTCGCCGTTATTGAAGAAATATACGCTCGAGGAATTTTGGGAATTGCCAGAACCTGACGACCGCTCTCATTTTGAACTTATTGAAGGAGTTTTATACACAGTGCCACCACCAAATGAACCTCACGGAAAAGTCGTCGCTTATTTAACTGAATCTCTAATTCTATACAACGTGAATAATGGAAAACTCGGAACAATTTATCATCCGCGTGAATCAATTTATGTCGAGTTTGAATATGGGACATATCTTGAGCCAGATATGATGTTTGTTTCTAACGAATTAGAGAAACAAATGAAAACGAAACGGACTTCTGCTGATGTAGTTTTTGAAGTTTTATCTGATCGCACGGCAAATTATGATCTCACAACCAAGGCTGACACTTATCTTGCGTTAGGCGTAAAAGAATTGTGGCTGATAGATATGGATAACAAAAGTATTGAGGTCAGAAATGCAGATTCTCAAGGCGAGATTCTTTCTTGGCAGAAACGGGTTTTCAAAGGTGACGAAAAAGTTGAATCTAAAATATTACAAAATTGGGTCTTAGTGGTTACTGATTTATTTTGATTTAAAGTCAAAAATGCTCTTGTTGACCCTTGAAAATTGTTCTCATTTTTATTAGTCATTAACTAAAATCTCAATTTCATTAGAAAATGGAGAGTCAGCGTTTTGAGCAAATAGTTGATATTTTCCTGTTTGAAGCGAAAGCGGGATGTTAAGCAACGAAGTCTCGTCTTGTGTTCCGTGTTTTTTCAAGGCTCCATTTGGAACACGACACGGACTAGCGACAGGACATCCTTCACCAACAATAACTAGGCTTATTTTTTGTGGAATAAAACCGAGACCTTTTAGATTAATGAAAAACTGTTTTCCAGTAGTTGCTGGTGTTACAAACTCAAGGCTATCCAAATGCGGTTTTAATGAGGAAGACTTACCAACCAAATGAATGGAGATTAAGATGATTGTTAATAACGCCATCAAGCCCATTTTATTTTTATCAGTTTTAAAAAAATTAAAAACCCAATTTTCTTGTGAAGTATAAACTATTTCACTTGCTTGATTTCGCTTGATACTGTTAATTGAAGTTTCATACCAAATCAGACTATATGAACAAATTCCGAAAACGCAAAGGTTTCGTGCGATTAATAAGCTAATAAATAAATTGTGATATTCATTAACTTGCAAATTATCGAAAAGACTAAAGCCAGAGTATAGCGACAAGATAGCGAAAACCACTAACAAACACGATAACCAAAGCGGATGGAAATAAATAGCTCCAAAAGGCGATGCCTGTTTAGAATCATTACTTAATAAAGCCACAACATCTTGAGCGTTTCCAATAGCAATCTCCTTTTTAAGAGTCATAACAAAATGAAAAGGAATCAACGAAAACACAATAAAAGGCGGGACAAAATAGAAAAAAATGTTTTTAATGTATGCACCGAAGGCAGTTTGAGTTTGAAAACTTGCGGCAGTAATTGGCTCGGTAGGAAGAAAGGACGCGAGCGACAAACATACTAAAACTGCTGATAGAATTATTATAAATGCTCCAACTATCAACGAATTTTTCTTTCCTGTCTTTATTTGAGATTTTACAAAATAAAACGTAAATATTGTTGATGTTGCTACAAACAGTAAAGTTAACGCAGCAAGAATTATGGATTTATATCTAAAACGATCGAATTGATAAGCAATTTCTAAAATTAGTGCTAATCCAAATAATGACCCGTAAATTCCGCTGATTCCTAGTATGTATGCAGTATCTTGTCCAAAAGCAAACTTGCGTGGTTTTCCAACAGAATTTTGAATTTCAGTATTACCTTCAATCAATTTAACGCTTGCATTTAAGATATATCCTTTTCTTGGTATCGCGGTTATCAAATTAGTTTTAACACCAAGTTGTTTCAATTCATTCATTAAACTGCTCTTGGTTGATTGAATTGTATGGAGCAAGGTTTCTTTGTCATCACTTTTAAAATAAACCCACACCTCATCATTAAAATCGTCATAACTTGTCAAACTATTAAATCTTTTAACAAGAGTTAGCAGGAATTTCGCGTGAATTGGAGATAAATTTACTTTCAACCCAGTTTTGGTAGATTCGAGCTGTAATGATTGTGGATAGAAACGAAATTCGTTGAATTCGTAATAATTGGGGTTTTTGAGCATAAACCATTAATCCTCTTGGAATTTTGTGCAGACTCTCAGTAAATTTTGAGTTTTATTGAAACGAAATCAGCATAACATCACAATATATTTTTTTACAAGGAAAACTAAAAAATGAAAAAACTGATTCTTTTATTATTTGTCTGCCTAATTCAAATGAATATTCTTATGGAAATTTGTGCACAAACACAAGTAGGTATTCCACTTAAAGGTTTGGAAGGTTATGTTTTAGAATTTAAGAAACCTTTTAACGAAATAATTATTGATATTCAAGACAATAATTTTACAAAAGATGAAAACATTACAATAGTGATTTCTACTTTTACCAAGTTCTTGAATAAAAAGAAAAAAATAATTGACCCAAATCACATTCATCGAGGTGCCATGATTGAAATTAGTGGCGAAAGATTCGGTTCGGTAGTAACCGCAACGGAAATAAAAGCGTTGACTGATATTGAAAAATGGGAGATTTCAAACAAGGGATATTTTGAGGCACTCGACGGAGAAAAGGCTTGGATAGATGGCAAAATCGTTAAACTTGACAACGGTGTTATCGTTCGCGGTACGAATGAATGGAAAGGCAAAACCTTTAGTTCTTTTAACGATATGATGCTTGGTTCTGAGGTTGAAATCAGGAAAGGCATTCTCAAATCTGACGGAATAATTTATGCCACGGAAATTGAAACACGCCCTAATGTCTATTCAAAAGGTGATAAAAATTTAGCTTTGTCTGTGCAAAAAAACGTCTTAATTCCCAATGGCTTATCGGGCGGAGTCGGTAAGGTTTTAGGCAAAGATGTAAAATTTGTCGAAAATTTAGAGTTGCAAACATACATCACCAAAGTCGGTTACAAAGTAATTCCGCGTTATCAGAAAGATTTGGCAAAAGACGATCCAGCGAAAATCACTTTTCGTTTTATGGTTATCGAAGACGAAAGTTTTAATGCCTACGCCTTGCCCGACGGTTCAATTTTTGTTCATACCGGTTTGCTCAAACAAATCAAAAACGAAGCTCAGTTAGCCGGGATTTTAGGTCACGAAATTGCTCACGTTACACACGAACATTCACGCAAACAAATTGAAGACCCGAAAAATACTTGGCTTCCTTTATTGATGCAAACCGGCGGGGCGATTACCGGTGGCAGATTAGGATTAACTCTCGGACAACTTGGCTCACAGGCAATGCTCAACAAATTTGGACGAGATAAAGAAGATCAAGCCGACAGAATCGGGCTAATGTATATGTCACAAGCCGGTTACGACGCACGCGAAGTTTCAACAGTATGGCGAGTAATTTCAAAACAAATTAAGGAAAATTCGGTAACAAATTTCTTATACTCTGATCATTCAATGGCTCGTCAGCGGGTAAAAAACCTTAATCGCGAGATGTCTTATAGTTTTTACGACACCGATTTCAGCCAAACCAAGAAAGGCGAAGACGAATATTCGAAAATTGTTGGTATATATTTTGGCTGGATGCAAAAAACAAAGCCAAAACCTGCATTTCAAAATCTGTCGAAAATTTCACCAACCAAACAGTCAATATCCAATCAACCAAAATCGACACTCACACGCCGGACTCCTGATGTGGACGGCTTCGAGGCATTTTTCGCAAAATTTAAGAAAGCGGTTTTAGCCGGAAATCGCATTGCGATTAAAAATATGATGGCAACGAGATTTGAATGGGCGTTAGATGGATACGGCACGAATGACGAAGCCTTACAAAATATGGATAGTATGAAACTTTGGGCGGGACTCAAAGACGCGATGCTCAAAAAACCCGTTCAATGCAAACAAGCTGAATGTAACAATCGAAGCGGTTATCACACTTGGTCGCCAAAGAAATTTAAAGTCGAAATTTTGTTTGAACGAGACGCAAACGGCGATTGGAAATGGACTGCGGTTTTAGGTGATTAATAAAAAAGGGAGTAGATAAAATGAAAAAAATAATTGGGATATTTGTTGTTACTTTTGTGTTTACAGGTGTTTCGTATGCACAAAATTCGTGTGCTAAATACTTTGGCAAAGGCTACTGTGTTGATTACATTAAACAAAAAGTAGGAAAAAAACCAAGCGGAAACGCCGGAACGTGGGAAGGAAATGTAAATGTAAAAGACATAAAAGTGGGCGATGTCGCTATTTTTAGTTCGCCTACGCCATACGGTCATGTAGCGGTTGTTGAAAGTGTTATTTACGAACGAAATACTGATAAACCGTATCAAATCGAAATAACGGAATGGAATTGGGGTTTACCGTCTTCGAATAAAGAAGAAAAAGCCTGTGCTGTAACCCAAAAATTCAACACGCTACCTCGGAGAACTGTCCGTGTCAATACGGTAAAAGCATTTTGGCGACCATAAGAAATCAAAAAATTAAGTAATTCGTTACTTGTTTAATTTTTGTCGTTCTATTTTCAGGTTCGAGTTTTGCTCAAACATCAGCCGCAGATAAAAAGTTGAATTCTTTTTAGGTAAAATTTAACACGACTGTAAAAAATAAAAACCGAAAGGCAATCAAGTCAATGTCAGATTCAGATTTCTCCGTTGGTGGCAGTTTTATGGCGTAATGGGCGATTAATAAACTCCGGATGATTATTTGCACAAATTGCAAAACTGAAAACTATGTAAACGCAAACAAGTGCGTTTCGTGTGGAAACAATATGGAAGAAAATACATTTTATGTTCTTGAAGCCCAATCTAATCAGACCTTTGGACCGCTCAATGAGGAAGAAGTAAAAGACTGGATTAGGCAAAAACGAATCGGGAAATTTGATTCGGTTAATAAAACGGGCGAGGACAATTGGACTCCAATTGCTACTTCAGTCTTTAGCGATGCGTTGCTTGGTCAACTTAGCTTGGACAAAATTGCCGCTTCAACTTGCCCAAACTGCAATGCCGAAATGGTTGTCTTGGTCGGAAGTTCAAACTTAGGACTTTGGCTCATTATTATTGGGGTAATTCTGACACCGGTATTTTGTATTGGAACTTTTCTCTGGGTTTGGGGAATGTTTTTAAGACACGGCGGAAAAGGGAAAACTTATTACCAATGTCCGCGTTGTAAATTTACTACGAAGTAAATCAGGGGCAAATTTAAAATGAAAAACTTAGTCTTTTGTTTGATATTAATTCCGGTCTTTTGTCTAACCAATGCGTTAGGACAAAAAACAAACCTTGTCGGAACAACGTGGAAGATGTCCACTTGCATTTGTGATGGCACAGACAACGATTGGGATGAAGAAGGCACGATCACATTTTTGAAAAACGGCAGAATCGAAGGTTCTAACGGAAGATGGAAAGTTGTTGGAAACAAACTTGTCGTTACGAAACTCGAAGATTATACACACGGCATTACGGCTAAAATCAAAGGTAACAGAATGACCGGAGAAATTGAGATGGGCATGAGTCCAAGATTATTTAAGTTTAAAGCAATTAAATTGTAACTCAATCTATGTGTCTATTTTCGGAGTTATGAAAGATTGATTTTCAAAGGAGAAATTGAAATGAAAAGAATTGTGATTTGTTTGGTTCTTGTATTGCTATTAGTTGGCTTTGTTAATGCTCAGACGAAATCATTGACAGGCACGGTTGTGTCTTACTCAACCGGAGCTTCGGGCAATTTTGAGGTAATTGAAGTTCAAGTTGGAAACAAGAAGTATGAGGTTTATTTATTCCGCAAAGACCTTCCTGAACCAAAAACTGTTGGAACGGTTAACGAAGTCGGTCGGGTAGTTCGGGTTTATTATTCAAAAATTGTCGATGGTGAGTTGAGAGCAACAAGGATTGTCGAAGTCAAAAAACCAAAATCAAAGAAAAAATAAAGATTTGCTGCGGTGATAATTTTTTATTATCGGTGAAGGAGAAAAAAATGAAGAAAATTTTAACAACGATATTTTGTATGTTGTTTGTTCTTGTGCCTGCAAGTTTTGCTCAAGCACAGAAAGTTAATTTAGTAGGAACAACTTGGACAGTATTTGAACGAATAGAGAAAAATGAAAGTTGGACTAAATACAGAACCGTCACTTTCCTAAAGGGCGGAAAACTAAAAATTGATGATAATGCTTGCGGTGGGACTTGGACTTTAAAAGGAAATAAAGTTTCATTTGAACTTGATTGTGCAGATAGGGCTGAAATGGAAGCAACGATAAAAGGAAATACCGCAAATGGCGGAGGAATTAGAGGAATGGGTAAAAGAGGAGAAGTCTGGATAAGGATGGTTAAAAATAAGGAGAAAAAATGAAAAAATCAGGAAAGATTACAATTTGCTTTGTAGCGGTTTTGATGTTTGCGAGTTTCGCACAAGCACAAACAACAAAAACCGCGAAAGGTTATTTTTGTGGCTTTAGCGAAGGCGATGGTGCATATTTGGCAATTCGAGTTGGAAATGCTGAAAGAGGTTTTCAGATGATTAATGAAGAGCCTGAAGTGAAATACGTTGGCTTCAAAGAGAGGCAAAAATGGTTCGATAAGTCTCTTTTGGGAATGGAAATAATTGTTAGTTATGTTTTCAAAAAACCAAAAGGCAGTTACGGAGGAGCAACGAACATTATCAGAAAATTAACTTTGACAGGAAAAGTCAACAAAAAGACAAAATCGTGCGGCTTCGGATTATAAGCAAAATACAAATGTCCGCGTGTAACGCAAATTAGCTCTAAAAATGAAATTCAAACATTTTATCTCAATAATTTGGTTCGTTTTAATCATCAATGCCGTTGGAGTTTTAATATCACAGGCGAGGTGTAGCGATGCCGCTTCTCCGCTTGCGAGTCTCATCAGAGTAAGCGAACAGGACGATAATAAAATACCGTTGATATTGATTCACGGCATTCACGGAACCGGGAACGATAAAGATGTAACCGTCAAACAAGATTACTGGGATAAATTTATAAATAATCAGTTTGAGGAATTGAACTCAATTTACGAACTTTATATTTTTCAGTATTGTAGTGACCGCAAACCGGTTTTCCCTGACATCTCGAATGAGTTTGGAAACGCAGTTGAGATTAAGTTGAATGGCAGACCTCACGCAATTGTTGCCCACAGTATGGGCGGATTAGTAGCAAAATCTTATATGGTTTTCTACAAATTCAGAACGGGAAAGTTGTCTGGTAAACTGGGCGGAGATGCAGTTTTTGGCAAAATCACACTCGCCACGCCGCATCACGGAACACCCGGAGCGAATGCGTTTGATATTCTTGAACCTTACACAAAATTCGGTTGGGAAAATTCTGTTCAATTAGGACTTAAACAGTATTGGAAGCGAAGTGGAGTATCAAATTCTTTTGTAGCAAATAGAAGTGATTTACGTTGGGACAATTTTGACAACTCTTTCGATAAAATACCTGTCAAACTTGATGATAATCTTTGGCTTAGTCAAGCAAATTTGAAGTTTGAAAGGTTTTATAACAAAACAATCGCCTATGCCGGATATTTGAAACCGTCCGACAAATGGTTGATTTCAAACATTGCAAGTAAACTTCCTAAGGCAAATTACCAAGAGCTTTTAGAGATAGCAAATGAACTTTTAATTAAAGGCTTTGGCGGGAGATTTGGAACTACCGATGGGCTTGTGCCATTCAAAAGTGGGTTGTTTTGTACTAATGACCCAATAATTTCCAAACTCAACAGCAACGCAATTTGTAATTCGCAATTAAGAGTAAGACGTTTTGAGCCGGGAATTAAAAACGAAGCAGAAGATTTGCCTTTCCACACCCTCAGCCTCAGTAGAAATGGTGATCGCGGATATGACCACGAAGAAATGTATAAAAACAATGATGTCTTAAATTGGGTTGTTTTCGATCTCAAAAACTCATTTAAACTTCCGCTACAACCAATAGAACTTCCGCCGCCAATCAACTTTCCGACTTCGCCGACATTATTTCTATTCGATGTTTCAGGCAGTATGAACGAACGAAATAAGATTGACCAAGCTAAGGTGGCGGGACTTGACGCTCTGCGGGAAATTCGGAATTCCTCGACTTTAACGACATCGGTTTCTATTCAAACATTTTCGGGCGAGTGCAATAATAATTCGACAAAAAATCTGCTTGATTTTACGACTAATTTTACAGACGCGGAAAATACGATGAGTAATCGAATTCCGAAGCCCGATGGCGGAACTCCATTGCCGCAAGCATTGGAATATTCGCAAAACTCAATGGCGAATTATCTTTTTGCAAACCGTCTGAAAGAAGGTCGAATTATTCTCTTGAGCGATGGCGAAAGCACTTGCGGCGATGTTCGCCCTGCCGGAATTTACAGCCGAGCAAACAATTTACAGCTTCGTTCCGATTACAAAGTGAGACTGTTGACGATTGGTTTCGACGTTCCCGCAGGTTCGTCAGCCGAACGAGATTTGCAGTATTTAGCCGATGTTTCGGGCGGAAAATACTTTAATGCGGCTGATCGCCGACAGTTGATTCGGGCGTTTCAAAAGCTCATTCGCGTGTATATCCCTAAATCGAGCAGGTTTGCATCAAACTCCGATTTCGCGTGCGGCATCAATGCCTTTGTTCGATTTGATTATTTAGCGGCTTTGCGGTGCTTTAAATCTTATACGCAAACCAACAATACCGATCCGTTCGGCTGGTATAATCTCGCCCTTGCGTATGAGGCTCTCGACCGTTACAAAGCGGCGACGGAATGTTATCGCAAATATCTTTCGTTATTTCCAAACGCTCCGGACCGCGTTCAAATTGAGACAAGAATTGCCCGGATGCAACAAGACCGGATTGACCTTTTCAACTATTATATCGCCGTAATTCAAAGCGATTCAGATTATCTGAAACGCTATTATAAATCAATTTTTAATCGTTCAAATCGTGATTTGGCAGTCGAATTCAACGGCTTTGTCCGCGAGAAAAACGAGTTTTACAAAAATCTGTCCGACATTTTAGAAATAAACGAGCGGTGGCTGACTAACGATTCAAAAGATTTGTCGGATTCAATCGAGACACTCGCGGAACGCTCAAAATCGGCGACATTTGACCGCGATGCCGTTAGTTTATTGACAATTTCGATTGGGCAAATTGAGGAAATGCTTGAGCGGTTAAATGAATTTGGTAACAAAAACATTCAATAGCATTTGATTTCGAAAACCTGTTTCTGTTTGCCTTTTCCTCGCTACTCCTCGCAAGGCAAACGATATGTGAAATACGAAAATCCGCTTGTTGCAACTCGCGTTTTGCCTTTCCAGACTGTAACTGAATATTTTAGACGATAATCGCCACAATCGAGTTCTAATTCGGAATATGGCATAAAAACCTTGTATTTTGTAAAAACTGTTCGCTCATACTTTGGTGTAAATTTCCGAATTGCCGCAACTTTTCCGTTTGTTGTATGAAATTTTTGGTTAGAATCTTCGAGAGCTTCGCCGTCTCTTTCGTAAAAATAAATAGCAACGAGATGTTCTTGATTCAAGGCATTATTTATCTTGAAATCAAGCAAAATATTCATACCTTGATCTTCCTCATCAGTATCTTCGACAGCATACACATTAAAATCGGTCGAAACATTGCTAAACGCAAAATCAATCGGTTTTGTGACATTGCTAAATGGATACATTTCCGCGACTAACGCCTTATCTCCAACTGAAATATTTATGTTATTTCCAACAGCCACGCCGCTTTTTGTAAAACTTGCGTCAACTGAATAATGCATAATCGACAGACTATCGTAATTTCGATTTGAATACTCAGTTCCCGCACCATAACGTGCAAAAAGTGCATTTTCGACTTGAGTTGATGACCAACCAAGTTGATTAACGTAATAATTCAAGACAACCGGCTTGTTCCATTCAAAATTTCGATTAGCATTTTGGTGTTCGTGGAGCAAGCCGAGTGCGTGTCCAAACTCGTGCAAAATTGTTCGTCGAAACTCAGAATCGATGGTTTTTGAGTTAAACCAACCAAAGTTCATCGAGGTTCCAGCGTTTCCAGAGACAGTTTCGGTTGAGTTCCCTTTTTTTTGAACTGACCATTCTTCAGAAGATTTTCCGACTAGAGACCAGGACGCACCTTTTTCTGTCGCAAAACTGACACGAATTTCTGCCGTTCCTGATTCGACAAAAACAAAGTCGATATTCGCAAATTGCTCCCAAATTTGTGCAAAAGATTTCACTTTCGATTTTAAAAACTCATCGCCATCAAGAAATTTGACGCGAATTTTCTGCCCAGGAAACCATTTTGCAGATGTTCGAAAAACACCTTGTTTCAATTTCGGATCGCTATTTTGTGTTTTCGGAAGCGAATCTGAAAGACAAGTTTGAATTTGCGGCGTTTGCGAAAATCCGCTCAAACATAAAATTGCGGCTAATAAAATAGATAAAAAGATGTTTTTCGGGGGCATAATGTTTTCAAACTATATCATAAAATTTACGCTTTATTTCGAAAAAAATGAAGGCGTTTAGACTTTTGATACAGTTTAAATGACTTAAGTTGCATCTATGTTTTGGTAAAATGTAGTATGCTAAATTTTTATCAAATCTGATATGGAAAACAACAATTCACATCAAATAACTCAGTTTTTACAGGAACTAAGCGTTGGCAACGATATTGCTTTCGGCGAGTTAATGCCGCTTGTTTATGACGAATTGCGGCGAATGGCGAAGCGATATATGCGTGGACAATCTGCCGGACATACTTTGCAAACAACCGAATTAATTCATGAAGCATATTTAAAATTGGTTGATAATAAAGAAAAAGAATGGAAAAATCGTTCGCATTTTTTTGGCGTGGCATCGCAAGCAATGCGACATATTTTGGTCGATTATGCACGCGGCAAACAAAGCCTTAAACGTGGTGGAAGTCCGCAAAAGATTACGCTTGACGAAAATGCAGTAATTTCAAATAATTCTTCAAATGAGATGCTGGCTGTTCACGAAGCTCTCGAAAAGTTAGGCGAATTAGATAAAAGAAAGGTTCGCGTTGTAGAAATGAAATTTTTTGGCGGCTTAACGATGGAGGAAATTGCAGAGGTTTTATTTATTTCTCCTGAGACTGCAAAACGCGATTGGAAATTTTCTCGAACTTGGCTTTTGCGAGAATTATCTGCGAATTAAAATCATTTGGGGGCAGGCTGCCGTGTGTAAATTTCACACAACAACAGCCTTTCTTTGGGGGCTTACGTGAGATTATTGAGTTTTTATTAAATCTTTGGCTTCTGCTTCTAACTTTTTCGTTTTTTCTGTTAAAGCGTCACTTTCTTTTTTTAAGAGCTCGGACTTATCGTTAGATTCTTTAAGTTTTTTGGTGAATTCCTCTTCATCTTTTGAACTTATTAAAGATTGAACACCTTCTTTTGAAACACTTAATGATTCGGCAGATTTTTCAAATTCCTTTGACTTTGCTTCGAAATAAGACTTAATCTTCGCGTCTAGATTTATCTTTGAAGCATCTCCAAAATCTTTTGCTGCACCTTTGAAAAGCTCTGCACATTTTTCATAATCTTTAACTACTTGCTTGGCTTCTGATTCTTTTGACTTTTTAAATTCATCGAAATTTTCGTATTTTGTTTCCATAATTTCAATGTCCATTTTTGAAACTTTCGGAATCAATTGATTTGCTTCTGTAACTTTTTTGTTTCCTGCATCAACAAATTTGTTTGCTTCATCAGTTTTCCCACCATCGCATGCCATTGCAAATGCTAAAGCCATAATTATTGCCATCAGTAATGCTAATTTGTGTATTTTTCTCATAATTTTTTCACCCTAAATTTTATTTCAGCATCAATTTGTAATTATTTTTTGATGTCTATCTGTTTAAACGAATTCTCTAGAGAAAAAAGGTCATTTGTTAAAAAAAATAACCCGAAAAAATTAAAATTGATTTATAATCTCCAGAATTACACTTTTAGCGGCAACGCAAATTTCCCTTTTAGACAATTTAAAGATTGATTCGTTTGAGTTTATGTTCCCCGAAAGGCTTAAAAAAATCGAAGAAATTTACCACGAAGTTTTGGAAATTTCACCAAATGAGCGTCATTTATTCCTGCAAAAATCTTGTGGCGAAGATGCCGAATTGCGTCGCGAAGTTGAATCTTTACTTTCTTTTGAAAAAACTTTTGACAGTTTAATTGATTCTTCGCCAAAATCACTTGTGGTTGAAATGTTTGCCGAAAAGGCAGATATTATCGGCTCAGAAATCAATCAATATAAAATTCTTTCGTTGCTTGGCGAAGGCGGAATGGGAGCAGTTTATCTCGCACAAGACACATCGCTTGAGCGAAAAGTAGCGATTAAATTACTCTCGAGCGAATTTGCATTTGATTCAATTCGCCGAAATCGTTTTTTTCAAGAGGCAAAATCTGCATCAGCACTCAATCATCCAAACATTTTAACGGTTCACGAAATCGGCGAACTTAATGGAATTCACTACATTGTCACTGAATTTATTGCGGGCAAAACACTCAATAATTACTTGTTTGGAAAACAATCGACGTTTCAAAACATTTTAGAAATTGCGACTCAAATTGCTTCCGCACTTTCCGCAGCACACGAAGCCGGAATTATTCATCGCGATATTAAACCAGACAATGTGATGGTGCGAAATGACGAAATTGTAAAAATTCTCGACTTTGGAATTGCCAAATTAACTGACTCAATAAAGTTGAAAGACTTTGATACTGAATCCCAAACGCGAGTAAAAACAATGACTTTGCCAGGGACAATTATCGGCACACCGCAGTATATGTCGCCCGAACAAGCCCGCGGGCAAAAAGTTGATTCCCGAACGGATATTTTTAGCTTTGGGGTTGTGCTTTACGAAATGTTGACTGGGTTTTTGCCGTTTAATGGTGCGACAAATATGGACATTATCGGCTCAGTTTTAAAAGACGATCCAAAACCTTTGAGCGATCATCAACCTGAAATTTCCGGTAATCTCGAAATTATTGTCAAAAAGGCTCTGAGCAAAGACCGCGATTTACGCTATCAGAGCATTAAAGATGTTTTAAATGACCTCAACATTGCCAAACAAACTTTAGAATCAGACTCAAAACTTGTTAATCAAACTGTTTCAATTAAAGGAAAAACGACAATAAAAACGACAGGAATTGTTACGGAAAAAAGATTTTCGTTGATTCATGCACTTATTTTTTCATTGATTGCAACCGGATTAATCGGTGTAATATGGTGGCTTTTACCATTTAAAAGTGGCGAAACATTGGCTGATTTACCGCTGAAAACTACTGAAGTTGTCAGCTGGACAAGCAAAGCGGGTGAAGTTTACAGCGTTGGAACTTTCTCGCCTGATGCAAAAATGGTCGCTTTTGCTTCAACACAAACCGGTTCAAAAAACATTTGGATAAAACAAACAACTTCTGGTGAAGCGGTGCAAATTACCAAAGATGAATTCAAGAACGAGAATCCGATTTGGTCGCCAAACGGCGATGAACTTGCTTTTTTTTCGACCAAAAACGGTGAAGCAGGTTTTTGGCGAATTCCAACATTGGGCGGTTCGCCGAAGCTGATTTCCTACATTGATGATGGAAGCAGTCGGCTTCGGTTTTGGTCAAAAAGTAACCATATTTATTACGAATCAAAAAAAGAAATTTTTGCAATTGATGCCAATTCAGGACAGAAAAAGCAAGTTACAGATTTAGCTGCAAAAGGCATTAAAGCCACATTTATAAATCTTTCGTTTGATGAAAAAAACGTTACATATACGACCATTGAAGGAGAAACTACAATAGTTTGGCTCAACAATTTGAACAATGAAACGCCAAAAAAATTACTCGAATCAAAATCTGAAATAAAAAATATCACTTGGCATCCTGATAATCAACATATTTTTTATAGTGCGTCAGTTGATAGAATTTTTCAGGTGTTTGTGACAGACATTTCGGGAACTTTACCGCGTCAAATTTCCACAACTGACCAAGACAGTTTGGTTTTAGATGTTTCAGCCGATGGCACAAAAATTTTATATGGTTCGGCGAAAGAAGAATCAGACGTTTGGGGCATAAACCTGATAAACGCAAAAGAATTTATTGTAGCATCAGATATGAATTCAGAACTTTGGGCTGATGTTTCTCCTGATGAAAAAACGCTCGCTTATCAATCAATTAAAAATCTAAGACAAGGGAATAACCTCTTTAACGGCAACATATTAATAAAAACCATAGGTGAACAAAGTCAACCGCAAGAACTTGTAAAAAACGGCGGTTTACCAAAATGGTCGCCCGATGGAAAAACTCTTGCATTTATCAGAATTGAAGCAGATAAATATCAAATCAAAACTATCAAAACGCTTGGTAGCGATGAAAAATCTTTGACCACAAAAGGAGTTTCTACTGTCTCTTTTAGTCTTTTGCCTTATAATCGAGTGCAAACTTCTGAATTTAGCTGGTCGCCTGATAGTAGTAAAGTTGCATATCTTTCATTAGAAAATGATTCGCCAAGCGATGTTTGGATTACCAATGCGGACGGCTCAAATGAGATAAATCTGACAGAAAATAAAGATAATAATCTGAGTTTGTTTTGTCCGCTATGGTCAGCAGACGGCAAAAAAATTGCGTTCACTACTAAAACGAATAATTCTGAAGGAAAACCAACTTACACTCTAAAAATAATTGATACCGAAACAAAAAAGATTGACACAATTTTGCAACAAAGTTCGTTTATGAGATTAGTAGGTTGGACGCAAACAGGTAAAGAACTTTTGTTAGTTACGGTAAAAGATAAAATTGTCGGTTTGCCACCCGAGGTTTCTTTGATAAAAACTGAAATTGTGACGAGCAAAATGAGTGAAGTTGTTAAGCTAAAAGACGCATATCTTTTCAACATTCATCTTTCGCCTGATAAAAAAACTGTCGCTTTTGCGGCACATCGGGAAGAAAAAGATAACATCTGGTTAATTTCAGTAAACGGTGGCGAAGCAAAAAAAATCACGAATAATAATGATTCACGTTTGTATTTTTCGAGTCTGGCGTGGTCGTCTGACAGCAATTCGATATTTTTCGGCAAACAACTTCGTTACAGTTTGCTTTCAATGTTTACGAACTTTAAATGATTGAATCATTTATTCATTTATTCATTGTAAGAGAGATTGTTTCAATAGATAGAGGAGTAAATGAACCAATGAACTAATGATCCAATTATCCAATTCACTAAAACGGGAGAAAATATTATGTTAAATAAATCAATAATTAAAATGAGTATATTGGCAATCGCCTTTCTGTTTCTTTTCAATTTGAGCAATTACGCCCAAGATTGCTCAAAAATGACCGATGACCAAATAGTTAGTGCAATTTACGAAAAAATCAATACTAAATATGAAGGTCAAACTAAACACATCAACGTTAGAATTGCATCTGGCGTTGTAACGCTGGAAGGCTGGGTAACCGAGAAAAAAGTTAGAAAGGAAATTGAAAAATTTGCCAAAAAAACTGCGTGCGTTAAAAAAGTTGATAACAAACTGACTATCACTATCAGCGGCGGTTGCGGTCCAGGGCAAAAAGTTTGTGGTGAAATTTGTATCGGCTTACGCGAAACTTGCAATATTCGCAATAAGAATTAGATAAAATCAAATCTTTGCTTTTAATCACTAACTTCAAGGCAGTTCTAAAAATACATAAATTAAATTTTGATCTAATGTTTATCTTGAGCCGATGTAATCGGCAACGGCGTAAAGCCTGGCGTGGAGTTTGACGGAACGCCAGGTTGTTGAAAAACGGAGTTTCAAGCTGTCGGAGATAGCGTCGGGAATTGAAGTTGAGTGTTTCCTGTGTAATCAGAGTATCGCGACAATATCGCTTTGACACGACACTAGCTGAAGCTAGTGGCAATTTATAGAACCGCCCTTTAGAAAAATCGTCTTTTTTTTCATATGGTTCGAACTTCGATGCTCGCGTTTTAGAAAATAAACTCTGTTCATTAAGTTATCAAACACAAATAGTTTTGGGATTTATTTTCTAATAACTTGTGTAATTTCTGATGGCGAACTTTCCGTCCCTTTTGAGTCAACTGCACGAACATAATAAAAATAAACTTCGCCAGATTCTACGCCTTCGTCTTTAAATTCGTTTGACGGCAAAGGCGTTTTGTTCCGCCGTTCCCATTTATCAAGCGGAACATTTTCGTCAATTGAACGATAAATATTGTAACCCGCGAAATCAACTAATGGATTTTGTTCAAATGATTTTCCGGCGTGATCGGTATATTCAACATTCGGTGAAACCGGCTGGCTCTCGTCGCCATTTTCATAAACCTGCGTGAGCTTATAAAAATATCGCTTCCCGGGCGTTGCTGCCGGATCATTGAAAGTGCTTTCGGGAATTGGTTCATCTGTCATTCTCGACCACAAAATAAACTGCAAAGTCTCGCTTTCCGAACGATAAACATGATATCCGACAACCTTCGGCAAACGATTTTGCTTTAATTTTTTTCGAAGACTTTTGCTCATATATTTTCTAGTTTTGTATTTTTTTTCGAAACCAAATAATTTTGGTTCAAAAACATTGAAGTCTTGTGATTGATTCACAAGACTTCAACAAAAACGAAATTTCATTATAAGGTATTTCTGACAAAACTAAATCATGGAGCCATAAATCCAAGATTGTTAATTGGAAAATTAGCAATATTTGGAAAAACACTAGAAAGATCAGGATCTGATAAACCATACCAACGTGCTAAAGTTGCTGCATATTGCTCGACGCTTGTTGTCGGCAACCAACGCCCACGCGGGGCTGTTCCGCCGTCAATATCGTCAGGTCCACCAAGTTGCAGAGTTGGGAGAATGTTTCCAGTTCCGTCTGTTCTCGTGTTTCCATAGATATTGCCGCCTAAAACTGATCCGCCAAGCACCAACATATTATTTCCCCAAGCGTGATCGGAGCCAACACCAAAACCTGATCCAGCTGGATTCATAGTTCGACCAAAATCTGAAAGTGTAAATGTAGTGACATTATTTTGCAGATTTTGTGAACCCATCTCATCATAAAAAGAACGCATCGCCTGGCTAACTTGTGCTAACAGAGCGTTTTGACTATTTTGTCCATTAACTTGATTTTGATGATTGTCGAATCCACTTAACTCAACAAAGAAAACCTGACGATTGATAGTCAAATCAGCACGTTTTTTTATAATACGAGCTACTTGTTTGAGCTGCCTGCCAAGATCTGTGTCAGGAAAAGGAACACTTACTTCCTGAAATGTGCTAAGTGCCGCACCCGAAAGTTGTGCCTGATTAGTTATGTGGCTAGCAGCACCTACGAGTTCTGAATCCAAATCAATCGTCCTCATTTCTGCCAAAGCTGTGTTTCGAGCAGTCGCAAAAGTGTCATTGCAACAAGTTTGACTGGCAAGCACTAGCGTTTGATTAAGTGCTGTTGAAGCATCTCTGATTGCCAGTGGCGTTGTTGATTGTCCGAGCGTAAAAAGCTGCGTGCCGGCAATTGATGTGATCATCGAAATTCGTCCGTTTGGATTATTCGAAGAATTTGTTCGATCTGCGATTTTTCCGCCCCAACCAATCGGACTCGGCGAATCAGATCGCGAAGTTTGCTGTTGCTGCACTTGATCAGAGTGTGAAAAAAGCTGGAACGGTCGCAACGCTGGATTCTGAAAAAATTGTGCCTTGCTGAGCGGACGAACTAAGGTTCCTGTATTTGCTACAATCGCCATTTTGCCCTGTCCCCAGAGTTCATGGATTCCATTGTTTATTCCACCTTGTTGAGCAACCGCACCCAAACTTGGATTCAAACCATAAGTCAGATTTCCTAATCGTGGAACGGAAATCGGCAATAGTTGGTTTTGCGGAATCGCCAAACCTTGCGTGCTTCGTGTGGCAGCATAAGACGCATAATTGCTGATGTTTGCGTCTGAATGGTTTGGAATAATTAAATTATTTCCATCGTTGCCTCCTGAGAGCAAGATGCAAACCATTGCCCGATAATCAGTTGGCGGAGCGGATTGATCTAGCTCTTTTGTCGATTCTTTTTCGGCAGTTTGTGCCATCGCATCAATCATTCCAAAATGCCTTGCCTGTGTTGCTAATCCTAGCATCGTGACGGCGGAGGCGGACTTTTTCAAAAATTCTCTTCTATTTTCTCTCATCGTTTTACACCTCTTATTTCTGAACTTGGTATTGTGAAGAAGAAGCAACTAAATAGATTGCTTGCTTCGCTTTTGAATCGGCAGAAACATTAAAATTAATTGCCGTTCGTAATTTGGTTTTCATCGCAACGCTCATCGAGCCATGCATCATTTTTGCATTTAATCCTTCAATTAAAGCGTTGCCACTTGGATCTGCTGTTGCCCACTGAGTAGGTTCAGTTAAATCAATTGCAGTCCCACACGGAACATATGGATAAGGCTCAGCAGTCGTTGCAGGTGTGAAACCAATATTGCCGAATGTAAAATAGAAAATATTGTTATTTCGAGCAAATGCGGTTCCAGTATTTGCGAGTGCAAATTCGGGTCCGAGATTGTCAGTTCCGGGCACGACATAATCGGGTGAAAAATAATTAAATACCGTTGGCGGATTCCAAACGTCTTGTCCCATTTCTCGCATTAACCAATCGTAAACTCCATCGCTGCGGTTTTGACAAGCCGCCGGAGCACTCGCCGAACTCGCACGAACATTAAAAGTTCTCAGAAAATTTGTCAAATATTGAAATGGCTCACGTAATTTTCCGTAAGTTGGATCAGTCTTTCGGCTTCCGCGAGCTTCCGGATCAAACAAAATAGCTCTGATTAACGCTTTCATATCACCGCGAACGCCAGCACCATTGTTATTAAATGCAGTCGCTACTCTTTGAACATAAGCAGGACTCGGATCGCTCATTACGAGATGTTGAATCATCAGTTTTCCGATGTATGGTCCAACATTTGGGTGATTAAAAATGTTATCGAGAGTTTTATTCAGCGAATCAGTTGCGTAAGTTCGACGAGCGGCATCAGTCGTGCAATTGGAGCAAGCTGCAATCGTTGAATTTGGTGCACCCGGATAATCGAAAAGACTTTTCGCAGTTTGATCGTGGTCATTTGGGAAAACTAAATACATTGGGTCAATGAAATTAGGTGAGCCAGGCACGGCATTGGAACACGCCGCATTACCGCCGCTATTGCACTGAGACCAGCCTGTAAAAACCTTGGTAAATTGACCTATTTTGTCTTGATCGTAAGTTGGAATTCGGTTTCCTTGACCATCAAGAGCGAGCGTTCCATCTTGATTTAATTTATATAACCCAACTGAGAATAACTGCAAAAGTTCTCGTGGATAATTCTCGTTTGGATTCTGGCGTGTGCTCCGAACCATATCCAAATATTCTCCCATCGCCGGACTCAGAGTCATTTCTGCCATTAGATTTCGGTAGTTTCCGAAAGCATTCTTGTCCAAAATTTCGACGTATTCTTGAAGCCAACGCTGCTGATAAATACTTGATTGTGACACGACCCAAGTTTGGTGTAATGCCCAAGAAATTCTCCGACGCAATTGATCCTCGCCGTAAAGTGCTTCTTGAGTCATCCAATTTCTATTGACATAACCCCAATAATGATCACGATGACAACGATCTATCTCAGGGTTTGTTCCATAAACACCGCAACCCGCAGTTCCGTCAAATGGTTTCAAAGGGAGATTAGGATATGGAATACTTGGATAAGATTTATTGAATTGTGCTTCTACCCATCTTCGCAAACCAATTCTTTTCAATTGAAAATCGAGAGCCGCACTTGGACCAAAAGCCGCTTGTTGCATAAATCTTCGGCGATCACCAAGAGGCAGAGCTAAACTAGATTTTGCTATGCGTCCGGTTGGTGCAGGAGCAGGAATCAAATCAGGATAGACGAAAGGTTTCTCTTGTGGTTCACCCAAGTTTAAGGCAACACGATTGCTAATATTTCCACGCCAAGAAACTCGAATTACAATTCCACTATCGGCAAGAGGTTGTCCGTTATAAGCATTTTCATCGAAGATTCGGAGTGTTAAACCGTAAATCCAGTCTTGCTTTTGAAGTTGTTGAATATTTTCTACTATCAATCGAAAGTTTTTGCCTCGTTTGTCTTGGGCAAAAGCACGGATAGCATTTGCAGCTTCGTCTTTCGGAAAATCAATATTGGTAACGAAAACCATAACCCGCGAGCCAGGTGCATAAGATTCGTCACTTTTTGCTGGCAGTGTGCCTCGCCAAATGTCGGGATTTGCGGTTAGCACCTGAGTCGAATCTGATTGTGTAATCAAAATTGGACTCGAAGATTCAAAATTTTCAACGTCTTGTGCGTGTAATGAATCGGTTGAGCTGCAAATTAAAAAAGCAGACAGCACAACGAAACATTTACCACACAAAAGCCTTAAGCTGTTGTAAAGTGTCTGTTTTCCCATAATCTGTATTCCTTGTTTAGTGCCTAGATTGGCGAATTCTGAATTAAACCTGATTCGACCTAAAAATAAATCAAACGCTTGAAATCGCTGAAAGGTGGGGACTGAAAAAAACTACCTAAATAAATAGTAGTCAATTAAATGACGTTTTGTAAATGTTTTTTTGCTGACTAAAATTGAAAAAGGTTTGAGGTAAAAATGCCAAATAAAAAGGCGACTCAATTAGAATCGCCTATCTTTAACTTTATTGGATTTCGTTGGGTAATTTACTCGAATTAACTTGAATCGCCGGGGTTTGTTTGCGTCATCAGGCAACCGATGACAACCGGACATCTCATGTGTTACAAACTTTCTATTTACCAACTAAATCATTTTTAATAACTTGCTTCCAAACCTTCACCGACCTCATCGGCTCACCTGATTTGGCGGCGTTTCGACTGAACTTTCTCTCATATCTATCACCTCCTGCATTTCCTAGACTACGCCTGTGATTTGCGGTTGTCAAGATTTTTTGATGTTTTTATGATGTTAGAGTTACGCTTTTAAGCGTGAAGTTCTCAAATATAAATCGGCACAGCCGTAACAAAACAACTTAATCGACAACTTTTTTGACTGATGCTGAGGTTGTTCACGCCTCAAGGCGTAACTCTAACTACTAACTTACAGTTGAGCTATTACTAAAATCTTTCACGGCGATGTTGGATTATGAATTGCTACTCAGCTTTAGCTAGTGGAAAAGTGTTTGAATCGAAGTTTGGCTTTAGCCAAACACATGAAATCGCTACTTTCCGAAGAGCTTCAGCTGAAGCAATAAGGAAAATATTATTTTTATAGATTTGGCTAAAGCCTTGAGTTTATTGAGATTACTAACCACTAGCTAAAGCTGAGTGGTAATTTATTAAAACAGTACGTTGAATGTCGCGTTTATTGGATGAAATCGGCAAAACTTTTTACCTCGGTGAAGTTTTTTGTTTGTAAATCCTCTCTCGATTCTTGCAAGCCCGACAAAAATTCGTCGGTATAAATATCATTCGAAGATACAAATTTATCTATGAAATGCTGCAAAGTTTTGTATGCTTGCACGACATTTTGCAATTCGGTTTCGGAAATTTTGATGGTAACTTCAGACATATTTTTCCCTCTCAAGCACCGAATATAACACTAAAATAAAGCGAATTTACAACAGGATTGTTGTGCAACAAATCTGTTGTAGATTGAAAGTCCGTTTCTAACAGGCTATGTTTTTTACTGTTGTGTTTCTAAACTCTTACGCACCGAGCTAATATCTTTCGTCCTCAAAGAGACTGTTCCAAATTAGAATCGTAATTGCAATAGCAACATATACCGATATTTGTTATCTCTCTAAAATTACAAGTTTGTTTTTATAATCAAAAGTAACAACAAAATTTTGTAAAATTCCAAGCCCAATTATTGAATTATATTCTTTAGTATCGAGGTCGAGACTTGAGTTTTTTCCAATTGACACTGATGGAATATCATTCATCTCATATTCAAACATTTTCAATGATTTGATTAGTGAGGGTTTCATCGTTTCTTTTTCAGGCATTTCCAAACCAAATTCTTTTATTGCAGATGGTAAAATAGAAATAGGGAAAGCTGTTCCAGTATCAAAAAGAATCTTTGCCTTTTTGCCATTTATCGTAATTTCATCGCAAACGGGAAGCGTAGTTTCTGCACCAAAAATATTTCGTTGTAAATAATCCATTTCAAAGACAAATTTATCTGGACTTTTTGATATTTCTTCATCTTTAAGTTTTGGAGCATCAACAAAACTTAGAACCTTTTTTTTAAAGTCAATCCTTAATGTTTTACCTTTCAAAAAATCTGAGCCTAAAATTCCAAAAATATCTCTACCTGTTTTTGTCCTAATCGAATCAATGCTTACAATCTTCATAAAAATACTTTTCGGTTTCTCATCACCAATTGATACGTCTGAAATATCACTTAGAACAACAGTTTGATCGTTTTTCCCTGTTATTACTCCAACGCCTGTGTAAGATGAACCCAGTTTATGTTTTTTTACTGATTCGTAATCTACAATTGACACATCTGAACCAGTTGCGATAATTACTTCAACCGCAATATTTTTTCTAATTTTTGCAGAAACAACCAGATAGCCTTTTACGATAGTGAAAGGAATATCCGCAGCGAAAATATGAGAACCAAGTAGAAACAAAAATAAAGTTACAAACACGGGAATCTTTTTCATAATTCTTGAACTCCATTACATATTCAATTAAATTTTAAAATTAACATTCTTTTAAAGCAAGTATTTTAAGTGAAAAAGGCGACTCACTTTGAATCGCCTTTCAATCACACACTTCCTAACGGTCGTGTTTCCGCCTATTCCGCTTTCGCCGCTTTCGCCTCAGGTCTTTCCGAATAAGCCTTGCCTTTTTCCGGTGAACGCCACAGATTTGATAACAATAATTCTCTGATAAACGTCATTTCTTTTGGCAATCTGTCATAAAGTTTGAAGAAAAGTTCGTCGTGTCCGGCGATTTCTTTGATCCACAAATCACGGTCGATGTTCATCACGGCGTTGAATTGTTCTTTGGTGAAATCCATTCCACGCCAGTCCATATCTTCATAACGCGGCATCCAGCCGAGCGGAGTTTCGATGCCGAGCGATTTTCCACGCGACCTTTCAACAACCCATTTTAAGACACGCATATTTTCGCCAAATCCGTCCCATAAGAAATTGCCGTCTTCACCGCGTTGGAACCAATTGACGCTAAAAATACGTGGCGGTTCTGGAATATTTCTGCCGATATCGAGCCAATGTCCGAAATATTCGCCCATGTGATAGCCCGCAAATGGCAACATCGCAAATGGATCGCGGCGAACTTCGCCAAGATTTCCGAAAGCTGCGGCGGTCATTTCGCTGCCCATTGTTGCCGCCATATAAACGCCAAACGCCCAGTTGAACGATTGCATAATCAAAGGCACAACGTTGTTTCTGCGTCCGCCAAAGATGAATGCAGAAATCGGCACACCTTTTGGATCATCGAAGTTTTCGTCGATTACCGGACATTGAATTGAAGGTGCGGTGAAACGCGAATTTGCGTGTGCGGCTTTGCGTCCGCAACCTGCCGTCCAATCGTTTCCTTCCCAATCAATCGCGTGTGCCGGGGCATCGCCGTCCATTCCTTCCCACCAAACATCGCCATCATCTGTCAATGCAACATTCGTGAAAATCGTGTTTTTACGGACGCATTCCATCGCGTTCGGATTCGTCTTATAATTTGTTCCGGGAGCAACACCAAAAAATCCATTTTCCGGGTTGATTGCACGAAGTTTGCCGTGTTCATCGGGTTTAATCCATGCAATATCGTCGCCGACTGTCGTAACTTCCCAACCTTCTTCTTGAAAAATCTTTGGTGGAATCAACATCGCGAAATTCGTTTTTCCGCAAGCACTTGGAAATGCCGCACAGACATAATCTTTGCGTCCATCGGGTGATTTTACGCCAACGATTAACATATGTTCCGCCAACCAACCTTGCTCGCGTCCGAGTGTCGAAGCGATTCGCAAAGCCAAACATTTTTTGCCCAAAAGTGCGTTTCCGCCGTAGCCCGAACCGTATGAAACGATTGAACGTTCTTCTGGAAAATGGACAATATATTTATCTTTCGGATCAGGCGAACACGCCCATTCGACATCTTTTTGTCCTTCCGCCAAAGGCATTCCCACAGAGTGCATACAATGAACAAATTCTCCATCGCCCATTGCTTCGAGAGCTTTATTTCCCATGCGAGTCATAATTTGCATATTGACAACGGCATAAGGCGAATCAGTTATTTGCACACCAAATTGCGAAATCGGCGAACCAATCGGTCCCATACAAAACGGAATTACATACATTGTTCTGCCTTTCATTACGCCCGCAAATTTGTCCATCAAAATTGGTTTCATGTCTTTTGGCGACATCCAATTATTGGTTGGTCCGGCATCAGCTTTTGCCAATGAGCAGATATATGTGCGGTCTTCGACGCGGGCAACATCTGATGGATGCGAACGTGCAAGAAACGAATTTGGGCGTTTTTCTTCGTTCAAACGGATAAATGTTCCGCTTTCAACCATTTGCTCGCAAAGCAAATCATATTCTGCCTGCGAACCGTCACACCAATGAATGTTGTCAGGCGTGCAATGCTCGGCGGTTTTTGTAACCCATTTGATAAGTTCTTTATTTGTAACATTTGACGGAATGTTTAGACTTGTCATAGAAAAATAGTCTCCTAAAATATCCTAAATGATTTTTGAAATTTGATGAAAAACGCGAGCTGATGAAACTTCGTTTTTCAAGATATTAGAAAATATTATCACAGAATAAATAAAACGTTAAGGTTTGAAATAGACGATTTCAAGGTTTTCTGTTTTGAAATCGCTTTACAATTCTTTACAGACAAAACGTGCAAATTAGAGTCTAATTTAGACTTTAAAGGCAACTTTAGAGAGAGTTGTTGCGTATAATCGAAACAGAAGCGAAGTCTTCAATTTTACTTATTGGAATAAAAATATGCGAAAATTTATCTTTTTTATAATATTGGTATGCGTTTCAAATTTATTTGCTCAAACACCAAGTTTAGACGGAATCAAGGCTAATTTAGCTTTTGGTGAAGTTATGGCGATTAGTGCGAGCGATAATAAAATTTCACTCAAAACCACAGACGGCAATATTGATGCAATTTTATCTGCAAAAACTATTTTTAAAAGAGTTCCGCCTGAAAATCCGAGTTTAAAAACTGCTGTTGATTCTAACATTTCGGAAATCGGAATCGGCGACAAAGTTATGGTTACAGGTTTAGTTGCGACTGACAAAAAAAGTTTGCCGGCAAAAGCAATCTATTTAATGACCAAAGCAGACATCTCAAGCAAACTCAGCAAAGAGCAAGAAGATTGGAAAACTCGCGGTATTTCCGGCAAAGTTACAGCACTAAATCCGGCAACAAAAGAAGTTACAATTTCTTCGAAAAGTATGTTGGGCGACAAAGTTGTTGTCATCACACCAAAAGAAAAAGTTCTTTTCAAACGCTATGCCGCTGATTCTGTTAAGTTTAGCGATGCAAAAATTAGCAGTTACGAAACAATAAAAGTTGGCGATCAGCTTCGTGCATTAGGCGACAAAAGCCCAGACGGCTTGAAATTTACCGCGGAAGAAATTCTCTCAGGTTCTTTTCAAATGCTTGGCGGAAAAATTACGGCAATCGATGTCGCCAAACAAGAAGTAACAATTTTAGACATCACAACCAAAAAACCGGTAACAATCGCAGTTAATTCTTCTTCGCTAATGAAGAAATTTCCGGCTGAAATGGCACAAATGATGGCAATGCGTTCGCAAGGCGGCGGACAAATGGGCGGAATGCCACAAGGTCAAACTGGCGGAACTGCAACAATGCGTCCACCAACACCAACTGGTCAGCCGACAGGTCAACCAACTGGACAAATGAGCGGTCCACGTCCGGCAGGTGGTCGAGGTGGTGAAGTTGACGATTTACTCGAACGTTTTCCGACAATTTCAATTGCAGATTTGAAGATTGGCGATTCAATCGCAGCTTCGAGTGCAAGCAACACTGGTCAAAATAAATTTACCGCAATTAAATTCGTTTCTGGGGTCGAAGCATTTCTTACTGCTCCGCAAACTGCCGCTGGACGTGGCGGACAAGGCGGCGGACAAGGTGGAGCGAATTTTAATATTCCAGGCTTAGATGGCGGTTTTGGTTTCTAAAAAAATTAAATTAATAACCGAAAGTTCAGCATTTTTTTATTTCACTTGTTGAACTTTCTTCCCAAAAAAATTCAGAGGATTCTATGAAATTATTCAAATATTTATTGTTAGTAAGTTTTTTGTTTGCAAGTAATTCGGTTTATGCACAGCAAAATGGCAGTTTAAGTGGTCAAGTTTTTGACAGTCTTGGAGCAGTTTTAAAAGGAGCAACTGTTACAGTTACAGCCGCTGACGGCAAATTGAAAACTACAGTTTCAAACAACCAAGGCGAATTTCAAATTGCCGGACTCGCACCCGGAAAATACAAGGTTATTGTCAAATCGGCAACTTTTTCAGATTATGAAAACACCGAAGTTGAAATTACTGCTGGAAACAAAGAAGAACTCGTTGTGGCGATGACAGTTCAAATAAAAGAAGAAACTGTCGAAGTTTCAAACGCCGGACAAGTTTCGACCGAAGCAGACGATAATAAAAGTGCGACAGTTTTGAAAGAAAAAGACTTAGACGCTTTGCCCGACGATCCTGATGAACTCGAAGCAGCATTACGAGCACTCGCTGGTCCTTCTAGCGGACCGAATGGCGGACAGTTTATCATTGATGGTTTTCCAGGTGGAGGGCTTCCGCCGAAAGAATCGATTCGTGAAATTAGAATCAATTCAAATCCATTTTCCGCAGAATTTGAGCGTCCAGGTTCTGGAAGAGTTGAAATTCTAACTAGACCTGGTTCTGATAAGTTTCGCGGCGGAGCTTCATTCAACTTCAATGATGAAAGTTTTAACTCTCGAAATCCTTTTACCTCATCGCCAAAACGTGCTCCGAGCCAGACAAGGAACTATAGTGGAAATTTGTCAGGTCCGATTCAAAAAAGAAAGACATCATTCTCTGTCGATGTAAGCGAACGACAAGCTGATAACAATTCGATTATAAACGCAACTATTCTTAGCTCTTCGCTAAATCCAGTAAATTTTAATCAAGATATTGTAGTTCCAACAAGGCGGTTCTCGATAAACCCGCGTTTTGATTATCAGTTAAATCCTTCAAACACTCTAGTAGCAAGGTATTCATACGGTCGCAACTCTTCCGAAAATCAAGGAGTTGGTGGTTTTTCATTGTCAAGCCGGGCTTCGACAAATAAAGGGTCTGATCACGAGTTTCGTGTAACTGAAACCGCAATTGTAAATGCCAAAACTGTAAATGAAACTCGTTTCCAATACCGAGTAAATAATCGAGATCAATTGGGAGATAATTCAATTCCAACTATTCAAGTTTTTGACGCATTTATAGGAGGCGGATCGCAGGTTGGTCTCAATTTTACAAGAACCAAAAACTGGGAATTAAACAATTTTACGACTACTTCGCTTGGCAAGAAATCGGCACATTCGATCAAATTTGGTGGAAAAGTTAGTGGATCTAAAAATTCCAATCGTTCGGAATCTAACTTTGGTGGAACATTCAGTTTTGCTGGAGCTCCAGCTGTTTATAACATTCCAGGTTGTAATCTTCTAAATCCGATACCTGCGGGTTGTACTATTGTTACGCCAGCTTTTAACTCAATTGCACAATATCGGCAGCGAGTTTTAGGAGATACCAATCCAATTTACAATCCTAGTCAATTCACAATTACACGTGGAAATCCGCTTGCTGAAGTGGTTCAATATGAATTCGCTGGATTTTTGTCCGATGATTGGAAGGCTCGCCCTGATCTTACTTTAAGCTTCGGGTTGCGTTACGAAAATCAAACAAATATCAGCGATAAATATAATTTTGCACCTCGGTTCGGGTTTGCTTGGTCTCCTGGCGGTGGCGGTGCTAGACAGCCGAAAACCGTTTTCCGAGGCGGTGCCGGAATTTTCTTTGAACGATTTGGCGAAGGCAACACACTTAATGCAAATAGGTTTGATGGAACTAGGCAACAGCAATATATCCTCACGAACACTAACAATTCAGCGATTTTGAGTGCGATTGTTTTCAACGCAAATGGTACGGTTTCGAACGTTCCGACTGCTGCTCAGTTGAACACGTTAGCACCGCAAACCAATACACTTCGGATTGTTGATCTGAATGCAAAAGCTCAATATTCTATGCAAACCCAATTTAGTGTAGAGCGGCAGTTGCCCAAAGGCATCTCTGCTTCGGCAACTTATAGTTGGAATAGGTCATTGAATTCCGTGCGGCAAGTTAATATTAATGCACCAGTTTGTCCGCCGTTGCAGACTTGCTTACCTAGTGTCGTAAGACCAGATGGAACCCAACGCAATATTTTCGTATATCAAACAAATGGAACTAGCAATCAGCATTCGCTAACAACAACGTTCCGTTCTGGTTTTGGCTCGAAACTTACATTTTTTGGATTTTACAGACTTGGTCTTTCAAGGAGTAATTCTGATACGCCGCTTTATAGTTATGATTTTAGCAGTGAGTATGGAACTGCCTCAAGCGATATTCGTCACAACTTTGTAATTGGGGGTTCTTATACATTACCTTGGAAAATTCGTCTAAACCCTTTTGTGATTATGTCTTCAGGTTCACCGTTTAATATCACAACTGGCTTGGACAACAATCGTGATGCAAATTTCAATACAGATCGCCCTTCATTTGCCACGGATTTGACAAGACCAACTGTTCGCCGAACGGCGTTTGGTGATTTCGACATCGACCCTATCGCTGGACAAACAATAATACCTAAAAATTACGGTAGAAATCCGGCTACTTACAACATAAATCTTAACATTGGGCGTACCTTCGGATTTGGTGGTAAGAAAGCGACACAACCAACACAACCAACAAATGGTCAAACTGGAGGTCGCCAACCTAGTGCTGGTGGCGGAATTCCTGGAATGGGTGGAATTCCTGGGGGCGGGCGAGATGGTGGCGGCGGAAACCGTGGCGGCGGAATGGGCGGAATGTTTGGAGGCGGTGGCGATGCTAGCAAACCATATAATCTTTCGCTTGGTATTAACATTCAAAACTTGCTTAACACTAACAACCAAGGTGCTAGAGTTGGTAATTTAAGTTCAACAGTTTTCGGGAAATCTACTTCAACTGCTGGCGGATTTGGACCCTTTAGTGGTGGTGGCGGTTCAGCAAATCGCCGAATTGAAATGCAACTTAGATTTAGTTTTTAGAAACAAAATTTAAGAAACAAACGTAGAAATAAAGATGAAGATACAACGCTTTGTGCGTAATCTTCATCTTTATTTTTTGCATTAAATTATTTATGAAAAAACTACTAATATTCGCAATCTTAACTACTTCTGTAATCTCAATTGCTGCCCAAAAAGTGGAAGAAAAAAAGCCCGAAGAAAAAGCAAAACCGACAACGACGATTGCCGTCAAAGAATCGCTCGGAATGGTCGAAGTAAAAGCTGATGTCACCGCATTGGAAATGGCTAAAAATGCTGTCAAGGCACTCGGCGGCGATAAGTTCAAAGGAATGTTGACTTTAGCTGTTAAAGGAAGTGCTGATTTTTCTATCGAAGGACAATCGTTTAGCTTTGTTTCAACTTTTTACACCGCATATTCGGGCGAAAAATACCGAATTGAACTTAATAATCCGATACAGCCATTCAAACAAACTTATGATGGTGAACAGACTTCATCTTCTGGCGGTCGCGGAATAAATCTTCCGCCGTTAAATCGCATTGGATTACCGCTCTTGCAAAAAATTGACCAAAAAGGTTATGTCGTTACGGCATTTATAGACGAAAAAAAGAAAAAGAAATCTGGATTTCGGATAACATCTCCTGATGGCTTTTCTACAGATTTTTTTGTCGATGAAAAAACTGGTCAAATAAAAGGCTATGAAGCAACATTTATTGTAAACGACATTAGTTCAACGACTTCGGTTGAAATTGACAAATTACGCGAGGTTGAAGGCGTTTTAATTCCCGAAAAATATTCGCAAAGATTTGAGTTTGGCGGCGGGTTGATTGTTTATTCTGCTTTCAAAGCAAAAGAAATTTTTGTCAATACCAAATTGGATGATGACATTTTCACGACTCCAAAATAATTTTTAAGAAGTTTAGCCACGAATTTTCACGAAAAAACACGAATTATAAAAAATTAAAAATAATTCGTGTAAATCTGTGTCAATTCGTGGCTAAATCTCTTCTGATTTAAAACAAAAAAAGCAGAAGCTCCGAAAAACTTTTGCTTTTTTAAATTAAACGCTGTAACGCTATAAACGCTTACGCTCACCGATTTGTCATATATTTCAAAGCCATTGAGGCAATATCGTCCATTGCCGAGCCATCTTTGTCTGAGTCAAGAAAACTCGAAGCCAAATCCATCATCGGATTTCCCGAAGATTGAGCTTGTTGCTGACTTCCCATAATCATATCCATAATTCCGCCTTGATTAAGACCTTGTTGGGTTTGTTGTTTGCCAAAAAATCCCATCACAAGCGGTGCCAGCGTCATCAAAATTTGTGCAACCTGTCCAATTCCCATGCCGGAATTTTGACTAATTTGTTCAGTAACTTGACCTTGTTGCGAACCAAAAATGTGGCTCAGAATTCCGCCACCATCAGTTTGACGACTTGGAGCAGTTTGTCCGCCAAAAAATCCACCAAGATTATCCAAAATACTGCCATCGTGATCATTTGTTAAAGCATTTGCCAAGCCGCCAGCAGTTTCCGGATTTGACGCTTGTTTTGTTAAACCACCTAAAATTGCAGGCAATGCCATGCTGATAACCTTGCTTGTTAAACCCGAATCTGCCCCAACCTGTTGGCTGATTTGTCCGAGTGCCGAGTTGCCTTGTGCTTGTCCTAATAAATCTTCTAATGAAAACATTGTAATTCTCCTTAAATTCAACTACCAAAAATTACGATTCTAAATAACGGAAAACTCTTTCGAGATTTACGATTTTTTGAATTTCGATTTAACATTATATTAAATGCAAAACGGACAAAAGAAAAATAGAAACCCATCAAGCCTGATTTTGTTTTTGGCAATTTCAGTGTTTTTTGCGATGATTTGCGGATTTTTTCTCCTCGCCTACTATTTTACGCGAGAAAAAATGCCGATTGAATTAAGTTATGTCAAAACAATAGCGGGAACAAACCGTGAGTTTGGTGAACCTTTTGGGATTGCTTTTCAAAATGGCGAAACATTTATTTCTGATGGTGAAAACGGAAAAATCTGGAAAATCTCAAGTTGGGGAAATATCTCGATGTTTGCCGAAAATCTCGCAACGCCATCCGCAATTGCGTTTGCGAAAAACGGCGATTTAATCGTTGCTGATTCAGGTTCGCACACAATAAAAAGCATCAACACAAAAGGCGAAGTTTCGATTATTGCCGGAATTGAAAATAAGTCCGGTTTTGCCGATGGAGATTCGAAAAAAGCACTTTTTAATGCACCAATCGGAATCGCAATTTTTGAAGAAAAGATTTACGTTGCGGACACTTACAATGACCGAATTAGAGTTATCGAAAACGGAAAAGTGAAAACAATTGCTGGAAGCGAAAAAGGATTTGCCGATGGCGAAATGGCAAAGTTTGATACGCCTTGTGGTTTAGCAGTTACCAAAACAGGCGAGTTAATTGTTGCAGATACAGGAAATAGAAGATTACGAGTTATTCCAAAAGACGGAAAAACGTTTACGTTTGCCGGAAATGGCGAGCAAGATTTAATTGACGGTTTGCCAAATAGAGCAGCATTTGTTCAGCCTGTTGCGGTTGCGATTAGCCAGTTTGGTGTAATTTATGTTGCTGACGGAAACGCGATTCGCGTTATTGGGCGAAGACTTTTTCCTTATGTTGAAACAATAAATTATCAAAAACGCGGGTTTATTGACGGAAAATTACTAAATGCGTCGTTCAATCGCCCGAGCGGTTTGGCTTTTGATTCGATCGGAAATTTGTTGATTACTGATAGCGAAAATCAGGTTGTCAGAACCGTAACTGATGGAAGTTTAGGAAGCGAAACGAAGGCTGAAACTATTGAAAAAATGAGGTTTACGGCTGAAGAGTTTCGTAAACTTGGCGAACCTCGCTGGACATTTGATCCACCAGATTCGAAACGCGAAATTGCC
>JANNVK010000191.1:0-1840 GCA_031414415.1 Acidobacteriota bacterium
AAATAAAAAATGTAATTTACAAATATATGAAAAGACTAACTTTATTATGGATTTTACTTTTCGCATTTCAAGTTTTTGCTCAACAGCAGGAAGTTACAATGAATTTCTCAGTTTTGGATAAAAATAAAAATTATGATGGCGAATTAAGAGGTTCGGATATTGAGATTAAACAAGGTAAGAACAAATTACAACTTCTTTCTATTGATAGAGTTACAAATGAAAACCTTGACCTTATTTTAATGATTGACACAAGTGGTTCACAAAAAAAAATGCTTGACTCAACAAAATCGGTTGCTATCAAATTTGTTGAAAACACAATAAAAAATGATAAAGACCGTTTAGCCATTGTGACATTTGCACAATCAGTTGATGTAGAGCAGAATTTTTCGAGCGATGTTCCAAAATTGGTCAACACAATTAAATCAATTGAACTTCAAAAGCTAGGAAAGATTTCTGCACGGGACAAAAACAATGTTAAAAGGTATTTGAAAAGTGAAAGCGGATGTGTTGAGAGCTAAGATAGCTCTCAAACATATGAAAAAAAACACATCCGAATGCTTTCAAGCATTGCGAGCAAATTTACCATTAGACAAGCGTCGAGTCGAGTTCTTAGCGGCGTTGTTGATTGCGATTATCCAACAAAACACTTCAAATTTGGCAAAATTAGCAACTATTTTAGACCTTTCAGCCACCAAGGAATCGAAATACAAACGGCTCAAACGCTTTCTGAAAGATGCTCCAATTGACTTTGACGTTTTTGCAAAGCTAATCATTGCCATAGTTAAGCCGGAAGGAAAGTGGGTTTTAGCCTTAGACCGAACCGAGTGGAAATATGGCAAAGTGTGGGTCAACATCTTGACCCTCTCAATTGTTTATGGAAATACTGCGATTCCGATATTTTGGCAAACCTTGAATCGCAAAGGCAACTCCGTCTTGAAGGAAAAAGAGGCAATAATTGGAAGATTTATCAAGATATTTGGAGTCAAAAACATTGCCTATTTGAGCGCGGATCGAGAGTTTGACGGCTACGGATTTGTCCAATATTTAAGCAAAAAGAAAGTCCCATTGCGGATGCGAGTGAAAGTGTCAATGAAGCTCACGAGCAAGAAAGGAAAGTTGATAAAATGCGGTAACATTCTGAGAACGCTGAGGATAGGAGAAAGTTTAAAGATTCGAGGAGCGCGAATATATGGCGGGGTGAAGGTCTGGGTGGAGGTTCAAAGGGGGCGAGATTCAAAAGAAAGCATAATTGTCATTTCATCAGAAAAAAGTGAGCAGATATTGGTCGAATATAAGCGAAGATGGATGATAGAAACCTTGTTTCAAAATCTGAAAGGACGCGGATTTGAGATGGAAGAAACGCATCTGACGCAAGCGAGTAAAATAGATAAGTTATTTGGAGTGTTAGCGTTAGGAGTGGCTTGGGCAATCAAAACAGGAGAAGCAGAAAGCCTTGAAAACCCAATCGAAATAAAAAATAACGGGAGACCGCAACAAAGTTGGTTTCGGCTCGGATGCGATGTTCTGAAAGAAGTCTTGTTTGAAATTAAGGGACACTCAACGGTAAATGTCTTTCAAATACTAAACTGCTGATAACATACATCTTATTGCGTTTTGTCCCGTGCAGAAACCATAGGTAGTGGCTTTACTCTTGAGTAAAAAGGTAAAAGGTAAAAGGCAAAATTAAGAAGGTTGATTTCCGGTTTTGCCTTAATTTTTTACTTTTTACATTCACTTATTTCTTCAACTGTTTTCGGGTTTTCCAACGCCGACAAATCGCCCGCATCTTCGCCCAAATAAGCTGAACGAATGACGCGGCGCATTACTTTGGCGTTACGAG
>JANNVK010000192.1:0-72730 GCA_031414415.1 Acidobacteriota bacterium
TTTTGACATTTCCTTAACTTATCCTCTAATAAATTTGAAAAAATTGTGAAGCCCAAGACGGGACTTGAACCCGTGACCTCTTCCTTACCAAGGAAGTGCTCTACCACTGAGCTACTTGGGCAAAGCATTTATTTCAATAAACTTGGAGCGGGAGACGAGACTCGAACTCGCGACATTCAGCTTGGAAGGCTGACGCTCTACCAACTGAGCTACTCCCGCATGGCGATTGGTAATTTTAGAATTCGAATTGAAATAAATTATCCGAACCCCAAAAACTCAAACCCTAAATCAAAATGGTGCAAGGGATAGGATTTGAACCTATGTAGGATGTTACTCCGTCGGGTTTACAGCCCGATGCCATTAACCGCTCGACCACCCTTGCATCTCTGTTTGCTACGGACAACTCTAGCCAGTAGCAAAACGTATACGATAACGAAGTTTCACTTCTTTTGCAAGTTCAATTTGCGTTTTGATTTACATTTCATACAGAACGTAACTTGTCTTCTTAAATAAATTTCTATTTTGCTCGCGGATGAAATTTCTCATATGTTTTTCGCAAGTGTGCATCAGTTATATGCGTATAAACTTGAGTTGTCGAAATATCTGCATGACCGAGCATTTGCTGAACCGAGCGTATATCAGCTGAGTTTTGAACCAAATGTGTGGCAAAAGTGTGTCGTAATGTGTGCGGCGAACAATCTTCGCGTCCAATTTTTTCGCCACATTCTTTAACAATTTTAAAAACTATTTGCCGATTTATTGGTTTTCCTAAAGTTGAAACAAACAGATTTTGATTTACAACATTTTCGCTTCGACGGCGAATAATTAAATAACTTTTCAGCCATTCAACCGCACTTTTTCCAATCGGAACTTTCCGCGTTTTGCTGCCTTTTCCTTTGCAAGTTAAAATTCCAGAATCTAAATCTGGATCAAAAATGTTCAAATCGCAAACTTCCGAAACACGCAATCCGCAAGCATACATCAACTCAAGAATTGCTCGATCACGAACACCAATTTCAGTCGAAATATCTGGCACGGTAAGCAACTGACCCATTTCGTCTTGATTCAAAAAAGTTGGCAAATACGTCGCTTTTTGTGGTGCAACCAAATCCTCAGCCGTACTTTTTATGATATGCCGATCAAATTGCAAAAATTTATAAAAACCACGCAAAGCACTTATTTGTCGATTAATCGAAGTTGGCGAAAGTTTGTTTTTCGATAAATCAATTAAAAATTCCCGCAAATCTTGTCTTGAAAGTTTTACTATATCGAATCCATTTTTTTGACACCAAACATCTAATTTTTCCAAATCGCGATGATAACTTTCAAGCGAATTTTTCGCCAAGCCACGTTCAACCTGCAAATATGACAGATATTCGCGGATAAAATTTCGTTTGTTTCGATTTTCGTCTTGCATGGTTCTAAAAACTCACTGCAACTATATGAAACAAAAGCAATATAAAGCAAGGTATTTTGTTGGGATATTTACATCAAATCCTGAAATGTATTAAACTTATAACCAAATTATGTTTGACTTATTTACTGATACCGAAGCCCGAATCATCGCTTGTTTGGTGGAAAAAGAAACCACGACTCCCGAATATTATCCGTTGACTTTAAACTCGCTAACTGCTGCTTGCAATCAAAAATCGAACCGCGAACCAGTCGTTTCGTTTAGTGAGGAAACAGTTGAAAAAACGCTCGAAATTTTACGTGCGAAAAATATGGTTTACGTATTTTATGGCAGCACGAGTCGCGTTCCAAAATACAAACATCGCCTCGCACAGACCTTCGAACTTGGACCGCAAGAAACCGCAATAATGTGTGTTTTAATGCTCCGCGGTGCTCAAACAATTGGCGAATTGCGTGAGCGAACAAGTAGAATTTACGAATTTCCGGGTTTGAATGAAGTCAACGAAGCTCTCGAAACTTTGTTAAAACGCGATGATGATGAACCTTTAATCGTTAAACTCGAACGCCAACCTGGACAAAAAGAAGCTCGTTTTGCCCACTTGCTTTGTGGAAATGAATTTGCCGAAAATTCGCAACCTGTAGCAAAAGAATCGAGAGCTGCACAATCCGCCGCAGATACCGAAAAACTTGCAAAAGTTGAACAAGAACTCGTAACATTACAAGAAGAATTTTCTAATTTCAAAACCGAATTTGCGGAATTCAAAAAGCAATTCGATTAGATCGGCTGTCGTTTATTTAACTTCCTTTATCGTCGGCTCAGATAAATTTCCTAATCGGTCAACGCTCGAAATCGCGAGTTTTTGGATGTTCATATTTGCGGGCAAGTTTGCGTCCAGCATATTTGGTGACAAAACCGTCGGCTTCCAAACTTTTCCGTCAAACCAATATAAAACCCAACGAAACGCTTCAGTTTTTCCTTTATTTTTCCAGTTTGCCAAAATATCTCCGTTTGGTTGTTTTGTAAAATTCAATTCAGGCGAAGTTGGTAAAGTTGTTGTAATCCAATTACTTAGCGGAATTAAAGCATTTCCGCGATACGCTTTTTCACGCAAAGCATCACGAATCTTTCCATTATTATTCATTATCGGCTTTGCAGAAAAATGAATCGTTCCAGCACCGTCAGCAAGTTGTCCGCGTGTGGTATCAATCTGCAAAACGATTTCTTCGGGCGTATATTCGGGACGATCTTTGTCGCCGACTTTGTAGGTTGCAACTCCAACCCATAAATGCCGTTTCTTTTTATTTTCGTTTTTCCACCAATTTAATAAAACCGGAAATTTTTGACCTTCTTTTGCCGATGTCCAATACAGTTGCGGCGACAAATAATCGACCCAACCTTCTTGCAGCCATTTTCGCGAATCAGCGTAAAGCGTATCGTAAGCACTTGTGCCTGTTATAGTTAGCTCAGGCTTCCAAATTCCAAACGGTGAAATTCCAAACATCACATTCGGTTTGCTTTTCTTTATGTCAACTGAAATATTTTGAATAAAATCATCAACATTTTTCCGCCGCCAATTATCGCGGCTCAATTTTCCGCCTGATTTTTTGTATTCTTCCCAAGTTTTATCGTCTGGGAAATCGGTGTTTTTGGCATCTTTGTAAGGATAAAAATAGTCATCGAAATGAACTCCGTCAATGTCGTAGCGTTTCACAACATCCATAACTACTGTCGTTACATAGCTTTGCGTATCTTTTTCAGCCGGATCAAGAATCTGACCATTATTATAGGTTCTGACTAAATCAGGGCGAGTTTTTGTGATGTGGTTTGGTGCAACCTCACCTTTCATCGACACGTGTGAAACGCGATATGGATTGAACCAAGCGTGAAGCAAAATCCCGCGTGCATGTGATTCATCAATCGCAA
Organism: Acidobacteriota bacterium; assembly: GCA_031414415.1. Lineage (GTDB taxonomy): Bacteria > Acidobacteriota > Blastocatellia > Pyrinomonadales > Pyrinomonadaceae > JANNVK01. Next base: position 3,338 of record JANNVK010000192.1, read on the forward strand.
ACTTGAGCGGATCGAAATCTAGTTTTTTGCCTGATTCACCCGTTAAAAACCAACTCGTTGGCTCAATTTCGCTCTCGTATAATGCGTCCGCCATCGGTCTTACTTGAAGAACGATGGCATTCAACTTTAGCTCTGTCGCCATATCAAGAAGTTTTATAATTTCCGCTTTTTGCTGGTCGGCGGTTAAATTAGGAGCGGACGGAAAGTCAATATTTGCAACACTTGCAATCCAAAGCCCACGAAATTCACGGGCGACTTTAGGCATTTTTTCTTGTGCAAATGATGAAAACACAAAAACAGCAACAAACAAAAGTAGAAAAATTCTTGACATAAAAAATTGAGATAAACTAAGTTTTTGAATGATCATTGTACTTAAATTACGGTTTATTAGTCAAGATTTCGATTTGAATCTGTCAGCCTTTCACCCGAGAATTCCGCATTATCTGACCAATCGAATCGCTTCGGACAATCAATCGAAAGACCTTGATTTGCGGCTTCATTTGTCAGTTCATGTTGAATTTTCCGTGAATAATTCCAACTCCGAAAATCCGTTTCACCTTGCTGTAATAACGTTTCAATCTGATGTTTCATCTCACATTTACCAAAATTATCCATCAACGGAATCGCACCTAAAAGAGCAGGTGTCGCATCAGCACTCAAGGTTTGATGATAAGCAGCATCAAATCCTCTGCCTTCTTGCAACAGGCGAATGTTCGTTCGGGCAATATAGTCATCAGGATTAAAAAAGTGCATTATACCCAAAATCAACATTGCTGACCACAAAGCTCCCCAAGCAAAATGCTGACGTCGGTTTCGCAAAACCGTTACTCCAAACAATACAAAAACCACCGCGAGCCAAATCATAAATACCATTGGATAAAGCCTTACTACCGTTAATCCATAGCCGAGATTTCCGGTTAAAACAAACAAACGCTGAGCGGCAGAAAGCATAATCACAAACAGCAGACCAATTTGAATTACCGCAAGAATTCGAAAAATTAGCTCATTTTTTAGGTTTTCGCGTCGCAAAAGCCAATGAGAGGTGAGCAGAATTGGCAATACCAAAGCGGCAACCGCAACTAGTTCGCCAAAACCACGGCGAGCATAATCAGCAAGTTTCAAATCCGCAGTTTGCTGCACAAGTTCAAATCCGCCAAATAGATACGGCGTTTGAACAATCACAAAGGCGAGAAACAAAAGATTGATTAAGCCAAGCACAATCGTGATTTCAATCGCACCAAGTGTCATAAAACGCGGAAGCATCGAATTGTCCATCTTTTGCCAATTCCAAGAAGTTTGCTTTGAGGTTTCTTCCTGTTTTGGAGTTTCAGATTTAGATTCATCTTTTGCAATCGGCTCATCTGTCGTGTGCTGCGTAACACTCAAAGGCTGAATTCGAAGTTCATTTTTCGTGACTTCAACATCTTGCATTTTTGGAAAACCGGCAACCAAACTTCCTCGCAAATAGCCTGCAACTAGCCATGAAAACGCTGCAATCGCAATCGAATGTGCTACGAACAACTTCGGATCAAGGTTGAACGTATTTTGAATAATTCCTTCAAATACAGCATCTGCTGCCATAAAAAGTCCACCAAAAACTAGCAGAATAGGCGACGCAATCAATAGTCCGCGAAAACCTGAAATTATATGTTTCATCCAGCCAGTTTGCGGAAATGTTTTCCACGCTATGTCTTCGATTAATAGTAAAAATGGCGAAAATACTGAATTTACAGTCGACAAAACAAATGCGAATCCATATTGCGAAACTCCCGCAAGATGAGTTGTAATCTTCATCATTGGCAATGTGAGAACTGCGAGAATTGTGAAAATCGCAAGTGCATCCAACAACAACAATTCTTCAGAATCTCTCCACGCAAAACATGCTGCAAAGAAAATCAACGCTCCGTGCAATGCAACAGTTTGAAGATTGAGAGTTTCACTTTTATTCCTAAATCCCAAAAAGATCATCGCTAAGACCAATGCAGAAAGCCACAGAAAAACATTGAGTCCAAAAGGTGTCTCACGTAAAAGAGAATCGCCGAGAATGCCGAGCACAATCGACACTTCGAGAATTTGTAAACCAGTTTTTGTTTTATCGTTCATAGATTTATATTTCAGATTTATATTTTAGATTCAATTTGGAATTTGGAATTTGGAATTTGGTATCATCCGGAAAAGAACCTCTTCCGAAAAATACGTGTTTTGCAAAACTTTTAACAATTGGCAGACGCAAAACTGCACAACCAATTTCGAGTAAAAACTGATTATTCATCGCCGCCAAAATCTTTCGCATCCAGATTCGCGAAATAAATCTGACACGAAATTCTTTGCCTGAATAATTCAGTAAAACCTTTGGATTACGTGTTTTAAGTCGCTCGAGAATAATTTCGGCAGCATATTTTGAAAGCCTCATCGCCGGATCGAGTCCACCAGCGGTTAGTGGCGAAACTGCTCCGGCAGCATCACCAATTAACAAACCACGTTCGTTTGAAATGTTTCGCAAAACGCCGCCGACAGGAATTTTCCCGCCGCGAGTTTCGCTTAATTCTGCCTTGCTGATGTCCACGATATTGCCAATCACTTTCTGCTTGAATATTTCTAACGCTTCTTTCGGATTAAATCGAGCGGGATAGCCACCAACTCCGATGTGGATTTCCTCACCGTCGTTCGTTACCCAAGCAAGATAGCCGGCGGCAAGTTTTGAATCGAGAAAACAATGAAGATGTGGTTCGTCAGTCAAATTTTCACCTTTGTAAACTTCTTCAAAACCGATGATAAACTCCTTGTTTTCATCGAGTTGTAAATCTTTCGCAACCCTCGAATTTGCTCCGTCAGCCGCAACCAAAACTTTAGTGCGAACTTCATATTCTTCGCCATTCTTTTTGAGTTTGACAATAGAATCGGAACACGGAGCGATAGCGACCTGGCTCTTTTCTGAACACGGAGCAATAGCGACATTGCTCTTGTCGGAACACGAAGCGATAGCGACTTGGCTGCTTCCTTCATACGAAGTTTTCCTCGCAAACTGAACACCATTTGCCACACATTCTTGCAAGATTTCTTCATAAAGCAATCCCATTTTCCCGACGCGAAATTCGTCTTTGTCGCTTTTCAATTCTAAGGCTTTCAATTTTGGCGAATAAAGCGTCACGTTTCTGACAGGTTTGCCGAGTGTTTCCGGTGAAAACTCAAAATCATCAAACGTTTTGCGAACAAAAATCCCGGTTGTATGAATGCCATTTGTTAAGTCAGTTTTTCGGTCAACGAGCAATGTTTTTAGACCTTGTTGCGAAAGTAATTTTGCACATTGCAAACCAGCCAAACCTGCTCCAATTATTACTACGTCAAATATTTTCATAGATTTTTTCCAATTTTTGTGTTGCCATTTACATAATTGCCAAGTGTTTCAAAATACGAACCTCCGCGAATATGCCAAGTCAAATTTTCTAAATACGCAACCGCATTATTCAACGTAATTTGAGTTAAATCTTTTTCTGAAATTAAACCTCGATACCATCTGCCGGATTTTGTAAAAGCCTCGTTTTCATAAAAATAATGAAGCCATTTTTGCCCACAAATTTTACATTTTTCGATTGAAACTTCGCCATAATTCTCATCAGAACCTAAACTCAAACTCTCAAAATTTACCGCAGAAAAAGGCGGTTCAAAGCATTTACATTTTAATTTGTCGCTGATAAAGTCTTCCATTTTCTACATTTTTTTCATTGCCTTAATCAAGGCTTCCATATGATTCAAATATTTTTGTAGAGCCTCGCGTCCGGCTTGGGTTATTCGATATTCGGTCAGCGGAACCCTTCCTTTAAACGATTTTTCACAGGTTAAATATTCAGCTTCCTCGAGTTTACGTGCATGGACAGAAACGTTGCCGTCGGTTGTGTTGAGCAAGCGTTTTAAGTCGTTAAAACTCAAACTTTCATTCGCCGCGATTGCCGAAATTATGCCCAAACGCATTCGTTCGTGGATGATTTTATCAAGATCGCTGGAAATGTTTTCCGCCGCTTTTTCAAGTCGTAAATTCGGCTCTTTATTGTTGAAATCTCGTGAAACTGCTAAATTACTTCTTGCCATTTATCCTCCAAACCTCCTCGCAATCAAAAATCCAAAAACTATATGTAATCCGCCAAAGCCTAATGCCATCAAATAGTTACCAAAAACAAATGGCAGGAAAAATGCTGTCGTTCCGAGTGCAATAAAACACCAACCCATAATTGGGACGGCTTTGACCGAAAAACTTCCGCCAGTTACAACCGCTGCACCATAAGTTAAAAGCCAGACCGGAATCATAAATTCGAAAAGTTCGTGTCGCCACATTCCGAGAGTAATTACAATTCCGCAGACTAACGAAGGCAGAAAACTCGCGGCGAATTTCTTTGCTGGAACAGAATTAAACGGAGTATTCGCGATTTTCGACTTTTGCCACATCGAGAGCAGACCAATAGAAAACGCCAAAAACGCTTCGATTAGCCAAACAATTAGCCATTCGCGAATCGTCGGTCTTGTGGCGGAAATATAAGCCGCCGCAATCGCCGTAAAACCCATTAGCATTCCGCCAAATCCAGGAACAGACGTGAAAACCGCTGATCTTTCCATCGTTTCGCGGATGAATTTGAGATTATCTAACGCTCGATCACCAATATTTATTGGCTCATTCTGCAGCTCATTTTTCGTTTTAAATTTGTGTATCGTCGCCATATCGAGAACGAAGGTATCATGAAGTATTTTGATATGTCAAGAACTTTGTAGCGTAAAGCATGGAGAAAACGAAATATTTTTTGATAGTTGGGAAATGCACTTAGTTTAATTTCCGCAAGGACGTTTTACTTGAATTATGTTGAAGCCTGATTGAAACAGACATATCTGGAATCTGTAATCTGGAATCTGAAATCTGGAATCTGAAATCCATCTATCTCGCGTTTAAATCCAGCATTTCCGGTAGCGGAAGCGATTCCCATTTTCCCTTGATGGTAAAATCTCGACCGTTAAATTTGTAATGAGTTTTGGTAAAATTAATCGGGCAACAAATATCAAAATCGTATTCTTCTTCAACTTTGAGAGTTTCTTTTTGGCGAAAAACATATCTGTCTTTGCCATAAAGTTCAATGATTAAATCGTTATTTTCTGCATAAACATCTTTCAAGCCGCCATCGCCGCGGTCGCCTGTTTCAAAATTCCAGATAAGTTTTGGTTGATTATTTACAAGCGTAAAAATATAAACCGCATTCAGATTTGTAATTCCACCAGTGATAATTCCCAAAATTACAATCGCTTCTTCGGAGTTATCGCCAGTGAGTTCGCCATATTTTACCTCGCGGAGCATCATTCCAATTTTATCTTTCGACATTGGACGTTTTCCGTTTTCGAGTGTAATTTTTGCCTCTTCGTTTCGCCAATTTTGTGGTAAATCAAAAGTAAAATTAGCAAAATCAGTTTTCGAAAAAGCTGAATTTGTAGTTTGAATTTTTGGTTTAAAATCTGCTTTTTTTTCAGGTGTTGTTGCTGGTGTTGGGGTTTGAATCAATTCAACTTCTTGATTAACATTAGTTTCAATTTTCGCCGGTTCGCCAAATCGACAACCCGCGAAAACGAAAATAATCGTTGCCGATAAAAGTAAACCTTGATATTTCATTGTGAATTTTTTTGCTTGTCCTTAATAAACAACTTAACACAAAAAAATAACGCGAACAATTGTCCGCGTTTTTTAAACTAAGCTCTGGTTAAGTTTCGATACTTAATCCGATGCGGCTGATCGGCATCATGCCCAAGTCTCGCTTTTCTATCAGCTTCATATTGGCTAAAATTTCCGTCAAAAAGCAACACTTTTGAATCACCTTCGAAAGCCAAAATATGCGTCGCGATTCTGTCTAAAAACCATCGATCATGGCTAATTACAACCGCACAACCGCCGAAATTTTCGAGTGCTTCTTCGAGTGCACGCATTGTGTTGACATCCAAATCGTTTGTCGGTTCATCGAGCAATAAAACATTTGCTCCGGTTTTGAGCATTTTTGCTAAATGGACGCGATTTCTTTCTCCACCGGAAAGTTGTCCAACGCGTTTTTGCTGGTCGCTGCCCGAAAAATTGAACCGCGAAACGTAAGCACGGGCGTTCATTTCTTTTTTTCCGAGAGTGACGAAATCAAGTCCATCGGAGATTTCATCAAACAAAGTTTTTTCTGCATCAAGCGAATCGCGAGATTGGTCAACGTATCCGAGTTTCACGGTTTCACCGACCTTAAACGTTCCCGTATCTGGCGTATCTTGTCCGGTAATCAGGCGAAACAGTGTAGTTTTTCCGGCTCCGTTTGGACCGATTACGCCGACGATTCCGCCTTTTGGCAGAGAAAATTCGAGATTTTCAAACAACAATTTATCATCGTAACCTTTTGAAACTCCGTGTGCTTCAATCACAATATCGCCCAAACGTTCGCCAGCCGGAATATAAATTTCGAGCGTTTCATTACGTTTTTCAGATTCCTCAGAAACAAGTTTTTCGTAATCGTTAATTCTCGCTTTCGACTTTGTGTGCCGACCTTTCGGCGACATTCTAATCCACTCGAGTTCTTTTTCGAGTGCTTTCGCACGTTTGTCCTCGCCTTTTTGTTCTGTCGCTAACCGAACTTGTTTTTGCTCAAGCCAACTCGTGTAATTTCCTTTGTATGGAATTCCTTCGCCGCGGTCGAGTTCGAGAATCCAACCCGCTACATTATCTAAGAAATATCGATCATGAGTTACGGCGATAATCGTGCCTTCATATTTTTGCAAATGAAGCTCGAGCCACGAAACTGTTTCGGCATCGAGATGATTTGTCGGTTCATCAAGCAACAAAATATCAGGTTTTTGCAGCAGCAATCGACAAAGTGCAACACGACGTTTTTCGCCACCGCTGAGATTTTTAATGATTGTTTCCGGTGGCGGACAGCGAAGTGCGTCCATTGCCATTTCAAGCCGCGAATCTAAATCCCAAGCGTCGAAATGATCGAGTTTTTCTTGAACTTCGCCTTGTCGTGCCAGCAATTTGTCCATCTCATCATCGGTCATTGGTTCGGCAAATTTCATATTAATTTGCTCAAATTCCGCGAGATAATCGACGACTTCCTGCACGGCTTCTTCGACAATTTGCTTGACGGTTTTGTTATCGTCAAGCTTCGGTTCTTGCTCTAAATAACCGACTGAATAACCTTGTGAAAAAACAATTTCGCCATTAAATTCTTTGTCGGTTCCGGCAATTAAACGAAGCAAACTCGATTTTCCAGAGCCATTCAGCCCGAGAACACCGATTTTCGCACCGTAAAAAAAAGAAAGGTAAATGTCTTTCAGCACAGGTTTTTTATCATAAAACTTGCTGACTTTGACCATCGAAAAAATGATTTTATTTGGTTCTGCGTTGCTCATAAAAACTAAGATTGTAACAAAAGGTTGGCTTTGGCGAAAAAGTGAAAGTGCGAAAAGTCTTATTTTAGCCGATGTAATCGGCGACAGCATAAAGCCTAGTGTGGAGCTTTGCGGAACACTAGGTTAGTTTTGTTAATAAATTGAAGCTATCGTAGATTGCGACAGGAAACAAATTTGTCAGTTTCTGTCGCCCGTTTAAACGGGCTTATTAAAAATTAAACAATTTCCTAGCTCTCTCGAGCTAGGCTTTATGCTGTCGCCATTTACAATGGCTTAAGAATGAAACTGTCATCTGCCGACTGAAATGCCAACTAATATCACGGACAAACCGTTCCAAAATCTGCAAATGTGCATTTCGCACTCCACAGAAAATTTGGAGCTGTCAACGAATTAACAATTGGTAAATCGGTTGTTTCAAGCGGAGAAATTTTACGATTTCCAAAAGTTCCACGCCAGCGACCCATATTTGCATCAACGCCGAACGCAACGTTTTTTGCCGTTAAATTACCGGTAAAAGTATATGCGGAAATTGCGTGAAGTCGTCGCCAAATTCCCCACGCATCATACGCATCTATGACCGCAACCGTCTGACCTAAACCGTCAGTGACAGGCACGCTGTGTCCACTTTCAAGCGAACAAGTTGTTTGCGAACGACGAATTACTTGCCATTTTCGCTCAGTAATTTGCGGCAGCTTATTCCAAATATCGTTTTGCGAAATAAGATGCTGATTCGTTAAATCGTCCCAATAAACCTGCACAATCATTTTTGTTGAAGAGGGAATTTGGTCAAGATTTGTTCCCCAATTATACCAAGCAGCCATGATAAAAAGAAACATTCCATTCGTTCCCCAACCTTGCCCGAGTCCGCGTCTCGCCATTTCGGGCGATGCACCTGCACCGTAAGAATGTCCGGCAAATCCGACTTTGGTTAAATCCATAATCGCAATATTTTGCTGAGTTGCAGCGAGAAATCCGCCCCAAAGTTGGTTGTAACGAACGGCGTGAGTCGTAATTAAGCTGGCTGTATATGGTGAAAAAACAACGATATAGCCATTTGAAGCGAGTTGTCGCATCAATGTTTCGTAAAATAGATAACTTGTTCCACCAAATCCATGAGCGAAAAAAACAACCGGAACTTTGTTTTGAGCCGTGGCGTTGTTCGGAATAAAAACCGAAATCGGTGCAGGTGCATTTGCGTCCGGATTTGCGATAATTTGTCGCGTCACGGTAAATTGTCCAACACTTCCATATTCACCCGCGAGTGGCAAAGTTGTCACTTTATTTGCGGTGCATTGCTGAATTTGTGCAGAAAGTTGCAACGAACCAAACATTAAAAAGCCAATCAACACAACGATTTTCATAATTTTTCACCAACCATATAATCAGCCGCTTCTTCACCGATAACTCGCATCGAATAATAAGTGTTTGCCGGAATAAAATCGCGATCGCCAACTTCGAGAATGTAAGTTTCGCCTGTTTTCGAAAATGTAATTTCCAAACTTCCGCTCACAATCCAATGCGTCCGATTCTGAAAGTGCATATGCGAACCATAGCATTTCTCGGGTGCATCAAACCATTGGCAAACCATATAACCTTCATTATTTAACAACATTCGCAACATTGCGGGATTTGGTCTATTTGCTTCCGACCATTTTTTAATTTCACTCATAATTCTAATATCTTGCCACGATTTGATGACAAAAAACAAAAAATTTTTTTGATTGTGAGAGTTTAAAAAGTGTAACAATCGCAGACACACAGAAATAAAAATAGTTTTTAATGAGAATTGTTCAGATAAATAAGGTGAAAAATATGTCGATAAACTACTTAATATCAACCGCAATCAACTTTTTATTAAACCTTGCCGGCGGCGTTTCAATTTTTGCCAACGCATCAGGATTGTTTAATTTTATATCGCATTCAAACAGATTTAGAAACAACTTATTCGAACGATTTGAGGAAAAACCATGAAATTTATATCGAAACTACTTTTAATTTTAATATTCTCTAAAATCCTTGAATTCAAGTATGTTATTATCAGATTTTAATAAAATTAAGCCAATAATTTCAATGTTTTACGGAGTGATTATACAAATGTTTTTCTTCGATGGAGAAAGACATAATCTTCCGCACATTCACGCTAAATATGCTGGATTTACCGCTTCAATTTCGATTGAAACAGGCGAAGTTTTAGCGGGAGAAATTCCGAGAAAATAATTAAAATTGGTTGAGGCTTGGATTGAAATTCACGAAGACGAACTAATGGCAAATTGGGAACTTGCACTCGAAGGAAATCAAGTTTTCAAGATTGAGCCATTAAAATAAATCATTATGCTGCAAAGTATTACAGAATTTGAAATTTTACCCGAACATAAAATAAAAATCGTCCTTTCAAACGGTAAACACGGCATTTTTGATGTAAAACCATATTTGGACAAAGGCATTTTTACCGAGCTGAAAGATTATAATTATTTCCGCAATGCCCACATTGAATATGGCACAATCACCTGGCAAAACGGACAAGATTTTAGCCTAAATACGATTGAGTGTTTGATGCAAATGAGTTTCAAATAACTCGAAACTTTTTAGACAAAAACACGCTACATTATGTTAAAATTTTGATTATGAAAATGAATTCTATAGAAATAAATCCGAACAAAGTAAGCGGAACGCCTGTGTTTGCAGGAACTCGCGTGCCGATTCAAAATTTATTCGATTATGTTGAAGGTGGCGAAACATTAGAAGATTTTCTCGAAGGTTTTCCGCCAGTTACACGCGAGCGAGCGATTTCCGTGCTTGAGCAAGCCAAAAATTCTTTGATTAAGGAAGCCTCAAATAATTGAAGATTTTACTTGACCACAATCTTGACCGCCGACTCAAAAATCATCTCACAGAATACGATGTTGCAACCACACAAGAACAAGGTTGGGCTGACGTTCTCAATGGCAAATTGCTTTTGCTCGCCGAAGAAAACGAATTTGAAGTAATGCTCACCACCGATTCAAATATCAAAGCACAACAAAATATGTCGAATCGGAAAATTGCGATTTTGGTTTTACGAGCCTTTAACAATCGCTTGAAAACTCATATTGAAATGCTCGAAGATATTCATTGAGGATTGTCTGAAATCAATTCGGGCGAAATTATTGAGATTTTTCACAAAGATGTGAGCTATAAAATGAAATATTAAACCTGAGACACGCTCCTTAACATTCGCGTTTCTGCCTTGAATTCCACATCGAATACGGGACAAACACTTGGCAAAATGGGCAAGGTTTTTTGCCCGAATACGATTGAGAGTTTGGTGGAAAATGAATTAGCTTAATTGCATTGATGAAATAAAACTCTGCGTTCTGATATTTTTCAAAACGCTTTCTTCCTTTTTCTTCGCGACAAATAAATCAAATTTCACCTGCAAATTTAACCAAAAATCTGCACTCATTCCAAAAAATTTGGCTAGACGCAACGCGGTCGAAGGCGTTACGCCGCGTTTGCCTGCAACAATTTCGTTGATTCTTTGATACGGCACTTGAATCGCATCAGCTAAATCCTTTTGCGTCAAATTCAACGGAATCAAAAATTCTTCGCGGAGCATTTCGCCCGGATGCGTCGGCGGTCGGTCAGTCGGTATTCTCATAATTGCCTCTCAAACTCTAATGATAATCAACAATTTCAACTTGGCTTGCGTCGGTTTCATTCCAAGTAAAACAGATACGATATTGGTCATTTATTCTGATGCTGTATTGCCCGATTCGGTCTGCTTTCAAGGCTTCGAGTCGATTTCCCGGCGGAACCCGCAAATCATCAAGCGAAACCGAAGCATCAATTTGGTCTAATTTGCGAACCGCAATATTCCATAAATTTCGCGGCAAAAGCCTTCTTGCGTCAGAAGTATTTTTGCCATTGTAAATATCTTCGGTTGCTTGATTCGCAAAAGACAATATCATCTAAAAACATAATAGCACGGATGTCGTGCTATTAGAAATATAAAAAAGCCCGAAGCGTGAAAACTTCAGACAATCCAAATTTAGAAATCATTTTATTTCCGCAATGCCAACATCGAAACGGAACAATCACACGAAAAACGGACAAGATTCTAGCCCGAATACGAGGGAGAGTCTGATGGAATTGAGTTAGATTTGTTTTTGAGTTAAATTTAGAATGTCAAAAAACCTCCTGAAAATCCATCGAATTCAAAACTGTATCAAATAATCCTAAATCTTTTTCTTCGTGCTTATAGATTCCCGTGTAAGACAAACTCGCGTCTTCGTAGCGTTTGAATTTATAAACGGCATCATTCATCAAAGAACTGTTGAAAACACCTAGACTGACGAGCAATTCAAAATCTTTAACGGTCAAACCTGTTACTTTTTGAAATAGTCCGGGTTCTAGCTGAGTAATTACATCTTTCAAACTTCTTTCGCGGTAATCGGTTAGATACATAAAGACAGGAATCCGAGTAGCGAATTTGATAAGTTTTTCCTGTATTTCTTTTCGTTTCGATTTATATTCTTTTTCGGCTTCGGATAATTCCTTCTTTTCTTCTTTAGTCAAATCACGTTCATTGGCTTCCTTTTTAGCTTTCTTGATTGCTTCGGATTTATTGATGATGGTTTCGATGTCTTGATTTAGGTTGCGAAAACCTTCAATACTTCGGAGTGCTTTCATTGCATCTTCGCTTTCCATCAATCTTTGCAGCGTAAAATTATCAACATTTACAAGCAAAGCACTTTCCCAACGTCTGGCAAGAAGCGTGGCGGTTGTGCCGCTCATTGCCATATCCAAAATTCCCGCCGCGTCAATTTGTTTCATTGAACTGCCGTCGTAAGCGAGAACAGGCAGAAATCTGATAAACTCTTCGACCTTGCTTTCGGGATTACTTTCATTGACATTCAAACGGCAACTGTAATCGGCAATCTGCCGTAAAGCTCTGTCAGGTGCAAAGTCGAAAACATAACATTCTTCTTTGATGACAACTTCTTTGTTTGGCGATTGGCTGTCAGAATTTTTGATTGCCCAAGGTGTTTGCACACGAAAAGCCGCTTGAAAATATGTTTCAGGACTTGATGAATTGCGGAGCATTAAAATTCCCGTCCAAGGTTTGACCGAAACTCCGGTTGTGAGTTTTCCACACGATAACGTAATTGTCTTTGATTGCAAAGGATTTTCCATTGCTTCCAAAACAGGCGGAAGTGCTTCAACGCCTATTCCCGCATTTGTTCCGGCGGCAACGACAATTTCGTAATCTTGATAAAAAGTATTTTGTCTTTGGTTGAGTAAATTACGCATTGCATAGCACGAAGCAACGCTCGGCAAAAACCAAAATGTATGATTCAGAACGCACAATAATCGAGTGTCGGAAAACGGTAACGGCGGTTTTTTTGCTCCAAGTTTTAGATTATCAATCGCCGTTTCTGAGAAAGAACCGCGAATTAAATCAAGCCATTTCTGCACTTCCGATTCGTAAACAAATTTTGCCTGTTCGCCAATGCCCGAAGCGGAAAAGAAAACATTCAAATCAAATTCGTTGAACTCGCCCTTCATCGCAATTTCGCGGATTGAATCGGGTAATTGATAAGTGAGCATTACCATTCGCGGCAAGGAAAGATACGGATTTGTGCTTAAATCTTGCCAGTTTTCTTTGGCTCGTTGCTCATCGGAATATGTCCAATTAAAAATTTGTTCTTCAATAAATTCGCCCGAAGCGATTGCTCGAAAAGGCGTTCCCGAAAGATATAGATAATTATTTGTGGTAATCGGCATCACGCTTTCGTCAAAAAACTCGATTCCTTCGCCTTCGCCAAATTTAATTTCACGTTCGCCTTCGGCTTCAAAAAGTTCTTTTGCCGAATCTCGCCAAGCTCCGTAATGATATTCGTCTAAAACCACACAATCCCAATTTGTGGTGTGAACCCATTCATTTTTGGCTTTGATTCCGCCAGCCGGATTTTTACCCAAAAAATCTTGAAATGAACCGAAGCAAACGAAAGGTTTTGATTTATCGGCATCTTCATAAGCCAAACCGTTGCGTGCGATAAATTGCCAACCCGCAAAATCAACGTGCGTCATTAAATCTTCGTCCCAAGCATTTTGAACGGCAGGTTTGAAGGTCAGAACCAACACTTTTTTCCAATTCAATTTTTTTGCCAATTGATACGAAGCAAAGGTTTTGCCGAAACGCATTTTGGCGTTCCAGAGAAAGTGCGGAGTTTTATCGGGATTTTCTGCTCGGAAACTTTCAAAATAATAAGCGGTTTTTTCGACGGCTTCTGATTGTTCGGGACGCATTCCGAAGCTCAAATGACGATTTTCTTCGTTTTTAATACCGTTTTTGATGGCAAAAATGGCGGCTTGAAGGTCTTCGATTTTGCATTTGAACCATTCACCTTCGGGATTGGTGAATTTCTTTTGGCGTAAATAGCGGTGAACTTCGTGATCGGTAAAAGCAGTTCCGTCGTTTCGCATTGCCGATTCTTCAAAAACGATTTTGTATTTTACGGCACTTGTTTTCAGTTGTTCGGCAACTCGTGTTTGTGCATCTCTGTCGGTAAAGCCGATTTTCAGCATATCGGCGTGAGTTGATACGCCAACCAATTCGTAAGCGTAAATGGTCGGATTTGAATTCGGACGTGGCGGGAAATTCTTTATTCATTGCTTAAAAAATTGCTTAAAAAGGAAAACCCGCCGATTTGAGCTTAACCACTCGGTCAGAGGCTTGGCAGGTATTATTAAAATTACTTTGCATTATGTGACATATCATTTCAACTGGAAAAGTCTTTATTTGCCATCAAACAATTATTTGAAAATTTTTGGCTAATAAATATTCTGAATCGCCAATGGTGACCAACATTATAGCCTAGCGAGAATCGCTAGGAAAATGTTTCAAACGTGCCGTCGCTGTAGGCGACGAACATATTGCTCATAAACATTGTTCGTCACTTTCAGCGACGAAACAAACGACTTAATTTACCTATGGTTTCACCATAGGCTATTATGTCTGTCGCCTTTGGCGACTTCTGGTTTCAATCATACAAACTCGTTTCCATCGGGCGAATCAGCGATTCGATAAAGGCGATTTCTTCGGCGGTTATTCCGTATTTTTTGTATAGTTTTTCGTCTGTCCAAGTTTCAGTCATTGGTAAAAGAGGGACAAATGAAAAACGTTCTTTTGTAATGTGTTGGGTGTTTTTCCGTAAGGCAACAAGAAACCGAAGAAACCTTGTTCGTAAATACGATGCAAGGTTTTTTGCTTCAAGTTCGCTTGAGTAATTTCCGACAACCAAATATGTTTCAGTGCAAGCACTTGGCGGCGATGCAATTATTGGTTTTCCCATAATCATTCGCGGATAATCACGAGATTCTCCGCCCTCGCCATAACCCATTGAAGTCAATACCTTCCAATTATTTAACATTTCTTTTCCGCTAGTGATTTCGGATTCTTCAATTTTTCCAATCTCTTTGTTTGCATACAGCGTAATTTCGCCTCGTCCACTTGATCGAACAAATGTTCGTAAGCCAAACGGTTTTTGCCGTGAAACTTGCTCGCTCATTGAGCTAAATCCTTTTTGGCGAACTTTTGTAAGAATCGGAATTGCTTTATTAAATCTGACAAAAGTATCAAATTCATTCAAACGGCGACTCATCACATCTTCAATACCTTTCATCCGCGTTGAAATATTACACGGCAAATTTTTGTCTCTGTCTCTTTCCCAAAGAAAAAAACAAACACCAACAATCAATTTAATCCCAGGAAAGACTTCCGAAGCTATCGGATAATCAACTAGTTTTGAAATTCTGTAATCATTAAGCATTGCTTCACGAAAATCATCTAAGCCCTTACCGCCCGCAAACCAGCGAGACGGAATAACCATTGTCATAAAACGTGGGCTTAGCTTTTTTGCTTGTTCGATAAAATGATGATATATGGGCGATGCTCCGGTGCTTTCACCGGCATCACTCAATTGATACGGCGGATTGCCGATAATTACATCAAATTTCATATTTTTAAAAAGTTTTTCGGGTTTGTCTGTGTGAATAAATTGGTAAGCGTAAGTTTCCAAAACATCTTTGCGGTCATAAACCTCTTGGCTGGCTCCGCAAAAGGTGCATTTACCTTTTTTCCAAGTGTGTTTGTTCGTCTCGAAAATGATGTTGCCTTGTTCATTGGTAAAACCTTCGCCGATGGCATATTTACTGTTTGCCCGTTTCGAGCAATAAATACTGCGGCGTGAAAGCAAAGAAGTCAGTTCGGTAATGGCAATGCCAAAAAGTTGATGCTTGAAAATATGATTAATTCTCGTTTGCAAATCAGGAATTTCCGCTTCGAGTCCGGCAATCAAACGCTTGGCAATTTCACGCAAAAACACGCCCGATTTACAAACCGGATCGAGAAATTTAGTTTCCTTATTGGTAAAAAGTTCCGGCGGAAGTAAATCGAGAATCTGATTAGCCAGATTCGGCGGCGTAAAAACTTCGTCGTTGCTCAAATTCGCCAAACACGACAAAACATCAGGATTGTAAGAGATATTAAGCATATTTCGAGAGTTCTAAAAAATGAGTCGGCGGAAATTCTTTTATCGGCGTGGGAATATAAGCATCATCGCCCAAATCGGAAAAAAGACTTCCCGTAATGCTGACAACCAAATGCTCAAACGTAAAATCACGTCTTTTTACAAAACTGCCATTCACCGCTGACCATTCGCTAAAAACAATCGGTTGCGGCGATTTGCCAACCGTTACCAAATCGAGAGCATCGCCCCAGACAATATTTTTGGTCAAAATAAACTCGGCAGATTTCAAAACTTTCGTGTCAATTTTATCTTTATAAATGCGTTTGTAAAATTCGTCAAAAATTTCCAACAATCTTTTTCGGCAAGCAATTACGTTATCTTCTAAAATATCGATGCCGTAAATACTTGAAATTGCAATAATTGAATAACGCTCAAATTCAAGTTGGCTCTTTTTATAACGATTTTCTACAACCGTGAGCTTTCTTTCTAAAATTGGTGCAAGAAAATTCCCGTTTCCGCAAGCAGGTTCAAGGAAACGCGAATCAATTCTTTCGGTCTCATTTTTAACAAGGTCAAGCATTGCATTTACTTCACGATCATTAGTAAAAACTTCGCCGTGATCCGCAACTCTTTGTTTTGATTTTACTTGCATTGCTCCGTTCATCTTATTGAAAATTAGCACACTTTTCAATATTTATTAAATTTAACGTAAAATAAAAAGTCCGAAGCCTTTCGACTTCGGACTTTTCACTTTTAGTTTTTCACTTTTCACTAAAAAGTATAAGTATTCGCTCCAATCATTACGTCTGCGATTCTTTGACGAGCCGCAAAAGTGTTAATCGGTGAATTATTTTTTGTGTAACGCTTTAATGACACGAACAGCATTTTCGCTTCGTCGCATCTAATAATTTTGTTGCCGATTAGAAATGAGTTAAAATATGGCGGAGGAAAAATGTTATGAGTCTGCAAGAAGTTTTGAATGAAATTTACAGAATGCCGCTAACTGAGCAGAAAACGATTGTTAAAACTTTGTCTCTAAAAATAAAAGAGGAAAGCAAAACCGCCAATATTTCCAAAAATGATGTCTATCAACACCTTTTCGATAAAGGACTTATCACACATATTCCGACCGGAATGAGCGATAATGATGATGATTTTGTCCCGATGAATATTGACGGCGAACCGCTTTCTGAAACAATAATTCGGGAGCGTCGTTTAGGTGAAGAGGTGGTATTTTGATTTTGATGTGATAAAGTAATCACATGAGGTGAGTTTATACTAGTTAAAAAAGTAAAATCTAATTCAAACGGAAAAAAATTGCCAACAGCTACGGATTATAAATTGCCTAAAAATTTATCCGAAGCAGATAAACAGCGTATTGCATCTAGCCGTGCGGCTATTGAGGCGATGATGAAAGATAAAGGCTATGAAGTCGAAAAAACCGGTCTTTGATACCAATGTGTTTATCAGCTACAAACAACAACTGTATGCTGATGATAAATTTTTCAACGCAATGGCTTTATCGTTAGTTGTCTTATGTGAGCTAACATACTCATCAAGAAGTCGAAAAACCTTGCAACTATATGAAAAATGGCGTGAAGATTTTTACCAAAATGATTTACTCATTGTTCCTTCAGTGTCAGATTTTTGGAACTCTGCTAAAAAGATTCGGACTTTGAAAATCCAAGAAGAAAAAGATTCAATAAAAACCCAACGCCCTGATGATGACGCAATTCGCCTCCAAAATGATGCACTAATTGCCTACACTATCTCTCAAAAATCAAACTATTTTCTCGTTACTGATAACGTCAAAGACTTTTCTAGATTACAGCGAGTTATAAATTTCGATTTTATCTCGGCAACTGAATTCTTCAACAATTAGGTTTATAAAAAAAAAGTCCGAAGCCTTTCAACCTCGAACTTTTCACTTTTAGTTTTTAACTTTTCACTAAAAAGTATAAGTATTCGCCCCAATCATCACATCCGCAATCCTCTGACGAGCCGCGAAAGTGTTAATCGGTGAATTATTTTTCGTGTAACGCTTCAACGCAACTAATAACATTTTCGCTTCGTCGCCTTCGAGCATTCCGGCGATCGTGTTTTTTGCCGAGGCTTCGATTTTTTGGATGGCATCGTTGCAGAAAACTTGTGCCATCTCGATTTGACGGTCGGCGTTTCCTTTTGCCGCTTGCTTTTTCGCCCGTAAAACTGCGGTTTCCATTGCGTAGGCTTGCATAATGATGTCGGCACAATTCATCAAAACTTCTTGCTGATTCGCCAAATCCAACATATATTTTTGTGCCGCCGTGCCGAGAATCATCAACGCAACTTTCTTCGCATTACTTGCAAGTTTCGTTTCCATTGCCAATAATGAATCGTCGTCGTCAAACGACATTTGCGGGTTCATAATCTCGTCTTGCAAGGCTTTCGCGGCTTGCAAAAGAGCGAGTTTGCCTTTCATCGCACGTTTCATCAATTGTCCCGGAATGAGCAAACGGTTGATTTCGTTTGTGCCTTCAAAAATTCGGTTAATGCGTGAATCGCGGTAGGCTTTATCCGCCGGATATTCAGCTGAATAGCCGTAACCTCCGTAGATTTGCACCATTTCGTCAACCACATAATCCAACGATTCCGAGCAAAAAACCTTGTTAATCGAACTTTCAACCGCGTATTCGTCAATGGATTGAAGTTTGGTCGCATTGTCGGTTTTATCGCCGATAAGCGTGTCAATCATCCCGACTGTGCGATATGTAATCGCTTCCGAAACCCAAGTTTTAATCGCCATTTCCGCCAATTTATGTTTGATCGCACCGAAACTCGAAATCGGTTTATTGAACTGATGACGTTCGTTTGCATAGCGGACAGCTTCGTGAATTGCGAGTTTTGCACCGCCTGTTACGGACGCACCGAGTTTGAAACGTCCGACATTCAAAACACCAAAGGCAATCTTCGCACCGTCGCCAATCTTGCCGATTAAATTGCCGACAGGAATTTTCGCGTCGGACAAAACTACGGCTGTCGTAGAAGAAGATTTGATGCCCATCTTATGTTCTTCCGCCGCAGGTTTACAGTTTTCCGAACGCGGGACAAGGAACGCCGAGAAGTTTTCTTTCAATCCGTCGAGTTTCGCAAAAACAATATAAACATCAGCAAAACCGCCGTTTGTAATCCACATTTTTTCGCCGTTCAAAACGTAATGTTGTCCGTCTTCGCTCAATTTCGCCACGCATTTTGCACCGAGAGCATCGGAACCCGAACTCGATTCGGTCAAGCAATACGCGGTTGCAATTTCGCCCGAAATGATGCCCGGAATCCATTGTTTTTTAAGTTCTTCCGAACCCCAATAATAAATCGGCAACAAACCGATTGACGTTTGAGCTCCGTAAGCCGAACCGAAACCGCTTCCGCGTCCGACCATTTCCGCGATGATACAGCCCGAAGTTTGGTCGAGTGCCATTCCGCCGTAATCTTCGGAAATATTCGCTCCCAAAAGTCCCAAATCGCCGGCTTTTTTGAGCAAATCTTTGGCAATATTCCACTCGTGTTTTTCGAGTGCCGGCAATTGCGGAACAACTTCGTTATCAATATATTCGCGGCAAGTTTCGCCGATCATTTTATGTTCATCGGTAAAATCTTCAGGCGTAAAACAATCCGCCGTTGTGCCACTGCTGATCAAAAACGCTCCGCCTTTGATATACTCTTTTTCCATTTTTGCGTCCATAAATTTGCTCCTAATTTTTTATGAATGAATGTTCATTCATTTTGTTAAGACTAATCTAATTCTTTTGAAAAGAAAACGCAAGTGTTTTTTATTCAAAAAGACTAACCAACACCGACACACATCACAGATTGTCGAATCAATTTTCTGTCAGAATTTAGCATTTTGAACCTAAATCCATCAGTGCTAGTTTCAGGCTCATCAACGGTTCTAAATACTAAATCGCAAACCCAAACTAATTCATTTCGTTTATTTTTTTCCTCAGTAAATGTAAAATCAACACGGAATTTTCCCGGCTCAGTTTGAAACGAAAGAACGTTTGCAAGGTAATCAGAAATCGTTTTTTGTTCTGTCGTAGCGTAAGATTTGCAACTTTGAAAAGAGTTTAGTTGTAAGTTTCCATTTGCAAAAATCTGCTTAAATGCTTCTTTTGCTGTCGGTTCAACCACTTTTGATTGTATTTTTTTCTTTTGCCCGAACGTTGTGGAAACGATAGAAAGTAATATCATTCCAAGTATCGTTAATCTGAAAACGTATTTTCTCATAAAGGAAATTCTCCATAAAATATTTCGAATCCCTTTTTTCCCGTATAGTCGTAGTGTTGGCTAAAAACCGTTGGCGTTTGTTTGACAACGTGCTTGCTTCGGTTTCTATATTGCCAAATATCGTCGCCAATAAATATACCGATATGATTTTGCGGAATTCCGGTATAAGTTTTTTTCTTCACATCAACGAGTTTCCCGAGAGTAATAAAAATTAGTCCAGTTTTTAAATCTTTCGGTCTATCCGCCCATTTACCAAATCTTCGTGTGTGTTGAAAAATTTCAACAACTCTGACACAAGCTGTTTTATCTTTCTCACCTTTTCCAGACATTTGAAAGCAAGTGTATCCAAATTGATAGTTCATCACATGGCTAACAAAATGTGCACAATGACTTAAACCATTGTCCCAAAGTTCACAAGGACATATTTCTTTGATGTTTTTGTTCAAATAACCGTCTAATTCTAAAGCTGTTGGCATTCTCATTATTGACTATTCTCTCTTTAATTTTTTAATTTGATAAGGAAAAAAAACCTTAATGTAAGACTCATTGAGGTCAACTTTTTTGCCAAAAATTTTAATTTTTTTATAAATGCTCGAAAATTCCCACCACAACTATTTCTTCACCAACACACATTAATTTTCGGTTTCCATTAATTTCAAGGTGAATTAAGTAAGTTTCAGCGGAAAGTTTATACGATTTGTTGATTCTTGAAGATATACTTTTATGATTAAGCCTCGTCCAAAACTTCTTGCGGTGTGATTGAAATAATTTCGTTGTAACGCTTAAAATCTTGCGGATTTAATGTCAAAATTTTGTCAATTTTATGAGTTTTCATGGCGGCAACAATTCGTGCATCGTGCGAAGGTTTTCCGCTGACTTTGTGCTTGGTTACAATCGCTTTCCATTCGTCGAAAATCTTTTCATTTTCGGGAAAAAGTGTAAAAATTTCTTGCAAATTTGCCAACTCAACCTCGGCTTCATCGGGTCTCATTCCCAAACCGTTGACATCTTTCGGACGAGTTGCCACAACCCAAAACTCCACCAAAACTTGCGGAACAATAACTAAAATTTCGCCGCGTCTTTCGAGTTTATCCAAACATTCGCGGACAGTTTTACACATCGGATTACTTGGCTCATTGAGTCGCAAAACAATACTTGTATCAGGTAAATACATAGATTTTAGTAAATATTTTCGCGTCTCGTGGCTTCGTCAGATAAAAACGGTCCGCCTCTGTCTTTGTGGCTATCTAGCCAACGATGAAATTTCGCTCGCCGCTCTTCTTTTGTCGCGGTTTCATGAAAAGGTTTCGGCTCTTCTTCAACAATATTTTCTTCGATAAAAGTCTCGATGAAAGTTTCAACTTTGACACCGTTTTTTGATGCTTTGGTGCGTAGAAAATTTTCAATTTCTGGCTTTAATTCAATTGTCACAGTCATAACTTTTACTCCTTTTCGCTCCAAACGAATATTAGCAGTTAAAATTTCACCAAACAAGCGAAATTCTAACTGCTAAATTTGTTTATCTGCTGATGTTGAACAAGATTTCTTCGAGAATCCAATCAAGTCAAGCGGCGATTCGATGAATTTGGCGATAAACTTTTGCGTTTTTCAACTGTAAATCATACAGATCAACGGCTTGTTGCATCCTAAGCAAAACTTCGGGCGACATTCCGAGTGCCAAACTGATTCGGTGTGCCAAATCAACCGTCAAACGCGAACGTTCTTTTAAAAGTTCGCTCAAAGTTCGAGTCGAAACTCCTAAAACTTTTGCAAATTCGGTATTTGTCAGACCAATAGCCGGAAGCGAATCTTCACGCAAAATCGCTCCGGTATGAGTTGGACGGCGGTTAGAATTAGTGCTCATAAAAACCTCAATGATAATCTTCCAAGTTCAAATCTACGGCGTTTCCACTAATAAATCTGAATGTCAAACGTCAATTTTTGTTGACTTTCATTGCCCAAAAACCTGCAAGTTCGTCTTTTAATTCATGTAAATCATAACCCGGAAAATTTAATTGTTCGGGAATGTCGGCTTGATTTATTGCGTCCATTTGCCGAAGTAATCGCGGACAGAAATCATTGGAAATTCGCTTAGTTTTTCCGTTTTCAAAAAGTTCTTGCTGACCTTTATGCTAGAAAGATTTATCATAAACGCTTATGAAATTCTTTCAAAAATTCCAGCCGCACCCATTCCGCCGCCGACACACATTGTCACCATTCCGTAGCGTGCTTTTCGGCGTTCTAATTCGCCTAAAAGAGTCGCCGTAAGTTTAGCACCAGTGCAACCGAGCGGATGTCCAAGGGCGACTGCACCGCCGTTGACATTTACTTTTTCAGGATTCATTTCCAAAACTTTCATTACCGACAAACCTTGGGCGGCAAATGCTTCGTTCAACTCAAAAACGTCAATATCTTCCAAAGTCAACCCCGCCAATTTCAACGCTTTTGGAATTGCATAAACAGGTCCGATTCCCATTTCTTCGGGCAAACAACCTGCTGTGGCGAAACTGACAAATCTCGCAAGCGGCTTCAGACCCAATTCTTTAGCTCGATCCGCAGACATTACAACGCATGCCGCCGCACCGTCTGACATTTGCGAAGAATTTCCGGCGGTGACAGTTCCTTTAACATGAAAAACTGGTCGGAGTTTCGCAAAACCTTCGATTGTCGCTTCAAATCTCGGACCTTCGTCAGTTTCAAAAACGACTTCTTTGCGTAAAACCCGACCTTTTGCATCCAATTCGTCAACGAAAATATTCATCGGAACAATTTCATTTTTGAACTTGCCCGATTGAATCGCCGCCGCCGCTTTTTGATGAGATTCGAGCGAAAATTGGTCGGCTTGTTCGCGTGTTATCTCGTATTTTTTCGCCAGATTTTCCGCAGTTAATCCCATATTCAAATAATAATCAGGATAATTTTCAGCCAAATTCGGATTCGGACGAAAACCATTTCCGCCCATCGGAATCATCGACATTGTTTCGAGTCCACCAGCGATAATGATGTCCGCACCGCCTGTTTTAATGCGATCTGCGGCAAGTGCAATTGTCTGCAAACCGCTTGAGCAATAACGGTTTACGGTCATCGCCGAAGTCTCGACAGGCAAACCCGCTAAAATCGCCGAAGTCCGTGCGACGTTCATTCCCTGCTGTGCTTCGGGAAACGCACAACCCATAATTACGTCGTCAATTTCGCTCAAATTTAAGCCGTTCACACGAGCGACTGCTTCTTTAATCGCCGCTGCTCCTAAATCATCAGGACGCGTGTTTTTCAATGTTCCTTTCGGTGCTTTTCCAACTGCGGTTCGAACCGCTGATACGATAACTGCTTCTTTCATAATGATTTCCTTTGGAATTGATTCATTGATTCATTTTCCCATTGATTCATTGAACCACGTTCGCGTCGCAATGGATAAATGAATCAATAACTATTAACTGAGTGAATGTTCATTCATTTTTACAATATACACAAAACATTTTATTTTTGCCAATAAATTCCAATAGTTTTTACAAGAAAATTCTTCGCTCTTCGACTCTTGCCAAATTGTTTAGTTGCAAAAGTCTGATGGTTGCTCCGGCGTTTGGACTTAAGCCGATAAAATAGCCGTTTTCAATTCTAAAATGCTCATTCCAAAGATGTTTTCGTGGATTAAAAAGCGAAACAATTTCATCGGTTTCGCCGTCAATCGAAGAAATATCGCTTCCTTTAAATTTATTGCAAATTGAACAAGATAAAGCTAAGTTATTTTCAACGGTTAAACCACCATGTTTTTCGGCAATAATGTGGTCAATCTGATGTTTAGTGAAACAGATTTCTTCGGGAATCAGGCAATATTCGCACAAACTTTTCGCACGTTTATAAACCAAATTTCGCAAAGCAGTTTAGATGTAAGTAACACTCATTTCTTCAGTTGTTTCAACGCTTTAGCTTTAGCAATTCGGACTAGATGTTCAATAAATTCGTAACTTGACCATATTTGCTCTTCAGATTCGCATAGACCTTCACGACGATTTTTCTCCAAAAGTTCGTTAATTTGTTGGCTCAGATTTTTTGAGGGTCGTAACGCTAAAGTTTCTTCAGGAGTCGGTAAATTTGCAAAAAACTCTAACACGTCAGTCACATTTTTGTATCCTATTGATGAACTTGCATTAAACTCTCTTAATCCAAACTCAAAAATTTTTGGTAAATTCTGTCTGTTTGATTGCAGACTAATCGCTAAATTGTCGGGCAAACTTATTGTTAATTACATAAATATATTTGAACATATGTCAGTTTGTTTTTGCCAATAATTTCTGACTAATTTTTTTAATCAATTTCGTAATATTTGCCTGATTCTTCAGAACTTCCATCGGCGAGACTGCATAAACGTCTAAAATTCGACAAAGCCGCCAACCAAGCATCATCTCCGCCGATGCGAACAATATTTTCTTTGACTTTTGAGCGATTCACTAAACCCTTATCTTTCAACAAGAAAACGGCATCATCATAATCCTTTTGTCTGCCTGCAAAAAGTTTTAGAATCACTAGCCATTCAGGCGAAATGAGTTTGAAACCTTGCGGCATTTGCACAGATTCTTTCAAAGCTGCTTTGTAATATTTGGCATAACCATCATTTCGGACAATCCAATCAACCCCAATTTTGTATTTTCCAATCTCGATTATGTAATTGAATCCGCCAAGATTTAGCGGGGCATTTGCTGTCAGCGAAACGGAGTTTGAAGCAATAATATCAACATCTTTGGTCAAACGTGGCGAACCATAAAGATACATTGCGATTCCACCGACCAATGCCCAATCAATATTTTCTGCTTCGGCAATTTTCCCGATTTTCTGAGCAGCTTCAAGTCCTGTATCTGTTGAAATAGTTGGACTTTTGATGTTTTCTTCAATCTTTTCGATTAAATCTTTGTCACTCATTTTAAGTTTCTCTGACCAAATTTATCTCTTCCGGTCTCGCCACCACAACCGAAACATTTTCAATATCAACATTGTCTGCGTCCAACCCGTAAGCGACATCTTCGCGGATGCTAAACCAGCGTCGCAAAATGTAATATGAACGCATGATGAAATTTTGTTTGGCAGGAAGATCGTTTTCGTAACTCAAAAATGAACGAAGCAAAACAAAGCGAACATCACCGCGAATATCGTATTTTTTCAACGCCGGATGTCGGCTGGTCAACTCAACTTCTTTGTTTTTTACGAGGTCTTCAAGTGCCAGTTCAAAGAAATAATTGATGCGTGGTTCAATTCTGAAACCTAGCGTAAATGTAAGAAAATAAACATCTTCTTTGGCAATCGTCTCAACTTTATATTTGGTTGTAAACGGACGATCGTCGGTTTTTATATGAACAAACCAGTAAACATCGGCACGTTTTGGAGTTTTTTCAAGGATTGATTCAATGGTTTCACGTTCGAGCTTTTTGGGCGAATCAGAGGCTGTTAAATAGACCAAATGCGTCGAATATTGGGGAATTGTTTTGTCGTTGCTCAGTTCTTCTAATGTCTTGAAAAATGGTTCGGTATTTTCCCAAATTGTCAGCTTTTTACGGAGTTGTCTGCCGTTAAACCAAATCCACATGATTGCGAAAAGCACGAATCCGACCAAAACCGAAACGTAACCGCCTTCGGGGAATTTCTCCATATTGGCAATCAAAAATGCGAGTTCAATAATCAAAAATAAGCCAGTCAAACCAAAAGTCAGAATTGGATTAAATCGCCGCGAACGCATATAAACAAAGAGCAAAAACGTTGTCATCAGCATCGTTAGCGTAACGGAAAGTCCATACGCGGCTTCCATATGTTTTGATTCGTGAAAATATAAAACGATGAAAATACAGCCAAACATTAGTAACCAATTGACTTGCGGAATGTAAAGCTGACCTTTGAAATCAGTCGGATAAACGATGCGTTGACGTGACCAAAACGACAGCCGAATTGCTTCACCAATCAGCGTAAAACTTCCGGAAATCAAGGCTTGTGAAGCGATAATTGCCGCCAAAGTTGCGATTATAATTGCGACCGGTAAAATTGCAGGCGGAACGATTGAATAAAAAGGCGTTGTGCCCGTAAGTGTTTTACCTGATTGACTTAGCAACCACGCACATTGTCCAGCGTAACTTAAAAGCAGACAAATTTTCACCAAAATCCAACTGAATCTGATATTTCCGCGTCCGGCATGTCCCATATCGGAATACAGAGCTTCGGCTCCAGTTGTGCAGAGAAAAACTGCTCCAAGCAACCAAAAACCATGCGGATATTCTGCCAAAAGTTGATAAGCGTAATAAGGATTTATCGCTTTCAAAACGGAAAAATCATTGACGAAAGACATCAAACCGATTCCGCCGATGAACAAAAACCAAATCGTCATCACAGGTCCAAAAAACTTACCAATTAACTGCGTGCCAAATTGTTGAGCAACGAAAATTCCAATTAAAATAACAATAACAATCGGCACAGTTGGAATATTTGGCGAGTAAATCCGCAAACCTTCAATCGCGGACGAGACCGAAATCGGCGGCGTAATTATGCCGTCTGCCAACAAAAAAGAACCACCAATAATCGCCACATACATTAGCCAACTTCCGGCGTAGCGTTTGATTAATGTATAAAGCGAAAAAATGCCACCTTCGCCGTTGTTGTCTGCTCGTAACGCGATGATGACGTATTTAATTGTTGTCTGAAACATCAGCGTCCAAAAAACAGCCGAAAGTCCGCCGAGAACGAGCATCGGTTCGATTTTTCGAGTTCCGATAATCGCCGAAAAAACATACAGCGGCGAAGTTCCGATGTCGCCAAAAACAATGCCGAGTGAAATTAAAAGTCCCGCATAGGTAACTTTATCAATGTGTTGATGATTATTATTTCCGTGTTCCATTTTTGAATTCGGGGGAATTTCCAATATTTGTTTGTAAGAAATAATTTACAATACTTCTTTATCGAAAGCGATTTACACAAACAAAAAAGGACGGCGGTAACAAAACCACTGCCCTTTATCCGCCAAATACGGCAAGTGTTAGAATTGTCCGTCTTTGATATACGGCTGACTCCACAAAATCGCCTGAATTAAGACGACTTTTATCCACGCTTGGTGCATCTTTTCCACTTCTTCGGAAGAATTTCCTTTTTTCGCCAAGAATGGTTTCAAAGTTGCCGTAATCGGATAAACCAACGCGGGAATATAACGAAAATTCACTTGTGTAACGCTATTCACCTTGTCTGTTTTGTTCTTTTTGATTTTGGTGTGTCGCAACCCAATTTCGTGTTGATAATCCAGCCATTGTTGGTCAAACTTTGCGTTTGAAGTGTCGAGAATCCATTGTGCGAATCTTTTTCTGACGGCTGACAAATACGCGGCATCCAATTTTCCGTCTTTTTTGCTTGTAAAAAAATAGGCAAGTTGCGGTGTTGAGCCGACAAAACCATACCAAACATCCAAAATAGCTTCCGTCTGATCCTTTAAAACATCGTTAGACATCCGCAAATACTTGACATCTTCATCCGTAAACAACACGCTTTGTTTCAACTTTTCAAAATCGTCGAGCGAAACAGGCGACTGCTTAAGTGCAGTTTGCCCATAGATATAGCCCGGAATTTTCTCTTGCGAAAAAATTGTCGTTGTTCCAAAAACACAGATTGCAGTTGCAATCACGAAATATAATATTTTAGTTTTCATTTATTTCAAATCCTCGATACTTGCACCAAAATTGATGTGATACGGATGATTTCCGATGACCAATGCCGGAACGCTTTTAACGCCAAAATTCTCCGCTTCGCTTAATCTCGACTTACTTTCGCCAAGATGAACGATTTCAACTTCAAACCGTTCCGTGTCAATTGTGTCAACAATCAACTGCTCCGCGTCAACGCACACAGGGCATCCCGCGTGATAAAAAATTACTTTGTTTTTCATATATTTAACCTTTCAATTCCTTAAATTTTTCTTTAAACTCTGGTTGAGTTAAGTTGAATGTAGCAAAGTAAAAACGGCAATGTAAGTCTGCACTTTTTGGTTAGATACTTACTTTTTGGTATAAATTTATGCAAACACAGGCGAAAAAAATTTTAGAAAAAAGACCGGTTAAATTGATGGTCGAAGACATAATCGGATGTAAATGGTCGCTTTCGATAATCTCGTTGGTAAGAAAAGGCGTAAATCGTCCCGGTGCGATGGAAAAAAGTGTTGAAGGATTAACCACAAAAGTTTTGAGTGAAAGATTGCGAAAATTAATAAATTACGGCATTTTCAGTAAAACAATTTTCCCTGAAATTCCGCCGCGAGTTGAATATGAACTAACTGAATTTGGAAATAGATTTATCGGGATTATTGATTCGATTGAGGTTTTGGAAAATGAACTTGAACCGGATTAGCTTTTCAACTTATTGACCTAATTCCAACCTCAACTTCTTCAATCTGCAAAACTTTTCGCAAGACTTGCGGTTCAATTGATAATAAAAAACCACGTTTTCCGCCGTTGATAAAGATTTTCTCCAACTCGAAAATTGTTTTCTCGACATAGATCGGCATCTTAGTTTTCACTCCAAAAGGCGAAGTTCCGCCGACCAAATAACCTGTCAATTTGTTTGCTTTTTCGGGTGAGACCGGCGAAACGGTTTTGGCGTTGACGAGCCTTGCTAAATTTTTAGTCGAAACCTCTAAATCGCCGTGCATCAAGACGATAAGTGGTTTGTTTGCATCAATTTCAAAGACTAAGGTTTTGATAACGGCGTGTTCGTCAACGCCTAAAACTTCCGCCGAAACTCGCGTTCCGCCTTTTTCAACATAATCAAAAATATGCGGTTCGAAATAAATTTTATGTTCACGCAAGACGCGAATTGCAGGTGTAATCGGGAAATCGATCTTCATTTCTTTTGGCTCAAAAAATAAGTTAAAGCAGCAATCACCGCCGCGATTCCACCGCCGAGATAAAGAATTTCCGTGCCGCCTGACCAACGTGCCGTGTTTCCGAGAAAAATAACGGCTAAAACAATTATCACTACTCCGATTAGTTTTGCTTTCAGATCATCGAGCGTTTTTATATCAAGCCATTCGGGCAAATCCAAAGTTGAATCAATAAAAAGTTCGTAAAGTCCGACGGCAATAATCAGAAAAACTGTGGCGAGCAAAAAGCCGTCGATTATTTCAATAAATTTTAAAACAACGGTCTTTAAATCTGCCGCACCTTGCGGAATTTTTACTAAAATTGCACCGATTTCGTAGATGCCAAAAACAAGCAGCGTCAAGCTCGCAATGAGCGAACCGGCAACCGCAATAAAGACAACGAAACGACTGTTTTCGAGTATTTTTTTAATCATTTTTTGGCAGATAAACTAATTTGGTAAAAGCGTAAAACTTTCGCAATGATTTGGCTTGAAAACGCTAAAATGTCGGCGGTCAACGGTTAGAATCTTTTCAATTTTAAGCCTTTCCGCGATTGCTACAATACACGCGTCAACTAAATCAATGTTGTTGTCGTCATATTTTTCAAGAATTTCAGCGGCACGGTTCAAATCGTTTTCGGTAGTGCGAACAATTAAATATTCGCCGTTTGCGATTGCTCTCAAAAATTCGACCAAAGTTTTGACACTCAACTCTCGCAAAATCAAATATGAGATTTCAGGAATGACAATATCAGGCAAAATCGCAGTAACAATTTCTCGCTCAAAAATCTTACTGCAACTTTGATGATGCGAGTCTTTATCGTCGAAAATTGCAAACAAATAGCCTGTATCTATCAGCGAATTTTTCATTAAGGCAAACTCCAACCTTCGCGTTTGTTGATTCCTTCGGCAAGAATTTCATCAACTCGTTCAGAAATATCGCCTGTTTTGCTGCTCGCAATTCCGACAAATCGCATCAGCTTTTTGCGTCTTTCCTCTTCTTTTGCATCAAGTTGAAAACCATTTGTAGAACCTGCAACCTCAATTTCCTCAACATATTCCAAAACTTTCGCCTGTTTTTCTGGCGGTAAAACATGGATTTTTTGAATCAAAGTTTCTTCGATTGTTGTTATCATAATTTTCACCTCTCAACTTTATTATGCCACGAATGATGGCATTTTCTACATTGTTTTGCTTTCGGGGTTTTAGTCAGGTAGTTACATTTTGGGCATATATTCAAAAACTCTTTTTGAGGATTATCACGCAATACCCTAAGTTCTAAATTCCTGAAAAATTCTTCCTCGCCATTTTTGAGCAAATCTAAAACTTCAGCATCTGAAGAAAACCACTCTTTTCGCAATAATTTTTTCTTTGCCGGCGATTCAGAATTTCTAATTTTGAATAAAACAAGTGTGTTTTTATATGCCTCTCTTTCCTCAACGGTCAGCAGATTATTGCAATAATCATAAAGATAAGTTGCTAATTCTTCGGGTTTATAATTCATAGTATCTAAAACAACTCGTCAAATGATCGTTCACCATTCCGGTCGCTTGCATAAACGCATACATAATCGTTGAGCCGACAAAATTAAAGCCGCGTTTTTTCAAATCTTTGCACATTGCATCCGAAATTTCTGTGGTTGCGGGAACTTGTTTGATATTTTCCCAAGCGTTGACAATTTGTTTGCCGTCAACAAATGACCAAATATATTTATCAAATGTGCCGAAGTCTTCGACAACTTCGAGATAACATTTTGCATTGCGGACAGCCGAAGCAATTTTCAAACGATTGCGGATAATTCCAACATTTTCAAGCAGTTCTGCACATTTTGTATCATCATAATTAGCGATTTTGTCCGCATCGAAATTATCAAAAGCCTTGCGATAATTGTCTCGTTTTGCCAAAACCGTATCCCAACTCAAACCTGCTTGAGCACCTTCGAGTATCAAAAATTCAAATAATCTTTGGTCATCATGAAGCGGAACGCCCCATTCAGTATCGTGATAATGAATCGCCAAATCGTTTTTTGCCCAATCGCATCTTTTCATTGTTTTTCTATTTTATCGACATATACGATGCAACTTATGTAAGGTTTTTTGTCAATGTTAGTATCACTCATTACTCTAACTTTTCCGGTAATTTTAACTTTATCTTTAATGCTGATTATTGAATTGTCATTACCGATAAACTCCATATCTTCCTTCTTGAAATTTTTGTATTCCTTCTTTTTCAAGCTGTTTGCCGAATCTCCGAGCAAAACATTTGTACTAAAAATTTCGGCTGGATTCAACTCGTTAGTAATGGACTTATTTATGTCAATTTCAATGTTTAGATCTTTCTTGAAACTCAAAGGACAGGTCATATTTCCGCCTTGTTTGCCCGAACAATACAAATCGCCGATATTATCCAAATAGCCAGTTACTTCAAGATATTTTCCGTCGTTTTGCAGTTCGCACGCTTTGGAAAATTCAACCGGAACAGGCGTAGAATTACAGCCGGGAATCAAAATTATCACACCGATAATTATTACGAACAGTAAATTTTTCATACCTTTAGTTTCCCGGTTTTAAGCGGCTTTCGTCAAATACTTTTCTATCAATTCAGACGGATTCAAATTATTAAAATCCGCGTGTGCCTCAACAACCGAATCGAGTTTCAAAATATCTTCAATCGAATTAACTGTGGCGATTCCGACCGATTTCATAGTTGCCCGATGTGCGGCTTCAAAACCGCCGATTGCGTCTTCAAACACGATTGAGTTTGCCGGAATTACACACAATTTTTCGGCTGAAACAAGAAAAACTTCGGGATCGGGTTTGCCGTTTTTCACGTCGGCGGCGGTTGTGATTGCGTCAAAATACTTTCGCAAATCTAAACCGTCGAGAATAAATTCCATATTTGCGACAGGTGCCGCAGTTGCCACAGCCATTTTTATTCCGAGCCGTTTTGCTTCGTCAAAAAACGCGATTAAACCTTCGACAGGCTTGAGATTCGGCAGAAAATTTTCGCGGTAAATTGCGTCTTTGCGGTTTCCGTATTCGATAAGTTGTTGTTCCGCAACAGTTTCGCCAAAGATTCCGCGAAAAATTTCGAGACTGGTTTTACCGGCAGTTTTCCGCAAAAAATCGTCTGCTTCAACTTTCATTCCGAGTTCGTTAAAAAATTTCACCCAAGCGTCTGTGTGAAAGTGCATATTGTCAACGAGTGTCCCGTCCATATCAAATATGAACGCAAATTGTTTGTAATCAATCATTTAGTTAGTTAGAGTTACGCCTTCAGGCGTGAAATACATTGTTTGTGTTCAATTAAAAAGTATAACTGCTCAAGTTGAATCACGCATAAATGCGTAACTCTAACTTTCTGCTAACTTCTTTTGTTTGAAATAAATATAGTCTTTTCAATTATTGCGTGAACCTTTCCGGCTTTGTCCTTTAGTTCGATTTTATAAATTTTATCAATAGATTTGGTAGTTTCAAGTTGAGTTTTAATTTCGCTAATTTCTGTTGGCGTAATTAAAAATTTAGCAAACAGTGTTTCTTTGCCCAGACGTTTGAAACGAACGCCCGCCGATTTATCCCAAACGACATACTTTTTGCCCAAAATTTTGATGAGCATCACCATATAAATCGGGTCAACGGCAGCAAACATACTTCCGCCAAAGATTGTGCCGACGTAGTTTTTCGTTCCCCAATTCAGAGGCAATTTAATATGTATTTCGTGGTAATCGTCGGAAATATATGTGATTCGTCCGCCGCCGCGACGATATGCAGGAAAGAGGTTGAACTTAAATCGTTCAATTTTTTTGGCAAAACTTTCGTTCATTTATTTTGGGAATCCGGCTAATTTCAAAACTCTTTTGGCTTGCAAAAAATGTCGTTCCTCGTGCATCGCCAAAATCTCAAAAACATCATTAAGCCGAAGATTTAGAGCAACACTTAGCGGCTCGGCTATCTTGATTTTATGAAGTTCCAAACTCTTGCAAGCCTCAATCATCTTAATTAATAGTTGATTATTTGCGACAAAATCTTTGATAATTGTTGATGAAACATTGCTCGCGGAAGGCTCAAAAACCTTGAATGTTTTCATCTTTCGTTTTTGGTAAGGATTAAGTGCGTTTTTCATTAAAACACCGATTAAATTGGTTGAAAGAGGAATTTTGCTAAAGAAATTGTTGCTGTGCGTGCCGTCGATTACTTTTTGAATATTGGGAAAATAGAGTTTGTTCGTAACGATGAGATGCTCGAAACATTGTCCGACGCTCCAAGTTTTTGAATCAGGTTTCCAATTGATTTGTTCAACAGTTAAATACCCAAAAATATCTTCAACATTCTCAATAAAAGTTTTAGTGTTGGCAACTAATTCTGCAAGTTTATCGTTCATTTTGGAAAACCTTCAGTTTGCATCACTCGCACTGCTTGGCGGAAGTGACGTTTTTCGTGTTCGACGATAACAGTCAAACCATCTGAGATTTTATAAGTCATCAAGGACATAACAGGAGAAGTAGCGACTGTATTTTGCAAATCAACATTTTCCAGAGAGCGAATATAACCGATAACTTCGATTTGATGTTCGGTAAAATGTTTGATTATGTCTGCCGAAATTTTGCTTGGTGGAATTAGTTTTTTACTTGGAGCTTTTACTTTTACATTGTCGTTTTTAACTCGTTTAATCAAAAGATTTCCTATAAAAGAAGTGAATGGTGAGTAATTTTCCCAAAAAGAATTTACTTTCGTGCCGCTTTTAATACTTACAAATACGGGAAAAAAGAGTGTATTCGTTTTAATTAAATGCTCGAAACATTGTCCGATGCTCCAAGATTTTGAATCAAGTTTCCAGTTAATTTGTTCAGCGGAAAGTTTACCAAAAGTTTGTTCGGAATCGGTCGAAATTTTTTCGAGTTCAGAAATTATTTCGGTCATAAATTTTCTTCACATTTGGTAAAAATATAATTTAAAGCACCTAAAAGTTTCTGTTCATCAGCGGAGGTAAACAGTTCTGTTTGAAAGACTTCTCCTGCAATTGTGTATTTATAAAATTTCCACCCTTCGCCATTTGTAACGATTCCGTAAATATCAATTTCATTTTCGTTGTTATCCCGACAGGCTTTCATTTCGACCAAGCATTGAGCTAAACCTTTTTCAAAATCATCTTTTTTTGCCTCGACTACACACAAAAAAGGACGCTTCACAAAATCTCTTTTTTTGGTAGCCAAGTAATCGGGAGTTCCGGTCAATGTCTCGCTTTCGAGGTGAACTTGTTTCCATAATCTAAGAGTTTTATGAAGTATCAGAGCTTCTTCACAGAAGGCTTCAATCAAAATCTCCTTTCCTCCTTCGGAACGATTGATACCAAAACTATCAAGTCTTTCAAGTCTTTCATAGAAAAAATCACTAACGTTAAACGGCTCAATCGGCAAATCCCAATCTTGCAACTCCTCAATGCCGATTAGTTCCATTGCTTCATCATCACTAAAACTTGAAAATTTTCGTTTTGACATCAAATTCACCTCTTTTAACAAAATAAACTATGACATTTTAACATTATCGCCCAATTTGGTTAATTGCCTGTTGAGGATTTTACTAATTCCTCAAAGGCTTGCCTGTTTTCAACATCGCCGCGATTCTTTCCTGCGTTTTTCTCTCACCACAAAGCGACAAAAATCCTTCTCTTTCCAAATCGAGCAAGTATTGTTCGCTGACATATGAAGCGTGGTTCATTTCTCCGCCACAAAGAATCTTAGCGATTTTCTTGCCGATTAAAACATCGTGTTCCGAAGCGAATCCGCCGCGTTGCATTTGCGAAAGGGCGATTTTGAACGCCGCCATTCCCGCTTCGCCCATCGCGTAAATATCGGTGCGTTGAACTGGTTGGACGTATCCTGATGCCGCAAGATTCAAAACTTCTTGTTTAGCATCGGCAATTAGACGGTCGCCGTTCATTGAAATTGCGTCGGAATCTCGCAAAAATCCCCACGATTTTGCTTCTTGTGCAGATGTCGCAACTTTGCCCATTCCGAGCATTTCAAAAGTCTTTTTCAAGAAAACGAGCGGATCAGCGTCGGGCGTTTTCTTCGCCAAATCCATCGCCCGAAGCGTCATTTCTTTTGTTCCACCGCCGCCAGGCAATAATCCAACGCCAACTTCAACCAAGCCCATATAAGTTTCACCCGCCGCACGAACCTTGTCACAGTGAAGCGGAATTTCGCAACCGCCGCCGAGTGAAAGTCCGTAAGGTGCTGCAACCACAGGTTTTGCAGAATATCTGAGACGCATATTTGCTTGCTGAAACGCGTGAATCATCATATTGATGTCGTCCCATTCTTCCTCTTGTGCGGCGAGCAAAATCATCATAATGTTCGCTCCGGCAGAGAAATTTCCGCCTTGATTTCCGATAACCAAACCGACGTGATTTTTTTCGACTTCATCAACAGCAAATTTCAACATCTGCATCGTGTCCGAACCAATCGAATTCATTTTCGAGTGAAATTCCAAACACGCCACGCCGTCGCCGATGTCAATCAAGCTCGCACCTTTGTTCGATTTGATAACGCCTATTCGATCTTTAACCGATTTGAGAACGATAACGCCTTGTTTATCAGCTATTTGCTTATATGTATTGGTCGCAAAATCGAAAAATGAAGTCGTGCCGTTTTCATATTTGTAAAACGAAGTCGCACCTGAATCGAGCATTTTTTGGACATTTTCGGGAACTTTCATTCCTTCGGCTTTCATCCGTTCGACCGATTCTGCCACACCGATTGCATCCCAAGTTTCAAAAACTCCGATTTCCCAACCGAAACCCCACTTGATCGCGTTATCAATTTCAACAATCGTATCGGCAATTTCGGGAATGCGATTCGCCGCATAAGCCGAAATTCTCGCGGTAGTTTTCCACAAAAATTGCCCCACCTTATCCTCGCCCCAAACAAGCTGTTTTACACGAGTCGGAATATCTTCAATCGCCTTTCCGGCATCAATCGAAGCAAATTTTGTTTTTACTTGCGGTTTGTATTCAAATGTCGCCAAATCGAGTTCTAAAATAACTCGTTTGCCTGTTTCGTCTTTCGATTTTTTGAAAAATCCGCCGTTTGTTTTATCACCCAAAATCTTCTTATCTAACAGCGTTTGCATCACTTGCGGGATTTTAAAAGTGTCGCGGTCTTCGTCTTCAGGAATCGCCGGATAGAGATTTGAAACAACGTGAGCGGTCACATCCAAGCCGACTAAATCCGACGTGCGGAAGGTTGCAGACGATGCGTGTCCGATGGCTTTGCCAGTCATTTGGTCAACTTCGGTCGGCGTAAATCCTTGCTTAATCATCTCGTCCAAAACCGCCATAATCGAATAAACACCGACTCGATTCGCAATAAAATTCGGACGATCTTTCGCCGGAACAACTCCTTTGCCAAGCCGAACATCAAGGAAACCTGACAAACTACAAGCCACTTCGCCGTCCGTATCCGCAGTCGGAATTACCTCAACCAATTTCATATAACGCGGCGGATTGAAAAAATGCAAGCCGACAAAATGTTTTTTGAATTCATCAGAAAAAGGCTCAGCAATTGAAGAAATCGGAATTCCGCTTGTATTTGAAGCGATAATTGAACCTACCTTGCGATGCTTCTCAACCTCAGCAAAGATCGAATGTTTAATGTCCAAACGCTCAACCACGGCTTCAATCACAAAATCGCAATCTTTGAGCTTCGGCATATCTTCCGAAAAGTTGCCAAGCGTAATCAGCCCCGCATTTTCCGCCAACATAAACGGTGCCGGCTTCAACTTTTTCGCCGCTTCCCACAACGATTTAACGATGCTATTTTTGTCCTTCGCATCCGCCTCGCGTGGTGCAATGTCCAACAACAAAGTCGGGATTCCCGCATTTGAAAGATGTGCAGCAATTGCCGCTCCCATTGTCCCCGCACCCAAAACTGCGGCTTTTCCGATATTTAACATAATTTTTTGACTTCCTTGATAGATAAGTTTAGTTTAGTTGATTATAAATGAATGAGCGTTCATTCAGCAAGAATGAACGCTCATTTTTAGTTTTTAGTTGCTATTAAAATGTTTGGATGTTCGGTTTATTCAAATAATTCGTCAACTTCAAACGTCCAAATAGGTAAAGCGGATTCAGCGGTAGCGACTTCGCCGCGTTTAAAGATTCGTGGTGTGTCAGGATTTTCGGAATCGTAGGCTTTGACAACTTCTTCGCTCAATAAATCAACATCCCAAACTACTATTGTGCCAGCCGCAAAATAATCGTAACGCTTTTGTTTGATTGCTTCTTCTGCCATTTTACCGTAATCATTTTCGCTACGGACTTCAACGGCAAAAATCGGTGAGCCGTGTAAAAATTTCATTCCTGTCCGCTCATTTGTGTAGAATGAAGCGTCAGGACTGAAAGATTTTCGATTTGGTAAATCAACCAAAAAACCGACATTATCACCGTAAGCAATTCCTAGTTTCGCTCTTCGTTGAAAGAGTTTGAGGCTGACCAACAGATTAGCTGCTGCCGTGCCGGGTTTATCTCCTGTTGACATAAATTCTACGATTTCTCCATTTACAATTTCAGCTTTGCCTTCAGTGCGGTAGAGTTTTTCAACTAGAGATTCAATCGAAACTCTTTTCGTTCTTGGCATTTCAATTAATAAAGTCATACTCATTTACCTCTGAGAAATTTAAGAATTTTGTGGAACATTCTATGACTGAATCATACCATTTCAGATAAATTACGTCTATATTTCTAAATACCTAGACAAATACGCCGATTTCTCAAGGTTTTTCCTTCAAAAACAATTGACAATTTCTATATTTGCATTAGAATAACGACACGGAAAAAGTTAAGCCCCAAAAGTTTCCCCAAATTTAGGAGAAAATATATGAAAAAATTAGTTTACGCAATAGCTTTATCTCTATTTTTGAGTTTCGCTATTTTTGCACAAGATACCGCACCAAAACCGACACCAAAACCCGAAATGGCAAAGACTACAAAGCCTAGAAAACCTTCTTTCCGAGCAACAAAAGATCAAGTAATGACCGCTCAAAAGATGCTCAAATTAACTGAAACCGGAAAAAATAATCCTGAGACAAAAACAGCTATCAAAAAATATCAGGCTGATAATGGTTTAAAAACTAATGGAAGTTTAAATCGTGAAACATTAGAAAAAATGGGAATTGATTTGACCGATAAGCAAAAATCAATGCCGATGAAAACAGCTTCAATGGATAAACCGATAAAAGACTCGTCCGGAAAAGCTCCTCGTAAAGCTGTTTTCCGAGCCTCGAAAGAACAAATAATGCAGGTTCAAAAAATGTTGAAGGTTGAAGAAACAGGGAAGTTAAACGACACAACTCGCGAAGCAATCAAAAAATATCAAGACACAAATGCCGTCAAAGTTACAGGAACTTTGAATAAAGAAACTTTGGTTAAAATGGGTGTTGAGTTAACTGATAAACAAAAAGAGTATTAAATCCAATAACTTACAATTTAAAAAAGACTGTTGAAATTTTATTTTTCAACAGTCTTTTTATATGTTTAATTATTTTTCATCTTTACTATCGTCTAATTCATCTTCGGGCTCTTGATGTGCAAAAACTTCACCAATAGAATTTCCAAAAATTCTTGAAAATAGACTTGTAATTACTTCTGAAATTTTTACAGGCTCAGAACTCAACGAAACTGCGGGAATGGCTTCAGCAAATGAAAGTTCCAATTTTACTAATTCGGCGGTTACTTGTCTGCAAAAAGAGCATCCAACCAAATGATTAATAATCGGTTGTGACTCAACTTTATTTAATTGACCTTCAATAAATGCATTTAATGAATCTTCGTCAAGATGTGTTTCAATCAAAACCGTCGTGGTTGAGCGAACCTTCAAAAATCCATCAAGTAAAAATGCGATTTGTGAATTATCTTTTGTAATATTCTTTATGTTGTTCATAAAACCAATTCTCCCAAATATAAAGACGCAATGTAAAATCTATTTTGCGTAACAAAAATTTAATAGGGGGAAATTTTTATTGTGCTTTCTAATATTATCTTTTAAGTAAATTTTTATAAAGACTACTACTTGCTAAGTCTTTTGTTGCCAACTGCATACAGATTCCGATTTCTTCCGATTTAAGTCCGGCTTGAGTTTGTAAATCGTTCTTAAAATATTTCAAAACCTTGCCGTAAGTCTTTTCTAGCCATCGCATAACTGTTGATTCGTGAATTTTTGTATCAGGGTTTTGTTCACGGTTTGCAGATTTTCTTTGAAACCAACTTC
Source organism: Acidobacteriota bacterium (assembly GCA_031414415.1). Classification (GTDB taxonomy): domain Bacteria; phylum Acidobacteriota; class Blastocatellia; order Pyrinomonadales; family Pyrinomonadaceae; genus JANNVK01. Next base: position 42,665 of record JANNVK010000192.1, read on the forward strand.
GTAATTCTGATTCAGGTTCCTGAACAAGAAGCGAAATTTCACGCAATTTTAAATTATCAACATGATAATAAAGTAACAAAAGTTTTTCGTGATTTTCAAGATTTGCAAAAGCATCTTCAATCGCAGAAACAGTTACTTTTCGGTAACGGTCAATCGTAATCTGATCGAGCATTGTCTCTTCGCCGCCCAGATTTTGTTCAGCGAAACTTGCGTGGGCTAACCCTTCGCCCAGATTTTCGGTCATTTCATCAAGCGAAACTTCGTCGTGGCTTGTGCGGTGTAAATCGACGAGCGAATGCCAGACAATTGTCCGCAACCAACCTCGTAAACTTCCTTTTCCGCTGTATGATGCAAACTTTGAAACACGTTCGCCGTCAACTACTCGGGTGCCATAAAGTTCAACATAGACAGTGTCAACAACGTCTTGAGCGTCTGCTTCTGACCTTGCTAAATGTCTGGAAACTCGTTCTAAATATCCGCGATGGTTTTGATCAAATTCCCACCAGGCTCGCTCGTTTCCGTTAGAACAAGCCATTGCCATAAATAAATCTTCAGCTTGAATTTCACAAAGAAAAGTCTTTATTTCATCCGAATTAGGTTTGTTATTTTCTTTAAAAAGATACTTTTTGGCAGTTTTTTTGAGTGTATCATTGAAGCATTTGTTTTTTACTCCAAAATTAGGCATATTTTCAGCACATCGCGAATAGATTTCATCCATTACGACTTCGCAATTTTCTAAAAGAGAATCATACAAAGCTAGTTCGGGCGACATTTTTGTCTTCACATTGTAAACGAAAAAAGCTAAATTAGCGAGCAAACATTAGGACGTGTTATTGACCAGAAATTTGCGTAGTTTCTTCGCTTAAATCGGCGTATTGAAGCTGATAAAGCCGCCAATACAAACCTTTTTCACTAAGCAACTCTTGATGTGAACCAATTTCACGAAGTTCGCCATGATGTAAAACGATAATCGTTTCGCAGCGTTGAATTGTTGAAAGCCGATGAGCAACGACAATCGAAGTTCTGGCTTCCATAACGCGGTTAACTGCTTGCTGAATAAGCTGTTCCGTCTCTGTGTCGATTGAACTTGTTGCTTCATCCAAGATTAAAATTGTCGGTTCAAAAGCCAATGCACGAGCAAATGAAACGAGTTGTTTTTGCCCGACGGAAAGTCCGGCACCGCGTTCTTTTACTTCGGTTTGATATTTTTCAGGAAGTTTATCGATAAATTCGTGAGCGTGAACTTCTTTTCCTGCCCAAACAATTTTTTCATTGTTGATTGAATCATTTCCGAGCCGAATATTGTTTTCAATTGAGCCGCTGAAAAGAAAAACATCTTGCAAAACAACTGCAAAATTTTCACGCAAATCATTCAAATCCCAATTGCGAACGTCAACACCATCCAGCAAAATCCTGCCTTTTTGAATATCATAAAATCGCATTATCAAATTAGTAATCGTTGTTTTTCCAGAACCTGTGTGTCCAACCAAAGCGACGGATTTTCCGGCATCAACTGTGAAAGAAACGTCTTTTAAAATCCAATTTTCTTTTTTATAGGCAAACCAAACATTTTCAAATTCAATTTTTCCAATCGCTCGACCTGATTTTTTGGGTTCTTTTGGAGTTTCAATTGTCACCGGCAAATCAAGCAGTAAAAAAATTCGATGTGAGGCGACAATTGCAGCTTGCAACACATTAAATTTGTCTGAAAGATCGCGAATTGGTTGAAAAAGTAAGCCGGAATATTGAACAAAAGCAATGACAACGCCAATTGTTACGGCTTTTTCGTTTGCCGAAAGATTTGTCAGAATTTCATAACCGCCAAACCAAATTACGACTGCAATTCCGATTGCACCGATAAAATCGACCATTGGATAAAAAATTGAATAATAATAAATTGTTTCGAGATTTGCGGCTCTGTAATCGTTGTTAATGTCGTGAAAATTGCGTTTGGCTTTTTCCTCGGCGTTAAAAAGTTGGACGGTTGAAGCACCGGAAATGTGTTCTTGCAAAAACGCATTGAGCTTCGCAGTTCTGGTTCGAACTTTGTCGAAACCTTCGCGTGCGTGTTTGCGAAACCAATTTGTTGCGATAAATAAAAGCGGAACTGTGAACAACGAAACAAGTGCGAGTTTCCAATCCATCGCGAACATAAACCCAATGATTGCAAAGATTATGACCAAATCTCCGAGAACGTCAATCACGCCGGAAGTGAAAAGTTCATTGAGAGAATCAACGTCTGATGTAATTCTTGTGATGACACGCCCGACCGGATTTTTATCGTAATAAGCAACTTCTTGCCGTTGTAATTTGGTGAAAATTTCTGTCCGAATATCAAACATCACTTTTTGACCAACTCTGTTGAGCAAAATTTCTTGCGTATATTGAAAGATAAAACGGAAAAAAAGCACAAAGAAAAACGCCACAACGAAAAGTGAGAAACCTTCTAATTGCTTGGGAACAATATAATTATCAACCGCATATTGTATAAATTTTGGCGACAAAGCACCGAGAATATTTAAGACAACGGTCATTGCCAAAGCAACAAAAACCGTTCCTTTGTAAGGTTTCAAATATCTAAAAAGACGCTTCGCAACTCCGTAATCGTAAGTTTTTCCTATCGCTTCTTCGTCTTGTTTGTTTTTTTCTTCGTCAGCCATAAAATCTAAATCTTCTCAACTAAAACTTAATAATTCGCGTAATTCTTCAATATTCGGCAAGGAAGTTCTCGCACCGATTTCACGACATTTAAGAGCCGCAACGCCATTCGCCATTCTTGCAGATTCTTCGACATTTTCGCCTTTCAATAAACCGTAAAGCAACCCAACTCGAAATGCATCGCCAGCTCCGGTTGTATCTTTGCAGCCATTTGGGACTTCAAAACCTGGCGTTTTGATAAACGTATTATCGCACAATAATAGCGAACCTTTGTCGCCCAATGTCATTCCAACAATGCCGCAACCGAAACGCGATTTTATCTCAAGCAACGCTTTTTTTTTGTCTTTAATTCCAACTAATTTCTCCGGAAATTCTTGCGATGAAATTAACATATCAACTGATTTCAAAAGTGTTGTAATTCCATCGAAAATATTATCGACATCAATGGAAACTATTGTGTTTGATAAACTTGCGGCTTTTGCCAGTTTCAGACAAGCAGCTGTGTCGTGTGGTGTAAAATGCAAAATTTTGCCAAGAGAGGCAGTTTCAATTTGCACATTTTCTTCGTTAATTGAGAGCTTAGAATCGCGATCCCAAATCACAGTTCGCTCACCATTTCTGCGATCAATTATGATGTAAGCAATTTGGGTTTTAGCGTTTTTTACTTGTTTAGCGAACGCGACATCAACACCTTCGTCGTTCATCGTTTTTAATCCAAATTTTCCGTCAGCATCATCGCCAAAATTACCAATATAAGTAGTTTTTAAACCCAAACGCTGAAGTCCGACCATTGTTGTCGCAATTTCTCCGCCGGCAAATTTGTAATGCTCAGAAAGCTGAATTTTCCCGTATTTTTCAGGATATTCAGGCACAACAATTAAGTAATCAACTGCGTTTGTTCCAAAACCAACTGCATCAAATTGTTTATTTCTTGCTAATTTGAAAGGAAATTTCATAAATTAATAGAAAAAATTAACACAATTCCTTGCCAAAATCTTGTCGAAAAGGTTAGATTGACTTACAGAAATCAAACGAGTTAAGAAACTATCGTTTGTTTCATAAATATCAAAATAAATTTGGAGTGTTTTAATGCCTAATACAGCTTGTCCTGAATGTGAAGAGAGTGTTTTTGTCGATGCCGAATCGGAACAAGGAGACGTAATTACTTGCGATGAATGTGGTGCGAAATTAGAACTTGTCGGTCTTGACCCGATTGAGTTAGATATTACAAAAGGCGATCGTGACCGAGATTATGACGATTATGATGAAAATGATTTTGACAGTGAACGCTATTAATTTAATAACTACAAAATTTTACTATGAATTATCACAACATAATCACAATTGAACACGGTAAACGCGGCGGCAAACCTTGCATTCGTGGAATGCGAATGACGGTTTATGATGTGCTCGAATACCTAGCTTCGGGAATGACAACGCAAGATATTTTAGACGATTTTCCTTATTTGACTCATGATGACATTATGGCTTGTCTTGCTTTTGCTGCCGACCGAGAAAAGAATTTGTTGGTGGTGCAGGCGTGAGCGTAAAGTTGCTTTTTGACCAAAACCTTTCACCGAAACTTATCAGTCGTTTAGCTGATTTGTATCCAATTTCCGAACATCTTGAATTAATTGGACTTGGAGCCGCAGATGATGTTTTGGTTTGGGAGCACGCCAAACAAAATGATTTGACGATTGTTACGAAAGATTCGGATTTTGCCGATTTAAGCGTTTTTCGAGGGTTTCCACCAAATGTCATTTGGATTAGACGCGGGAATTGCTCAACCAATAACATCGAAGAAATTTTGCGTAAGCATCAAAACGAGATTGAAGATTTGACGACCGATGAAGTTTCGGGAATCTTGACGTTGTTTTAAGTGGTTTTGAATCACAACTTATTAAGATTAGCAAATTTATGAAAACTACTGTTGAGAATGATGTCCAAAGTAAATTAGTGAAATTAGGCGTTGTTGATTCTAAAATTAATTGTGAAGAAAGTTTGCGTTCAGGCTTTATATTTGGTCTATGGACAAGATATGAGATGAGAGAAGTCCAGGGATTTGATTATTTAGAATCTTTCTTAAATAACATAAATGTTGAAATTGAAGAGTTAAATAAACTAGAGAACGATACAGAACGACTTGAATTAATAACTGAAGTGCTGTCAAAGCAAAAGAATGAATTCAGATTATGGTTCAAAGTTGGATTATGGACATAAATTTATACTTGGTTATTAGGACACGATTATCATGCGACCGAAACAGAAGAGGCTCGTTCGTTGATTCTTGAAAATACAGATATAAGAAAAGCAGGAAGTAATTTTATTGGAAGCCTGCAAGATTTAGATTGGTCGCCTGCTAAAATTGAAAGTTTTAATCTTGATAAAATAACCCCCTTTTTTACATGAAAAAGGACTAAGAAAATGGGCAGGAAACCCGGACATGGCTGTTATGAGCGATTTACGCTATGAAGCAAGATTATTGGATTTGAAAGCCAAAGAAGACAATACTGAGAGTAGAGCGAAGTCCGCATTTAAGGAATTAATTTCAGGAATTCCGGTTGTAGGCAAGTCAATCGCAATTATGATTTTTGGAAACAAAAAATAACTCTGTCAAATTAACTATCTAAATTTTGCCTTCCAAATTTGTTTTAAAACAATTTAAATTCAATAAAAATTTATTTTAAGTCTCACTTTTCATACAACCTATTTCAAAAACATAATAACCATAGTGTTAAACAATAAAACAACATACTAAACATTTATAATATTATTTTATTGTTTTTTTGTGTCGATATAAGTTATTATTAATACAGAGTTTGAGGTTTGTAGTATTTAAAGAAAACACTCAAAAACTTTCTCGTGTCAAACAACTCAATTTAATCTCAAATTCTTAAAATAAAGCCATTTCAAGATTCATCAATTCTCCAATGATTTGTCGGAGTAACAATAAAAAGTGAAGTTTCTAAATTTTTCAAGTTATAACATTCAAACAAAAATATTGTGGTTCGTGCTTGTGAGTTTAAGCGTGCCAGCTATTGGCATGGCAATTTACGAGTCGCGATTATTTGGTGTTTTAGAATTTACTTCATTAGCACTTGCTGCACTGACAGTTTTCATCACAAGTTTTGTAAAATTTAAAATTCCAAATACAAAAGTAACTATTTGGGCGAGAGAGTTTGCAATATTTTTTGGGGCAATTTGGCTTGGCATTCCGGGAGCGATTTTTCTGGGTTCAATTGCAGTAGTCATTACACTTATCGGCGAAAATCTAAGTTTAAAAAAGAAAATCGCGATTGGATCTGTAAATTTGTTTTCGAGCCTGGTAGCGACTGAGTGTTTTTATCTTTTTTTAAAACTGACAATTGGGTTTAACGAAAAATTTGTCGGGTTTAATGAGATAAATCCTTACGTATTAATCTTAGGAATAATTGTATTAGGTATTGTTTACTATCTCATAAATTCTTCTTTAACTTCAGTTTTTCTTTCAAAAGCGTCTCATCAACCACTACTTACTTTCTGGAGTATTCATTTAAAACTTAGAATTCTTAACACATTATTGGGACAGTTTTTATCTGTTTCAGTATATTTTGCATTGATCCAATTTGGCTTGTTTTTTGGCTTGTTGTTACTGCCAACAGCTGCTTTTGTGTTTTACGTTTTCCGTTTTCATAACCGAGTTTTAGCTCAAAAAACAGCAGAAATAGAAGAATCGAGTAGAATTCATTTGGCAACAGTTGAAGCATTAGCAATTGCGATTGATGCCCGAGATCAGCTTGGTGAAGATCACGTCAGAAGAGTTCAAATTCTCGCAGTTGGTCTTGGCGAAGCAATGTCTTTGGGCAAAGATGATTTGAACGCACTTCGAACAGGTGCATTGCTTCACGACATTGGAAAACTCGCAATTCCTGATCATATTCTCAATAAACCTGGCGAATTAACACCGGCTGAAATGGAAAAAATGAAAATCCATCCATCGGTTGGTGCTTCTATTTTAGAAAAAATTGATTTTAAAAATCCGGTTGTTTCAACTGTTAGGCATCATCACGAAGCCTGGGATGGAACTGGGTATCCAAACAAATTAAAAGGTGAAAAAATACCTTTAACAGCCAGAGTTTTAACGATTGCAGATGCATACGACACACTTCGCGGAGCTCGTCCATATCGTCTGCCTTTATCTAAAATAGAAGCACGAAGAATTTTGCTCGATGGTGCAGGAATAAAATTTGATCCAAAAATGATTGATATTTTCCTCAGACATCTTCATCTTTACGAAGAGGAAATAAATGCACAAGGGCTTTCATATTCGCTTGATTCACCGAGTGAAAATATTGAAGCTGATCGATTTGAAAGTCACACAAAATCGAAACATGGTTATGTCGAGCAAATTAAAAGTGCAAATAAAGAAGTTTTCACACTTTATGAACTGGCGAAAGTTTTTACATCTTCGCTTAATTTAAACGAAACGCTTGAATTGTTTTCATTAAAAGTTGGCGAATTAGTCCCTTTTGACACTTGTGCAGTTTATATTTTTAATCAAGCAAAAGGCTATGCCGTCGCTCAATATGTTGATGGAGAAAACGATGAATTGCTGCAAGGCAGAATCGTAAAACTTGGAGAAGGTGCAACCGGTTATGTTTTATCTAACAAAAAACCTGTAAATTCAATAAATCCATCTTTAGACTTTACCTCCATTAATTCTGAAGAAATAAAGAAATATGTTTCGATGATTTCATTGCCGCTTTTGGTTGAAAATCGCTTAATTGGTGCAGTTTCACTTTATTCTTGTGAGCTAGAAAGCTATGAAGAAGAGCATATGCGACTGCTCGAAACGATTTCTAAAATTGCCGGTGAAGCAATTTCTAAAGCACTTGTTCATGCTGATACCGAAACAAAAGCACTGACTGATCCGATGACGAATTTGCCAAATGCACGCAGTTTGCAGCTCCAATTTGATATTGAAGTTGCTCGTTCGCGTCGAAATGACAAACCATTTCAAGTTGTTATGCTTGATCTTGATGGGTTTAAAAATGTAAATGACAGTTTCGGGCATAAAGCTGGAGATTCGCTTTTGCGTGAAATTTCAAAAGTAATGCGTGGGCAACTTCGCGATTATGATTTTCTATCAAGATATGCTGGAGACGAGTTTGTTGCACTTATTCCTGAAACAACTGATTCTGAGATAAATGAACTTGTCCAAAGAATTGAACAAGCTGTTTCTCGTTTTGCACTTCCAATTAGTGAAGGCAAGGTTGCAAGAGTTGGCGTTAGCATCGGTCACGCGAGTTTTCCGAGACACGGCGAAGTTCTCGATCAGGTTTTAATCGCGGCTGATACTGCGATGTATTCAATAAAAGCCTTACGAAAACAGCGTAAAAATTCGCAACATCAAGAAGATTTGAGAAAGAGTTTTAAGCCGATTCCAAATCCTGATATTAGATCAATTCCAATTTCTCAACCCGAAGTTATGCCGCACGAAAATATGCCGATAATTGTCCCTGATACGGCGATGATTTTTGAACTTGATGAAAGTCACATTATTTCGGATTCGATTAATTAAAAAAAAGGGCGGAAAATTTAATAAATTCTCCGCTCTTTTTATCTGTCGTTAATATTATTTAAAAGACAAATTTTGCACCAATTTGCAATTGTCTCGGACCACCAAAACGAGCCGTGCTTGGTGCGGCAAAAGGTTCGCCGGCGAATGGAAATGCGGTTGGAACAGCTTGTGTTGGCAAACTATTTCCGGCATTTCCAAAAACGCTAATGCTATCAACGCCGTAATTTTTATTCGTGTTTCGCGTCACATTAAAAACATCAGCCGAAATGTCGAAACGTCTTTTTTCGCCTAGATTAAACGATTTCATCAAACGCAAATCGAGGTTATAAAACCTTGGTTGCCGAAAGGCGTTTCTGCCCGAAATTTGCCCGTTGATTACCGCCCTATCATTGTCGTCATTACTATCGTTTTGAATGTCAGAACCAACGACTGCTGTGTATGGAAAACCAGTTCGCGTTACCATAATTCCGCTCATCGAAAATCCTTTACCCAAATCATAAACTCCTGAAAGATTAAAATTATGGCGAACATCTTGTTTTGACGGACCGGCTTCTAACTTCAAATTTTGCGGATTTAGCGTGCGTTCGGCTGAAAAATTTCGTTCATTTGAATCATCATCGCGGTTATTTGCAAACGTATAATTTGCTTCAACTTGAAAGCGTTGGGCAAATCTACGTCGCAAACTAACGGCTAACGCATCGTAAGTTGAATGTGCGGTTGATTCATTGACCGAATAAATTCCGATTGCGGTGTTTGGTCTGGCATTCGGAAATGTCGGATAACTTGCGGTTGCATTCAAAACTGCGGCTGACAAATTTCGGTCAACACGACGTTGCAAATTCCAAGCAGAAGTTCGCGTGTAGCCAATTGTCAACGCATAATCTTTGCCGATTTTTTGCTCCCAAGTTGCTGAACCTTGAAAACTTCTTGGGTTAATAAAGTCTTTATCGAAGCCAAAAACTCGATTTGCACGCAAGAAATTTGCGGCTGGCAAATTCGCCAGAGCGTTTGGAAATGTCAAAAATGCACCTGTTCCGCGGAAATAACAGTTAGTCGGAATCGGCGTTGGCGAAACCGCTGTTCGGCATGCACCACTTCTTTCGTCAATTCTCACATCTTGCGTAACGAGATTGTTGTTGGTGAAAACTCGCAAAAATAATATCGATGGCGTTCGAGAAGTAAAAAGTCCGCCCGAAAGACGCAAAACGCTATTTCCTTTGCCAAAAATGTCCCAAGCTAAACCGAGTCGCGGTTGATATTGTTTGTAATCATTAGGAATTTTTGTCGTTTCAGCAAATGCGGCGTTTGGTCTTGGCGGTTGCGGATTTTGCAAACCTTCCCAACGAAAGCCGGCTGTTGCCGTGATATTTTTGCCAAACTTAAACTTATCTTGAATAAACAGAGCAAATTCGCGTTGCGTTCCGCGAGCCGTAATTTCTTCGGGAATAATGACAAACGATTGTTCAAACCGCCGCGGAATCCCGTTGTTGTAATCTGCCAAACTTTCAAAACGATAAACGCCTTGCAAATCTGACTGCCGCTTTGCCTTAAATTTATTAAAGTTGACATCGAAGCCAAATCTCAACCTGTGCGAACCTACATCGTAAGAAACTGTGTCAGAAACCTGATAACGCAAAGTGTTGAAAAGTCTCGGACGCGATGATGAACCGCCGATTCGTGCAATGTCGCGTCCAGATTCACGAATCCGAATTTCTGCACCGCTCGTATTTTGTTCTTCATTGCGATTGTCAGTAGCGATTTGACCACGAAATTCGTTGATAAATGTTGGTGTAAAAACCGAGGTTAGACCAAGTTTTCCACCGTTGCTTGAACCTTTGCGAAAAAAATCACGACTTGCTGCACGTTCGGTTAAAACCGTTCCATTTTCTAATGCTTCAAAGTTGCTGCCTTTCAAACGCGAATGTGTAAATTGATAATTGAGCGAATTATTTTGATTCAAAACAAAATCTGCTCGAACAAAAATTGCGGTCGGATTGTTTGTCGAAATTTGCTCGCCTTCGAGAGCCGTTAATGAACTCGGAAAAACACTCGGCGAGGCAAAAAAGTCAATAAAATACGGAATTTCGAGTCGGCTTTGTTCAACACCAACAAAGAAAAACGCTTGATCTTTAACAATTGGTCCGCCGATGCTGCCGCCGTATTGATTCTGTTTATTTCCGCCATCATTGCCAAAAGCATCACGCGAAGTTAAGCGATCATTGCGGTTATAATAAAAAAATTCACCGCGAAAATCGTTAGTTCCAGATTTGGTTACTGCATTAACAAAACCTGCTCCAGTGCGTCCAACTTCGGCACTTGCACCACTTCTGACAACTTGAAATTCGCGAATTGCAGTTTGCGGAAAAAAGAATGTCGCATCGTTTCCGCCGCGTTGATTGCCTTGCAAAGCATCGTTAAAATCTGCACCGTCTATCGCCACATTTGAATTTATCGAACGCTGTCCGGCTATTACCAAACCTTTGCGGTCAGATTCTTGGACAACGCCAGGCGTTAATTGCACAAATTCAGTAAAATTTCGTCCGCGAACAGGTAAATTCTCAATCGAACGTTGCGTTATCGCCGTTCCGGTCGAAGATTCTTCTTTATCAATATTTTCCGCATCGCCCGATGTAATTTCTACTTCGGCTTTGACACCTTCAGGCGACAAAACAAAGCTCAAATTAGTTGCTTCACCAACCGTCAACGTCACGTTATCACGATTATTTTCCGAAAAATTTGCGGCTTTAACCGTAATTTTGTAGATCCCAACCGGCAAAACCAAAACGCTAAAACCTCCGTCCGCACGGCTTGTAACTGTTCTCGATAAATTAGTTTCGATGTTTTTAACGATGATGTTTGCACCAGCAATTGCACCGCTGTTTTGGTCTGTAATTGTTCCTTCAATCGCCGCACTTCCGGCTTCCGATTGAGCAAAAGTATTAGTAATAAAAATTGTAAAAATAACGCAAAATAATAGCGGTTTTCTCATTGAAAAATTCCTTAGTCAGATTAAATTTGTGTGAATCAATTTGAGATTTTTACACTTCAAGATTAAATCCTTGTAACATTAAAGTTAATTTCTTGTTACAAATAAATTTACAAATAAATTTTTTTCGACAAATTAAAACGTGCGTCTTTGAATTAAAATTTAAAAATGAAAAATTACAATTGCACAAACAAACACAATCAACTGCGACATCGCAGGCTATATTGCGAAATTCTGAATTACAATCTAACAACTATTGACAACTATTGCTAATACTTGTGAAAATAGATTTAAGGAGTTTTTATAAATTATGGCAATTGCAACATTGAATATATCGTTACCGGACACGATGAAAACAGAGGTCGAAAATGTAGTTGCGACCGAAGGTTATGGAAACACAAGTGAATTTTTTCGCGATTTAGTGCGTGATTATTTGAAAGAGCGTCGCGAAAGAAAGCTCGAAGATTTACTTTTACAAGGTATAAATAGTGGCGAATCTACGCCGTTGACTAAAACAGATTTTGAAAACATAAGAGAACGCGGATTGAAACGCCTTCATGAACGAACTAAAAAATGAAAGTTCTAAATAAAGAATTCCAATTTTAGCTCGTGTAACGTGCGATAGCGTAAAGCCTAGCTCGTGAGAGCTAGGTCAGAATTGAACAAACGAGATAGCTCGTGAAACGAGCGACAGAAACACAAAATGTTGTTTTCTGCCGCTATCTACGACAGCTCTAAACACAGCGTTACCAACAACCTAGCGTTACGCGATGCTCCACACTAGGCTTTACGCTGTCACCGATTACATCGGTTAAATCTCTTATGATTTTATTTTTTAAAGAACATATGTCTAGTAGCAACTTATAAATACGTTCCAATTTATCAATTTCCAATTTACCAATAATGAAAATAACAATCGCACAAATTAACACAACCAACGGCGACATCGAAGGCAATGTTGCAAAAATCTTGAACGCCATCGGAAAAGCGAAGGCTGATAACAGCGACATCGTGGTTTTTCCAGAGGTTGTGACGCACGGCTACACATCGCAAGATTGGTTTCAAGACCGCGATATTATCGAAACGGCGTTGCAACCGCTTGAGACAATAATTCCCGCAACTATTGGCATCACTGCAATTATCGGCACAGTTCGCCCGAATAATGATAAAAATGGCAGACGTTTGTATAATTCGGCGGCGGTAATTTCAGACGGAAAACTGCTCGGATTTGTCGATAAAACTTTGCTGCCCGAATACGATGTTTTCGACGATCCGCGATATTTTGAGCCGAACGAAAAGCCGAACGAACTATTTACAATCTCTGCAAACTCCGCCAACTCTGCTAACTCTGCAACTATTGGAGTAGTGATTTGCGAAGATTTTTGGAACGACAAAACCTTTTGGAAAGAAAGGCTTTACGACGTTGATCCGGCGGAAGAAGCGATTCGGCAAAATCCAGACGTTCTCATCGCCATCAACGCTTCGCCGTTCAATAAAGGCAAGATAAAACTCCGTTGCGATATGGTTTCGCATCGTGCAAAACTCGCCAAAACGCCGATTGTTTTTGTCAATTTGATTGGCGGAAATGACGGAATTATCTTCGATGGTGCAAGTTTAATCGCCGATGAAGAAGGCGATATTATTCTGCAAGCACCTGCGTTTGAAGAATTTGTCGAATCGGTTGAATTGGACGTTCGCAAACCCGACGCACGCGGAATCACGGGCGATGAAGTTGAATCAATTCGGCAAGCGTTGGTGTTGGGAATCCGTGACTATGCAGGTAAGAATCGGTTCACAAAAGCGGTTGTTGCTTTGAGCGGCGGCGTTGATTCGACGTTGGTTGTGGCACTTGCCAGCGAGGCTTTGGGTGCGGAAAATGTGCTGTGCGTAATGATGCCGTCGCCGTTTTCGTCGGAAGGAAGCATCAAAGATTCGGAAGAATTGGTGCGAAATTTAGGGTGCGAATCGCGTATCGAACCGATTTCGACGGCGTTTGAGACTTTGCTTGCACAACTGAAATTTACCAAACCGACCAAAGGCGGCGAAAATCTCGCGGCGGAAAATATGCAATCTCGTTTGCGTGGTTTAATTCTGATGGCGATTTCAAATGCCGAAGGTCGGCTCGTTTTGGCGACAGGCAATAAATCGGAATTGGCGGTCGGATATTGCACACTTTACGGCGACACAAACGGCGGTTTAGCGGTTCTCGGCGATCTTTTGAAAACGGAAGTTTGGGAAGTTTGCCGGCAAATCAACAAATCGGCGGGACGCGAAATAATACCCGAAAAAATCATCAACAAAGCTCCGTCCGCCGAACTCGCACCGAATCAATTTGACCAAGATTCACTTCCGCCATACGAATTAATGGACAAGGTTTTAGAGCTATATTTCGAGCAAAAACTCTCGCCCGAAGAAATTATCGCCGCCGGAAACACGCCGAAATTAACCTACGCCGTTTTGAATAAAGTTGAATCGCCCGCCAACGAATTCAAACGCCAACAACTTCCGCCGACAATTATTATTTCTAAGAATGCGATTGGCGTTGGACGCAGACGACCGATAACGCATAAGTATCGGAGGAATCAAAAGTGAATTATTTTGACGACCAAATTGAAAATCTTTTTAACTTGAGATTTAATCAGAATTTTCCGCAAGGTTATCTTCGTTCGCTTTCGCCGCTAGAAAAGATAGAAAAATTAGTCCAACTTCAAGAACAATATTACCAAATGCTCGAAATCCGCGAACAAAACGGCGGTCGTCCGATTCCTGAAAAATGGCAGAAATGGCATAAAGCAAGATTTGAAACTGTGTAAACAAAAATATGGTAGATTTATTTCGAGGTTTAATTTATGAATACAACATTTGTTGATGTGGTTGAAGACGTAAAGCAACTTTCAATTGAAGAAAAGCAAGAGCTTAAAGACTTGATTGACAGTTATTTAGTCGAAGAACGCCGCGAAGAAATTTATCAAAATTACGAGCAAAGCAAGGCAAAATTTGCTGACGGAAAACTGCAATTTTCTAGCAATTTAGACAACCTTGAGGCAATGCTCAATGATTGAAATTGCCTTTGAAAATTCGTTTAAGCGAAGTTATCGCCGAAAAATTGCGGGCAATCAAGACCGCGAACGGCGATTCAAACAAAAAATTAAACTTTTTCAAAATAACCCTTTTGAAACCTCGCTCAGAACTCATAAACTTTCCGGCAGATTAAACGAATTATAGAGTCTCAGCGTTGAATACGATTTACGAATTGTCTTTTATTTCGCCGACAAAAATAAAGTCGTATTTATTGATATTGGAACGCACGATGAAATCTATTAGCGTTGAGCGGCGTGTGTGCAAGTTTGGCAGGAACAGAATCGGGTAGAATTTCAAGATGCATAATATTGATAATCGAGGTTCGGCGTTTCAGTATCGAAATTCCTTGGTAGATTCAACAAAATCTACTATCATAACTCAATAAACTCAATTCCTACGGAGCAACAATGAAAAGAAGTCTTATAACCATCGCAATCAGTTTTCTCGTCTCTTTCAATGGATTTTCGCAAACGCCGCAACCTTCGCCGCCAATTTCAGACGATGCGGAAGTTATACGTGTTGATTCCAACCTCGTGCAAATGGATTTTCAGGTTGTGGATAAAAAAGACAATCCTGTGAAGAATTTAACCGCAAGCGAAATTGAGATTTATCAAGACGGAAAACTACAAACAATCACTAATTTTTCTTACATTGGCTTCGGGCAAAAGACATCAAATAGTGCCATAAAAACAGAAAAAGGGAGCAAAAATGCACCGCCTATTCCGCCAAGTTCCGTTCGTTCAAATGGGCAAGGTCGCTTGATTACGTTTGTTATTGACGACGGAAATTGTAAATCTTCACTCAGCGGAATAAATTCGATGAGAGAAACTTTATTGAAGTTTGTTAATGAACAAATGTTACCAAATGATAGAGTTGCAATTTATCAAACGAAAGGTGGAAGTAGCTTAATTCGGCAGTATTCTTCAAATAAAGAGAATCTATTGCAGTTAATAAAAAAGATTCGTCTTTCTTTTCAAGGTCCAAATTGCGGCAACGGATTTTTTGATTCAATTGATTACGATGATAAATTTGATAAAAATACACCTTCATTAGAAATCTCTGATAGTCAGAAAAGAGACGCAAGAACAATTGGTTCTATTGGTGTTTTAAACTATGTAATTGACCGTTTAAAACCCATTACCGGACGCAAATCAGTATTTTTCCTCTCCGAAGGCTTAGCAATTCCGAGCGAGAGCCAGTCTAAAGATTTACTCAAAACAATTAGTGATAAAGCCCTGCGGTCATCGGTTGTTTTTTACACAATCGACGTTCGCGGTTTAGTAAGCCCAGACACAATCCAAGCCGCCGATTCAATAAATGGAATCGGAAATGAAAATAACGAAAACTTAACCGAAAAGGTTTTTGTTGAGCCACGGAGAAAAGAATTGCGTGAGTCCAGAGAAGGTTTAGCAGATTTAGCTTATGCAACCGGTGGCGATTTTATCAAAGATCAAAATTTCTTTAACGATAAAATAGAGACAATAATCGAAAATGAAAGCGGATATTACTTAGCGGCTTATGATCCGGACGATAATAAATTTGATGGAAAAGAATTTCACAAAATTGAGATAAAACTCAAAAATCCTGATTTAAAAGTCCGATCGCGAGCAGGTTTTTATGGCACAAACGAAAAGCCACGCAAAGTTCAGCCAAAATCAGCCGATAGTCCGCTTTATCAAGCTATTTCGTCGCCTTTTGATGAAGCTGGAATTGAAATGCGTTTGACAACCATTTCGGAAACCGAACCAAAAAAAGGTGAATTTGTTCGAACTTTGCTTTTTCTGAATGGAAAAGATTTAACCTTCGTTGACGCTCCAAATGGAAATAAAAAGCTCACTTTTGATATTGCCGCTGTGACGCTTGATGAAAAAAGCAAAGTTGTTGATGAGTTTAACCGAACTCACTCGCTACAAATTCCGGCTGAATCTGTGAAAAGCATCTCGGAAAATGGTCTGGTTTACACTGCCGATGTGCCTATCAAGAAAAAAGGGACTTATAATTTTCGGATTGTAGTTCGTGATAACGCCAGCAAACGCATTTCTTCAACGGGCGAAGTTTTAGAAATTCGAGATTCGAATAGTGATAATTTCTCAATGTCTGGTTTGATTACCGGCGAAATTAGTAACGATGGAAGTCCAATTTTCCCGACCTCAAAAACTCCCGAAAATGCAATTTCAATGCCGTTAAATTCGACGAATTCTGCCATCAGAAAATATCGCGGCGGAGATCGTCTTCATTTCATATACACACTTTACAATTCCAAAAGCGATAATCTAACAACGCAAATTCGACTCTTCAGCGAAGGAAAATTAGTTGTCGAAGGAAGCGAAAAACCATTGCAGGTAAACGATTCTAAGCAATTTCAAGGTAGTGGGTTTTTGCAAATTACGCCAACTGTTTTGATTGGAGATTACGTTTTGCAAATTGTAGTCAGAGACAAGAAAAATAACAAAACTGTTTCGCAATGGATTGATTTTGAGGTTGTGGAAAAATAATTGTTGACTTTAATAATAAGCAAGTCTTATTGTTATATAACAAATTTCTTATGGGAGAAAAACTTATGCGGTTATTAAAATTTGGTTTAAGTATATTCGTTTTGAGTGTGTTTTGTTTTATAAATGTGAATGCGGAAACATTGGAATTCAAAGCGAAGATTGGCTTTGATAAAGATCAAGATGCAATTGTCAGCTATAAATTCATCGACAATGGTAAGAAAGTTTTGATAGTCGGGCAAAGATATCTGCAGTTTTGGGATGTTGAAAATGCGAAACTTCTAAAATCAATTCCGCATAATATTTCGTCTTTTGGCAATCGAGGATTTTTCAGTTCGATTTTTCTAGCTATTTCGCGAAAAACTGATTGGAACTCGTTTTTTATTGATCCAAATGGTTCGCTGATGATCTCAACTGAAAAAACTATTGACGGTAAAACAACTTCGGCGATGGTTTGGGATTTGGACACCGCAAATCAACTCGCTATATTGAATTTGCCGAATTCAATGGCTACCGATGATATTTTTGTTAATCGTGAAAAGAATGAAATCGTAACCCGCGGTCAGGGAGACATCAGTTCGGTATTCGCGATTTGGGATAGCCAAACGTATAAAATGAAATCCTCGATCTCGATCGACAATTATTATTGGCATAAATTTATACGAAATAATGAAAAGATCGTTGTTGGGTCAGGCGATACAAAAATTTTATGGAACACCTCCGGTAAAAATGGACTCAATTTAACATTACGAGATATGAAAACCGGTGAAATAAAAAAGGAATTTACGGCTGATGGCTTACTTCCAAAAACCTCATATTTGCAAACACTTGTAAGCAAAGACGAAAAATTCTTACTCTCGATTAGAGACAAGCGAATATTCGTCTGGGATATTGACGGAAATACAAAGCCAAATTTCGAAGTTTCAGCAAAAAATCCAACAGAAAAAGTTGAATTTGTAGATTTGATTGGTAGAAATCTGATCGTTTCGGTTGGAAAAAAACTTGTCAGTTACGATCTTGCGGGCGATGGAACTCCGAAATACGAATTACTTTCTGAAAAAAATAACGATAGTGTAAATCTAATGGCTAAAACGAGCGACGGAAGATTTATAGCCGTTAGCGATGATACAAAAACTTCTGTAATTGAAACTTCGGGAAATGGAAAACCAACGTTCGAAATCGTCAGAACTAGCGATAAAGAAAGACTCAAACGTGTCGAATTCATGCAAGACGAAAACTATCTAATCATCAGCCGCGTAAATAAAAGTGAAAAAAAACCTGAAAGAACCGAATTTTATGATATCAATACCGGAAAACTTAAACTTGAATTTCCATCAGAAATTGGATACAGCCCGAAGTTTCTCCAAGGTCAAAAATTTTTAATCAGTAATGGATTTTACGAAACTATCGTTTGGAATATGTCAGCCAAGACATCTTTTACCATTCGTTTGAAAACCTATTCACCGCCAACGCTTACTCCCGATGAAAAAGTGTCACAACCTGGTTATGACGACTCAATAAAACAGATTGAATTCACTTCCATCAGCCCGGATGGCAAGCTAATTTTGAAGTATGGCGGTGATTTGGTCACGATTTTCGATATAGAAACTGGAAAAGAAATCCAAACTATTTTCAATCCTGAAAAGGTGAAATTCGATAAAACAAACAAGGTTAAAAAAAGTGGTTTGGATGATGCAGGCTGGTCAGAAGACGGCAAATATATCTATGCATTTGGGTTACGCGGGTTCTTCGGTTATCGCGAAACTATGAGCTTCTGGAGCGTAAATAATTAGAAAACAGACCATTCGAAAAGCGAAACGTAAGATGCTAAACTCAAACCAAGGTTTCGCCTGATGAAACTATTAAATCTGAACCGATGAAGCATTTTCTCAAATTATTTTTATTTACATTCGCCGCTGTTATTTTCTCTAGCAGTATTTCTGCACAAGTTGTTGTCGACAAAACAGTTGCGACTGTCAGCGATGGTATTCGCACTGAGCTTATCACATATTCAGATTTGCTTTGGCAACTTGCTCTTGAGCCTGAAACGGCAATTGATCCGCCTACTTCAAATGATTTGAATCTTGCTTTAAAGAGTTTGATTGACCAAAAGTTAATCGGGCTAGAATCGCAACGTTTGCCAAATAACTCGATTACGGACGATGAAGTGAAAGCAGAAATTGCACGTCTAATTTCATATTTTCCTAATCCTTCAGACTTTGTAAAAAGATTGCAAGTTGTTGGATTTGAATCAGTTAGCGATGATAATTTTCGCCGAATAATTGAGCTAAGAATAAAAATAGACAAATATCTTGATTTTCGTTTTCGTTCTTTTGTCGTCATCTCGCCGATTGATGAAGGCAATTATTATTTAAATATTTTCGCACCAAATTTTCGTAAGCAAAATCCGGGACTTTTATTGCCAAGTTTGTCTGATAAAAGAAAGGAAATAAACGAAATATTAACTATTAAAAGAGTTGGCGAAGATATTGAAAAGTTTTTAGATGATGCCAGAGAACGTGCTGAAATAATTGTTTTAAGCGAAGTTTAGTAAATTTTTCGGCAAATTTTCACCGTTTGGCTTGACTTAAATCCAAGTAATATTTAATCTTTAGGTTCGTCATTTTTCGTGACGATATTCCGCAGTAGCTCAATGGCAGAGCATTCGGCTGTAAATTAGTTGCAGCTTTCACAGGTGACTGTGATTGAAAAATCGGATGAATTCAAGGAAACCTAACCTAGCAATATTTTATTTTGTTAGCAAGGCAATCTTGAGCGAAGCCTGCTGAAGGTTATAAAAGTAAGCAGGAACGTGCAGAGACTAAGAGTTGAGGAAACCATCCAATAAGACTCTAAATAGCGTCCGACATCTTTGAAAGAAGATGATGAGATAGTCCGCCCCTAAATGAAAGTTTGGGAAAATGCGTAACCGAAGGGTTGTAAGTTCGAGTCTTACCTGCGGAGTTTAATGGTTTTGTAAGTTGTTGATTTTATTGAATTTATTTACTTAACTTTTTAAAAGTCTCCACTTTCTATCAATTAGATAAAAAGTAGAGACTTTTTGTTTGCTCACAATTATATTTCAAGTGAAGAAATAGGGTTCGTAAATCAAGCATAATTTGTCCGGCAAAAAAACTTGTAGTATTTAATCAAAAATAATAATTACAAGAAAATAGAGAAATAAATTCTAGGTTCTAGCTGTTTTTTGTTTTAGCTAAAAAGTTACCAAAAGTTTTTTTATGAATAACATTGAGAACAAAAAAGGTATTCTATTATTAACTAATGTTACGCACTTTGAAAAAATAATAACCACAGAGACACAGAGAGATTATGAAGTATGTTTTTCTGTAAAGAAAACATTTCCTTTAAGAGATTTGTAATTCTCGAAAAAAAATGCAAAAGATTAGGTTTAGGCTAAATCTGAGCCATCAGAAGTTGAAAACTTGAATCGTTTAAAAAAAACCTGTGTCTTTATACTTTTATGTTGAAAAAATTCTTTTTGCGTTAGGTAAGATAATAGAAACACTCCGTTTAACCACTCAAACTCAAAATTGATGATTGTCGGTTAATTTGATAAAATTGAATTCCAGCAACATTAGGAAACCAATTAAAATGAGTGAAAATATTGAAAATTTGACTGCGGATTTGAGCGAAATCCGCAAAGTTTTGAGTAATGAAGTTAAACTCCGAAGCAATGTTATCAAGCCTTTGGAAAACGCTATGCGAGCCTTAAAAGACCCGCACAAAAACGCCGTAGATTTGGCGGAAGCACACACCGCGTTAGAAATCCCGCCGATTGAATTGGCATTACCCGACAATTATAATCAATCAATTCAACAACTTAAAGAAATTGCGGACGAAAATCTGGCAGAATTAGAATTTACTTTTGCGAGAGATTTGCGTGCGGCATTTGCCGAAAAAGGCATCACACTTGGCGGTAATTCTGCGTCTGAAATGACTGCCGATTTGTTTGTAATCAAAGTTGATATGCGTCGCAAACAAGTTGATATGACATTTTCGCGGCAACCCGTAACGGATAAAAAAATCAAACTGAATGTCGAGCAAGTTGTCGCGGTTTACGAACGTGCGAAAAAGGAGATTTGCGAGCGAAATGTTGATTTGAAAACACTTTTGGGCGAATTGTTTGAAGCCTATAATCGAGTTTTGCGGTTGTCGGAAAAATCAATCGGAACACGGACGATAATCGTTGATTGCTACCGCGAAGTGATTATGGTTCGGCAACCTGCATCGTTCCGTAAAACGCCTTCCAAACAAAAATTTGTTGACTATCCGAAAACTCATTTCGCCTTTGATATGATGCAGTTACGGAAAAATCAAGCGATGAATTTTGACGGACATCGGTTAAATTTGGGAACTGCCACGATTGATGTCGGCAGCGATTCGGCAAAAGCAATGTTTCTCGCCACCGATGCCAACGAAGGTCAATTTATTCAACATTTATATTTCACCAAAGATTAAAATTTCAAATTCCAAATTAAATATGGAATCTGAAATTTGGAATCCGGAATCTGAAACAGGAGCAAAAATGACTTTAACGCAGACCGAAGCACAGCATATTATCCGCAAACTCGGCGAATCCGGCATTCCGCCGACTCGAAATTTGGAGGCTTACACCGTTGGAATCGATTCGATTTTGGGAACGCTCAAAGATGAATATTTGGGCGGCTATTTGCAAGACGGCGGATCGAGTTTTAAACTTGTCGTGGGCGAATATGGGAGCGGTAAGTCTCATTTTCTCTATCGGTTACGAGATTTGGCGTGGGAACAAGGCTACGTTGTCAGCCGCACCGAACTGAGTCCGAAAGAATGTCCGTATGACAATCAACTGAAAGTTTATCAAGCCGTAGTCAACAACTTGATTTATCATTCGCCGACCAATGACAGCACCGACACCAACGGTTTTGAATCTTTTCTCGAAAATCATTTTTTTCAAACGATGAAAACGCTCGGCGTAGAAAATGCGAAAACCAGCGTTGGTTTAGATGTTCGCGTAACGCTTTGGCTTGATACAATTTTGCGTTTTAATGTGGAAAGTCCGTCATTTCGCCACGCCGTTTATTACTATTTCAAAGCCGTTGCCGAAGAAAACGAGCCTTTCAAACGCACGATTTCAGCTTGGTTACGCGGCGAAACCGTGGCATTAAAAGATGTCAGACAATTCAGCATCACGGAAAAATTAGACCGCACCGTTGCGTTCAAAATGATGCGTTCATTGGCTCAGTTAGTTCACGAATTGGGTTATGCAGGATTAGTTTTGTTGTTTGACGAAGGCGACCGAATGGTCAGCATCGGCTCATCAAAAACCGAAAAAGTTGCGTGCGATAATCTCCGTGAAGTGATTGATCGTTGTGCGGGCGAAAGTCTGCCGTCCGCGTTGTTTGTCTATGCCGTGCCGCCGTATTTCGTGACAAATATCGCCCCGAATTACGAAGCATTGAGCCAACGAATCAGTTCAAAAGTCAAGTTTTCCAAACAAAATCCGTTTAGTGTGCAAATCAGTCTCGACCATTTAGATTTCCCCGGCGAAGAGTTGTTGCGTCTGATCGGCGAAAAACTTTTAGGCGTTTACGAAACCGCTTACGAGATGAATTTTAACCGTGAATTACAACGCGAAAATATCGCCAAACTCGCCGCAAGTTGTGCTTCTTTACTCTCGACAAGTCATCGCCGACACTTCGTAAAATCTTTAGTTACAATGCTTACCGAGCAAAAAGTGAACGGCGAAAGCATTTACGAAGAAGCAAATCTAAATGGCGTTTTAAAGGATGTAAGCGAACAACTCGGACGCAGCGAACAGGGCGAATATTAAGGTTGAAATCACGAAAATATGCCGCGAATCAATCACGACAGGCTTTTTAAAGAATTGCTGACAACATTTTTTGTCGAGTTTTTAGATTTATTTTTCCCCGAAATCGTTGAATATTTGGAAGAAGATTCGTTGGAATTTATTGACAAAGAAATATTTACAGACATCACGCAAGGTTCAAGACGCGAAGCTGATTTGTTAGTTAAAGGCAAGGTTCACGGACGCGAAACATTTTTCTTAATTCATCTTGAACATCAATCGAAACGCGAAAAAGACTTAGCTCAACGGATGTTTTTCTATTTCGCCCGTTTGACCGAAAAATTTGCGTTGCCTGTTTATCCGATTGCACTTTTTTCGTATGATAAGCCAAAAACGGCGGAAAAAAGTCAGTATGTGGTTAGTTTTCCCAACAAAAAAGTTGTCGAATTTAACTTTTCGGTCATACAATTAAACAGGTTGAATTGGCGGGACTTTTTGAATAAAGATAATGCCATTGCAAGTGCTTTGATGGCAAAAATGGGTATCGAAGGAGCAGACCGCGTAACTGCCAAAAAGGAATGCTTGCGAATGATTGCCCGATTAAAACTAGACGCGGCTCGTTCACATCTTTTAGGCGGTTTTGTAGAATCATATATTGAATTATTGGCAGAGGAACGTCAAAAATTAGAAGCAGAATTGCAAAAATTACCAAAGAAGGAAAAAGAAGAAATTATGGAAATCAGAGTGCCGTGGCAAGAAGAAGGTCGTCAACAAGGATTGCAACAAGGATTGCAACAAGGATTGCAACGCGAAGTAAAGTTAATCCTCCGTTTGCTGAAGAAAAAATTTGGTAAATTATCCAAAATCAAAGAAAATCAAATTTTTGCTTTGCCGATTGAAAAAGTTGAAGAATTAGCTGAATCTCTTTTTGATTTTAGAGACGAATCAGAGGTTGAAAATTGGCTCAAAAAGTTTGCCAAATAAGGAATATGAAAGGAGCAATCATCAATCATCCGCTTTTCGGACGCGGGCAAATTCTGGAGTTACGCAACGCGGGACGCGATTCGGTCGTGCGGTTTGACAGCGGAATTCGGGCAAATGTGCCGAGTAATATGTTGTCTGTTTTGGAAGCGTCCGAAGTCCGCGAAACGCCGAAACCATTTATTGCTCCGCGAAAAGAACGCACTTTTACGCCCATAGAAAATACTCGAATCGAATCTCGCCACACGATTGAAGCGTTGCGTTACGGTCTCGTTCCGGCGAAGCGAATCCGCGAATTGAGCGTTGGGATTGATGATGAAAAAGCAAGTTTGCAGACGGCTTTTGCGAATACGAAAAACGGCGGCGATGTCCGCGTTGTCGTCGGTGAATACGGTGCGGGCAAAAGTCATTTTTTCGAGTTTGCCGCCCAAGAATCGTTGGCAAATAATTTTATCGTCGCCAATACAAGCCTTGATTTACGCGAAGTTCCGCCGAATCGTCCGCAGAGAATTTATCTTTCGTTGATGCGTTCTTTGCGTTTTCCCGATTCCGACGAAACCGGTTTGTTGCCGTTACTCGAAAAAATCGTTAATTTGCCGAATTACGCGGAAATTCAAGATTCGATTAAAGAAACATTTTTCGCTACCGTTCTGCATAATTATTCGTTGATGCGTGAAACGCCGAATGAAGCGTTGAATTCGCTGGTTGATTGGGCTTCGGGCGAGAAGGTTTTTATCGCCGATGTTCGCCGCAATCTTGCCTTCAAAAGCAAAGAATTTCAGGTAAAATCTTTGTCTCAATTAACCACGGCGGCGGATCAATACAGTTATTTGCTCAACGGTTGGGGTTGGCTGGCTAAACAAGCCGGTTACAACGGTTTAGCGGTGTTTATTGACGAATCCGAGCATTACAGTTTGCTCAATGTTCGAGGCAAGGAAAAAGCCGATAACTTCTTCAAAGCGTTGATTTACACAGCACTTGGCGAGCGGGGCAAAATCAGCGAAAACGATTTAGTTCATCAACATAATTCGCATCCGTTCCGACTAAAAAACGATAGTCATTTGTTGCTCCTTTTCGCACTAACTCCAACTGCAAACACCTTTGATTACAAACATTTTCTTGAATCCGAGCAGATTTTGCACCTCAAAAAATATCTCACGCCAAACGCTTTGGACGAATTATTGACACGACTTTACGTTCTGCACCGACAATCTTACGCCTACGAAAATCACGCCGAATTTATCGAAGTTTCACAAGGTTTATTGGAATGTTTGGACAATAATTTGATAAATTTACGCCAAGTTATTCGGCTCTCCGTCGAAATTTTCGACCTTTGCTACGCTCACCAAGATTACAACGCAAATCAAGCTGTGGCGGAGTTAAGAAAAGCCTTGTTGTGATGCCTAAATTTAGAAATTTATGAGCGACCTTATTAAAAAAGACTCAGATTTACTTGTCGAAGAACTGCGACAGTTAATTAACGAAACCCGCAATCGTGTTGCAACATCGGTCAATTCCGAACTGACGATGCTCTATTGGCACGTTGGCTCTCGTATTCGCACCGAAGTTTTGCAGAATGAACGTGCGGAATATGGCGAGCAGATTGTCTCAACGGTGTCGAGACAATTGACTATGGAATTTGGAAATGGATTTGGAAAGCGTAACTTGTTTAGAATGATTAAGTTCGCGGAATTATTTGCTAATCTTGAAATAGTGACGACGCTGTCGGCACAATTATCGTGGTCACATTTTGTCGAAATTTTACTCGTCAAAAACGACCTTGGCAGGACTTTTTACGCGGAAATGTGTCGGATTGAGCGTTGGACAGTTCGCACATTGCGAGAAAGAATTGATTCGATGTTGTTTGAACGCACCGCAATTTCTCGTAAGCCCTTTTCAATTTCAAATTTCAAATTTGTTCCTACTGTAAATAATTTGTGTGCGTCTTTTATCAATTGCCACGAGTTTCAACTCGTGGGACATTAAAAACAACAATCTCAAGGCTTGAGCCGAACTTATCAAATAAAAAAGTATTTCCGAATAGCTTTAGCTGAAGCAAAAAGGATGATTGATATTTTCATTTAGGTTCGGCTAAAGCCTGTAATTATTGAGTTTAGCTGTCCACTAGCTCAAGCTAGTGGCAATTTATCAAAGCAGTTCGGACAAATTATCTACAGTAACAATTTGTTTGAATCCCAAATTATGAATAATCTGAAATATGGAATCTGAAATTTGAAATATGGAATCCCAAATCAATCCAAACGAACTTTTACCGCATACTTTTGAAGCATTTTTGTCGCGTTTCGGACGATTGACCGAGATTCAAAAACTTTCGCTTGAGCCGTTATTGCGTGGTGAAAATTGCGTTTTGACAGCCGCCACGGCAAGCGGAAAAACCGAAGCCGCACTTGCTCCGATTTTGGAACGCTTTCAAAAACAACGCTTCAGATTTCCAAACAATCATCAAACTTCGGCAACCTTGAAATTCCTGTATGTTGTGCCGACACGGGCTTTAGCTCGAAATATCGCCTATCGAATCGAGCAACCGTTGGCGAAATTAGCGATTAAATTTGCGGTCAAAACCGGTGATGAAACTTTCCCGAAACACACGCCCGATTTTTTGATTACCACGCCGGAATCGCTTGATTCGATGTTGGCAAACCGCCCGAAAATATTGCGTGATGTGCAAGCCGTGATTTTGGATGAACTGCATCTTTACGACCAAACGCCACGCGGCGATCACCTGCGAATTTTGTTGAATCGTTTGCGAAGACTGCGAAAATATGCGTGTTCAAAAGGCGATTCGGTAAACTCCGAGGTTCAGTTTTGTGCGTTGTCCGCAACTTTGCATAATCCGCTAAATGTTGCCATGCAATACTTTACCAATCCAATTTTGATTGAAACAAAAGGAACGCGGAAAATTGAAGCGGAGATTTTTGAATATGAAGACGTGCAAACTTTGCTCGATTTTTTTGCGATATTCAAAGAGCGAAACTTCAAAAAAGCCTTAGTATTTTGCCAAAGTCGGGCGGAATGCGAAGATTTTGCTCATCTTTTACGCGGTTGTGTGCCTTTTGGCGACAAGGTTTTTGTCCATCACGCTAATTTAAGTGCAAATGTTCGGCATCAAACCGAAGAACTTTTTACAAACACGGATGTTGCGTTGTGTTTTGCGACCTCGACGCTCGAACTTGGGATTGATATTGGCGATATTGATGTGGTTTTGCTGATTGGTTCGCCGAATAATTTGGGTTCGTTTTTGCAACGAATCGGACGCGGAAACCGTCGCACAAATCGGACAAATGTCGCCTGTTTTTATCGAAATTTAACTGAAGAAGCCATTTTCAAAGTCTTTATTCGTGCCGCTGAAAACTCCAATTCAGAAACGATAAATTTGCTGCGTTCCGACAATAATTTGCGGTTTTATCCATCCGTTATTGTCCAACAATTATGCTCGTATTTGAAGCAAACAACACATCGCAGACTCGACCCGGAACACGCTTACGGACTTTTTCAAACGCCAAACAGTGAGCCGTTAATTGACAAAAAAGATTACGATAAAATCATCGAACATCTGATAAATAAAGGCTTTTTTAAGGTTGTCGGGCATTTCGGGAATCAACTGCAAGCCGCCGAAACGTGGGAAAAATTGGACGAAGAACGGCGAATTTACGGCAATATGTCGGGAACATCGGAAAGTGCGGTCGTGATTGATAATTTGACTGGCAGAACGCTCGGTTTTTTGGACGCGAAGTTGCCGATTGGTAAGACTTTTTTGCTTGACGGCAAAGCTCGCAAAGTTACGGCGATACACGGACGAAAAGTTTTAATCGACGGCGGAACAGAGGCAGAAACATTTTATCAACCGCGACAAAAAATAGTTTGGCGAGTAAAATCTGCGGCGTTGACCAAAGAGTTAGCCCGCGAATTTGGCTTTCCGATAGCCGATGAAAAAGGTAAGTTGCAATTTGTAAATGTTGCAAATACTGAGCTTGACGAAACAAGGCGATTAGTTTTTCATAATTCCGGCGAAGTTTTCGGCAAAGCAATCGCCGAATTGTTGGAAACCGAAAAGAGAATTTTGGTCATCGAACACAACGAATTTTTTGTCGAAACAGCAGATGAAATTGACCCTGAAAACTTGAGATTTACCGAAGCCGAAATAAACCGAATATTTTACCGAAGCTGGAAAAAGTTTGAAACTGCGTATGATTTTGGGTATTTTAACGCTGAATTACCAACCGAAATTCGCCGAAATTCGGTGATTAAGGCGTTTGATATTTTGAAATTTATTGAGATATTTCAACTCGAAACTTTGGTCAAATAAATGCGGTTTTAATTTGACCACCTGACAAATCCCAAAACTCACTCTCCACTTTCTCTCCACTTACTGTGCGAACAGTGCGAAGGTCTTGTGAAAAGGCAAACTGTTGAAAATAAAGCTATTTATTAAAAACACGGAACTTATAAAACGTGCTATCTTGCCTACCTGCGGAGTTAAAAACAAAAAACTTGTCAAAGTTTGGCAGGTTTTTTTTGTATTACTTTTTCAAATAATATGCAAGAAATTCTTTGTTTCCTTCCATTCCGAGAATTGGCGATTCAATTGTTTTCAAAACTTCTAAGCCATTTATTTCAGCCGAGTCATTTACTTCATTGATAACTCTTTCGTGTTTTTCGCTTTCTCTAACAATTCCGCCATCGCCGACCTCGTGTTTTTTTACTTCAAATTGCGGTTTTATTAATACAATAAATTTTGCATTTGTCT
Source organism: Acidobacteriota bacterium (assembly GCA_031414415.1). GTDB lineage: Bacteria > Acidobacteriota > Blastocatellia > Pyrinomonadales > Pyrinomonadaceae > JANNVK01. The sequence continues at coordinate 70,997 of JANNVK010000192.1, forward strand.
TTAAAAGTGGAATTACGGAAGGGAAAAGTTGAGTTGCCGAAATGAATGAAACGTCCATCACCGCAATATCAAAAAGCTCGGGAAAGTCTTCGGGTTTGAGAAAACGTGCGTTCGTAGTTTCGCGTAAATCAACCCGCAAATCTTGTCGCAATTCCCAAACCATCTGATTTTTTCCGGAATCAATTGCGACAACTTTTTTTGCACCATTTTGCAATAAGCAATCAGTAAAACCGCCAGTCGATGAACCAACATCAAGGCAAACTAAATCTTTGACCACAATTTCAAATTCGCTCAATGCTTTTTCGAGTTTCACGCCACCACGACCAACATATTTGGTTTCGCGACTTTTTAAACGGATTATTGCGTCAATTGAAACCGTGTCAGAAGGCTTAATCGCTCTTTGTTCGTTGACCAAAACTGCCCCAGCCATCACCAACGCACGAGCTTTTTCGAGTGATTCAGCATAGCCTTTTTCGACCAATAATGTGTCTAAACGGAGCTTTTTCATCCTTTATTGCTCAATACTTTCTGCCCAAAAGTCTTTCAATTCGTCATCTTCGGCGGTGTAATTTATCTGAATCGGGTTGCAACAAACCTCGCAGTCTTCGACGTAGTTTTGCTCGTCAATCGATAAGTCCAAAATCATCGAAATCTTCTGCCAACAATGCGGACAAGTGAAAAAATGTTCTGTTTCCATTAAGTAAATCTAATTATTCGAATCTTTCTAGTTTCAAGTTTCTAATGTTAGAATTTAACAAAATGGAAGCAAAAACAAAAATGTCGAAGTTTGCAAAATATGCGTGGTTCGTTGTCGCCTACAATATCGTCGTGATTCTTTGGGGCGTGTTTTTACGTGCGTCAAAATCAGGCGATGGTTGTGGTCAACATTGGCTGACGTGCAACGGCGAAGTTATTCCAACCGCACCGCAATTTAAAACAATCATCGAATTTTCGCATCGAATTACGAGCAGTTTAGCCGGAATTTTTATTGTAATTTTATTTTTCTGGGCATTATTTATTTGGAAAAATAATAAAAACGAATGGAAAAGACGAATTTTAGAAATGGGTTTTGGTTCTTTGGTTTTTGTGATTTTTGAAGGAATTCTCGGTGCAGGTTTAGTTTTAACCGGAAATACTGCTGAAACTCTAACGCCGATGCGTCCAATCTGGACTGCCGCACATTTGATAAACACATTGATTTTATTGGCGTTTTTGACTTTGACAGCTTGGTTTGCGAGCGGTGGAAAACGGATTTCGTTTGTTGCTCCGCGGAAAACGCTTTATTTACTTGGCTTTGCTTTATTTGGAATTTTTTTGATTGGAATTAGCGGTTCGATTGCCGCTTTGAGCCATATGTTATTTCCATCGGCGAGTTTAGCAGATTCAATAGCAAAGGATTTTGCTGAAAATTCGCACTATTTGCTTAAATTACGAATTAGCCATCCGATTTTATCAATCTCAATCGGATTTTTTCTCGTTTGGATGGCAAATTATTTCAAAATGCGTTTTGCAAATGATTTGTGGACAAATCGTTTCGCAAATTTATTAATTCTGCTCGTCGGATTACAGTTTCTCATTGGATTTTTGACGCTAATTTCGCTTGCACCGATTGTTATGCAACTTATCCATTTGCTTCTTGCAGACGCAATTTGGATAACATTTGTCTTGCTTGCGGCAAATGTTTTAGGCGATAAAATTAGAGAATAATTTTTTAACCGCCAAGAAAATAAGAAG
>JANNVK010000193.1:0-22853 GCA_031414415.1 Acidobacteriota bacterium
AACTGGAAACGTCATCTCACGTCGAGATTTCATGCCATTCGGCGAAGAAATCTTGAGGGCAAATTCGGGTAACGATTCAATCAGAAAGCGATTCACCGGCTACGAAAAAGACACAGAAACCGACCTCGACTTCGCCGAAGCGAGAATGTATCAAAACAAACACGGACGCTTCACGGCAGTCGATCCGCTGATGGCATCAGCAAGCCCCGGAAATCCGCAGACTTTTAATCGATATGTTTATACGGGCAATAATCCGATAAATTATACTGATCCGAGTGGGTTGGATTGGTGTGCAGCGAAAGATGGCACAACAACATTTACAGGTCAAGGTGTTGCTTGCGTTGGCGACACGACAAGTGTTGATAACGAAAAAAGCACAATTGCTGAATGTAATGAAGTATGTGCAAGAAATAGTGTTACAGTAGGCGATAAAGTAAAGTTTCTCGCAGAAGGCAAACTCGAAAAGATACTTACACCAGAACAAGCACAAATTGCACAAGAAACTGCTGTTCAAGTTGTCTATACTACTGAAGAAATAATTTCAGATAACCCAGAATTGCAACTATCGGAGAGTTTCAATCGAAGGCAAACTGAAATCGGAAATGGAATTCGCGATGGAGCAACGAATCTTGGAATAGATGCCGTCAATTCTGCGGTGTCAATGCCATTAGGAGTGCCAATCAGTGCAGTTATTGATTTGCCTCAACTTGAAAGGGTAGAATACACAAGTCCCGCAGGTGCAAGATTCGGGACTGCGGTTGAGTTGATTCCTGATATTGTGGCGGGTGTTGTTGGTGGAATTGCTTCTCGTGCGGGTCGTGTGGTTAGCTCGGTTGTTCCTGAGACTCGTGTCATGACAATGATAAAAGCAGGACCAAATGAACTATCTTATGCTTCACGAGTTCGAGAAAGAGCAATTCAAGACCCGAAATCTCACAATTTTCCCTATAGTTTTGATAGCTCTATACTTTCAACAAATCCAACTTTAAAGGGCGATGGATATAAAATTTTTCAACAAGCAGGGACTATGAACAAATATGAAGGAGTATTTGAAATTGGTGTAAATAAGAATTTCATTATTGACCATAGATTTTTTAGACCAACAAACAAAATACCCTAATGTGTTTAATTATGAAGGAGAATATTTTTAATGACTAAATTATTGTTAATAGATGGGATGCTAAATGGAACAGGTATTAGAGACCAGCTTAATGGTGGTTACATAGAGCCCGAATCTTTGGGAATTACTCCCACTTTGATTAAGAAGTTACAAGATTGGCACCTCAAATATCAAGAAGAGTTTTATAATGGGTATAGTAACACTTTAATTGTCGATAAATTAGATGAATTAGGACGCGATATTTCAAATGAAATACAAAAAGAACTTACCGAGTTTAAAGTAAGTTATTTTTCGGATGCTAAAATGTCGAACACTTAATGAATAGAGTGTAAAAATAAAGAAAAAACATACAAAACCCAAATGAAGATACGAAACATGAACGATGAAATTGAATTTGAACCTAGCGTTTATGGTACAAGGGCGATAATTAAATCTCCGTGGAAAGATTCTTATTTAGAGATATTGCTAAGCAAAGAAATAATAGAACTGGAACTCAATCTTGGAAAAGGGTGGAGAAGGGGCAACGATGAATCTCTTAAATTTCTTGAATTCCTTCCGCAATTGCAAGGGTTATTAGTTCTAGATCTTGGGGCAGATTTAATAGAGAGTATTCATTATTTGAAAAAACTTAGATTATTAAATCTAACAACTTACTGTAAAACAAAAATCAATTTTAATGAATTTCCAAATCTTGAAGATTGTTTTATTGAGTGGAGAAAAGGGTGTGAATCACTATTTGAATGCAAAACGTTACGCAAACTCGGAATAAATAGATACGATGGGAAAAACAGTAACGTGTTATCAAAACTATCTAATATTGAAAGGATGAGTATTTTCAATTCTAGATTTTTAGATTTAACAGGATTATCGGCGTTGATAAATTTGAAAAATCTAAGAATTACGAATCTTAGGAACATTACATCTCTTGAAGGAATTGAGAGTTTGCAAAATTTAGAGGATTTAATGATTCAAAGTTGTAAGAATATTCATTCTGTTTCCGAAGTGTTTAATCTGACAAAACTTAAAAGATTCCTGCTTCTTGATTGTGGTGAGATTGATACCATCAAAGGCATCGAAAATCTCACAGAGTTAAGCGATTTTTTATTTTATGAATCTACAAATATCCTAGACGGAGATTTAACACCAATTTTAAAGTTAAAAAATCTTTCCGTAATTTCATATCAGAACCGAAAACACTACACACATAAAAGGGAAGATTTTGGAAATCTATATTTTCAAAATGCGAACTAATTCAAATCAAATAAGATGCAATTAAACTACTGAGAGAAGCGAAGGAAATTGACCCGAATAATGTCCAAAATTGGAAGCAAAGTTTCGAATATGACCGTTTTGGAAACAGAACGAATTTCAATCAAACTATTGGAAACACAACACTTGCGACAAATGCCATCACCAAACCGGCGATTAACGCGGCGGATAATCGGTTCACGACTGGGCAAGGTTATGTTTATGATTTTAACGGAAATTTGGTTCAAGATGCAGAAGGCAGAACGTTCAAATTTGACGGAAATGATAAGCAGATTGAAGTAAAACAAACTAATGCTCCTGTAAATTCTCCACCGATTGGTAAATATTTTTACGATGCCAGCGGTGCGAGAGTCAAAAAGGTTGTCGGCAATGAAACGACGATTTTTGTCTATGACGCTGGCGGTGCGTTAGCCGCAGAATATTCGACCGCGACTCCAACCGCAATACCGACAACGAGTTACATGACGACTGACCACTTGGGAAGTCCGCGAGTTATCACCGACAAAAGCGGAAATGTCATTAGCCGTAGAGATTTCATGCCATTCGGCGAAGAAATCTTGAGGGCAAATTCAGGTAGCGATTCAAACAAAAGCTAATCGTAGCTAGACTTAATTTTGATGATGGATTTTAGTTTCGTAAAGATAACTAAACGGCGCGAGCGACGGTTAAAATATAAACTTTGTTTGCACCTTTTTTTTTGAGAATTTTTGCACAATTTGAAACGGTTGCTCCAGTCGTAAAAACATCGTCAATCAACAAAATATTTTGATTTTCGACGAGTTTTGGTCGGACAACATCGAAAGCGTTGTTGACCGATGCGAAGCGTGCTTTTTTATCCATTCCGGCACGGCGTTTTTCAACTTGTGTGATTCTTGTTAGGCTTAAATTATCGACTTCAATGCCGATTGTTTTCCCGAATTTTGCTGATAAAACCTCAGCTTGATTAAATGTTCGTTCCGCAAATCTTTGCCTTGAAAGTGGAACTGAAATTATTTTAGACGTATCTTGAAAAGACGAATTGTGAAAGGCATTTACTAAAATATCGGTGATTTTTTGTGGTGCAAAAGGCGTGCTTTTTAACTTGAGAACAGACGCTCTGATTGCTTTTTCGTAAACTCCAGCGGCACGTGCGGAATCGTAAAAATGATCGCTACATTTTTGGCAAAATATCTTTATTTTCTGAAGTTCTCTGTGCAAAAATGCACCACATTTATCGCACAGCGTTTCCGTTCCATCAAAAATGCGAGTCTCACTCCAGCATTTTTCGCAACATTTTCCATCACAAAAGTTCTCAACGCTTCTTCCACAAATTTCACACGCTTGCGGGAAAATTACCGTTAAAAGACTGTCATAAATTTTGTTCGCATAATTCATTTTTGATAAGGAAAACCTTTGAGAATTGTATATGCCCGATAAAGTTGTTCAATCAACAAAACTCTCGCCGCTTCGTGGGTCAAAGTGAGTTGCGAAAGTGAAATTCGCTGATCTGATTTTTCCAAAACTTGGCTCGAAACTCCATCAGCACCGCCGATAATAAACGAAATTTCTTTAAAACTTTGGTTTTGCCAATTTTCAATTTTGTTTGATAAATCGTGAGAACTAAATGGTTTGCCTTCAACGTCAAGAACACAGCAAAAACTGTTCGGATTTAATGTTTCAACTATTAATTTTCCTTCACTTTCTTTTGTTCCATCGCGAAGTTCAGCAATATCAAACTTTACAAAATGCGAAAGTCGCTGCAAATAATCTTCTTGAAGTGCAAGCCAATTTTTGTTTTTAGTTTTGCCAACCCAAACAAACTTAAAACGCATAACTATAGCAAATTTTCGGGCAATTCGACCATTCTCGCGTCTCGCCAAAGTCTTTCTAAATCATAAAAAGCACGTTGTTTTTGTTCAAAAATATGGACGATAAAATCGCCGTAATCTAACAAAACCCAGTCGGCTGTTTGATAACCTTCAATCCGAATCGGGCGATGTTTTAGTTCTGATTTCAACTTATCTTCAATTTCATCGCAAATTGCTTGAACTTGCCGACTATTTGTTCCGCTGGCAAGCACGAAAAACTCGGTAAAACTGGCAATTGAACGCAAGTCAATAACTGCGAGATTAAAGCCTTTTTTGTCACTCGCACAGCTTAAAGCCAACTTGATAGGTTCATCAACCTCTGAATAAGGTGTTTTTAATTCAACAATCTCAAGCGTTTCGTGTTCTAAAATCTTTTCTTGTAATTCTTCCATTTTTAATTTTTGTCTTTATAAAGTTCGTATTTCTCAATATATTCCGCGATTTCTGCCGGAACAAACGTTTTCCAATCTTGTTGATTTTCCGCAATAAGCTGGCGAATTTTAGTCGCCGAAATGTCCATATTTACCGCATCTGTGATAAAAATACTTGTCTCAAATGGCGAAATATCACGTTTATCAACTCGCAAATCAACGATTCTGTCTATTATTTCAGCTGTCACGTGCGAGAAACTAATTTCGTAATTCGGGCGTGTGACAACAATAATATTTACAATTTTGAGCAGATTTTCCCAATCTCGCCACGTTGTAATTTCTGCCCAAGAATCTGCACCGATAACAAAGAAAATCTCGTGCGTTGCTCCAAATTGGGACTTCAACTTGGTCAAAGTTTCAATTGAATATGGCTTTTCGGGAAGCTCAAGCTCAATTTTTGAAACCGAAATGTTTGGTTCCGAACTTGTAGCTAAACAAAGCATCGCAAAGCGACTAAATGCCGAAGTTGGAACTCGCTTGCGTTTATGCGGAGCGTGAAAAGCCGGAATAAAAACGAATTCATCAAGCCGAAAATCTTTGCTCAATTTCTTAGCAATCGTCAAATGTCCAATGTGAAGCGGATCAAAACTTCCGCCATAAAAGGCAATTCTTTTCATCAATACATTTTCTCAAAATGCTCAATAACTTCAATAAGAATCTCATCAGAGCAGTTTGGATCTTCTACAATAAACCAAAATTCACCGCTTTGATTATTTATCGAAAACTTATTATCGCGGAAATCAAAATCTAACCAAAACTCAGTAATATTATCGCTCACATATCCGGTTTCTAATGAACCGGAAAGATTTTTCAAATGATCTCGCAATATATCCCACGGATAAAACTCGGGTAAATCTGCAAAATTTCGCGAACCATTATGGATAATAAAACTAAATAATTTCCCATTCATCTTCTGGCAATAACTCCTGAGCTTTAATCTCGTCCAGCTTTTGAGCAACAAAATTAACTAACTCTCGAGTTCCTAGATTTGCCACAGCTGATATTTCGAAGAAAACTTTGCCATCTTTTTCAGCAATTTTTCGCAAATTATCTAAGCCTTCGCGACCTTCGGTTTCGTCAATCGCATCGAGTTTTGTCGCAACAACAATTTGCGGACGCAAAGCCAAATCTGCATTATAATTTGCAAGTTCGCGGTTAATAATTTGATAGTCAGAAACTGGATCACGCCCCGAAATACCGGAAATATCAACCAAATGTAAAATTAATTTTGTTCGTTCAACGTGTCGTAAAAATCGGTCGCCAAGCCCAGCACCGCTCGATGCTCCTTCAATTAAACCCGGAATATCAGCCACAACATAAGTTTTATAGGTTTCAAGCTGAACAACGCCCAAATTTGGTTCAAGTGTAGTAAATGGATAATCAGCGATTTTCGGTTTTGCCGCGGAAATTACTGAAATCAGCGTTGATTTTCCGGCGTTTGGAAATCCGACAAGTCCAACGTCTGCAATAAGTTTGAGTTCTAATTGTAACTCTAATTCATCGCCAATTCCGCCGTCTTGATGATAACGCGGAGCTCTATTTGTAGCAGTTGCGAAATGGATATTTCCAAAACCACCGCGTCCACCGCCGGCAGCTTTATAACGCTGCCCAGGTTCGGTGAAATCAAATAAAAACTCATTCGTTTCTAAATCAAAAACTTGCGTTCCAACCGGAACTTTGACCGTAACATCTTCGCCATCGTGTCCATAACGGTTTGAACCTTCGCCGTGCTTACCGCGTTCGGCTTTGTGTTCCGGGTTAAATCGTAAGTGCAACAATGTGTTTAAACCTTCGGTAGATTCTATCCAAACATCGCCGCCACGTCCGCCATCGCCGCCACTCGGACCGCCACGCGGAACAAATTTTTCTCGCCTAAAAGCCGTCACGCCGTTTCCGCCATCGCCAGCTTTGATTTTAATTTTTACTCTATCTAAGAACATTTATTTAGTTCGACTGCAATTTGTGCCGCAATTTTCGCATTATTTTCAAGCAACGAAATATTAGCTTTTAGCGTATCACCTTTGCTCAATTCGGACATTCTCGACAAAAGAAATGGAGTTACATTTTTGCCCCCAATCCCTTGTTCCTTAGCTAATTGCAATGATTCACTCAAAATTTGGTCAAGCAAAGCAGTTGAAACTTCATCTTTGAGCGGAACGGGAACAGTCACGAGAATTGCGTTTTTTAGTTTAAGTTGGTCGCGACTTTTGATTATTTTTACAATCTCGGCAGCCGAATCGCATCGTTCATCAATATTTAAACCACTTTTTCGCGAATAAAATGCTGGCAATTCGTCGCATTGATAACCAAGAATTGTCACACCAAAAGTTTCAAGCCATTCGCGAGTTCGCGGTAAATCTAAAACAATTTTCGCACCCGAGCAAACAACTGTCATTGGAGTTTGTGCCAGCTCAGGCAAATCTGCCGAAATATCTGCCGGAAATCCTCGATGAACACCGCCAATTCCACCGGTTGAAAACACTTTGATTCCGGCAAGATGTGCAATAAACATCGTTGTTGCAACGGTTGTCGCACAATTTAATTTTTTTGCGACAACTATCGGTAAATCTCTTCGACTAATTTTGCGAATTTCCTTGCTTGTCGCTAAAAACTCTAGTTGTAAATCGTTTAAACCAATACAAAATTCACCATCGAAAACCGCGATTGTCGCAGGAATCGCCCCATTTTCACGGACAATATTTTCGAGTGATTTTGCGGTTTCTAAGTTTTGCGGAAATGGTAATCCGTGGGCAATAACCGTAGATTCGAGTGCGACGACTGGTTTTTTGGTTCTAATTGCGTCTGCAACCTCTTCGTTAAAAATCATTATTGTATAAATTTACCTATTCGATTAAAACGCGGATGCCTGAAACAGCCAAGCGTTTCACCTTTGGCTAACTCGCGATCACAAGAAAAGTAAGTAAACATCGCTCTTCCGATAACAAAATCACGCGGAACAAATCCCCAAAATCTTCCGTCTTCACTATAATCACGATTATCGCCCATGACAAGATATTGATTTTCTGGAACTAACATTTTTTTACCTTTAACACCAAAGTTCATTCCGTCAGTTACAGGTAAATTATCTTTCACTTTGTTCATTGATTCTTCACTATATACAACACTATATTTTTCTTTGTCTTCTTTTGGTGCGACTTCTGTCACTACTAATTCAGCTTGATAACTGACTTTCTTGGAAACAAGACGATGTTCTGGTAGCAATTCGCCATTGATAAAAACTTGATTTGCTTTAAATTCAACAGTTTCACCTGGCAAACCGATAACTCTTTTGATGTAATTAGAAACAAATGGCGGAGCCTGTTCGGGTCTGCCATCGCCAAAGCCTGGATATTTGAAAACTATAATGTCTCCGCGTTCAATGTTTCTTTGTGGAAGAAAAAATAACGGATTTTTTTCGGGTGGAAAAATGAACTTGTTGACAAGGAAAAAATCATCAATAAGAATTGAATTTTGCATTGAGCCAGTCGGGACAGTGACGGCTTGAACGACAAAAGTCATTCCAAAAATAGCCATCACAAGTGTCGTCACCAGCGATTCAAAATACTCTCGAAATATTGTTTTCGGTTCAGTTTTTTTGGCTTCTACCTTTTTTACTTCTTTACTCATAACGTTTTATTGTATGTCTCAAATCAATATTTTCCAAATTACTCGTCAGCTAATTTCCTCAGAGCTTTTTGTGCCGCACGCATTTCTGCTTCTTTTAAACTATTGCCAATTCCGGTTTCTTTACTTTCGCCCCAAGAAACTTCAACGTGAAAAACCGGTTTATGCGAAGGACCAATCATTTGAGTTTTAGAATAAGTTGGCGGTGGAAGTTTTTTTGCTTGAAGTTTTTCTTGCAATGTTGACTTAAAATCAATTGCCGAACTTGGAGTTATTGTCCGCATTTCATCAATAAATATTTTTGCGACAAAAGCTCGAGCCGCAATGTATCCGCTATCGAAAAAAATTGCACCAATTAATGCTTCAACAATGTCAGCCTGAAGTGCTAATTTCTTTCTGCCACCAGTTTTTAATTCGCCTTTTCCGAAACGGACAAAATCTCCTAAAGTCAATTTATCTGATAATTTAGCAAGAGTTTCCGTGCTCACGAGACGATGCTTCATTAAGGTCAAATCGCCTTCGCTCAACGTTGGATTTTTGATAAAAAGCTGTTCAGCAATTGCTAAACCAAGCACCGAATCGCCAACAAATTCTAGCGTTTCATTATGCAACGCTCTGACCTCAACTTCTTGTCCAAATGGCATTTTTTCATAGGCAAAAGAACGATGCGTTAATGCTCTTTCAAGCAAATCGGTGTTTTTAAATGAATAACCTAATATTTTTTCGATAGCTACAAAATTCATATCTAACTTTTAACTATACAGAAAAAGAAAATCGGACGCATTATCACGTCCGATTTCTATGTTTACTTGAAGGTTAATACCCAAAACCTAGACTTTCTTTTTTCCGACAGGTTTTTTTGCAACTGGTTTTTTAACCGGAGTTGTTGGAGTTGTAGTTGTCGGTTTTACAGGCGTTGTCATCGTTGGCTTTGCCGGTGTTGTTGGTTTGGTTGTTGGCGTTACCGGTTTTGTAGTCGGTTTCACTATTGGCGGCACAACAACTGGTTTAACTTCTTCGACCGGAGTAACAGCCGTATTAACATCAGACATTGGTTTTGCTAAAACGCCTGTAACATATGAATCAATCTCTTTTGCAGGAACTGTCGCCCCAGAGTCTTTATCAAAACGGAAGCGGTATAATTGAGTCAAAGTTGTATTAAATCCTGTTGCTCTTGTCGTGAAAAACTCCTTAGAAGTTGCGTTTTGAGCAGATAATGATTGTTTTTTAGCAGAGTCTTGGGCACGTGCATATGCTTCAATTGCTCGATCTGCATAACCTTTTTGCAATGCTAAAAGTGCTTTCGTTTCGTCTGTGTCTTCACCATTAGCAATCTTGATTTTAGCAACTCGGTCAGTATCAATTTTTGAAAATTCTGAAACATAAAATGAAGCAAATGCTCGTTGTATATCCGAAAATTCTGCAACTTCTGAACCTTTATATGTCAGAGCTTTCGCGTAATAGCCAAGCGTATCTTTTTCAACTTTAGTTCGCGGTGCATTTAAAAGAAAACCGATTGTGTAGTTCATCCAACCGAGAAGATTTGCTTTCCCGTCGGTGTATTTTGGGGTTTTGTAGATATATGCAAAAGCTCCAAAATTATCAGATTTTTTTCCGGCTTCTACTTTTTGAATCACAGATTTAGCATAGCCAATTGATTCTGCGTTAAAAGTGTTGTTCGGCGGACTTGCTGCCGCAAGATCATATGCTATCGAAGCTAAAACTATCTCGATGTCGAGCAATTCTGGCTCTTGTCGCAAAATTTCTTTGCCACTTGTAAACGAATCTGCCCATTTAGAATTTTTGACGCTGTCATTAAATCGTGCAAAAAGTTCTTCACGTGCAATTTCTTTATCGTATGCTTCAATACGTTTTTTCAAAAAAGTTACGATTCCGTCATTATCGGCTTCATATTTTTTGACATATTCACGGGCTGATTCAAAAGCAGCTTTTCGTTTGACCTTGTCTGTTGTTTTGTAATTGCAATCTTGCGGATTTGGTGCGTCTTTTTTACAAGCATTAACGTCGCCTATAAAACCTTTATCGTAAAGTCTTGTTTTATCGGCGGCAATTTTTTCTTCATCGGTTTGAGCAAAAGATGTTGTTACTAATGCTGCCGAAAATGCAACGGCTAAAGTTGCGACTGTTAAAAATTTGAAAACTGTTTTCATGTTGTTTTTTCCCTCAAGCATTTCAATAAAATAAAACGAAATTTTAAAACTTTCGTAATAGCGAAATCTCAGATGTTTTGTAGATTAAATAAGTTGCCACTTCAAGGTAATTTATTTGTTCAAATTCGCTTTTTTATTAAAAATAAATAATAAATTTAATAGAAAATAATCACGTAAATTAGAGTTTAGTGTCAAGTTAAAGTTAGTTAATTTTGTTTTTTTCGTTCACAATACGTGGACGAATAATGTTTGGATTAATTTGAACCGGCGGATCATAGACAGCTGATTTTGGTGAAATAATTGTTTTCGAAGATTCGCCAAACTCTTTATTATCAATATCTTTCGTGCCATTTACGGTTCTTATTTTTCGCGAACTTGCAACACCCGAAAAGTATCCAAGATCGTCAGAATCTTCACTTTTAGCTTTATCTAAATCAATAGAATTTTTAACCGAAATTCGCGTTATCGGTTTCATATTACCCGCAACCAACTCATTTCCATTAAACCTATTTCTCAAACTGCTATATATTTTTCCGGCAATTTCCGCCGCAACTTTCCCTCGTGCGTCCGAACCTTTTATGATAACCACAACCGCAAGTTTCGGATTAACCGCCGATGAAACAGATGCAAAAAGCCCAAGCCAATTTCCATCTTCGATACAAGAACCTGTTTTTCCGACAATATTTGCAGTAGCATCGTAAGAACTTTGAGCCGTTCCAAAATTTACAGCTCCAATCATTCCTGGAATAACTCGTTCAAAAACTTCCGTTTTCAAACTCATCTCACGCCGATAAGTTCTGATTATTGAGGCATTTTCAGTGTTTATTTTTTGAATTTTAGGAATAATCGGTTTTCCACCGTTTGTAATTGTCGAAACCAAAACTGCTAACTGCAAAGCGGTTACTTCAAAATCGTCACCGTGTGAATATTGCCGATAAATTTCGCTCCCAAATTTAAAATCAGGAAGTTTTCCGCTAACTTCGCCCTCGGCATTTATTCCGGTCGTTTCACCAAAACCAAGTTCACGTGCCGTTGCAACCATTTTGGGATGTCCAACACTTGCCCCAACTGCCTGAAAATAACTGTTATTCGAATAAGCCAACGAATTAGTCAAGTCTAAAGGAAAAAAACTATGACGAATTTTTCCTTCGGTATCAATAACATTTGACTTCAAACCGGCGATTCCAGTTACTAATTTTATGGTTGAACAAGGCTTGAAACTTCTGCGAAATGCCCAGGTTTGATTAACAATTGATAAAACTTGTCCGGTATTTGGTTCTAAAATTACAATTGTTCCGGCATTGTCGCCGAGTGCTTGAACGGCAATTCTTCTAACTTCTAAATCTTCGTTTTCAAATTCGTCCTGCGAAATATTTGAAACGCTTTCTTGGCGAAATATTTCATCGTTTTTATTGAAGATTTTTTCTGGTAAACGTTCGGTTCTTTTAACACTTGCAACTTTTTTTGAGACAGTTTTAGATTTTTCCTTAGCAATAATTGGAGCAATAATTGGTTTTTTTGTGATTGTTGTGCCGACTGATTTTGGGTTTCCTTTTTTATCAGTCTTGACGGTTTTGGTTTGTGCGTTCAAACAAATTGCACATAAACCAAATATCAAGCAAACTTTAAAGGTAGAAACGGCAATCCAACTTACCGATTGCGATAAGGCGTAACTTTCCAAACGATTTTTTTTGTAGTTCAAAATAATCTTCATTATAATTTCGAAAAAAAGGAAGGGGAAATCAAAAATTTTTGTTAAATTTGTGACGCATTTATAAAAAGTAAATTGCTCTAAATAATGAAAGAATATAACACTTAACTAAAAAGACGGCAAACGCATCAACAACAAGCATGAGTTTTTTTAACACATTTCGCGGCAGATTATTGGTAATTCTTGCCATCCTTTTGATAGTTACTCTCGGTGTGCAATTTTTTCTTAATTATCAAATGGAAGCCGAAAATAAAAGGCTTCGTAAATTTCAAGAACAAACACTCGTTGCAGGAATAACTTTAGGTGTTGCCAAAATGGTTTCGAGCGACACTTTTGCTCAGTTAAATGAAAAAGGAACGTTGCCTTTTGTTGACGAAAATATCAAAGCACGACTAAAAGACATCATAATAATTAACGAGGAATGGGAAATTGAAGATAGCTTTAACAATCAGAATTATCTTCCGCAAAAAAATGACGATCAAGACCTTGTTTATCTTAAAATATCAGAAATAAAGGACTTACCGCCCTTAATGGATGCCGAACGTTTTGGTGCTGATCGTTTAAAGTTTCCCAATGCAAAAATATTAACTGATGAACAACGCGAAAAAGTAGAGACTGAAACAAACGGCGAATCTCACGCTATTCCGATTCAAACAAGCCGCGGTCGCTGGTATGTGATGGTTATTTTGCAAGCTAATAAAAGCGAGGCAACTTGGCGGGCAGCTCAACCTTTGGTTTACACATTAGCCGTTTTGCTCGTTTCTTCGTTAATTACTATTTTGCTCGTTTGGCGATTTACAAGTCCGATTGCAAAACTTTCCGAAGCAGCACGAAATGTTGCTCTCGGAAATCTTAATGTTCGCGTTCCGCTTGAGAGAAACACAGACGAAATGGGCAAACTTGCTCTGCGTTTTAACGAAATGACTGCTCGGCTTGAAACCACACGCGAACTCGAACTTAAACTTCAAGAGACTGAGAAATCTGCGGTTGTCGGCAGACTTGCTTCGGCAATTGCTCACGAAATTAGAAATCCGTTGAATTATATTAATCTGACGCTTGACCATTTGCGTGCAAAATTTGTCCCTGAAGATGCCACAAAACGTGAAACTTTTGAACGCCTTACTTCGCAACTTAAAACTGAAGTTGGCAGAATTAATAATCAAATCAGCGATTTTTTGCGATATTCGAGACCAGTAAAATTAGAACTTAAACCAATTAATATTCGTGAATTAGTCAACGATTCTCTGCGAATAATTGAAGCCCAAGCTGCCGATCAAGATATTAAATTGCTCGTTTCGGAAGTAGCTGAAATGCCGCAAGTAATTGGCGATTCTGAGATTTTGCGTTCGGTTTTTAACAATCTTTTTATTAATGCGATGCAATCTTTTGAAGCAAATTCTGGTGAAATCTCAACAGTAATTAAAAGAAACCAAAACTTTGCTTCGATAGAAATTACGGATACAGGTTGCGGAATTCCGGCTGAAAATCTTTCAAAAATTTTCGAACCATATTTTTCGACGAAAGAAACAGGAACAGGTTTAGGTTTGGCGATTGTGAAAAAAATTGTCGATGACCACAACGGAACAATTGAAGTTGAATCAAAAATCGGCGAAGGAACAAAATTTATTCTAAATTTGCCAACTTAAGAACAAGATAGCGATAGCGACTTGGCTCTTTTTCAAGCCCATTCGCTATCGCTCTCGGTTCTGATTAAAACTTTATTTTTTATCTACAACATAATCTTTAACTTCAGAATCTAGGTTGCTAAATTTTGAATATTCGGCTTTTAAAGTTGCTAATTTTGTGACCGAAAAAGATTTTTTTGGCTTTCCAGAAATCTGAAATGAAGTAATTACTATTGTTTTTGGAACTAAAATACCAAACTTACTTGCTTGATATTCGTAAGAACTTTGGTTAGTAACTATAGGTTTTTCAACACTTTTTGGTTTAATTTCAATTTCATATTCATTTTTCCACATCTGCCCTGTTTCTGCATCAAGCATCATTTTTCCATTGAGTCGCGGATTTGTCGGCTTAAAATCGTTAGACATAAATGTGACATATTGAAATCCTCTGCTTGTTCTTTTTTCCTCTTTTGTCGGATTTACCGTGATAAAAGTCGAATACTCTTTTTGCCGATATTCAATAACGTAAACGTCTCTCTCATTATATTTTTCCACGCCCAGAAGTTTGTAGTTAAAAATTTCTCTCACATTTGGAAGTAAAAGAAAATCTTGACCAAGTGTCATTCCCCAAACCAAATATCTGCCATCAAATCGCTGACTTAGCTTTTTAACTTTCTTAAATTCTTCTTCGCTATTTTCCGAATTTTCTAATTTTTGAAAAAACTTGACCACATCGTCATCATTTTCAGAAACATTTTTTCCGTTATATTCAAAAACCGTTCGAAACTCGCTAAATTTTTCATTTTTTAGAGATTGATAGACAATAAAATTTGATTTAATAGTTCGCAAATCATCAGTTGATCCGTCTTTTTTATATTTTGTGATTGTTTTTGATTCTTCGGCAATCAAGTTTTTAAATGTTTCAACATATTTTTTCGATGATTTTTCAGCTTTTTCTAAAAAACCTTCGAGATTAAATTCTTGTGAAAACGTTGTTAATGAAAACGCCAAAATTGCTAAAATTGTAATTAAATATTTCATATACTTTTGTTGATTCTAAACTTGTTGATATAGTTGCAGACACAATTTTATTTTCGATAAAACTCAATTCCATCAGCAATTTCCAAACCAATTCTACCTTCAGATTCTGCATAATCGAGATGTGCAATTGCTTCTGAAATAGCCAAAAACCGATGAACATTATGATTTATTGAATCAGGAAACAATCGTTGAGCAACATCATAAGCTGTTATTCCACTTGCAGATACAAGATTGATAACTTTTCTTTGTCGGTCATCAATTGCACGAACATAGCGACTAAAAATCTCTTCAAAATCAGTTACCGGTTCGCCGTGTCCGCCATAAACTAAGGTTGGAGAAAAAGAACGAATTCTTGCGAGACTAACCAAGTATTCCGCTAAAGATGCGAAGCGATTTTTAGGATTTATCGGATCAGGCGAAAGCATCGGATTTGGCGTAATTCGCTTCAAAACACAATCGCCGCAAATCAACGTCCGATTAGCTTCGCGGACAAAACTGCAACTTCCGGGCGTGTGCCCTGGCGTGTGTAAAACCCTTAAGCTTCCCGAATTAAACTCAATTTCCATGCCGTCGTGAAGCAATTCAAATTCGCCTTCGCCCAGAGAATCTGTCAACAAACTAATTTCTTCATACATTCCTTGAAGTTCGCTAAAAACACTATTTGGAACTCCTGAACGGAGCATTAAATTGCGATGTTCATCTTGAGAAAGCCTCCCAAAAAGATGTCCGGTTTCCCATTCGTGAACAAAAATCGTCGCATTTTTCGCTTCGTCGCGAACTTGTTTTGCCAGCCCACAATGATCTTCGTGAGCGTGTGTCAGAACAATTCGCTCAATATCTGCAAATTCTACGCCGTTTTGTCGCAATTTTCGCCGCAAAACATCAGCTGCATCTTTTGTTTTTGGACCAACATCTATCAATGTCAAAGGCGATTCTTTGATCAAATAAACATTTACTTCGCCGACGTAAAAAGGTGTTGGGATTGAAAGCGGAATAATCTTCATAAAAATGTATAATAACCTAAAGTTATGCAAACCAAAATCACAAAGCCAAAATCAAAAATCGTCATCGTTGGTGCCGGACCGGCTGGAACGAGCCTCGCAATTCGCTTAGTGTTGCAAAATTTTGATGTGGTTTTGATTGAAAAAGAGAAGTTTCCGCGACATAAATTGTGTGGAGAATTTATTTCGCCTGAATGTTTGCCGCATTTTGCAGAACTTGGCGTGCTTGACCAAATGCTTTCAAGCAACGGCGAATCAATCTCGAAAACTATCTTTTACGAACCAAATGGAAGAAACGTAACTATTGCAAGCAAATGGTTTAGTGCTAATGAAAACGCTCTCGGATTGAGTCGTGCAGAAATGGATTTGAAACTTTTAGAACGTGCAAAATCTCTTGGTGTAACTGTTTTAGAAGAAACACAGGTTTCAGGTTTATTGATTGAACAAGGCAAAATTATCGGTGTGAAAACCAAAACATCTGAAATTTTTGCTGATTTAACAATTGACGCAACAGGAAGATCGCGTGTTCTCGCCAGCAAACTCAAATCAAATACCGAAAAAGCTAAAAATAGCAATCAACTTGTGGGTTTCAAATCACATTTTCGCAATGTTTCGCTCGAAAAAAATCGCTGTGAAATTTATTTTTTTCGCGGTGGTTATGGTGGGCTTAATTATGTCGAAAATGGAATTGCGAATCATTGTTTTCTTGTGCAAAGCCAATTAGTTAAAGAGTTTAACGGCAATGCAGACGCAATTGTCAACGAAGTGATTTTCAAAAACAGACGTGCAAAAGAAACGCTCGAAAATGCGACTGCGATGTTTGATTGGCTAGCAGTTTCGGTCGGCGGTTTTGGTGTGAAAAATCTAAATCCTGCTGAAAATCTTTTTGCTGTTGGCGATGCCGGAGCGTTTATCGACCCTTTTACAGGCAGCGGAATGTTGATGGCGTTGGAAAGTGCTGAGATTCTTGCCGAATGCGTCGTTAAAGATCAGCTGGAAAAATACCAGCAACTTCATCATAAAAAATTTCGGCAAAGGTTACGAGTTTGTTCAGTTCTAAGGCGAGCAGCTTTTGTTCCAAACTTTGCCAAATTTGCGATTTCTGCATTAAGTTTTAGCAAAAAAGCTCAAGAAATTTTAGCTCGTTCGACCCGTTCAGATAATTCAAAACAATTGAAACAGAATTCTTAATTTTTTTGTTTTCCTGATAAAATGTGATAATTGAATGTAAGAGTTTTGCTTAAAAATTTAAAAACATTTTTACACTTTTCGCGTATTATCAGAAACAAAAACCAAACGAATTCGGAATAAAGGACAACCCCCAAAATGACACGTAAAATCTTCTTTTTTATAAGTTTCGCTCTATTTTCTCTAAATATTTTTTCGGCATCATATTTAACGGAACCTTCATTTTCGCCTGATCGCAAAGAAATTGTCTTTGTTTCCGGCGGTGATATTTGGTCGGTTTCCGCATCTGGCGGAGCTGCTCAACTACTTGTTTCACACGCCGCAAACGAATCGCGACCGATGTTTTCGCCTGACGGAAAACGCCTCGCATTTGGTTCAAATCGAACTGGAAGTGGTGATATTTACGTTTTGAATCTCGAGACGAATGATCTTCAGCGAATCACTTTCGACGATGCAAACGACCAACTCGACGCTTGGTCACGCGATGGAAATTGGCTTTATTTCACCTCGAACAGCAAAGACATTGCAGGAATGAACGACATTTTTCGAGTTAACTCAAATGGCGGAACGCCGATGCAAGTTTCGTCTGATCGCTATGCGAGTGAATTTTGGTCAACACCTCTGAATGATGGCTCAATTATATTTTCTGCACGCGGAATATCTAGCGGTCAATGGTGGCGAAAAGGCAAAAGCCACATTGACGAAACAGAAATTTGGTCAAAAACCGGTGATAAATATGAACAAATTACCCAACGCGGAGCAAAACAACTTTGGGTAATGGCAACCGCTGACGGTAAACAAATGTTTTATGTTTCCGATCGAAACGGCACGCAAAATCTTTGGTCGGAACCGAAAGGCGGAACAGCCAAACAGATAACAAATTTTACCGATGGCAGAGTTTTGTGGGCAAATCTTTCTTACGATGGCAAGGAAATTGTTTTTGAACGCAATTTTGGACTTTGGAAAATAAATTCCGATGGCGGAAAAGCAGCAGAATTGGCGATAAATTTACGCGGTTTATCGACAATTCCGGCTAGCGAACGCACAAATCTTTCAACAAATATTCGTGAATTTTCATTATCGCCAGATGGAAAAAAAGTTGCAATTATGGCACGCGGTGAAATTTTTGCGGCTTCTACAAAAGATGGCGGCGAAGCAGTTCGCATCACAAACTCCGCGGCTCCTGAAAGTTTTGTCACGTGGTCTGGCGATAGCAAAAAACTTGTTTATTCTTCGGAAAGAAATGGTTCGATGGAACTTTTTCAATACGATTTTGGAAGTGAAGCCGAAACTCAAATTACTAAAGGGTCAAACCAAGATTTTTCGCCGATTTTTTCGCCTGACGGTAAATCATTCGCTTTCATCCGAAACGGTCGTTCACTGATGATTTACGATGTAAATACAAAGCAAGAAAAAGAATTGTGCAAACTTTTTACCGACTCGCCGCCAATTCTCGGCGGTCGTCCTTTCGCGTGGTCGCCTGATAGCAAATGGATTGCGTTTCTCAGTTATTCGCCCGAAACTCGTTCATACACAAATGCTTACGCGATTCCTGCAAGCGGTGGAACAGCACGTGCATTGACTTCTCTGGCGAATGCAAATGCCGGAACAATTTCGTGGAGTCCTGATGGAACGTTCGTATTATTTGACACTTCGCAACGAACAGAAGACGGTGCAATTGCCCGCGTTGAACTAAAACTTCGAACGCCAAAATATAAAGAAGATTCGTTCCGTGATCTTTTCAAACAAGAAAATCCAAAGGAAAAACCGACCTCGCCATCGCCTGCTGCTTCGCCAATTCCTGTCGCTTCGCCAGATGCAAAAGTTGATGAAAAGAAAGACGAATCGAAAGCGACTGAAATTATTTTCGAGGGAATTCGGCAGCGTTTGAGCCTTTTGCGTCCGGGCTTAAATGTTGGCGAACAAACGATTAGCCCTGATGGTAAAACGCTTCTCGTGCTGGCTTCTGCCGAAGGACAATTTAATCTTTACACAATTTCGCTCGATGAACTTGCGACTGACACCTCCGCACGTCAGCTAACTTCAACCGCGACTTTTAAATCAAACTCGCAGTTTTCGCCAGATAGCAAGGAAGTTTATTTTCTTGAAAATGGCAGAATAAATATTATCAGTTTAGACAAACGCGAAGTTCGTCCGCTCTCGATAAATGCTGAGATGAACGCGAATTTTGCTGCTGAGAAAATGGAGATTTTCAAACAAGGCTGGCGATATATGCGTGATAATTTTTACGACGAAAAATATCATGGAGCCGACTGGAACGCGGTCGAAAAAACTTACGAACCATATATTCAAGGTGCAAGAACAATGGACGAAGTTCGGCGAATTATGAATTTGATGGTTGGCGAATTAAACGCTTCGCATCTCGGTGTTGGCGGTGCAAACGGATTTTTACCAACACCAACCGGCAAACTCGGGCTTCGTTTTGAACGCACCGAATATGAAACAAAAGGTCGTCTAAAAGTTACTGAAATAATTTCTTTAAGTCCTGCTGCAATCACGAAATTGATTAACGTTGGCGATTTTCTAATGTCCGTTGACGGCGTAAAAATTGATGGCAAAACTAATCTTGACGAACTTTTGGCAAACAAAGTTGGCAAGCGTGTTGTTTTAGGAATATCAAAAGATGGAACGGCGAGCAAAGATGTCATTCTCAAACCGATTTCCACAGGTGTGGAAAAACAACTTCTTTATCGACAATGGGTTGAAGCAAGTCGCGAATATGTTGCGAAAATTAGTAACGGCAAACTCGGCTATGTCCACATTCCCGATATGTCAACTAATTCGCTCGACCAACTTTACGTTGACCTCGACGCGGAAAATCAGGGCAAACAAGGAGTTGTGATTGATATTCGTAATAACAACGGCGGTTTTATCAATCCATATGTGATTGACGTTTTGTCGCGTCGCGGATATTTAACCATGAAAGAACGTGGACTTTGGGAAGTTCCGTCGCGTTCTGCACTCGGGCAACGCTCGCTCGAACGCCCGACAATTCTTATCACAAATCAACATTCGCTTTCTGATGCCGAAGATTTTACCGAAGGCTATCGTTCTCTAAAACTCGGAAAAGTTGTCGGCGAACCAACTGCCGGTTGGATAATTTTCACTTGGGGAAGCACTCTTTTTGATGGAAGTTCTCTGCGTTTGCCGCGGCAATTAGTCTTAGGAAGCGATGGGGAAAATATGGAATTGAACCCGCGACAAGTCGATATTCCGGTAACGCGACCAATCGGCGAAAGTTTAACCGGAAAAGACTCGCAACTAGATGCTGCTGTTCGTGAACTGTTGCGTTTATAGCGTTTATAGCGTTTATGGCGTTTTTAGCGTTTTTAGAGTTTTTAGTGTTGAATTTTAGATTGGAAAGCCTGTTTCAGGAGACAGATTTGATTTCAAAACAGTCGCACTAAATTGTCGTGAGTACTTTATCGTCCACACACGAACAGCAAATAAAACCAACAAAATTCAAAAAAATCCTAATTTGTAATCAGTATTAAAATCATAAACATAACCTTGCCCAGTCGTGAACCGATTGTCCGCCGCGTTAATCATTTGTTTGGTGATGCTGTTTGTCGCAAGTGTTGTGTTTCCAGCGGTTTGATTAAAATTCGTTCGGTTGCCAAATCGGTCATATTCGAAACTTTGTATCCAATTTTGCTGATTCCCCAACAATCTGCCGTGATTATCAAAGCACGTGAATCAGACTGTTAAAATAGAATCCAATTAAAAGTGAAATCATTAAAGTGTATTTCCCAATTAACTCCATTCGAAAACGTAACATAATGAATCCGCTTCAGATTATAGGAACCTTCGATGTAGCTGAAGGTTTCCGAAATTCCTTGTTCCACGTCTTCAAACATCCCGTTTTCCATCAATTCCGCTTTGTATCGGACAAAGAAACTTTCCGCCTGGGCGTTGTCGTAGCAGTTTCCTTTGCCGCTCATTGATTGCCGTAAGCCGTGTTGTTTCAACAGCTTACGAAAGTTGTTTGATGAATACTGACTTCCACGATCTGTGTGAATTATCACGTTTTTCTCAATATAACCATTTTCAGAGCTTTTTTAACGCTTCGAGATAAACAATCCTTTCAACCTTGATAAATTCATATCGTTTTACCCGCTTCTGCTGAAGATAGCCGTCGCCTTTTTTAGGATTTCGTTCTCCATTTCCAACTCCATTGTCCGTTTTCGCATCCGCATTTTATCCACGTCAGCTTCGCCATCTTTCTGCAAAATCTCCGCCTTCCACTTGTGAATCGTGTTCTCATTGACCCTAATTTCCCGCGAAACCTCAAAACAATAAAGTAACCGTCTGCCCATCCAAATACTTCTTTATCGCCTGTTGTTTAACTCTTTATCGTATTTTCTCATCTGTCTATTTTAACAGAGAGTTTTGTGTCAAGTTAAATTGAACCATATCAGTTAGTGTTCTCTATGAAAGAATGGATATTAAAAACCGATTGACTGATTAAATGAGTTGATCGAAAAAGCCAAGTCGCTTTCGCTCCGTGTTTTTATTTTCTTCCTAATTTTCCCGATAAAAAAAGGCAGAATTTTTAAGATTTACATTCGCTGTAAATCTACAAAATTCCGCCCAAAAATCACATAAATGCTTTTAAAACCTATACAAAAGCAAAATCAAACTGTTCTTGATGAACAGAAGCGTCGCTTGTGACATCAACATTTCCGAGATACGCTTCAATTTCTTCCATCAAAACTTTTTCTTCGTTTCTCAAGGCTTTTGCGACTTCAATATTTACCCGCAAAGTTGTGTGATGTGCGTCTTTCATATGTTTGCTCAATCTTCTCGATTCTTCCAAAATTTCAAAGCAGATTGTTTGTGCAGATTTTACCAAGCCTGAACCTGTGCAATATTCGCAAGGTGAACAGAGTGTTCTTTCGAGCGATTGTTTAACACGTTTTCGGGTCATAATAATCAAGCCAAAGTCGTTATAAGACAACACCTTAGTCGGCGATTTGTCACCTTCGAGACTTGCTTGTAAGGCTTGCATAACTTTGTTTCGATTGCGTCGATCTTCCATATCAATTAAATCGAGAACAATAATTCCGCCCAAATCACGGAGACGAATTTGGCGTGCAATTTCTTCAACCGCTTCCATATTTGTTTTCGTAATTGTGTCTTCTAAACGATTTGCACCTTTTCCGACAAATTTTCCGGTGTTTACGTCAATCGCAACTAAGGCTTCAGTTTGATTAATTACCAAATAACCGCCAGATTTGAGCCAAACTCGCGGTTTAATCGCTTTTTCGACTTCTTCCTGAACTCCAAAAGCCTCAAGAATCGGTTGATCGCGTGTGTAAAGTTTAACCCGACGAACCATCGAAGGCTGAATTCGGTTAATAAACTCAACAATATTTTGATATTCTTCTTCAGAATCAACTCTGATTGCAGAAAAATCATCACTTAACTGATCGCGTAAAAGTCTTTGAATAATATCTAAATCTTGATGAACAAGTGCTGGCGACTTAGATTTTTCAGCTTTCTTTTTAATATCTAACCAAGTGCTGACGAGGTATCTCGCATCTTGGCGGAGATTTTGTTCAGGAATTCCAATTCCAGCTGTGCGGACAATAAATCCGCCTGATGGCACAACTTCCTCGGCACGAATTTTTGTAATTAATCCGCGAAGTCTGGTTCTTTCGTTACCATTTTCAATTTTTCGCGAAACGCCAGTGTGGTCAACCGTAGGCATATAAACGAGATACCTTCCCGGAAGTGAAATATGCGAAGTTATTCTCGCACCTTTTCGGGCAATTGGTTCTTTCGCAATTTGCACAAGAACATCT
>JANNVK010000194.1:0-33683 GCA_031414415.1 Acidobacteriota bacterium
TTTTGGGGCGTTGAAATCGGAAACTTATCCATCTGGGCGAACCGTGAAAATGGATTACAATTCGGATGGAGAAATCGCGAGTATTTGGGGAACAAAAGGGACGCAAAACTCGCTTTATGCCAATGCAGTCAGCTACAATTCGGCAGGTGCGATGGAGCGTTTAAAATTAGGTAACGGTAAATGGGAAACTGCGAGTTACAACAGCCGATTACAAATAACGCAGATTGGGCTGGGGAATTCTGCGGCTGATACGAGTTTGTTGAAGATTGATTACGATTACGGAAATAATCTTCAAAACAATGGTTCGCTTCGTGAGCAGAAGATAAATCATGTCGGTTTGGCGAATGAAATTAAGCAAAGTTATGCCTATGATGATTTGAATCGGTTGCAATCATCGACCGAAACTGTAAATAATTCAGTAACTTGGCAACAAGGTTTTAGTTTTGATAGATACGGAAATC
This sequence comes from Acidobacteriota bacterium, assembly GCA_031414415.1. Taxonomy (GTDB): domain Bacteria; phylum Acidobacteriota; class Blastocatellia; order Pyrinomonadales; family Pyrinomonadaceae; genus JANNVK01. The sequence goes on from JANNVK010000194.1 coordinate 462, forward strand.
GCCGTTTTGATGCGGCGAATACAAATACACTCGGGCAATCTTCGACAAAGATTACGAATCCACAAATTAACACATCAGACAACCGTTTGAAAAAAGATCAGGACAATGATTCGTTGAATGATTATGACTACGATAAAGTTGGAAATTTGACGCTAGATGCTGAAAACAAATGGTTTATCTATGATGCGGAAAATCATATCAAGTCATTTTTCAAAGGAACAAACAGTTCAAACAATCCCGATGCGACATATTTTTATGACGGCGAAGGTCGTAGAATCAAGAAAATAAGTGACACGGAAACCACGATTTTCGTCTATAATGGTGGCGGAACACTAATCGCTGAATACTCAACCGTAACGAGCAATCAGCCAAAAGTGAGTTATTTGACAGCAGACCATTTGGGAAGCCCAAGAATCGTCACAGACCAAACCGGAAAAGTCGTTTCACGTCACGATTATTTGGCATTTGGCGATGAAGTCACGGACATGTTGGGAAATGTCGGTGGCAGAAACCCGAGCCAAGGTTACGGCGTAGAAGACGAAATCCGCAAGCAATATACAGGCTACGAGAAAGATGAAGAATCGGGCTTAGATTTTGCACAAGCAAGATATTACAACGGAAAACACGGAAGATTTACGTCAGTTGACCCGTTAGTAGCATCTGCAAATGTCAAAGATCCGCAGACTTTCAACAGATATTCGTATGCGATGAATAGTCCGTATAAGTTTACAGATCCTTTGGGTTTATTGTCGGTTAGCACAGGTGCTTGCGGAATATGCCAAGGTGATGGCGGAGGATCGTTTTCAGCGAAAGAGAGAGATGATGAAGAGGTTATAGAGACTGAACAGACGGCGGAAACTCCTGAACCTCCGCCTCCGCCAGCGGCGGAACAGAATGCAGAGACCTTATTGGCTGATTCAGAAGTGACTCTAGACTCTGTAGAGGTTGTGAGTAGAATCGACGAACAAAGACAAAAAGGCGATCCGCCGACAAAGGTAATCACAAAAGGAACTCTACGAGACAACCAAACTGCTGAAAGTACGAATAGTGCAGACGCTGAAGTAAATATTTATGACGGAATCGAGTATATCCCCAGAGGCGGAACGTTTTACATAAAAGCTGTATTTTCTGTAACAAATGGAACATTTGATAATCCTGATTCAAATTCGAACTCGCCATTGGCTAAGATTTCAAATGGGTCTTCCATTGATAACACTAGCGAGGTTACAACCATCAGCAAAGATAATGGAAAAACACTTGTCGTTTATATCGGGATTTCTGTTGGTGGAGACGGAGTGGGTAGTCGTGATTTTAAATCTAGCACAATAATATCAGTATTTTCTTATTCATCGAAAATCTATAACCCAAACACGAATCGAGTGTATGAAAGGACTATTAACAATACGCCATTTAAGATTTCGATTGTAAAGAGAGCTCCTCCTGTTTCACCGTGTACTTATAAGAAGTGCTAGTATCAAACAATTTAAATTTTTTTAAAAATAGCCATACGATAATGAGTTCGATAAATTTAATAGTTAAGTTCAAAGGAGAAAATATGAAAAGAGTAGTTTTAGTTTTCACAGTCTTAATGGTTTTCTTACAGACAACCTTCAGTCAAAACTCTGATGTAACAAAAATCAAAATGGTTTTAATTCCACGTGAATGGGCAAGTATTTGGGTTCTAAATCAACCTTCCTGTCAAATAAAGTTCGAAAAATTAGACTTGCTTACCGATGAAAAAGCCTCTAAAAGAGTTTTGAAGTATGAAATCAGAAATTTATCTTCTAAAAATATAAAATCAATTTCAATTAATGAGTTTTATTCAAACAAAGCAGGTTATTGGACTCGGTTAGGAGGTCAAAAGAGTTCAACCTTTTCAGTAGAAGGCGATGGAATAAAATCTGGAGCGACATTTGAAAATTATTCATACGTAAAGGTCATTTTAGTTGGGATGACAAAAGAAGTAGAAAGTATTTTTAGGTCAAAATCAGATGATCGGAAAATTATGAAATTATCGGTGATGGTTATGATTAAGAAAATTATTTTTGATGATGATAGCGAGATTAACTTTGAACCATTAGCCGAGAATATTAGTGAATTTATCGATTAAATCGATTAACTCGGGGTGTGAAATCAAATGTTTAAAAACTAACTACACGAGTTTTTATAATCTCGGTAAGTTGTTGACACATCAGCAGATAACAGACGGAAATACATACAACACGAGTTATCAATACGATGCTTTTGGGGCGTTGAAATCGGAAACGTATCCATCTGGGCGAACAGTGAAAATGGATTACAATTCGGATGGAGAAATCGCGAGTATTTGGGGAACAAAAGGGACGCAAAACTCGCTTTATGCCAATGCCATCAGCTACAATTCGGCAGGTGCGATGGAGCGTTTGCGGCTTGGGAATGGTAAATGGGAAACTGCTAAATATAACGAAAGATTGCAGGTTACGCAGATTGGGCTGGGGAATTCGACGGCTGATACGAGTTTGTTGAAGTTGGAATTTAGTTATGGAACGGCGACTCAGAATAATGGTTCAATGAGAAGTCAAAAAATCAGTTTTAATGGATTATCGCAATCTTTTGAGCAAGTTTACGCATACGATGATTTGAACCGACTTCAATCAGCCGAAGAAAAAGTTAATGCAACAACGACTTGGAAGCAGACTTTTCAATTCGACAGATTTGGAAATCGGAGGCTTGACGCGGCGAATACGACCACAATCGGGGCATCAAATAAGGTTACGAATCCGCTCATAAATACATCAGATAATCGTCTCAAAAAAGACCAAGATAACGATTCTGTAAACGATTACGACTATGATAAAAACGGAAATTTGACGCAAGATTCGGAAGGCAAAACATTTGTTTACGATGCGGAAAATCATCAAAAAGAAGTGAAAATAAACCGTGTTTCAAAAGGCACATATCTTTATGACGGCGATGGAAAAAGAGTCAAAAAAATAAGTGACCTCGAAACGACAATTTTCGTCTATAATGGTGGCGGACAACTTGTGGCTGAATATTCGACCCAACAATCGACGACTCCGCAAGTCAGTTTTTTGACAGCAGACCATTTGGGAAGCCCGCGAATAATCACGGATAATATCGGCAAAGTCATTGCCAGAAAAGACTTTAACGCCTTTGGTGATGAAACAAATTCGGCACAACGCACAACTGCTTTAGGCTACAAACCGGAAGAAATCAGACAAGATTACACAGGTTATCAGAAAGACGATGAATCGGGATTAGAGTTCGCCCAAGCGAGGTATTACAACACCAAGCATGGACGATTCACGAGTGTTGATCCGCTAGTTGCAAGTGCGAATGTCAAAGACCCGCAGACTTTTAATCGGTATAGTTACGCGATGAATTCGCCGTATAAGTTTACTGATCCTTTGGGGTTGATTGCGGAAGATGGCTCATCACGAGCAATGGAAAAACTAAATTGCAATCCGAAAAAAGACTCTTCGTGTCTTGGTGGTGGAGGAGCTTTACTGGAAGTTGACAATAACGGAAATCCGGTTCAACAGACGCAAACTCGACAGATTGTCATATCGGGTGGAAGTGAAGAACAAAGAAACTCAGTCCAAAATGCAATAAACACTTTGAAGACTCAATCTTTTCTTGCATCGTTAGGCTTTGACGTATTCGAGAGTGGAAAGACTGGTCCTTCGTTAGAAATCGAAATTTTGTCTGATGCAGATTTTGCAGCACAAGGCGATGAAATTACTGCGAACACACTCGCTTTCGTTAGGGATAATGGTGGCAGTGATGATCTTAATCCGGAAATCCCAGCAAACTCTAAAATTTTTATTAGAGCAAGTGCAATTGATGTAAAACAAGAGAATAGTGATCGAACAGCTAATAGAGAGACCCAACTTGAAGGGATTTTGGCACATGAACTCGGTCATGCCGTGGATTTATCACGAAATGGTCATAAGGATTACGAGAAAAGACACTTAGAGGACAAAAAAAGGAACTATCAAGACAGACGAAATGAAAAGTTTGCAGATTTTTATATGAAACTCATTGGGTATGAACGACAAAAGCGTTTTAATGTCACTGGACAAAGAGCGAATTTGCGTTTTACGAACACATCTGTCCGTTAGTTGAGGTAAGTTATTATGAACAATACAAAATTTTTACTGGTATTTTTGATATTGATGGTCAGTGCTGAAGTCTCCTTTAGCCAATCCATTGTTAATGATTTATTTTCATACCAAAGTAATGGTTTGATTGGTTTCGTTGATAAGTTTGGAGTCATTCGGATTCCCGCTCGTTACGATTCTAATCGCAGTTTTCAGGAAGGTGTAGCCCCAATCTACGAGGATGGTAAATGGAGATACATTAATACTAAAGGAAATCGAATTAACGCTGAAATTTATGACGATGCTTATGAATTTTCTGAAGGGTTTGGAGCAGTAAAACAAAAAGGAAAATGGGGATTTATTGATAAAAATGGAAGAAAAGTTATTGATTTTAATTTTGCCTTTGTTGATGAATTCCGAGAGGGATTAGCTCAAGTATCATTTGATATAAGAGAGGAATACGGTGTTATTCATGGGAAAAGAGGTTTTATTAATTCTCAAGGTGAACTCATAATACCTGCAATATTCTGTTCTGCGAGAAATTTCAGTGAAGGATTGGCGGCAGTTCAGAAAAACGGGAAATGGGGGTATATTAATCGAAAAGGAGAATGGACAATTGAACCCAAATTCAATTGGGCTTCTGATTTCCATGAAGGTCTTGCGGCTGTTGAAATAGACGGAAAGGTAGGCTTTATAGATAACTCAGACAAGATAGTCATTGAACCGAAATTTTTATATGGATTTGAATTTTCGGGCGGACTTTCATTTGTAGAAAATGGAGATAAATGCGGATATATTGATAGATTTGGAGCTATCAAAATTGATTTTCAATTCAAGGAGTGCCGCAGTTTTAGTGACGGGCTTGCGGCTGTTCGATTTGATCTTACTGAAAACGGAATCAAGAAACCAAAATGGGGCTTTATTGATTCAAATGGAAAGATTGTGATTGAGCCTAAGTTTCGGCTAGTTGGCAAATTTTCTAACGGAATAACTCAAGTTTTTGATGAAAAGAATAGATTCTTAATTGACATAACAGGTGCTTATATATTTCCACGAAATCATTAGTTTGCAAGATATAAAAGTGTTGGTTTAACTGACGAACGAATTTAACCAAGATAACGACACAATAACCGATTACGACTACGATAAAAACGGAAATTTAACGCAAGATTCGGAAGGCAAAACGTTTGTTTATGACGCGGAAAATCATCAAAAAGAAGTTTTGGTGAACGGCGTTTTGAAAGGCACTTATCTTTATGATGGCGATGGGAAAAGGGTCAAAAAAATAAGTGACTTGGAAACGACAATTTTCGTCTATAATGGTGGCGGACAACTTGTGGCAGAGTATTCGACGCAACAGACGGCAACACCGCAAGTCAGTTATTTGACAGCAGATCATCTTGGAAGCCCGAGGATAATCACAGATAATGTCGGCAAAGTAATTGCCAGAAAAGACTTTAACGCCTTTGGTGATGAAACTGCTTCAGCACAACGAACGACAGCTTTAGGCTACAAACCAGAAGAAATCAGACAAGATTACACAGGTTATCAAAAAGATGACGAAAGCGGACTGGAGTTCGCCCAAGCGAGATATTACAACGGAAAACACGGACGTTTCACGAGCGTTGACCCGCTGACGGCAAGTGCGAATGTCAAAGACCCGCAGACGTTTAATCGTTACAGTTACGCGTTGAACTCGCCGTATAAGTTTACGGATCCGTTGGGTTTATTGTCGGTTAGCACAGGTGCTTGCGGTCAATGCCAAAATGTCGATAGAGGCGGAGGCGGAGCGTTGACATCAGGGGGAAGTGATAATACGTTTAGTGATTTGTTTGAAAGTATGGCACTAAACAATGCAGTAGATACGGCTCTCGAAAACCTTGAAACCTATGCTAGCGGAATTGGAGAAGGAGATGCTTACGTAATTAACGAAGCACTAAAAACTATGTTGACCAAAGGGACAGCGGAATCGAAAAGAATAGCTTCCAGTATTGTTAACTCCAACGTTGTTATTGATGTTCAAAGTGCTGCTAATTTAGGGAATGTTTCTGCAAGAAGTGGTGTCAATAAACCTAGTGAGTTAAGCACAGCTATTAAAGCTGATGGAACTCTTACACAAGCTCAGGCATTGAGTTACATGTTTATAACTATTGCAAGCTCAGAAATCGGAAACCAAGAATCTCTTGAAGCAAACCTTATTCACGAAGGCAAACACCTTGAAAAACTTTCTGCGGTAGTGGTTTCACTTTCTACAGGTGACCCTAAAAAATATCAAAATGAAACGATTTATAATGATGAGTTGAGTGCGTCAAGGGCTTCAACAGCATATTTAAAGTCTAAAGGAGGAACACATTTGGCGTATGGACAAGAGCTTACATATATTGACTCAAAAGGCAATGTAGATATGAATGTTATGGGAAATAAAGCTACAAATGCACAAAATAACTTTTCAAAACAAGGTATAAATAATCTTCAAGAATTGCTAACACACAAAGGTGTTACTTGGTAAAAATTTGCAAAATATTAGGAGTAAAAAGTAATGAATTTAATAAAAAGTTCGAGATTAGGAGTAACGGCATATTTCTGTGCTGTAGGATTTGTTTGTTCAATTTGTTTATGTCTTTTGGGTTGTTACTCGATACCTAATGCCTCAGGTCAAAACAGCTCAAATACAGTTCAGAACTCAGAAAACTCTAACACAAACAAAGAGAATAGCAGTTCCGGTGATATTAACTCTAAGGATCCAAAGTTTGAAGAAAACCTAAGGCTTTGGAAAGAAAAAAACATTCTTAACTATAATATTACCACAAGCATTATTGTATCGTCCTACACCGGACCAGCAGAGTCAGTATTAATAGAAGTGCGAGATGGGAAATCATTTTCTATAAAGCCTGTTGATAAAGCTGATAAAAGATCAATTGAAGCTTACCAATCTTGGGATACAATCGATAAATTATTTGATTTAATTAAATCTAAGAATAAAGAAGAATACATTGTTAAAACTCTTTATAATAAAGAGTTTGGATATCCAGAAGAAATAATTTTATTTCATAAGCTTTCAAACGCGTTTACAAGTGTAAAAATAATCAAGTTTGTAATCATAAAGTAAGGTTTCTGATTTTAAGCAAATTCAATCAGTTATAATTCGGCGGGTGCGATGGAGCGTTTAAAATTAGGCAACGGCAAATGGGAAACGGCTAAGTATAACGAAAGACTGCAAGTTACGCAGATTGGATTAGGAAATAGTGCGACTGATACGAGTTTGTTGAAGTTGGAATTTAGTTATGGAACGGCGACTCAGAATAATGGTTCGATGCGTTCGCAGAAAATAAGTTTCAACGGCTTATCGCAAGCGTTTGAACAAATCTACACCTACGATGATTTGAACCGACTTCAATCAGCCGAAGAAAAAATTAACGCAACGACAAATTGGAAGCAAACTTTCCAATTTGACAGATTCGGGAACAGAAGATTTGATGCCGCTAATACTACGAATTTGAGCCAAAGTTCTCCGACAAAAGTTACAAATCCGCTCATCAACACTTCGGACAATCGCCTCAAAAAAGACCAAGATAATGATTTGGTCAATGATTACGATTACGATAAAAACGGAAATTTAACGCAAGATTCAGAGGGCAAAACATTTTTTTATGATGCCGAAAATCATCAAAAAGAAGTGAAAATAAACGGCGTTTCAAAGGGCAAATACCTCTATGACGGCGATGGGAAAAGGGTCAAAAAAATAAGTGACCTCGAAACAACGATTTTCGTCTATAATGGTGGCGGACAACTTGTGGCTGAATATTCGACGCAACAAGCGACGACACCGCAAGTCAGTTTTTTGACACAAGATCATCTCGGAAGTCCAAGAATCATCACGGATAACACAGGTAAAGTCATTGCCAGAAAAGACTTTAACGCATTCGGTGATGAAACTAATTCGACACAACGAACGACAGCTTTAGGCTACAAACCGGAAGAAATCCGCCAAGATTACACAGGCTATCAAAAAGATGATGAAAGCGGTCTGGAGTTCGCCCAAGCGAGATATTACAACAATAAACACGGACGCTTTACGAGTGGAATGGTCTAATAAAACAGCACGCAAACTCTCTGATAAAACGACAATCTGGGAAAATATGAATAAGAATACAAGAAGGAAGTGAAATTCTTGCTCGGCGATTGCAATTTCAGTTTTCAAGAATTCTTCAAAGTTTTTCCCCCTAAAAGTAACTATCTCCCATTCTGCCCAACAATTCCTTAACTGCAGCATCAAGTTGCGATTCTTTTTCGGTTAAACTTTCGCCGATTGGTTAAGTTCGAAAAAAAATGGTCTTTAGTCTAGTAGCGATATATTGAATTTAGCCGTAATTTTTTTCAAGGTTTAAAATTTGGAAAAACTACTCTGATGCGTTTCGGAAAAATGAAAAAAATAAATATTTTCCTTTTTATTTTTCCAAAACTTTTTTCTTCAAAGCCGGCGGCATCACCGAATTGTCGTAAACTTCGTAAGCAGCGGAAATTCCTTCGGGAACTGGTAAGTTTTCAACACTTTCAAATTCTGCCTGCAAGTAAACTGCAATTTCAGCAGCAATTTCGTCTAATTTTTTTTGAGTCGCGATTTTTTGTTCAATTAAATAAAGTTCATAACGATCAATCGGGTCATTATTTTTTGCCCACCAATCGATTTCGCCTTTTGGAACATACGACTGATTATCGTGTTCCGCGTGACCTTTGCGACGATAAGTTATGGCTTCAATCAGCACCGAGCCTTTACCGCTGCGAGCGTGTTCGACCGCTGCTTTCATCGTTTCATAACACGCAACAATATCGTTTCCGTCAACAGAAAGCCCGAGAATTCCATATCCGACCGCTTTATCAACAAAATGTTTCGCCGCCGTTTGCATATTTACGGGCGTTGAATAAGCGTAGCCATTATTCTCAATAATAGTAATAAGCGGAAGTTTTTTTACTGCCGCAAAATTTATTCCTTCATGGAAAGTTCCGGTCGAAGTTGTGCCATCGCCAACGTATGCAACCGCCACGCGATTCTCGTTTTTCATCCGCGAAGCCAGCAAAATCCCATCCATTACGGGCAACATATCGCCGAGATGTGAAATTGGTCCGACAAATCCTTTTTCCAAATCTGCGAAATGAAATTGGACATCAGTCGCCCTTGAAGGTGCATCTGCTATGCCCAAATATTGAGCAAAAATTGTCCGCGGCAAAATCCCTTTGACAAAAACTGCACCAATATCTCGAATCAGAGGTGCAATAAAGTCTTGCTTTTCAAGTGCAAACGCCGTGCCGACTGCAGTTGCTTCTTGCCCGAGCGAGGTAAAAACGCCACCAGTTAATTTTGATTGCTTTTTGAGCAAAACGGTCTTTTCATCAAACATTCGCGTTAATTTAAGATAACGATAAAGTTCAATAAATTGCTCTTTTTTGAGCGTAGTTTTAGTTGTGCTAGTTAATGGAGTTTTACTCATTTCAAATTGTTTTATTTATTTAATTCACTGCAATTTGCAGCTTCTAGTTTACTAATAAATGCGAGAACAAATCGATAACCAATATAAACACTTTCCATATTAATTTTCTCAAGTTTGTCGTTTTTGGAATGTAAATATGTCTGCCATTGATTGTCTAAACCGCTAAAGGTTATTGCCGGAATTTTGTTATTTTTGAACGAAGAAGAATCAGCATCTGCTCCTGGAATCAAAACATCATAAAACTTCATTTTGTTTTCCTCAGCAACAGTTTTTGCGAGTGAAACCATCTTCGAACTTGAGGCTTGCTGGAGCGAAAAAGGAGTTGTGAAGCCAAAACTATCAATATTTACCATCGCACAATATTGTTTTCTATTTTCTTTTGGAATAGCTTTTACCATTGCTCCTGAGCCGAGAAGACCTTTTTCTTCTTGGTCAAAAGCTACAAAAATATATGTTTTTTCCGGCTCAAGTTGGCGAAGTGTTTTATAAAGATGTGCGATTGCCGCAATTCCTGTCCAGTTATCTATCGCACCGCAACCATCGTCGGTTTTATCGTAATGTGCACCAATAACTACAATTTCATCAGTTTTACCTTTTCTTTTAACAACAACATTTTGAATTTTATCTTTATTAAACTTTTCAATAGTAATTTCTTCGTCTTTTGCACCCATTTGTGAAAAAAGTTTCTTTACAGCTTCGAGCCTATCTTCAGATTTGCAAGGTGCTAAATTTACACTTTCTGTAATTGATTCTTGAGTTGAAATCAATTGCGTCTTTTGCTGAGCAAAAACATTAATTGATAAGACAACTGAAATAAAGCTAGCGAAAAATAATGATTGAAATATCATATTGAATTCTTTTTTACAAAATATTTAATAATTCCAAAAAGGCTAATTAAAATCCAAAATAATTCTACGATGAAAGCTGAAAAGTTAAAATTGTAGATAAGCGAAATTATAATCAGGCTGGGACCAAAGGCGTTGAGCAGCGAATAAATTAATGAATCGCTTTTTATTTTTTCAATCTGAAGTGCAACATATGTGAGAATTATCAACGAAACACCGACTGAACCGATAATGTCATACCAAGCAAATTGCATAAAATGTTAACAAAAAAACAATAAAATAAGTGCTTTTGCTGGTTTGAGCGAGTTCTAAAAAAGATTTAACTTTAGTTCAATAAATCACAGCTAAACTGTATTTAACTGTGATTTATAAAATTGCATCAATCTAAAACGACAAAATCTCTTTCGTCAAGAACATTTTTTTATATCATAATTCAAAACTCTATTATGGATAATAAGCTGAAGGAATCGGGTTATCGCCGGCACTACCAAACTGCCAGTTAGTGAAACCTTGTGTGCTTCTTTGGACATACCAAGTATTGGTTCGGTAAACTGCAATGTCTGTCTTGCCATCGCCGTCATAATCAGCAACTGTTGGAATATCTCCGTTCACGCCAAAAGGAAATGCTCCAAATGAATATCCTGAAGAGCTATAAAGGAAATACCAATATCCGTTTGACGGTCTGAAAACAGCAAAATCCGTTTTGCCATCTCCATCATAATCGCCTGTTTGTGGTTTATCTCCAACCGCTCCAAATTGAACTCCTGCAAATTGTCCGTTGCTGCTATTCAACCAATACCAAGTTCCTGTTGAAGGACGATATACTGAGACATCACTTTTTCCATCACCATCATAATCTGCTTGTAGTGGAATATCTTCGGCTATACCGAATTGAATAAATGACATTTGACCTGTTGCACTTGATAGACGATACCAAACTCCATTATTTGGTCTGAAGACAATAAAGTCTGATTTTCCGTCGCCGTCCCAATCAGACGGAATCGGTTTATCACCTGCTTGTCCCCAAACTGCGGCTAATGTGTGTTGTCCGCTTGGTGCTTGATACCACCATTGTCCGCTTGAAGGACGGAAAATAGCAATGTCGCATTTACCGTCAAAATTATAATCCGCTGGTGCTAAAATATCTCCGCTCGCTCCAAATAGACTTTGCAAAACAGAATAATTAGAACTATACAATGAATACCAATTGTAGTTTAGTGGACGCACCACTGAAAAGTCTGATTTTCCATCACCTTCAAAATCAAATGGAGCAATGTAGCTAGTAAATGGAATTACATTTATTCTAACCAAACCTGTTCGTGCATTATTTTCAATACTTGAAAAATTTCCGCCAATAATTATTTTGCCATCAGGTTGTCCTATAATTGTATTAACTCGGGCGTTTGCTCCAACAAACCCATATCGGATATCTAATCTTCCATCAGGTTTTAACCGAGCAAGATTGTTTTTTGTAATGTTATTTGCAACTCCAAAATCGCCTCCAACCACAATAAACCCATCAAATTGTAGATGTATAGCACTAATAGAATTGCCAAAAGTAGCAGTTTGAAATGTGCTATCGTTGCTACCATCAGAATTTAGACGTTTAACTAATCGAAAATTGCCAGTAATTGAATCGTTAGCTCGATAGATATATTTTCCATCCGGTTGCTGAACAATCACAGTGGTTCCAGCCATACCATTGCCAATATTAAAACTTGAATCTATTGTTCCATCATTATTTAGCCGAGCATAGTTTGTGCGTGAAAAACCACCAACACTACTAAAGTTACCTGAAATCAGATATTTGCCATCAGTTTGAGCCAAAATAGTATAAACTTCAGTTCCGCCACCTAATGAAGCATTAAAAGACGAATCAAGTGTCCCATCAGAATTTAAACGAGCTAACCAAGGACGAGCCGTTCCATTAAAAGCTGAAAAGTTTCCACCTATTAATACTTTTCCAGTTGATAAAGGGACAAAGGAATTAACGTATCCGTTAAGAGCAGGATTAAAAGTCGTATCCAAACTACCGTCAATATTTAGTCGAACTAAACTAGCGATTGGATTCCCATTGAAACTAGAAATTATGCCTCCGACCAAAATCTTGCCATCTGTTTGAAATGCGATTGTTTTTGGGTCATTATCAAAACCTGTTCCCGTGTTAAAGGTTGTATCAGTTGTTCCATCAGAATTAAATCTGCCAAATCTTGTTCGTGAAGTAGAATTTGCACTGGTAAAATTACCAACTACAAGTATTTTTCCGTCCGTTTGCCTTGCCAATAATGAAACGCTTCCATTTAATAAAAACGGTGTGCGATTAAATGATGTGTCAAGACTTCCATCATAATTCAGACGGAAATGTGGTGTAACAACTCTATCTTGACTATCAATTACAAAGGAATTTACAGCACCTGTTTGAGCATAAGTTGTATCTTGGGTGTCATCAGCATTAAATCTAATCACACTATTTGCCGTTGCAATATATTTTCCGTTTGATAAAAGTTCAGCTTGACTAAAATTATGACCTAAAACACCTGTATAAGCTGTATCAACCGAACCATCGCTATTAAGTCGGCAAATCAGTGGTCGAGCTAAACCATTAACAGTCGAAAATAAACCACTAAAAACAATTTTACCATCAGGTTTCAAAATAAAACTTTCTAATGTTGGATTATTAGCACCACTAAGTATTGGGCTTTCAAAGGTTGTGTCTTTAGTTCCATCTTGATTTACACGGAAAAGAACGCCAAAATTATGTGTTCCGCCTATAATTACTTTTCCATCAGGTAGAGAAACTAATTTCTTGAGCCTGTTCGGGAAAGGACTGGAAAAACTTAATGATGTAAATGTTGAATCAATTACTCCATCAGAATTAAATCGCATTAATAATTCCGACCCAGAACATATCCTCGAGCCATAAACTTTTCCATCTGTGCGAATTGCGTAAACCTCTCCATGACAACTGGTCGAATTTCCGCCAACTGTGAATGAATAATCAAAAGAAGAATCTAGGCTTCCATCAGCATTTAACCTAATAATTTTAGAAGTCCTAAAACTGCTACTTCCGCCAACTAGAATCTTTCCGTCAGGCTGCACCATTACACTATCAATAAATGTTAGCGAATGATTTGGATTAAAAGTTGTATCTTCTGTTCCATTTGTATTTAATCGTCGGAGATAATAGAACTTTGTTCCGCCAGAAATTTCTTCATAATATCCCCAAACTAATATTTTTCCATCTGGTTGTATTGCTACTTTTTCGCCCAGTTGGTTTGGCATGTTTCTTTTCAAGATTGGGTTAAATGTTGTATCAACTTCGCCAGCTGCAAAAGCGGTTATTGCAACCATTAAAACTAACATCAAAATTATCGTTACTTGTTTAATTCTCATAATAACTCCATTGCGACTTAGCAGATAAGATAAATTGTTATGGCAATCTGTGGGAAAGAGTATCACTTTGTTTGCTTTTAGTAAATAGTTTTCTCGCTCTTTAAGTATTTGTATTTTAGCTTAAGCAATAAGAAATTAATACTATTTTTGGCTAACTTGAGGTTAATACCACACACGATAACGTATAAAACTATAAGATTGTCGACTAAGTTCTGGGCAGTTTTAAGAATTCAAAATAAGAGAAAATTCCTCTGAATTGCCTTCTGGTTTAGCTAGGGAAAGATGTTAAATCTCTTCTTTATTTCAACTTACTAATCCTACCTTTTTCGCCAACTGCCCAAATCGCCGTTTTACCTTTTGCCTGAACCGAATTGTAGTTTTCCTTATCAAGCGAATTCCACGTTTTTCCGCGATCTTTTGAAATATCTGAACCACCTGAGCCAACGGCAATTATTGTTTTTTTATTGATGTATGCAACGCCCGAACGATAGCCACTGAAGCCTTTTGATTCAATCCAAGTTTTGCCGCCATCTTTTGTAAACGCTAAGTTCGCAACAACTTCTGCTGGCTTGGCATAGTCGCCGCCAACTATTACGCCGTTTTTTGCGTCAAACATTGCGATGCTAAAAATCCCTTGTGAGGCTTCACCTTTTATAATCGGCGATTCGGCAACTGACCAAGAGCTTCCTTGATTATTCGAGCGAAAAACTCTTGCATCTTTCCCGCCCGAAACTAGGAAAACGCTCTTTTTTCCTTGCGTCAGAATGCAAGTTCCGCTGGCAGCAAATGCGGCTTCGCCATCTTTTGCCGCAATCATTTTTTCGGTGTCTAATTTGTTCCAGGTTCCGCCGCCGTCGCGGGTTCCGAATAAATAAAAATAACCGTTGACCGGATCAGACATTGCGATTCCGGTATTTTTGTCCCAAAAAGCAATCGCATCAAAAAACGCTTTTGGTTCGGTGTTTTTAAATTGTAATTTCCAAGTTTCGCCACCGTCAATTGTTTTGTAAATCCGCGAACTTTCGCCTTCGCCAATACTTACAACGTATGCAATGTTCGCATCGAATGCTTCGATGTCGCGAAAATCTAGTTTTTCAGCTGCGGGAACTTTGATTATTTTCCATGTTTTTCCGCCATCGATTGTTTTTACAACTGTTCCGTTAGTGCCTGAAGCCCAGATAATCTGGTCGCTGACGACTGAAAGTCCGCGGAAACTCGCGGTTGTTTCAACTGTCTGTTTTTGCCATTGCGACATTGCGGTTGCTGAAAAAAATAAAACCGCCATGACAGCGGTTAAAATCGAAATTGAATTAAATTTAGAAACTTTCATTAAAACTAACCTCACCCGAAACGCCCATTTGATAAGCTGAAACACGGCGTTCGAAAAAGTTTGCAAGTTCTTGCACGTCTTGCAAATCCATAAATGAAAACGGATTTTTCGTTCCGTATTTCACAGGCATTTCGAGCATCATAAATCGCTGATCTGCTACAAACTCAAGATATTGCCGCATTTCGCCAGTCGAAAGTCCGGCAACTCCGCCGCTCAAAACATCGTCTGCGAAAAGCGTTTCGCAGTCGATTGCGTCTTCAATCATCACTTCAATTTGATGTTTTAGCTCTTCATCAAACAAATCAGGTTCTTCGGTTCGAACTTGTTTGATAACCTCAAACGCAAAATTCATATGTGCAGATTCGTCACGGAAAACCCAATTTGTTCCAGCCGCGAGTCCGTTTAAAAGTCCACGCGAACGCAAAAAATAGACATAAGCAAACGCCGCGAAGAAAAATAAACCTTCAATGCAGGTCGCGAAACAGATTAAATTTAACAAAAATTGTTTGCGATCTTCTTTCGTTTTTAATTCTGTCAGATTATTAATCGAATCAATCCAGCGAAGACAAAATTCACCTTTGCGGCGAATTGACGGAATATTTTGAATCGCATCAAATGCTTTTTCGCGTTCTTTTGGTTCAGAAATATACGTGTCTAAAAGAGTTAGATAAAACTGAACGTGCAACGCTTCTTCATAAAGCTGCCGTGAAAGATACATTCTCGCTTCGGGCGAATTGATGTGTTTATAAAGATTTAAAACAAGATTGTTTGAAACAATCGAATCGCCAGTCGCAAAAAATGCAACGAGCCGATTAATTAAATGGCGTTCTGCTTCGCTCAAGCGATTGGCGAGATCCGCAACATCGGTCGAAAAATCAACTTCTTCAACCGTCCACGTATTTTTAATTGCGTTGCGATACATTTCGTAAAATGCTGGATATTTCATAGGTCGCAGCGTTAAATCAAATCCGGGATCGAGTATCATTTTTTATTTCTCCTAAAACTTTCTACAAAAATTTAAACGAATTTCGCTATTTGGAAATTCCAATATCTTTCTTAAATATTTGACCGATTCTGTCCGAAACTGTGAATATCGGACGTAGCGGCAAAACATTAAACAATTTATAGCTTCCAACCGCCGCCAAACCTGCTGACGCCATACATCCGCATTGCGAACAATCAGGGTTTCCGCCAAACTGGCACGGCGAAACTTTACTTTTCAAATCTGCAGTTAAATTAAGCGTCGTTTTCGCGAAAATACAATCGTCCGGCGATTTCGGCGGATTTAAATATCCTTCAACCACGCTGTTTGGCATCACTAATTTCGGATAAGTTTCTCTCATCGAGGCTAATTCCAAAACAATTTTTTTCCGTATATCTGGAGCCAAAATTTCCTCAGCTTCCGCACCAATTTGTGGCGTAAACAAACTAAACCAAATCTGCCTAACTTCTTTTCGCTCTGACCAAAAAGCGAGAAACTCTTCGTAATAACCTGGTCGTTTCGCAGTTTGCGATGTCACCGTGCAATGCACAGTTATCGAATGTCCTTCGATATTTTTGAGAATTCTTTCGTAAGTTGCCGGCTTTCGTCGTTCATCATGTTCTGGTTGCAAACCGTCAATCGAAACAACAATATACAAACCTTTGAGCGTTGCCCATTCCTTCGGAATTTCTCTGACCGCACTCGTGACAAGCTGAACGGCAATGCCAATTTCACTGAGCTTTGGCAATAAAATACTGAGTTCGCGAAAACGGACAAGCGGTTCACCGCCGACAATTGAGAGATGAAGTGGTTTATATTTGCGAACTAGCTGCAAAACTTTTTCGACCAATTCGTCGCCTTTAAAATCGCTCAAAGTTCGCAATAGACCAACATCTTCGGTCAAATGTTCAGGTTCATAAGCATAACAACCCGGACAACGGAGCGGGCATTCACGCGTAATCTCAATGGATAGAGATGGATATTGCCCTTTTAGAATCTTTCCCCAGGCTTTGAAAACATCTTTCTTATTCAATTTAGTATTCCTCGATATTTATCTAACTTATTTAAACACTTTAAGTTAACGATTTATTTCAAAACTTCAGAATATTTTTGGGTAGAAAAATGGAGAGATTGTGGCGTATTTAATTACGGGGTAAAACTCAGACCATTGATTCAATCCTCGAAAGCATCGTCGATTAGAAAAAAGAAATCAATTTAAAGAACTCTTTAAATAGACTAACAGATTGAGAATGTAACAACAAAGTTACATTCCCGCAGATTTGGTTTTCAAAGAACGGATCATTTTACTGGCAAGCCTCACAAGATTCCGGATTCTCGAGCGAACAAACCAAAGCTTCCTCATCTGTGTAAGTTTTCGGTGCTACTTCCGCAACCTCTGCTGCGAAATTCGTTTTGTTAATTGAAGTTGCCGGACGCGAACGCAAATAATATGTCGTTTTCAAACCTTGCTTCCACGCATACATATACATCGACGAAAGTTTGCCAATGCTCGGACTTTCCATAAATAGATTGAGCGATTGGCTTTGATCAATAAATGCTCCGCGTGCTGCCGCCATTTCAATCATTGATTTCATCGGCAATTCCCACGACGTTCGATAAAGATTTCTTAACTCTTCAGGAATTTCCGGCACATTTTGAATCGAACCTTCGCCAACCTTAATTTTGTTGCGAACTTCTGCCGTCCAAAGTCCTAATTCTTTCAAATCTTTTACCAAATAACGGTTGATTTGAAGAAAGTCGCCCGACAAAGTTTCTCTCTTAAATAGATTCGAAACTTGCGGCTCAATGGATTCATAAGAACCAACAATTGACGCAATTGTTGCCGTTGGTGCAATCGCAATCATCAGCGAATTACGCAATCCAAACTCTTTGATTTTTACTTTCAAATCGTCCCAACGTTCGGTGTTTTCCGGTGTAATGTTCCACAAATCAAATTGTAAATCGCCTTTTGCGGCACGTGTTTGGCTAAAACTTTCGTGTTTGCCGAGAGTTTTTGCCAAATCGCAAGAAGCCGTCATGGCGTTGAAATAAATTTCTTCCTGAATTTTTGTCGAAAGTTTCAAGGCTTCCGGCGAATCAAACGGCAAACGTAGTTGGAAAAACACATCTTGCAATCCCATAATTCCAAGCCCAACTGGTCGCCAACGCATATTTGAAGTTTTCGCCTGCGGAATTGTGTAAAAATTTATATCAATTACCGAATCAAGCTGACGAACCGCAAGTCTTGTGTTTAGAGCGAGTTTCTCGAAATCAAAAGCACCTTCCGTTACATATCGCGAAAGATTTAACGAGCCTAAATTACAAACCGCGGTTTCTTTTTCTGATGAAACCTCGATAATTTCCGTGCAAAGATTTGATAAATGAACAACATTTCCGGCTTCTGCGGTTTGATTGCATTTTTTGTTGCTCGCATCTTTGAAAGTCATCCAGCCATTTCCAGTTTGAGCAAGCGTTCGCATCATTCTCGAATATAAATCACGAGCCTTAACTTGTTTCATAAACGTGCCTTGCTCTTCGGCTTCGAGATACGCTTTTTCAAATTCATCGCCAAACAAATCAGTCAAATGCGGAACTACTTTCGGATCAAAAAGCGACCACTTGGCATCTGTTTCCACACGTTTCATAAACAAATCTGGAATCCAATTCGCGAGATTTAAATTATGTGTGCGGCGTGCTTCGTCGCCTGTATTATCGCGAAGTTCGAGAAATGCTTCGATGTCTGCGTGCCAACTTTCGAGGTAAACACAACACGCACCTTTGCGTTTTCCGCCTTGATTTACGGCAGAAACTGAAGAATCGAGAGTTTTGAGCCACGGCACAATTCCATTTGATAAACCATTAGTCCCGCGAATCAAAGAACCTTGCGAACGAACTCTGTGATAAGCAAGTCCAATTCCGCCCGCGAACTTCGAAAGCATCGCAATATCAGCATATTTTTGATAAATCGAGACCAAATCATCTTCCGGCGAATCGAGCAAAAAGCACGACGAAAGCTGTTCGCGATTTGCACCAGAGTTAAATAAAGTCGGTGTGCTCGGAATATAATCGAGCATCGAAAAAAGATTGTAATATTCGATCGCTTCATTAATATCACGTGCCAAACCGCAAGCAACTCGCATGAAAAAATATTGCGGAGTTTCAATTACGAGGCGAGTTTCAGGTTCTTTGAGCAAATAACGATCGTAAATTGTCTGCAAACCAAAGAATTCAAACAACTGATTTCGCTCAATTTTTACTTTGTCGTCTAATTTTCGGCTGTTTTCAGAAACAATTTTCGCCGTTCGCTCATTTATCAGACCAACTCGCTGACCAACCGCAATCGACTGCGAAAACGACTGTATATCTTGATTGCGAACTTCTTTTTCAATAAATGTTGCCAATAAACGAGCAGCGAGTTTTGAATATTCGGGTTCTTCGGCAATCAACGATGAAGCCGTGCCAATCGAGAGTTTGTCTAATTCTTGTGTCGTTGCACCTTCATAAAGTCCGCCGATTGTTTTAGTTGCCACCCGAAGTGCATCAACTTGTGTTAAACCTTGCGAACATCTGCCAACCGCACGGACGATTTTATTTACATCGACCGGCTCGAGGCTGCCGTTTCTTTTGTTTACACGCATTGTTGTTGACATATCGTTTGAATCTTTCGCTGTTTGCGTTCCCGCAGTCTCCATGGTTTTGTCTCCGTCTATTTTATTTTTTAGTCGCCTAATTTACAAGATAATTTTGGGGACAATCATCTCTAAATTTTCTTTCAAAAACTTTCAGTAAAATACGTTTTAATAATCCAAATTTATGTGATGTGTTTACTCCTCAAATAAGGCTAAAGTAAACAAGATTCCGAAAGAAATTCACGGAGTTTTTTGCACATTCGGGGCGATTACAATATGAAATGTTCCTGACTTTGTTTTGCATTCTTACTTTTTAGCAAAACCTCAAGTGATACCTAAGATAGTGTGTTGTAAATGCAATGTCAACCCAAGATATAGTGTTTTTCGTAAGGTCTTGAAAAACAAAACTTTAGCGATTTTAGTCCAAAAACGATAGATTTTTGACTAATTTTGACCAAACATTTTTAACAAATCTGCTAAGTTGTTTTCACGAATGATGTTAAAAAATGTTGCTCGTTTTTTTAACCAAAAAAGACGTAATTTTTGATAGAGAAATGTAAATTTTTAAAGTAAAAAGTATCGCAAGTTTCCAACGTATCGCAGACTTCCAGTCGGCGGTCGCGTTGTGCTTCCAGCCAACGCTTCTCGAGTCCGAAATAATTTCGAATTTAAGAATGAATTGCGAGCAAGATGCTCGCAAGACCGCCGTCAGGATGACGGCGATACCTCGTATCGCAGACTTCCAGTCGGCGGTTGCGTTGTGCTTCCAGCCAACGCTTCTAGGGTCCGAAATAATTTATAGAAATTAATAATTGCGAGCAAGATACTCACAAGACCGCCGTCAGGATGACAGCGGTGCGGGATTAACCGAGATTACGCATTAGAAATAACTAAAGTGCTAATCGCGTAGCGATAGAATGAATTTAGCCGTGGGTTTCAACCCACGGAAACGATGAATAACATTTGTCGTCGCGTTAGCGACGGTTGAACAAAATTGAGTGGTGTTCATTTGTCGCTGACGCGACAAAACCCACGCTTAGTCAACCGTGGGTTGAAACCCACGGCTAAATTCAAAACACCGCTAATGCGGTGAAAACTTCATATTTTAGAGAAAAAAATCTCTAATGCGTAATCTGGGATTAATAAACCAAACGAGTTTTTACAGTTCCTTTTACTTCTTTCAAAATTTCAAATGCTTCTTGTGAAAGTTCGCGGTCAACATCGAGAATTACATAACCGATTTCGTCGTTTGTCTTCAAAAATTGTCCCAAAATATTAATTCCACTAGCTGAAAGTTTTGAGTTTATTTCACCCAAAACGCCCGGAATATTTTTGTGAATATGCAAAATTCGATGCGTATTTGTTTGTGCCGGAAGGTTTAATTGTGGAACTGTGTGCGAGCCGTCTGATGTTCCTAATTCGACAAATGTCACCAGTTTCGAGGTTACATCTAAACCGATATTCGCCTGAGCTTCTTCGGTCGAACCTCCAATATGCGGCGTAAGTATCACATTTGAAAGGTTTTGCAGCGAACACTCAAACTTGTCACCATTTTTTTCCGGCTCACTCGGGAAAACATCAATCGCCGCACCGGAAATAGTTCCATTGTTAATAAATGTGTAAAGCGAGTCTAAATCGACAACTTCGCCACGCGAATAATTGATAAAAATCGAACCATATCGCATTGCACCAAATGTTTTGCTATTAAAAAGATTTTTTGTCGAATCGAGTGCCGGAACATGCACCGAAACAATATCTGATTGCCCCAAAAGTTCGTGTAAATCTCGCACTTGTTTGGCATTTCCGTGCGGAAGTTTGGTCACAACATCGAAGTAAATCACGTTCAAACCCAAGGCTTCTGCCATCACCGAAAGTTGCGTGCCGATATTTCCATAACCGACAATTCCGAGAGTTTTTCCGCGTAATTCAAACGAACCTTTCGCATCTTTGAGCCATATTCCATTGTGTGCGGCAAGATTTTTGTCCGTAATTTTGCGAATCAGCATGACGCATAATCCAATTACTAATTCGGCGACAGATCGTGTGTTCGAATACGGTGCATTAAAAACTGCGATACCTTTTTCGGTCGCGGCTGACAAATTTACTTGATTAATTCCGATGCAGAAACAGCCAATTGCGAGAAGTTTGTCAGCATTTTCGAGAACATTTGCCGTAATTTGGGTCTTTGAGCGAATGCCCAAAATATGCACACCTTTAATTGCTTCGCACAATTCGGCTTCGCTAACCGCACCTTTAAGTTGTTTAATTTCAACATATCCGGCATCAATCAATTCTTCGACCGCCGCTTCGCTAATGTTTTCGAGAAGCAGAATTTTAACCTTATTTTTCGGATACGATGTTTGTTTGTTTGACATAAAGAAAATTGTAAATGAGGAAGCAAGATTTGTGAACGTTAGAAATAAATTTAATAAACTACTTGAAATCTCGCAAACGCCGACAAAGATCACGACACGCCGATTTCCAATCGGCAAATTGAAATTCAAAACCTGAGGCGAGCAAAAGATTTGGCACAACGCGACGGCTTTTTAAGATAAGTTCGGTTTCCGTTCGAAGGAATATCGCACCAATTTCGAGCATCAATTTCGTTGCAGGCAGACCAATTTTTGTGCCGTAAGACTCGCGGAAAATTTTCATAAATTCGCGATTCGGAAGCGGATTTGGTGATGCTAGATTTATCGCACCCGAAAGTTCTTGATGTTCAATCAACCAATAAATCGCACGAATAAAATCTGCTTCGTGAATCCATGAAATATATTGTTTTCCATCGCCCGCAGTTCCGCCAAGTCCTTTTTTTACAAGACCCAACATTACATCAAAAATGCCGTCGCGATCAGGACTCATCGTCATCGCCGAACGCAAAAGCACTTTGCGAGTTTTTGGTGTAATCGCGTCATTCGCAGTTTTTTCCCACGCTTTCGCGACCTCAATACTAAATTTCCAAGTATCAGGTGCGTCAATTTCGTCGCCGCCAATAATACCGCTAATGTCGTCGTTCGGTGCGTCAAATCTATGTGAATAAATCGTTGCGGTGCTGGATTGTAACCAAACTTTTGGCGGATTTTTACACTTCGAAATCGCTTCGCCGACAATTTTTGTCGAATTCACCCGCGAATCCATTATCTGCCGCTGATTTTCCGCATTGTAACGACAATTGACACTTCTCCCGGCAAGATTTATCACAACATCAGCGTTTTCAAATTCCAACGCCCAATCGCCAATAGTTTCCGCATCCCAATACAAAACCCGCCACGGAGCTTTTTCCACATTCCGACTCAAAACAACAACTTCGTGTCTATTTGCATGAAACGACCGTGCCAAAATCGTGCCAACCTGTCCGCTTCCACCTGGAATAATTATTTTCATATTTCCTCCAATACTGAACCACTATAGAGTTTTGCAAATTAAGTGCCAGACGATTTTTATTAGTTTGTTGAGGAGTTGAAACGATTAGAGAGACTGATATTTCGCAAAACGCGAATGTTTTCTTACAATGCAAAAAGGTCAGCTAAATTTTTTCAACAGACCTTGAGTTAAAAAGCTATTTTTTGTAATGATACCGACAAGAAATAATCAACAACGATTCTTTTTCGATTCGATAAACCAAGCGATGCTCATCATTTATTCTTCGTGACCAGCAACCCGACAAATCGCCCTTGAGCGGCTCTGGTTTTCCGATTCCTTGAAAACCATTTCGTTGTGAATCTTTGATTAAATCGTTGAGGCGTTTGAGTAAATGTGATTGTTTTTCCTGAAACCAGAGATAATCTTCCCAAGCCGAATCCGTAAATATCAATCTCATACTTCGATTAATTCCCGTTCGCTGACCAAACCAGATTCCGCCTCTGTCAGCGATTTTCTTAGATGTTCGGCATTTGCAGGATTCGACAAAAGATATGCCGTTTCTTGCCAAGAATTAAATTCTCGTTCCGAAATCAAAACCGCTTTGTGATTATCGTCAGCAAAAATCAACATCGGCTCAGCATCATTTTCAACTTGATGTATCAAATGCTCGAGATTTTGTTGTGCAGAACTAAGTGTGGTCGTATTCATGTGTTGGATTTTAACATAAATTTATTGCTATCTTTCTATTTTATTTTGATTGATGTGAGCCTATTCAAAAATTTTGAATTAAGCAACTTCTTTCTTAGGTCTTCCGCCAAGTTTTCCGTTCAAACGAGAAGTATTTTGCTTTCTCTCACTTCTTATTTTTCCACGGTTTCGGCTCGCAGCTGATTCAATAAATTTATCGCCCAGCAGTTTGATAATTATAGAACCAATTCCGATATGAACGTCTAATGCTGGACAGGATAAAGTGTAATGCCCCAAAAGTTGAACGGTTTTTAAATCAGATTCTGTCGCCATATCAAACTCCTCAAACTCTTTCGGGTTAAAGTTTAAATTCCAGCCGCTTGATAACTCCAAGAAAATGCGTGCGTTCTCATAACGAACTGTTTTTGCCGCTGGTTCGCTGACTGGTTTTTTTTTCGCAGCATTTAATTGCTTTTCAAATTCAGCATAGTTAATTGTTTGGTTCATATCTTTTCACCATGAATTTTTTTCCATTCCCAGAGATGAATTGTTGCCAATTTTTCCATTAAGCCATCAAGTTAGGCAGTTAGCGAAATTCTCTGCATCTTCGAGGCGAGCTGATGAATAGTTTTTTCAATCTTTTTTGCTTGCTCAATTGAAGGAAATTTTATTCCTTTTGCGTATTGCCTGAGCAAAGATTGATTGATATTTGCTTGCGAAGCTAAAGCCGAAATATTGAAGTAATTAAAACTCGCAAAAAAGGTCTGAACATCATACAAATAGCTAAATTCAACTGAAGTTTCACTAAATTTTTTAAATTTCTTATCTGATTTTCCTTCGTTTTCTACATAATCGACCAAGAGCATTTTCAGATTTTCGGTAATTTCAGACAAATTTTCACCGCAAGTTACCAAAAATTCGCTACCTTCAATTCTGCCCCAAAATTCTGTTTCGCCTTTTTCAATAATTATTTTTAATTTCATTTCTCTAAATCCGCCTGTTTCAGTATTGATTTGAGCGTTCCTTTTGGGATGTCGCCGCCGTGGATTGGAACAACAACAATTCCTTTTTTGCTTTCATGGACAAATATTCGGTGACTTCCAGTTTGTCGATTAAATTTCCATCCATCTTTTTCAATAAATTTCACTAACTCTTTTGCCCTCATTAACATTCAAAGTAACAAATATGTTACTCACGGTCAAGGTTTTTTGTGATTTTTACTGCAAAAATGGTCAGCCGAATTTCTTCAACTGACCATTAATAATTAACAATTTACAATTGACAATTATTTTACATATGAATCGTCAATCCATGAACGCCTTCCGCAGCTTCCATTACGCTTTCGGAAACGGTTGGGTGAGCGTGGATCGTGTTTGCGAGTTCGCCGGCGGTGCATTCGAGAGCCATCGCAACGCAAGCTTCGGCGAGTAATTCGGTCGCGTGTGGTCCGATGATGTGTACGCCGAGGATTTCGTCGTATTTTCCTTCGCTGACAATTTTTACGAATCCATCAGTTTCGCCCAAAATACGTGCTTTTCCTGATGCCGAGAACGGAAATTTCCCAACCTTGACATCGTATCCGGCTTCCTTCGCTTTCGCTTCAGTAAGACCGACTGATGCAACTTCTGGGTCGCAATATGTGCAATTCGGGACGAGATTTTGTTTGATTGGCTCAACTTTTTTGCCCGCGATTCTTTCAACGACCAAACAACCTTCTTTCGAAGCCAAGTGAGCTAGCCAAGCTGTGTCAATCACGTCGCCAATCGCGAAAACGTTTGGTTCGGCAGTTTCGCAAAATTCATTTACCTTGATTGTTCCGCGTGGATTTATCACAACTTTCGTATTTTCCAAGCCCAAACCTTGTGTAAATGGCATACGTCCAACCGCAACGAGTAGCATTTCAGCTTCAAAAGCTACATCCGCATCTTTTGAATTTTTGCCCGTAACTTTCACACCAGTTTTCGTTTTCGTTAATTTATCGAGCTTAATTCCAGTTTCGCATTTGATTCCGCTCTTTTTGAAAGCACGTGCGAGTTCTTTCGAAACGTCTGCGTCTTCAATCGGAACAATGCGATCCATCAATTCAACGACCGTCGTTTCGCAACCAAAACGTGCATAAACGCTCGCGAATTCAACACCCACAGCTCCCGAACCCATGACAATCATCGATTTTGGAACGTGATTTAATTCGAGAATCTGATCTGAATTCACTACCAATTTGCCGTCAACTTCAAATCCAGGAATTGGACGCACGACCGAACCTGTCGAAATAATAATATTTTTTGCCTCGACGGTTTGTTTTTTGCCGTCTTCGCCGGTTACTTCAACTTTTCCTTTACCGATAATTTTGCCGAAACCATTGAAAACAGTCACTTTATTCTTTTTCATCAGGTAAGAAACTCCGGCTGAGTTTTTCGCCACAATATCGCCTTTTCGCTTTTGAACTTGCTCGAAATCGAAACCTAAATTTTCGATTTTGATGCCATGTTCAGCAAAATGTGATGCTTTTTCGTAAAGATGTGCTGATTGGAGAAGTGCTTTTGTCGGAATACAACCGCGAAGTCCGCAAGTTCCGCCCATTCTTCCGCCATTTTCTTTTTCAATAATCGCCGCTTTCAAACCAATCTGCGATGCACGAATCGCCGCCACATATCCGCCTGGTCCTGAGCCAATAATTACTACGTCAAATTGTTCTGCCATGAATTTCCTCGTTTTTTATAATAACTTCTAATACTTATTATATGCGTTTGGTTTATTTGCGACAAATACGCTTTTCACCTTACAATTGTCTGATGAAACATTCTGTTGAATTTGAGCAAATTGTCGATGACGCAAAGTCTCGCGTTAGTGAAGTTACGGTCGAAACAAGCATTGAAAGACTAACGAAAGGTGCGATTTTAATTGACGTTCGCGAAGATAATGAATTTGATGCTGGACACGCGGAAAATGCAGTTCATCTCGGTCGCGGAATTATTGAAAGAGATATTGTCGAGCAGTTTCCTGATAAAAATAGCGAGTTAATTCTTTATTGCGGCGGCGGATTTCGATCTGCACTTGCGGCAGATAATTTACAAAAAATGGGTTATACCAATGTTTTCTCGATGATTGGCGGTTGGAAAGCCTGGAAAGAAAGTAAAAAGTAAAAAGGCAAAAGTAAAAAGTTAAGAATTGCTCTTTAAGTTAAGAGAATATTTTTTTAAGAGCAGATTTTAGTTATTTTCAAATAAAAAAGTTGCGGATTTGTGAAGTTCGGTTATCATTGTTTTCAAATGAAACAAGCGGAAATCAAATCGGTCGGAGTTGTCGTTAAACCCAATCACGCAGAAGCCTTGCAGACAGCTTCAGAACTCGGCGAATGGCTCGCAACACGCGATATTTCGTTAGTTGGAAAACCGCATGCTTGCGATGAAAAAAGCAGAGAATCTGACGCCGAGTTCATTGAAGCCTTTTCAAATGTTGATCTTGCGGTTGTTTTAGGTGGCGATGGAACGATGATTTCTGCCGCTCGTTTGCTCAAAAATTCTGAAGTTCCGGTTTTAGGAATCAACTACGGAAGTTTGGGTTATCTCACCGAATTTCGAATTGAAGAACTTTACGAATCAATCGAACGAGTTTTAAATGGCAATTTTACGCTCGATTCTCGCGTTACACTTGACGTGACTCACGAAAGAAATGGCGAAAGGCTTTCACAAAATCGTGTTTTAAATGATGTTGTCATCAACAAAGCTGCTCTCGCGAGAATAATCGAAATTGAAGCGACGCTTGACGAACTTTATGTCAACGATTTTCGTGCCGATGGGTTGATAATCGCAACACCGACAGGCTCAACGGCTTACAATCTTTCTGCTGGCGGACCGATAGTTTTTCCGTCAATGAACGCAATTGTGATGACACCAATTTGTCCTTTTACGCTTTCAAATCGTCCGATTGTTGTCCCTGATTCGGCAGAAATTGAGTTGAAGTTAAAGACCGAAAACGAAGAAGTTGCACTAACTCTTGATGGACAAATTGGTTTTGTCTTAACCACCGAAGACATCGTTAGGGTTCGTAAAAATAAGACTACATTGAACTTAGTAAAACCTCTCAATCGAAATTATTTCGATGTTTTACGAAACAAACTTAAGTGGGGAAGGTAGGGAAAGTAAAAAGTTAAAAGTAAACATTGAAACAGAAGATTTGAAGAATTCTTGGTCCCAGACATTGAATCGCAGACATTGAATTATGAATGAAAAAGATGCCGCATTGAAGTTTTTGAAAAAAGAATGGAATTCGCTTCATGAGCTTGAAAAGAAGGCGATTCAAAATGTCGTTAGACGTAAAACAAGCAGTAAAGATGCTAACGAGCACTTTCTTGATGAACGCACGTTTGGTGAAAAAATTGCCGATTCAGTAGCGACTTTTGGCGGTTCTTGGACATTTATTATTATTTTTTGCGGCGTTTTGGTTGTTTGGGTAATCTTAAACTCATTTATTCTAGCCAATCGTGGCAACGAATTTGATCCATATCCATACATTTTACTGAACTTATTTTTATCAATGACTGCCGCATTGCAAGCACCAATAATTATGATGTCGCAAAATCGACAATCCGCAAAAGATCGGATTGATGCCGCACACGATTACGAAGTGAATCTCAAAGCCGAGCTTGAAATTCTCAGTTTGCACGAAAAAATAGACGAACTTCGCGATAAAAAATGGCTTGATTTAATTGAAATACAACAAAATCAGATTAAGATGTTAGAAAAACTGCTAGAAAAAATTAGTTAAAAAAATAGGAAAAATATGGCTGAAAATAATTACGAGAAAGAATTAACCACCGATTTGGACGATGACACCCGCGATAAACCGAAAGGAATGGCACTTCATACGCGGATTTTGCTTGGTTTGGTTGTCGGCGTTATCGGCGGACTTATCGTGAATAACGTGTTGGGTGGTGAAAGTGAACAGCTCAAATGGTTCATCAAAAATTTCACCGAACCAATCGGACAATTATTTTTAAGTTTTCTGCTGATGATTGTTGTGCCGTTGGTTTTCGCCTCGTTGGTTGTTGGAGTTGCAGGAATTGGCGATGTCCGCAAACTTGGTCGAATCGGTCTCAAATCTTTTGCTTATTGCTTAATAATTTCGGCAATTTCAGTAGTTATTGGTTTAGGTTTAGCGAATACAATTCGTCCCGGCGAGCGAATCAGCCCTGAAATTAAAGCTAAACTCGAAGAGAAATTTAAAGGCGATGCCGCAAAACGAGTCGAAACTCAACTAAAAACCGATGAAGCCGCAAAATCTGATTCGGCGTTGATGTCGGTCGTAAAAACGGTTGTGCCAAAAAATGTTTTCAACTCAATTTCCGGCGAAAATCCGAATATGTTGCACATAATGTTTTTTGCATTAATTATCGGAATTGCGATAACTCTCTTGCCGACAACAGTTTCCGCACCATTCGTGAGCTTTATGGAATCTGTTTTTGCGATAACTTCAAAAATAATCGATATGATTATGAAGTTTGCTCCTTATGCGGTCGCGTGTCTGATTTTTAACAACATTGCAATTTTTGGGCTCGAACTTCTGCAATCTCTCGGTTGGTTTATCGTGACAGTTTTGCTTGGCTTGGGAATTCACTTTTTTGGCGTTTATTCGCTCTCAGTCGCATTTCTTTCGAGAATCAACCCAATCGAGTTTTTCAAACGAATACGCACCGTAATTTTAACCGCATTTTCGACTAGTTCTTCAAATGCCACTTTGCCGACTGCATTGCGTGTGACTGAAGAAAATCTGAATGTTCCAAAAGAAATAAATAGCTTTGTTTTAACCGTTGGTGCAACCGCAAACCAAAACGGCACAGCACTTTACGAAGGCGTGACAGTTTTATTTCTCGCTCAACTCGCCGGCGTTCCGTTAGATTTTTCGACGCAAATAATGGTCGTTTATCTCGCAATTCTCGGCGGAATCGGAACGGCTGGCGTGCCAAGTGGCTCAATTCCGTTCATCATCGGAATCCTTGCGATGATTGGTGTAAACCCTGCTTTAATCGCAATTATTCTTGGTGTTGATCGAATTTTAGATATGTGCAGAACGACATTGAATGTAGTTGGCGACATTACTGCGGCGACTTTTGTTGCTCGTAGCGAAGGCTATAAATTATTGGATAAATGATGTTAAAATCAGCTTGAGGTAAAATTTATGATGCCACAAACAATGATTCCACAAAGAGTTCCGCTTCGTTTTTCCGTCGATGATTATTATAAAATGATTGATCTCGGAATGCTCAAAGACTATGAAAAAGCGGAAATCATTGATGGACAATTAATAAAAACTATGACGATTGGAGACAGACACGCACAGATTGTTAATAAATTGACTAAAATTCTTGTTAAAACCGTGTCAGATGACATTTTAGTAAGCGTTCAAAATCCTTTGCGGTTGACTGACTTTAATGAACCCGAGCCCGATTTAGTTTTAGCTGATTTGACTAAATATGATGGCAGTCGTCACCCACGTCCTAACGAAACTTTAATTGTTATTGAGGTTTCTGACGCAAGCCTAAAATATGATCGAGAGACTAAACTTCAGCTATATGCAGTAACTGGAATCAAAGAGGCTTGGTTGATAAATTTGCCAAAAAATCTAGTTGAAATTCACACAAATTTAAGTGATGATGTTTATCAAACCGTAAAACTTTTCAAGCTTGGTGAAACGATAAAATCTGAATTTATCCCCGATTTAGAAATTGAAGTTGATAAAATTTTAGGATAAAAATATGTTTCCAATATCAGATGACAACTCAGAAGTTCGAATTACGCCAGTCGTAACTTATGCAATTATTGCACTTAACATTTTGGTTTATTTACTTTTGCAGCAAATAAATTCAAACGTGTCTTTCGACGGAGCATTTTCACTTGTCCCGCGGGAAGTTGTTGACGGAATAGATTTAGTAGGAGAAATTGATTTCAAAAGCGAAACAGGCAAAATTGTCGG
This sequence comes from Acidobacteriota bacterium, assembly GCA_031414415.1. Taxonomy (GTDB): domain Bacteria; phylum Acidobacteriota; class Blastocatellia; order Pyrinomonadales; family Pyrinomonadaceae; genus JANNVK01. The sequence goes on from JANNVK010000194.1 coordinate 31,252, forward strand.
GCAGATTAATCATTTTGCCAACCCAATATCTGTCTATTTCAACTTTTTAAGTTCGATGTTTATGCACGGAAGTATTATGCACATCGGCGGAAATATGTTGTTTTTGTGGATTTTCGGCGACAATATCGAGAACAGAATCGGGCATATTCGTTTTGCAATTTTCTATGTTGTTACCGGAATTATTGCTGCTTTAGCTCATATTTTAACCGATACAAATTCGGTAATTCCAATGCTCGGAGCTTCTGGTGCAATCTCGGGCGTGCTTGGCGGATATTTATTACTCTTTCCAAACAAACAAGTTAGAGCGGTTATGTTCAGCTTTATGATGACGACAGTTCCAGCATTTGTCGCACTTGGTGGTTGGATTGGTTTGCAATTTTTGCAAAGTTATCTCGGCACTGGCGGCGGCGTTGCTTATATGGCACACATCGGCGGATTTATTGCTGGACTAGTTTTGATTAAAATATTTGCGATTGGGAAAAACGGATAGTTTCAACCACGAAGACACAAAGTTCACAAAGGTTTTAATAATGGATTTACTTATTTTTTCTTATTGTTCTTTTGTGTCTTTGTGGTGAAAAATCAATATTGAAACCATTCAGTCGGATCTTTATGAAATGAAAGCGTAACTTTTGATTCGCAGCGATTTGGACGCATTTGGAGTGCTGATTCGGCGGTTAATTTTGCAAGATGTGGTTCGTTTGCTTGTTGCGAAAGATGTGCGAGAACAATGTCGCGAGCCAGACCGTCGTAGTCATCCGTCAGCCAATCCGACAAATCTTCGTTTGATAAATGTCCCGTTCGCGAAAGAATTCTCTGCTTCAAATCCCAACTGTAAACTCCGCAAGCCTTGAGCATATCTTTGCTGTGATTTGATTCAATCACGATTCCATCACAACCTCGTAGTTTTTCTTTAATTAGCGTTGTGACGTGACCAAAATCCATCAGAGTTGCGACCTTAACTCCTTTGCTTTCAGCAACAAAGCCAAAATTATCAGCCGCATCGTGCGGAACCGAAAACGGATGAAAATCGACATCGCCGATACGAAAATCGTTGCTCGACTCAATCATTACACCGCGATTTTTCATCACATCACGGCGTTTTTGCGATTCGCTTTCACCGTTTTGCACACCTTTTCGTGTTGCGAAATAAGCATTTTCAGTTTCACCTGAAATATAAACCGGACACTTTGCGTGGCTCAATAAAACACGAAGTCCGCCAGCGTGATCGCCGTGTTCATGCGTTATCAAAATTCCATCAAGCTGATCGACGGGAATTCCGACAACCGAAAGCCGCCGCACAATTTCTCTCGCACTCAAACCCGCATCAACAAGAACATTAGTTTTTTCGGTAGAAATTAAAACCGCATTTCCGGTCGAACCGCTGCCGAGAACTGTAAATTTCATAATGTAAGTTTGAAGAGATAGATTAAATTACGGTCGTGATAATTTCGCGAATACTTCTCTGAAGCTCACGGTCATCAGTAATTGGCGAACAAAGTGCGACTTCCGCCGCATCAATCGGCGAAATTCCTTGCGAAATCATTTGTGCAGCGTAAATCAAAAGCCGCGTTGAAACACCTTCTTCTAATCCGTGACCTCGCAAATTTCTGATTTTGTGTCCAATTGTAACCAAATCTTTTGCGGTCGATTCATCAATTCCGCCTTCTTTCGCCACAATTTCCGCTTCGCTTTCGCCATTTGGATAATCAAATTCCATCGAAATAAATCGTTGTCGTGTTGATTGTTTCAAATCTTTCAAAACCGATTGATAACCTGGATTATATGAAACAACGAGCATAAATTCCGCCGGAGCTTCAACGATTGTTCCGCGTTTTTCGATTGGCAAACGCCTTCGGTCATCAGTCAATGGATGAATAATCACGACTGTATCTTTGCGTGCTTCAACAACTTCGTCAAGATAACAAATCGCTCCGCTTTTGACAGCTTTCGTCAGCGGTCCATCGTGCCAAACTGTTTCGTCGCCTTCAAGCAGAAAGCGTCCGACCAAATCTGTTGAAGATAAATCTTCGTGACAAGCTACCGTAATTAAAGGTCTTCCAAGTTTCCACGCCATATATTCAACGAATCGCGTTTTCCCGCAACCTGTCGGACCTTTGAGTATTACTGGCAATTTCGCCGCATAAGCAGCATTAAAAAGTTCGACTTCTTGCCCAATCGGCAGATAATAAGGTTCATTTTCGACACGAAAATCTTCAATCGCTTGTTCCATAAAGTATTACTTTAACATTCGCCAAAAAGCGTGGCAAACACCTCTATTCAAAGAACATAAAAAAGGCTTCACGAATAATCGGGAAGCCATAATGTGGAAGTGGATTTAGAGAAGAAGTTCAGAGGTGAGCTTCTTCTTTTTTTTGTATCAACGGCAATTATTTCACGAAGATGGAAGGGTCGCCGATGAGGGACCAGGT
>JANNVK010000195.1:0-71741 GCA_031414415.1 Acidobacteriota bacterium
TCCCAAACCTTGCGGACATTCCCAAAATTATCAAACTGCGTATGAGTTTCAAGCCAAGTATTGGTGTCTTTATTCCAAGTCCGCTTAGTCGTCGGATGCCCTCGAAGATGTGCATTCGCCCCAGTCGGTGCTTCATATCCAACGGTCGTGTAATTATTATCCTCAGTTAATAATACTTTGATGTTGTGCGACCAAAGCTCATCGAAAATCAAAATATTTTGTTGATTGACGATGTTTTTACAACTGGAGCAACCGTTTCAAATTGTGCAAAAATTCTCAAAAAAAAAGGTGCAAACAAAGTCTATATTTTAACTGTTGCTCGCACCTTTTAGTTGTATCTGCTTGATTAATTGAGTAAAAGTAACAAATTCTTTTAAAGCAAGATTTTAACGAAAAACGTCTTTTTCAATACGAATTTTTAAATGAACATTTTTTTAGACGGATGTAATTTGAAATCCTCTAATTTGTTTATCTCCAAACTCATTCAGAAATTATTTTTTTATTTTACTTTATTAATTTCAAGCCACCCCTAAAGATGGCTTTAAGCGTGGATTATTGATCTTCAATTGCTTTTAAAGCATAGAAAGCGAATCGTTTCCCTATATCTTCAGAATTGCAATTAATTGAGATTACATAATTATCTTTAGTGAAGTATATACTTTCCAATTTACCTTTGTCGTTGATTACTTTTAGGGCTTTGTCACCAAAACCTTTGATTTTTTCTATACTTCCTTGACTTAGTTTCAAGGAACTGAAAGTTTCCGAAGCTAACTCATCAGATTCATACTTATCAATGGAAACATTAACTTTAGAATTATCAAGTTTAAACTCCATCAAATACCACTCCTCACTAGACATCATCCGAAGTGATTGCATATCTGAACTCTGTTTATGAAAAACTCCTTTGGTTAAAATCCAATTTTTCTCGTTGGCTTTTTCTCCAAACATCAAAGTTTCGTAAAAAGTATTGGAAATTGGTTGATTTCTGACAATCAGCAAAGCCTCATCTTGAATTTCCTTTAAATTATGCGTTTTTTGTGCCTCACCTTTCAAATTTGGATAGACAAAAACACCAACCAAAAACAACGCTAAACAGCTCGCCATTAAAATCCATAAATTATTTTTTCTCATTTTTATACTCCTTAACTATTGATTGAAAGCTGAAGGAACTGGGATATCCCCACTTGTTCCCCAATTATCATACATTATCTCTTCGTCATTACTGCTCCAGACACTCCAAAAACCGCTTGACTGCCAAACGGCAAAATCGGATATTCCATCACCGTCATAATCACCAACGACTGGAATACTTCCGGTTGTCCCAAACGCAAAACCCAAAAATCCTTCAGTCGAGCGTTGAACATACCATGTATGACTACTAGGACGATAAACTGCAATATCGGTAGTTCCGTCTCCGTCAAAATCAGCAGGTAAAGGAATATCTTCATTAATTCCAAATTGAAGGGATGTTACGCCAGCATCAGAACTTCTTAAAATATACCAAGTGCCTGTCGATGGACGATAAACAGCAATATCTGATTTATTATCATGGTCAAAATCACCAACAACCGGTTTATCTGCGGTAAGTCCAAATTGCACCCCGATAAATCCATCACGACTACGATTTATATACCAATTTCCATTACTTGGTCGATAAACCGCAATATCCGCTTTTCTATCGCCATCATAATCACCGACTATCGGTTTATCTGTTGAAAATCCGAAATTTGTTGTCGAAACAGAATTGTCTGTACTCTTTTGAATCCACCAATCTCCAGTTGAAGGTCGCCAAATTGCATAGTCTGTTATTCCATCACCATCGTAATCGTCAGGGACAATTTTATCACCAGCAACACCAAAAACAATTTCTGAAGTAGTTTCATCTGAACTTCTTTTTGCATACCATTTTCCTTCGGAGGGTCGCCAAACAGTTTTATCAGTAATAAGATCGGAATCAAAGTTACTTATTCGTCTATCTGGAAACCCAAAAGGGTCGGGTGTTGAAGATGGTAAATATTCGCTATGTCTGTTGCAAAGTTTATTTGTTAAAGCAATATTTGCGTTTGGATCATTTATACAATTTGTGTTTGCATCTGTTGGAGAACAAAACGTCTTCATCGTTAGTGCTTTCACAACAAAATCGTTTGTATCATTATCATGTTTCCATTTTACATTATTAAAATTTGAAGTTGGAAAATCTACTGTTTCAACCAGACGAATGTCGGAAAATGGATAGGTTACTTCATTAAACAAATTTGCCCCATACGATGGGTCATAAAACTTACCATTCAATTTTACCATTGCATGAAATGAAAAGTGTGGGTCTTTAACAACACTTTCCCCACCACTGTTTTTTTGTGGACGCTTTACTTTAAACGTTACTGTTCTGGTTATTGTCCCTGTAATGTTGCCACCAGCATCTCTGACTAAAATCTGGTATTTGTAAAAATTCGCTCTACCGCCAGTTTCTCCATTGATTGGGTTTCCACCCCAAGAATAGATTACATCTGCGTCAATTCCTATACTTCTCAACAAACTATGTAATAAATTGGCATTCGCCGAACATTGAGCGAAAGGGATTGAGTATAAAAATAATGGATGACGTTCATCCCCATTTCCTCCAACTCCACTTGGGTTATAAACAACATCATTATCAATGTTTTTCGCAAGAGTTTTCGCGATTGAGTCTGGGTCTTGAATTGTTGAATTTAAAGTTTCTGTTGCTTTCTCCAATGCCTTATCTAAAAGACCTGGAAAATCTATATCTCCTTGTTTATTTATGGAAATACAATTTCTTTTGATTGCATCGCTTTGGCAAAAACTGTCGTTGTCAATGTTTATCGGCTTGGCATAAGTCCAATAAACTACATGTTCACTACTTCCAGCAGGTCGCCACGTTTGTCCGTCATCAACAGTTATTTCCCAAGAAAAAGTGTAATTACCTTTTTTAACTTGTGGCGTTGCCTCCAATGCGGTCGTTACTTGCAGGTCTTGGAGACTGAAGGTGCTTCCCGTAACAGAAATATTATATTCTGTTGTGGCAATTACACTACTTTGATTTTTAACACGAACTTTAACGTTTACAGGTTGTCCTTGAACAGGCGGTGTTGTAAGAGTAAAATTTGCAGATAACTTCATAACTGAAGTTTCAGTTCCTTTTGTGTAAGCAACTACATTTCCGGCGTTTGTTGAACTACCTTTCGTCCAAGTTGGGTCTGGAATCAGAGTGCCAGCCGGAAATTTATATACTGGATAATCGCCACCAAATCCAACACTATTTACTTCAATAATTACAGGCGTTGGGGTGGGTGTAGGCGTTGGATTCGGAGTAATCGTTGGCGTTGGCGTTGGTTGTATATTTATTGTTTTGCATTGCTCAGAGGCAGGTGATGCACGCCTTTGCCCAGTACTTCGTCGTATCTGAAAAGGAACGGTGTAATTACAATAAGTCTTTCCACCAACAAAATTAGAAGTTGAAAGATTTACAACAGCAGGAGTAACACTTCCATACCCTACGTTATATTTTGAGTCTAAATCTGTTTCAACATCATCAGTTCGGTAAATTGCTCCGAGAACTGCGGGATTAAAATTAAGACCAAAGGTATAATCGCCTTGAACGGACGAATAACCTTGAACAATATTCGCGGAATAGTTGATTGTCACAGTTACGAAGGTGTATGAACATCCTGCTGGATTTGTGCAGACTTGGGCAGCGACATTTGAAACTGCAAAAAAAGTGAAAATTAACAGCATAAAAGTTATCAAAAATGTTTGTTTCATTTTGAGCCTCCTTCTTGATTGGCATCAGGAAGTAGAGAGACAGGTAAAACCCTGAATCCCGCAGCAAAATTCGTCTTAACGAAACTATCAAGCACTCCAAAACTTTCTTCACCCAACAAATTTCCTAGTCGTTCACGATACTTTAAAGCTATATTATTTCTTTGTTCTTGAAGTTCCAAAAGACGAGGTGACGGTTGAATCAGCTGTTGGTTTAAATTAGATTTGGCTGAAAACTGTTGCTTAAGTTTGTTTATTTCTACTTCAGCTTCAGCATCTATTAATTTAATTTCTTCGTTGTAGCTATTCGCAGTTATGGATAGAAAGTCGTTGTCTTGGGCTGAAAGTTTCGCTTCGTCTGTAAAATATGTATTTGATATAGTCACGTTTTCACCGCTTGCTTCCTGCGTTCTAGCAAGATTATTTAATGAGAACACCATACGAAAAATAGCCTCATAAAGAACATGGTCGGGAATTTCACTAGATATTTCGTTTAATGCTGTCTGACGATGGGCTTGAGCTGTTTTTGGGGTTTCTTGTGGTTCTGGTTTTACTTCATTTGATGAAAATACTGCAATTGAAGCATTTTTAACTGAAACTATTACGTTGTTGAGAAAAGTTGTTGGACTCGCAAATGCAACAACTCCAAATATTCCGATAACTGCGACAACAATTATCATAGGAGATTTTTTCATTTTCATAACTTTTTCCTTTTTTACAAAACAAAAAGTCGTAAAATTTGAATCTCAAATTTTACGACTTAAATATTAAAGTTAATGTTGGTGCAAGAACTAGCTTGCTTGCTTGCTTGCTTGCTTGCTATTAGAGTTTGTAAATAGGCTATTTACCTTGTCAAATACAAGTTTTAGAAAACTGAACTTTGTTTGGTGGAAAATATTCATAACGCCTATGAAGCGAAGCATATTATACAAACTCGTTTTCGTCAAGCAATTTATGGAACATCAAAAGCCGGAACTGGAACGTCGTTGGTTGAACCGAAGTTGAAGCCGACAAATCCGCCTGTGCTTCGGCTGACATACCAATTTCCGACGCTTGGTCGCCAGACTGCGAGGTCGTCAATTCCATCGCCGTCATAATCGCCGACAGTTGGAATATCTTCTGAAATTCCAAATTGAGTTCCTAAAAAACCGTTGGTTGAACGCTGAATATACCAAGTTCCACTACGATAAACTGCAATGTCTGTGCGACTGTCGTTGTCGTAATCGCCAGGAACCGGAATATCAGTGCTAATTCCGAATTGAAATGTTCGTGATGCGGCATTTGTGCTTTGAATCCAATTCCAATTGCCTGTGCTTGGTCTGAAAACAGCTAAATCAAACTTGCCATCGCCATCAAAATCTCCAGGAATTGGTTTATCACCAGTTGTTCCAAATTGGGTTGATGTAAAACTCGAATTTGTTGATTTTAAGACATACCAAGTTGAGTTTGATGGGCGGAAAATTGCCCAGTCAGCTTTCGCATCGCCATCGTAATCAGCCGCAATCGGTGTATCGCCATTTTGTCCCCAACCTGTTGCAGAAAGAGTGTTGTTGCTACTTCTTAACGCATACCAAAAACCAGCAGAAGGTCGAAAAACTGCAACATCGGTGATGTTATCGCCATCGAAATCTTCTGGTGTCAGAATGTCGCCCGAAGAACCAAATTGTTGATATTTTATTGTGTTATTTGAAGTATTATTCGCATACCAAAAATTGTTTGAAGCTCGAAAAACAGAATAATCAGTTTTAAAATCGCCATCAAAATCGGAATTTGCTTTGGCTCTGACAATTTTTGAAACTGAACTTCCGCCAGCCGTGAAACTATAATTGCAGATGTAAATTTCGCCGTCTTCATCTTCACCAAAAGAAGAAACTAATGTAGGTAAATCTAATAAAACAGATTGCGAAGCTCCATTATGCATAAATATTTCACCCGAACTGTAATCTGCATAAAGATAATTTCCGTTTGGAATTGTGCCAAGATTTCCGCGATAAACATACCCACCAGTGATAGAAACTCGACCGGAAGTGTGTGTATATTGAAGTATCGGCATAGTGTAATTTGCAGGTGTGCAAAGTCCAGCATCAAGATTAGTGCAAGAATTACCTTCATAAACTCGCCAACCGTAGTTTCCACCTTTTGTCACAATATCAACTTCTTCAATTGCGTCTTGACCAACATCGCCGGCATATAATTGATTTGTTCCGCCACGATCAAAAGACCAACGCCACGGATTTCTTAAACCGATTGCGTAAATTTCATCGGCTCCGGCGATTCCAACGTATGGATTATCGCTTGGGTTTGTGTAAGCTGGAACTGGCGGAACTGCCGCCACACTTGGTGTAATTCGGAGCATTTTGCCGAGTAATTCGTTGATGTTTTGTGACCTCGAGCCAGGATCATTTGCCGAACCGCCATCGCCCATTCCAATGTATAAATTTCCGTCTGGTCCGAACTGAATATTGCCGCCATTATGATTAGAAAATGGTTGAGCAATTGTGAGAAGAATAACTTCGCTGTTCGGGTCGCCAAGCGAATTGCCGTTTGTCGCGGTATATCGTGCAACTATTGTGGCTCCATCAGATGCTCTGGTGTAATTGACGAAAAAATAGCTGTTTGTCGAAAAATTTGGGTGAAAAGCGAGTCCGAGAAGTCCGCGTTCGCTGCCTGACGAACTGACTTTTGATGCGATATTCATAAAATCAGTATTCGCGTTCGAACCTGGCAGAACTACTTTTATAATTCCGCGTTGTTGGACAACGAAAAGCCGTTTTGTCCCATCTTTGGCGTTTGTTACAAGAATAGGAAGCGATAAACCACTTGTAACTGTTTGCAAACGAATGGTTAGCGGCGATGGAACACCTTGACCAAAAACAACACTCGCGAGAATCAAAGAAATGATTAACGAACTGAATAAAAACTTTATATTTTTCATTTAAAACTTATCTCCTAACTTAAATTTACTTTATGGTTTTTTTGCTTTGCCGAGAGATTTTAAATCATTTGTAGCACTCTCAACATCGCTACTTCTCGAACATCTTTCTACAAATAAATTTTTATTTTCATTATTTGACGCGAAAATCAAATACTTTTTGCCGACTTCAAACCACGTTTGATAGCGAGTATTTTCATAAACATTGATCGAAATAGTTTTTGATTTTTTTCCTTTCCAATATTTCTCAACCTTAAATTTGAAGGTTTTTACGTTATCAGTTTCGGTTTGAGAAATTATTTTTCCGACAAAAATCGCTTTAGCTTGTTGCTTTGCCAAAATTAAATCAGGAATTGCACATTTTTTTAACTCTTTAGCTCTGACTTCATCGTTTATAAAATATTGCGGAAATGAAACGAACAAAGCTAACAAAATAAAGACAAATATTAATAATTTTGGCAGATTCATAACGATAGAAAATGGTTGATAATTTGTTTACATTGTTAGTGTAACGGTTTAACAATGACAAAAGCAAGACTTTGAATAAATTTGTTTCGATGGTGCAGATGGGGAAATTAAGAAATGCCCTCGGTAGGATTTGAACCTACAACCAACGGATTATGAGTCCGCTGCTCTAACCGTTGAGCTACAAGGGCGGTTATTGCTAAATCATTGTAATAAAATCTGTTACGCCGTGCAAATTGAAAAATTCAAGAAATTTTGAGGATTTTCTTAGTCAGCTCAATAAAAGATTCTTCAACCATTTCGCCGGTTTTCGCACTCGTAATAATAATTTGCCAACCTTTATTTTCAAATTCCTGAACTTCAACAGCTGAAATTTGAATATTATCGATAAGATCAGATTTATTGAGCAAAACAACGAAAGGAATTTCACTCCCAGTTTTGGTGCCTAGTTCAATTTCAATCATTTTTTGAATTGCGAAAGCGTTAACTAAAGTTTCGTGACGAGTGGAATCGACAACCAAAAAATATCCAGATGCACCGCGTAAAAATGACGGACGAATTTTAAATTCCTCATCTTCACCTTGAAGATCCCAAAGCATCAAAGTAACGTCTTCACCGGCGACTGAAATCTGTTTTTTATCAATTTTGACACCAATTGTCATATGATATTTGCCCGAATAAATGCTTCGCACAAAACGCTGAACAAGGCTCGTTTTGCCAACTCCGGAAGCACCTAACATACATATTTTTTTGTTTATCATTGCTCTAAAGTTGCCTCAATGCTTGCTGAACAACCAACTTTTTCAGTTGCTCCAAGTCCGTTTGGTTTTATTTCTAGGTCTTTTAAATCAGGTGAAATACTGCGAACAGATTCAGCCAATTTTTCTGCTCGTTTTAAACTAATTTTGTTGTTGGTGTCTGTTGAACCTTTTCCGTCTGCATTACCTTGGCTTTCAAATCGAATGTTAATATTTTGCGTTTTTGCAACATTTTTAAGTTCGGTAAGTTGATTTGCAATGTCTGAAATAGTTTGATTTTGGTCTTTTTCATAGTCAACACTTTTACAGACAAAAAATACATTTAAAGCCTCAAGTTTTTCTTTTAAATCATTAATAGAGACATTATTTGTTCTTACTTCTTTAATTCCAACAATTGCAGCAGCAACTAATTTTGCGTTATCAACCCATTGTTTTGTCGCGTTTCCATTAATTAAAAGAATGCCATCTGCAAAAGTTAAAGAAACATCTTTTGGTGGATTTAATAAAAAATTTGCACGTTTTAAAATAATTTCTGGATTAGAAGACTGATATTCTTCCCAACGCGAGAAGGTTTTTTCACTATTTAAACTATATGTTTTCAATAAGTTAATCGGATCGGCAGCTGTTGGATCGCGAAGTCCTTGAACTGAATGATAAAACCAACCTCGTTCTGTTTCAGTAACAACAATTCCTTTTTGATTTTTTAAATCGGCAACATAACTTGTCCAACGCCAATAATCAATAAACCAAAATATTCCAGCAACACACAATAATAAACCAATAAAAGCTACACCAAAATTAAAAGGCGTAACCTTTCCGCGACTTTGATTTTCGTTTCCGAGTTGATATTGCAAACATTCTTGCAAAACAGGGCGACTTCGTTCAAACGAATCAACTTCGCCTTGAAAATTATTTATTTCATCTTCTTGATCAATTACAATTTCTTCAAGACTCGTTTGAAATTTTTCACGCAAACTAAGCGGAGCATTTCCTCTAATTACCGCTGCAAAAAGAAGATCTTGTGACCTTTCAATCCAAACAGAAAGTTCGCCTAGCGTTAATGTGTCGAGATTTGCATCAGCCGAGTTCGAAAACGAATCTCGCACAAAATCTTGAATTGCCGTCAGCATCGCCGAAACCATATCGGCATCTTGCCCTTTTCCAATATTGGCAGAAACGTGTTGAATTAATAAACCGGTTTCTTTGTGAATCAAAAATATTTCTTCGACACGATAGAGAAGTGTTTTTATCAATACTACTTCGGCAAATGATTTTCCGGTTTGAAACGCTTCCAAACGCCATTTTATACTTCGCGGACTAAAGCTGTATTCAATTGTTTGATTTAAAGATTGAACCATTGTCGCAAGTGCTTCGGCAATCGCTTTACGAATTGCCGGACCAATTGCCGGAAACAATGCTTCGGCAAGTATTTGCGGATTTTCTTTAACTGATTGGCGAATATTATCGACAACAATTGGCAATGTTGCCTTTGAAAGTTGGTTGTCAATTTTGTTTCTGTGCTTGATTGCTTTCGGCAACACGTCCGAAACTTCTTTACTTGTTGCTGGCGGAAGCGTGTCAAGCTGAGATTGCAAAGTTTTGACTTTTGCTTCTAGTTGCGAGATTTTGCTTTGTTCTTGAGATAAAAGAAGAAGTCGCAAACTGCCAAATTCATCAAATTCGGCAGTTTCGACATTATTTTTTGGTGCTTCGCCAATAAACGAAGAATCAGAAGTTTTTTCAGATTCTAAAATTCGCTCAACTTTTTCTTGTTGCAAACTTTTTGATTTCATCTTAAAAATATCCGAATCAAAAGATTAATCGTCGCTCAAATTTGCCGGAAATTTGAAATCATTGGTTAAACGCAAAGCCATATCCGAAAACATTTGGGCAAGTGCGACACGGTCTGCTTTATCCTCGCGTAACTCAGAAGCGTCACGATCAAGCGATTGCATCATATCGCTACTTCGTTTTTGAATTTCTTCAGACAAATTTTTCGACTGAGTTAAAATTTGTTGTCGCAAATCACTTTCGTTTTTGGCAATTTGCTCGTTTACAATCAAAACCTTTTTGTCAACATTTTGCGTCAAATCTTTTAATTCGTTCGTGACGCTTGATATAGAATCATTGCGGGTTGTTTGCTCATTAACTAATCTTTCAGTCAATGATTTTATTTCGCTTTGAATAAAAACCTGAAGTTCATCAAGTCTTTTACGAGTATCGTCACGAATTTCGGTAATTTCCTTAACTAATCTGTCTTCAATTCGACCAAATTTGCGATCAGAATCTCGTAAATGAACTCCAAAAAGAATATCGCGAATTTTGTCTATATTTCCGTCTTCAGCGAGCTCGTTTGTTGTGGTTTGCTTTTTTATTTCGGCTTTCATAGGTTTATTCCCCTAATTGATAAGTATTTAATGTAGTAATTTAAAATCTGCAATTACTTGTTGAGATTTGATAACTTCGTCAGTTATTGTTTTATAAATTTCACCCAAATTGTTCCATTCGAGCGTTTTAGCAGAATCTTCAAGAGTAGAACTAAGTTGATAAATCTTTGTAAATCCGACACTTCCGCTACTTCCACGTAAAAGATGTGCTTTTCGAATCAAGTTTTCAACGTCTCTATTGTTAATTGAATTTTCAATTTCTGCAAGTGTTAAGTTGGCTTGCTCAAAGTATAAATTTAATGTTTCAACAACAAAATTCTCTTCGCCGCCTTCTTCAATTGCAATTAAATTAGCAAGTGCATTTTCTTCTAAAATTCTACTTAAATAATGTTGAACGAATGACGTGTTTGAGTCAAGTATTTTCGTTTGCGGAACGAAATACTTTGTCAAAATATCTTCTAAATCATTGATTGAAAATGGTTTGCTAAGAAAGTTGTCCATTCCACTTGCGAGACATTTTTCTTTTTCAATTTCCAAAACGCTTGCTGTCATCGCAATAATAATTACTTTTTTTTCCTTGTTTTCTATTTTTCTAATCTCTCGTGTTGCTTGAAATCCATCCATTTCCGGCATTTGGCAATCCATAAATATTAAGTCGAAATTGCCTGTTTTAAATTGCTCGATTGCTTCATATCCATTTTTTGCCAAGTCAATTTTTACACCAAATTTCTTTAACATTCCAACCGCAACTTGCCGGTTAATGTCGTTATCTTCTGCAATTAAAATTCTGTTTCCAGCAAAAAACGGATGTGAATTTGAAGTAACTTTATTTCTTGAAGTATTCAACTTTGCTTCCATAAATTCAGATTCATTTTTCAATGTTTCGCTAGCATTTTCTAGCGAAACATAAAACCAAAAAACGGAACCTTTACCATTTTCGCTTTCAAAACCAATTTCCCCGCCCATCATATTTACCAGCTGTTTCGAAATTGCCAAGCCTAAACCAGTTCCGCCAAATTTGCGAGTTGTAGTAATATCAGCTTGCATAAATGGCTCAAAAAGAAAATCTTGTTTAGATTTTAAGATGCCAATTCCTGAATCAGAAACGCTAAACCTCACTTCTTGTTTTTCCTCTGGCTGCTTATTTTGAAATTCTAACTTCAAAATAATTTCACCGTTTTCAGTAAATTTTATGGCGTTTGAGATCAGATTATTAAGAACTTGCCGCAATCTGTTTGAATCGCCTAAAACATCGACAGCAAAATTTTCCGGCATTTCTAAGCGAAGATTTAGTCCTTTTTTTCTCGCTTCAGGTTTAAAAAACTCGATTATTCCTGAAACTAATTCGCGAAGATTAAAATGAGTAACTTCCAGTTGCAATTTTCCGGCTTCAATTTTAGAAAAATCTAAGATTTCGTTGACAATTTGCAATAAAAACTCAGCACTATTTTTAATGACATTGGCATAATGAAGCTGATCTGGCATAAGTTTTGTGTTAACTAAAAAGCCCGACATTCCAATTATTCCATTCAAAGGTGTGCGAATTTCGTGGCTCATATTTGCCAAAAATGCCATTTTTGTTCGTGCAGATTCTAATGCCGCATCGCGAGCTTCAGAAATTGCGGCTTCAATGTCGCTTCGTTCATTTATGTCTTGAAACGTCACAACTGCACCAATAATTTTTTCGTTTTCAATTAAAGGAACGCAAATATATTCGACCAAAAATGTCGAATTATCCTGGCGACAAAAGGTTTCAGAACTTACTTGAGACGATTCTCCGTCGAATAATGCAAATTCTATTGGAGCAAAAGTTAAATCGTCATGATGATCTTCATTGAAACCAAAAAATACACTTCGATAAGAAAAACCAACAAAATTTTTATCTTTCCAACCAAGAATTTCAGTAGCGGCAGGATTTGCAAAAGAGATTTTTCCATCAATATCTATTCCACAAATTCCTTCTCCAGCTGAATTAAGAATTAACTCATTTCGATTAAGACTAGCTTTCAAACTAGTTTCTGTTTTCTTGTCAATCATAAATTATTGTTGATTATAGTGTAAAACACAAAAAAGACGAGATTTTTCAATCTCGTCATAAAAAGGTTGCTCAGTTTCATTACAAAAGTTTTGAAACTGAGCCAGCGGATGCTTGGCTACCCCCAACCTCACAACCACATGTAACCCAAATGCAAACTTTCGTCTGCGTTATTTGGTTTTACTAAGTTCCCCCGACCCCAGCAAAACCAAATCTTGTTAGATTTTGGGTGTAATTGATTTTTCAACCACTTACATTAAATACTATTACAAGAAGTGTGCCAAACTATTAATACAAATAAGTTAAAATGTAAGTGTTGAAAATAATAGGTTTAAAGTAAAAGTGAATCTGTTAAGTTTATTTAATATGACAAAATGTCTGACAAAATGTCTTGTCTAAGAATGGATATGACAAAATGTCGTATTTCTTAACTCATACCAAATTCTTTGAGTTTTCGATAAAGAGTTCGTGAAGTAATTCCGAGAATAGATGCGGCTTTTTCGCGTTTTCCGCCAACATTTGCTAAAACTTCAAGAATATATTTTTTCTCAATTTCAGAAAGTGGAAGAATATTATCCGAATTATTGATGTTAATAACTTTGCTTAAAACGGCTGGAGAATTGTTTTGATTTAAACCATAAATTTCCTCAACAGAATCGCTTTCTGAGAAAACAATTGCTCTTTCCAAAGTGTTTTTTAACTCACGAATGTTGCCTTTCCACTCATAATTTTCGAGAGTTTTACTTGCCTCAACTGATAATTCTAAATTTGGACGATTAAAACGAGATTTAAAATTTTCGATAAAATACGCAACTAATGAAGAAATATCCTCGCGACGCTCACGCAAAGGTGGAATGTGAAATGAAACAACATTGAGCCGATAAAACAAATCTGAACGAAATTTTCCATCGTTAATATCAAGTTCTAAAGGTCTGTTGGTTGCGGCAACAATGCGAACATCGACATTACGATCGCGGGTTGCACCAACACGACGAAAATTTCCATTTTCCAAAAAATGAAGTAGTTTTACTTGCATTGACAAAGGCAGTTCGCCAATTTCGTCAAGAAAAAGAGTCGAATTATCGGCAGCTTCGAGAAGTCCGAGTTTTTGCGTATTTGCTCCGGTAAATGAACCTTTTTCGTGTCCAAAAAATTCGGATTCAAATAAGTTTTCCGGCAAAGCACCGCAGTTTATTGAAACAAGTGGAAGATCTGCACGTGGGCTTGTGTTATGAATCCAGCAAGCCAAAACGTCTTTTCCGGTTCCTGATTCGCCAGTAATTAAAACTGTTGTGTCGATTTTCGCAACCATTTCCGCTTGGCTGTAAATCTTTGTCATAACAGGGTTTATATGAACGGGCGAGATGAAAGTTTTCGTGTTTTGTTGTTTTGCGACAACTCTCAAACGAGCATTTTGTTGAATTAATACTCTTTTTTCGATGGCTTTACGAATAATTTGTTCAACCTGTTCGGGCATCGCAGGTTTTGTGATGTATTCATAAGCACCGCGTCGCATTGCTTCAATTCCAGTTTTAAGCGAATTATCAGCCGTCAGCATCACAACTTCCGGCGAATCTTCACTTTGTTTGATAGTTTGCAATATTTCCAGACCAGATGCATCGGGCAAGTTTACGTCAAGCAAAACAATGTCAAAATCTTGATTTTGTAAGGCTTCGAGGGCAGTTTGACCGCTTTCTACCGCAGTTGTTTCAAACTCGTTTGAGGAAAGTTGAAATGGTAAAATACGCCGTAAAATCGGATCATCATCCGCGAGAAGGATTTTGATTTTTTGTTTCATTATTTATGTGTAGAGAAATTCTCAATAGTTTCGTCAATTTGATCAATGTGCCGAAATTCGTGTCCGCCGATTAGCACAAGCCATTCTGTTGCAGACAATTCCCCGAAAAATGGATGTGGAAATGTCGCTTTTTGAGTGTCGATTGTTTCCAAACCGTGACGAATATCTTTTAAAATTTGAGCATTTTCGTCCATTTTTGCGAGTGATTCGGCGATTGACAAAGTTCCGCTTGGCAAAACTCTCTCTGGAGCTTCAACTTTTCGGCTTCTTCTGTCTTTTAGTAATGCAGTTCTTTCCGCAAATGTTGAAGAAAGATTTGCACTGCCATCATTCGGCAGATTTTCGTCTTGAGATTTTTTCAAAAGTGCGGAGCAAATACTGGTCATTCCAGCTTCGACAATTGCTAAATGTTCAACAATTTCAATAATCGTCCAACTGTTTTCAGACATTTTAAAAACAAGCTGAGCATCCGATAAATTCGAGATTTTGCTTTTTAATTGTTGCCTGATTGCTTCATTTGTGGCGTAAATTTCACCAATTGTTTTGTAATTCATAATTTTTTAATAGCTAACAGCTTGCGGACTTAAAGCCAGACGATGCCAACGCAGAAAACTACGCGTGTTATTTGCCGATTCTTTATAGTCTTTTATAAACGCCGTCTGTAAATAAAGTAAATTGTCGCTCGTCCATTGAAGTTCTGATATTGGATTGAAAGAAACAAGCGAATCTTCCGCGGGCAAAGTTCTGACACCAGAATTAGAATTACTGTTTTTCACAACATCAATTGTGATATTTTCTCCAGCTTCAGTTCGCTTTACAAATTCTTCATAAACTTCGGAAGATTCTAATAATTTATTTTTGAGCGGAATTGATGCCTGAGATGGCGTGTTTCCAATTGCATCATTTATGCGAATATCTTTGTCAAAAGCTAAAGCAATTTTTGAAGAATCGGGCGACCAAACAGGATGAACTTTCGTTACATTATCATCTAAAATTCGAAAGCGTCCATTTTTTTCAACTAATCTTGGTCTGCCACTCGGAATAAAAATTTCGCCATTTCGATCAGCCTGCAATTGACCGATTTGCCATTCTTTCCAAGTTGCGGCAAGAGCGGCTAGTGCCAAACTGTCTGGCGACCAAACAAAATAAAAGTAAATTAAACCATCGTTTTGCGTCAATATTTTTAGTTCGTTTCCTTCACGATTGCATGTATAAAGCTGCTCGGTTCGCAGAGTTAAAACCGCTTTTCCAGTTTCAATTTTTGGTGCAACATTGGTATTAACATTTGCGTCAATATTTGAATTAACGTTTGCATTTGTCTCCAAATTTGAGTTTGCAATTTCTAAATCAGGCGGAAGAGGAGCATCAGCAACAATTGGTTGTTGATTTGTCGGATTTACACGAATCATTCCGACAAAAGCAACATTGTTTCCATCAGGTGACCAAACGATTGAGTCTTGAAAATGAACCGCCAGTCCGTTTGGTGTAATGTTTTTGAGAAATTTTCCATCAGTCGCATACATATCAAGTCTGAACTCTGACGGATGATCTTCGGGTTTTCGGTAAATTGCTAAAGACCTTTGTTTATCAGGCGAAAAAAGAGTTTTCTCCAGAACATCCAAAGGTCGATTTTGGTCAAAATCAGCTTGTATTGCCGTGTTTTTTTGTTCAACTAGTTCGGTTTTATCGGCAACAGTCGGCGTTGGAACATCAGCTTCGTATCGAAAATTTAGTTTCAAAGCCGGAACGTCACGCAAAGTTGTTGCCGAAACTTCTGAAGATTTGAAGATGTTTTTTTCACACGCCGAAAATACAAACATACTAAAAATCAATATAATTTTTGTTAAATCTCGCCCCAACATATTATTTTAAATCTTTTCCTAAGTAAGCAAAATACAAGGCTTTCTGCTCTTCGGTGGCATTTTTAATGGCTGAAATTGCATAACTTGGCTGAACTCTTCCGCCAAGTGTAATTTCGATTTCGCGTAATTGATCAAACCTAAAAATTGTCAGTTTGATTTTATCGCTTGGATTTTTTTCGGTTAAATAATTCGTTAAAAATGCTTGACTGGCTCGATTTCCGTCAATTGCAATTATTTGGTCGCCAGTGTTTAAGCCTTGTTCGTAAGCCGGAGTTCCAGCCGAAATTGCACGAATACTAAATTTCTCGCCTTCTTGGGTAAAATCCGCACCAATATAAGCCAAAGCTAATCCGTCAGAGTTTTGCGTTGTTAATTCAAGTCCAAAACTTTTTAATATTGAGTTGTAATCAATGTCATCCGTTCCGCGGACATATTTATTGAAGAAATCGTTTAAACTTTTTCCAGCCATTATTTCCGAAATTTTTTGATAATCTTCGGGCGTATAATTTTTGTTCTTTTTGTAAATTTCTGCATAAAGATAACGCATCACATCGTCAAGCGATTTAGTTCCGTTTGACGAACGTCGGATTTCTAAATCGAGCATAAAGTTTACAATTTCGCCTTTATCGTAATAAGAAATTTGATTATTTACAGCATTTTCATCCTGACGATAATATTTAATCCAAGCATCAAAACTTGCCGATTCAAGGCTTGTTTCAAATCTTCCCGGACGTTGCTGAAGTGCCTGAATTCCGGCAGTTCTGGCAGATAAAAAAGTTTTGTCGGTCATTAAACCAGCTCTCTGAACGATTACATTTTCAAAATAAGAAGTTGCACCTTCCGCCACCCAAAGTAGTTTTGTGTAGTTTTCTGCTTCGTAATTAAAAGGTCCAAGAGCATCAGGACGAATTCGTTTAACATTCCAAAGATGAAAATATTCGTGGGCAACAAGCGTCAAGAAATCTGTGTAACGACTGCCAGTAAAACCCCAACGATTCCATTGCAAAGCTGTCGAATTTAGATGTTCGAGTCCGCCACCGCCACGTGTATTCAAGATAAAAGTGTAATCTTTGTAAGGCAATTCGCCGAAGATTTTGTATGATTCTTCGATGATTTTTGCCGTATCTTTCGCAATTTTATCAATGTCATAATTTCCTTCACCATTGATTACAAAACGATGTGGTTTTCCTTGAACTTCAAAATTAACTTCACGAAAATTACCAATTTCAAACGGAGAATCGTATAAAATGTCAAAGTTTTCTGCAACAAAAGTATTGTCACCACTTTTTGGTAAACCAGTTGCAATTTTCCAATCTTTGTAAGGATTTATCGTTACTTTTGAAGGTGCAGAAATTTGTCCTTTTGGGTGCATCAGCAAGGCTGCTGGCGTAAAAAAAGCGTGATTATCATTTAATTCGTTGGTGCGAACGGTTAGCTCATTTGCATAAACCTTGTAAGAAAACTTAATTTCTTTCATGCCTTTTGTTTCAATTGTCCACGTGTTTTTTGAAGATTTTTGCCAAGCAATTGCATTGCCAATAGCGTCGGTCGCGGCAAAGTTTTGGACGTGGCGTGCATATTCGCGAACTAAATAACTTCCTGGAGTCCAAACCGGCATTATTACGTCAGTTTTTTCGGGCATAGTTGCCCACTTCAAAGTTGTTTCAACTTCTAACAAATGAGTCCAAGGTTTTGACATTGAAACCGAAAAATTAATTTCCGGAATCGCGGGTTTAATTTCAGCAATTACGAGAGGTTTTTTGCCTTTCGGCTTTTTCGGCTGTGCTTCAAGGTTTTCTTGATACATAAAAAATACGGCAACTAGAAAAATGAATATCGTTTTTAAGTTTAAATTTAGTTTCATAAGTCTTGGCAAAGTTATTTCAAAGCTATTTTGTCTGCTAACATATTACAACGATTTATTTATTTGCTAAAATTACGTTATGGGATTACTTAAATTTAAGACCAAAATCAGCGTTGAAGATTATTTGGAAGGAGAAAAAGTTAGTCCAGTTCGACGCGAATATTTTAATGGTGAAGTTTTTTCAATCGCAAGTGAAAACGATAATCACGGACGAATTCAAGGAAATTTAATTACATTTTTAACAAGCTATTTGCGTGATTCAAATTATGAACCTTTTTTCCGTGACATAAAAATTCGCGTTACGCCAAGTGTTTATTATTATCCAGACATATTAGTTACCTGCGAAGAAAGTCCAGAAAGTCCGTATTTTAGGAATAATCCTATTTTGATTATTGAAATAGTTTCAAAATCAATCGAACGCATTGATCGTCGCGAGAAAGTCTTTTTATATCAACAGATAGAGAGTTTGCAAGAATATGTTGTGGTTGACCAATACAGAAAAAAAGTTCAAGTTCATCGCCGGCAAGAAAATGGTGGCTGGATAATGTATTTGTTCAACGAGGAAAGTGATATTGTCGAACTTTCTTCAATTGATTTGAAAATTCCATTACCCGAAATTTACCAACGAGTTACTTTTGAACCCAATGCAGACAGAACAGACGATTATTAAAGAAAAGTTTTTTACAAAACCACTCGCAATCATTTTTGTTACAATTCTAATCGATTTAATTGGTTTTGGAATCGTAATTCCGCTTCTCACTTTTTACGCCGAAGAATTTAACGCAACTCCATTTTCTCTCGGGTTGCTTGTTGCATCTTATAGCTTGATGCAGTTTATTTTTTCACCTTTTCTCGGAACTCTTTCTGACAAATATGGACGCAGACCGCTTCTGTTTATTTGTATTATCGGCTCTGGAATTGGTTATTTGATGATGGGTTATGCTGGTGCTTTATGGATGATTTTTGCCGGACGAATTCTCGGCGGTATTACTGGCGGAAATTTATCTATTGCTCAAGCATATATCGCCGACATTACAACCAAAGAAAATAGAGCCAAAGGAATGGGGCTTTTCGGGATGGCATTTGGTCTCGGATTTATTCTCGGACCTGTAATTGCCGGAATCTTAAGTCCTTTTGGTCATCATATTCCATTTCTCTTTGCGGCGATTTTGAGTTTTGCAAACGCTATAATGCTCTATTTTATTTTGCCCGAATCGCGGAAATTTAAGGTAAATGATGAAAATTCTGAAGCCGTAAAACGTCAAAGTCGATTTACGGAACTCGCGGAAGTCTTTAAAGATAAACACTTTACAACTATTACTTTGCAATATTTTTTGCTCGTCACGGCTTTTTCGATGATGACAACTTCTTTTGCATATTACACGATGTATAAGTTTGGATATGGCGTTGCCGAAACTGGTTATTTGCTTGGTTATGTTGGGTTTCTTGCTGTTGTGATGCAAGGTATGTTATTTGGCAAACTAGCGAAAAGATTTGGCGAAGCAAAACTTTCAATTTTTGGGTGTTTGATGTTGGTTTTGAGTTTTGTTGCAATTCCATTTGTTAGCAAAGACTCTGGTGGACTGATAGCTTTGTTGATTGGTGCAGGCTGTTTTTCACTCGGAAACTCGATGGCTTCGCCTTCGATGACAACTCTTGCATCAAAAAATGCTGACGACCGCGATCAAGGAAAAATTTTGGGAATTATGCAATCAGCCGCGAGTTTGGCGAGAGTTATTGGACCTTTAATTTGCGGAGTTTTGCTAAATAATTCATTGAATCAGGTTGATGATTCGACTTTGATGCGAAATTTCTTTGGAGCAGCCGCAATTATGGCAATCGCGTTGGTGGTTGCAATTTATTATTTTTCGATTCAGAAGAAACTTAAGTCTGTTTAAAATCTATGATCAAAGAAGGCTTGCAAAATCTAAAAAATATTAAAGTTTCGTATCAAACTTTGATTCAAGAAAACTTTGAATTTAAAGCAAAAAGTTGCTTAACTTGCGAAACTCAAGGAATTTGTTGCACTGACGCACATTTCGTAAATGTTCAAATAACTCAACTTGAGGCATTTGCGATTATTGAAAAGCTCAAAAATGAAAATAATTTTGAAATTGTAAAAACGAAAATTAAACAGACAATTTTAAATTATAACTTGTCAGAAAATGGTGACACTTTTGAGCAAAAATATTCGTGTCCACTTTTTGAAAAAGGAATTGGTTGCACAATTCACGGCGACACAAAACCACTTCCGTGTGTGTCGCACGCTTGTTACGAACGCGAGGAAGACTTGCCACCGCAATTTTTGCAAGACCGAATTGAAACAAAAATCGGGAAGCTAAATATAGAAATTTTTGGCGAAAA
Source organism: Acidobacteriota bacterium (assembly GCA_031414415.1). Lineage (GTDB taxonomy): Bacteria > Acidobacteriota > Blastocatellia > Pyrinomonadales > Pyrinomonadaceae > JANNVK01. The sequence continues at coordinate 20,243 of JANNVK010000195.1, forward strand.
TAAATGGCTTCCATTACCAGTTTGGCTGGAGAAATTGAGTTGAGAATTTTGAAGCGATTTCAACACAAAGTCGCAAAGATACCAAGACGCAAAGTTTAAGAATTTAGCAAAAAAAGTAACTGCTTCTAAATAATGAACTGTTGGAGTTGACTGCAAAACTTCCAAACACCTTGAAAATGAAAGGTTTAGAGCGAAAATATATCTTAAAAAAGCTGCTGAAAGTTTGCTTCAATTAGAAGTTGGCTCAGAACATCTCTCAAACCAATGATCGACGATTTGCTCTTTGAAGTAACAATAAAATGTTGCGGATTTTTCAACGTTGCAGAGGTAAAAAGAATAGACGAACTCAATGATTCAGGCAAAGAAGATTATAATCTGCAAGTTTTTCAATTGCTGACTTTCGAACTTTGGTTGAGAGAGTTTTTAGATTGAATTTCTCTAAATTATTCGCGGCAAGCAAAATCGATATAACCATTGTGAATATTGGTCGCGAGCAGTTTAACTTCAACTTTTTGACCAATTCGTAAACCATTTTCGCCCAGAACAATTCTGCCATCAACTGGCGGACGCAAAATTCTCGCAAACGTTCCATTTGAATTTATTCCGGTAACAATTGCGTCAAATTTTTCACCAATTCTATCTTGCATAACGCTCGCTGCGATTACTTTTCGCATCTTGCGTTCAACTTTTCGGGCGGCACTTTCGCGTTCGTTACATTGTGTAGCAATTTCTGATAATTCTTCATCAGAATACGGCGATTTTTCGCCTTTCAACGCTGCTTTTACTAATCTTTGCACGATTAAATCTGGATAACGGCGATTTGGTGCTGTCGAATGCGTATATTCGCGAACAGCAAGCCCAAAGTGTCCGTCGCCGGTTTCTTTTGGCTTTTGGACGACGTAATCGCCTGAGCCGATTAATTTTACAATCGATAAAGAAAGGTCAGGAAACTGCTCTGGATTTGCCTTTTTTCGGCTTTTTAGAAAGTCAGAAAGCGAAGCCGAATTTGGCTCAGCTGGCAAATTTACACCATATTTCTCGGCAATTTCGCGAATTCCTTCCCAACGTGCCGGAGTTTTGACAATTCGTCGAAGGCTTGTAAAATTATGTAAATCAAGAAATTCCGCCATTTCAACATTTGCCGTCACCATAAAATTTTCGATGATTTTGCGTGCAGAATTTGTTTGAGTTATTCGTAAATCTTTTGTTTTTTCGCCGTCAAAAACCGGTACAGATTCGACTGATTCAAATTCAAGTGAGCCGCTTTTCTTGCGAAATTCATTGAGTCGCATCGCGGCTTTTAGTTGAAGTTCAATTTGATTTTTTAAGCCCGAAACTTTTGAAAAATCTTCGGGTTCTTGACTGTTTTGGTCAATCCAATCTCCAACTTCTTCGTAAGTCAGTTTAGCGTAGTTATGTGTCATTGCCCGATAAACATTGGCTTTCGGAACATCACCATTAACCTTTATTGTCATTTCTATCACAACCGCAAGGCGATCAACATTTGGCAAAAGTGAAGTTAAATCTTCTGATATTTCACGTGGCAACATTGGCAAAACTTTCGTTTCTGTATAAACGGAAACAGTTTGATGGGCAGCAATTTCATCAATCGGCGAACCTTTTGCAACATATTCGTCAACGTCTGCAATTCCAATCAAAAGCCGAATATCGCCATTCGGTAATTCTTCGGCAAACTCAATTTGGTCGAGATCTTTTGAGGTTTCATTGTCGATTGACGACCAGAGCAATTTCCGCAAATCTTTGATCGATAAATCATCAGACAAACGTTTATTTTCGAGCGAATTTATCTGATCTAAAACATCGACGGGCAAATCAGTCCGAAAACCGTTTTTCTCCATCGCCGCTTCAGAAATTTTCCGTAATTCGGAAACTGTAAGTGTTTGATTCATTATCTTAAATAATCTTCTAATTTCGTTGAAGCATCAGTTTTTTCATCGCGGTATTTGACGATAATCGGTGCGTAAATTGATAGTCCGTTTTCTTTACCAAAACCGCTAGTAATTGCTCGCGAACCTTGGACGACAACTGCGTTTGCGGGAATTTCCAAAGATTTTTCGGCAGTTGATTTATAAATTGTGTTGTTGACTAAATCGAAAACAGGCGTTGAACGAGTTAAAATTACGCCGGACGCAATGACAACTTTTTCGCGGACAATCACGCCTTCGTAAACGCCTGTGTTGCCGCCAATCAAACAATCGTCTTCAATAATAACCGGATTTGCGTTGACTGGTTCTAAAACTCCGCCAATTTGAGCCGCAGCAGAAATATGCACACGCTTACCAATTTGGGCACAACTTCCAACAAGTGCGTGCGAATCAATCATCGTTCCTTCATCAACATAAGCTCCGAGATTCACATAACAAGGCGGCATAAGCACAACGTTTTCAGCAACATAAGAAGCATCGCGGATAGAACTTCCGCCCGGAACAATGCGAACTTTATCGTCCAAACTCATCGGACGAAGCTGATATGTGTCTTTGTCGAAAAATTGCAAAGTTTCGCTGTCTTTCGACATTTCAATCATTTTGCCCATTTTGAAACCGAGCAAAATCCCGCGTTTAACCCAAGCATTTGTCTGCCAATCGCCGTTCGATAATTTCTCAGCCGCACGTATTTTGCCATGTCGCAATGCAATTTTGAATTCTTCAAATATCCCACGATCAGCAGTTGAAAACTCAGTTTGAGTTAATAATTGTTCAATTTTTTGTTCTAAAGTCATTTAGCTTCAATATTATTTTTAAATTCGCGAATTTTATTTTTAACTTCTTGTAACTCATTTTCGTTTTCAAATTTTTCAATTAATTTTTGCAAACGTGGCAACAAGGCTTTTGACGCTGGCGAATCTAAAATAAGTTTTGTGCGTTCTAAAAAAGCCTCAATTTCTAAATAATCGGAATGAAATGCCACAAATAAAAACTCGAAATCTTTTTCGCGTCCAGCCATCAACTTGCTGACAGCAACATCGTGAATTTCTAGGCAAAATGCAATTATTTCATCTGTATCGTTTTTCAATTCAACCAGCCGTTGTTCCCAATCTTTTGGCAAAACAACTGTAGCTAAACCCAAAATATCCGCGAAGAAACCTTTTTCTTGTTGATAATTACTAAATATTCCAAGTTTTTCAGTCAAATAAGGTCGCAGATTAGAAAAATTACTTCTCAACAAATAATCACATTCGACAGATTTACGGACAATTTCAGGCGGAAAATTAGTAATCGCAAAAATCGCTTGAGAACCGACAATTATTGGCAATTCTTTAATAATATTTTTAACTTCAGCGGTTAATTCAAAAAGGTTTTGCTTTCTCACAATATTCAATAATTATTTTTCTTTCTTGTTCCGTGACGAGCCCAGCAAATGGTGATGAAGAACGCAATCTTTGACCTTCGTCTGTTTCAACAAGCATTAAATCTATCACGTTTTTAAGACTTTTTGTCTCCAAAATATTTTGCCATTCGAGCCAAGCATTTACATTCGGAGTTTTTTCTAACCATTTTGTTAAATTAGATTTAGCAGTTTCAATCAATATTGGATTTGTCTGCAATCGAACCGCCGCTAGTTGATGCAATGCAAGCGAAATCAAATCAGAAAAATTACCAGATTCTGTTTTGATATTGATTGATAAATGTTCGATTTTTTGTTCTAAAGTCATTTTATTCTAATTTTTTCTTATTGAATCATATTTATCTTGAAACGAATCAGCCCGTGCTGCGTAGATTGAGGCAATAACTGATTGGTCTTTTTCGCGAAATGCACGCAACATTATTTTCCTTGAGCGAATAATTCCTTTAGCGTCAACAATTACGATTGCTCTCGTAAAAATACTTGGCACAATCCAATGAAAACTATATGTTTCGGTAACTTGCCGATTAATATCAGCGAGCAAAGAAATTGGCAGATTGTGTCGGTTTGAAAAAGCAAAATGTTCTTCGACACTTCCGCGAGAAACGCCAACCACAAGTGCCTTTGTTTCTAAATAATCTGACCAATTGTCGCGGACAGAACACAATTGTTTTGTGCAAACCAACGTTTCATTTTTTGGATAAAACAATAATGCAACTACTTTTCCCAAATGATCAGATAAACGCCAATTTCCCCCATTTTCGGTTTTTAGTTCAAAATCAGGAGCTTGAGAACCAACGGCAACCGAGATATTCTCTGATAAATACATAAATTTTTTGATTAGAACATTTTTATTTACGACAAAATAAGTAAAACACAAAAAACAAACCGTCTCAAATTTTTGAGACGGTTCGCGTTTTTTTGATAAATAAATTGTAATAAAGTTAAGTTAGACTTTTGCTTTTTTTTCTTTCTTAACAGCTTTAGATGGCGATTTTCCGCCACGACCGATAACTGAAACCGTAACACTCCTGCGTCCCCAACTTACTGCTTCGCCACAACTTGGAACCCAAATATCTAAAATTCGCCCTTTAATAACTCCGCCAGTGTCGGCGACAAGATAAGTTCCGCTGTATCTTCCAGCATTTGAAAGACTAACACGAGTTCCGAGTGGCAAAATTCTCGGGTCGGCTGCGACTATTCCGCGACGAACCATTGCACCTGAAGCTGTTTTGCCACGAAGACAATAACATGTTGCACGAAAAGCCATTCCAGCAGAAACTGTTTCATCTGAAACAAGTGATTTGCCACCTTTAATTAACTCAAAAATATTAGTTCTCTCAAAAATTGGTGTTTTTAGGTCTGTAATATCACTTTCAGGAGTTGCAATTGCTGATCCGTTTTCTCCAAAAGATGCTGCTTGCGTGTGTGTTTGAGCAAAAATAAATGCTCCAATTGTTAGCGTTAAAATAATAAATACGCCATTTTTTAATAAATTTTTCATAATAAATTTCCTTCGTTTTTTTTCTCCATAAAACGACTTACAACATAACTTTTGGGGTTAATAAATCTGCGATAAAATGCGGATTGGTATGTCTAAACGATGGTGCTATGGAGCCAGAAACAAACAATAAGTTGTGTCTAATTATTCAAAATTAGCACAAAAAGCCCGTTTTGTCTAGCATTATCAAAAAACGAGCATTTTCAGATAGACGAAAGACGTGTTAATCTCGTATATTTCAAGGACTTAGTTAAATAAATTGACACGGAGAAAATAAGGATGACGGAAGAACGCAGAAGAGGAAATAGATATTTAGTTTCGTTTCCAATTCGGGTTGAATGGAACGACGAAAATGGCGAAAAACGAGTATCTGAAGGCTTAACAGAAAATGTTGGAGTCACCGGAACTTTAATACATTTGCCGCGTCATTTGCCAAATGTTGGCAATGAAGTAAGTTTGACTGTAACTGAAAAACCAAGCAATGAAGTTACGGTTATGGCTCAAGTTATTCGCTTGGAAAGAAATGCTGCTCACCCTCAAGTTGCGTTAATGTTGACAGATGAAGAAGAACTTTGGGAAAAAGAAGTTTGGAATTATGCGGGCGAATTACTTGCCGCAGAAAAACCCGAAGAATTTGAAGATTGGAATTAACTTCGCAAAGTAAAAAACTAAAAGTAAAATTTAAGAATCGGCTAATATGCTGTGGTTAAATTTTTAAATCTACTTTCGGCTTATTACTTCAGCCATCTATTTTTTATGAAAATACTAATACTTGGTGCGGGCAGAATGGGACGCGGTGCGGTTTACGATCTTGTTCATAATTCGCCACAAGTTGAAAGCGTGACGGTTGCAGATTTTGATTTTTCAAAGGCTCAAGAAGTTGCAAAAACTGTTGGAACAAATAGAGTTACAGCTGTGCAAATCGACGTTTCTAATTATGCAAACGTGGTTGAATTGATGAAAAATCACGATTCGGCGATTTCTTGCGTCAATTATTGGTATAACGAAAATCTTTCGAAAGCCGCGATTGAAACAAACACAAATTTTTGCGATTTAGGTGGAAATAATTATGTTGTTGACGAGCAACTTGCTTTAAACGAGCAAGCAAAAGCTGCAAATATTAACATTATTCCCGATTGCGGACTCGCTCCCGGAATGGTTTCAATTTTGGCGATGCACGGTGCAAAACGCTTTGATGAAATTGAAGAAATTCATATTCGGGTTGGTGGTTTGCCGCAATATCCAAAAACGCTTCTCGAATATCAACTTATTTTTTCGGTTGAAGGTTTGATTAATGAATATATCGAATCTGCACGTGTAATTCGCGATGGAAAAATTGCCGAAGTTGAATCAATGACTGAGCTTGAAAGTCTTGTTTTTGAAGGTTTTCCGCCGCTCGAAGCGTTTCAAACTTCTGGTGGAACATCGACGTTGCCTGACACGTTTCTCGGAAAAATTAAAAATCTTGATTACAAAACTATTCGCTTCGCAGGTCATTGTGAAAAGTTTAAAACGATGATTGATTTGGGGTTGTGTTCGAGCGAAGAAATTACGGCGGATTTTATTAAAATCAAGCCACGCAAGGTTTTAGCCGAGCTTTTAACGAGACATTTGCCGGCAGATGAAGCAGATTATGTTTTAGTTAGAGTTGAATTTGTCGGAAAAAAAGATGGTGAAACAAAGCATTTGCGTTTTGATATTGTTGACAAACAAGACGACCAAACAGGTTTGACCGCAATGATGCGAATGACTGCTTTTCCGGCTTCGATAATTGCACAAATGATGGCGAAAGGTGATGTTTTATTGCGAGGTGCAACTCCGCAAGAACTCGCCATTGATTCTGATATTTTTGTTGCCGAATTAGCGAAGCGAAATATCAAAATTATAGAAAGTTAATATTTATCTGATGAAAAAGTGGATTTTACGCATTTTTATTTCGGGTCTAGTAATCGGGCTTCTCGGATTACTCGTTGTTTATTTCGTCAACCGGCAAGTTAATTCTGACACAAACAGCCGCATTCAAACTTCAATTACAGAAATTCCAATCGATAATCCGAAACGAATTGCAATTGTTCTCGGTGCCAAAGTTTGGGAAGATGGTTCGCTTTCTCACGCACTTATTGATCGCGTGACGACCGCAGTTGAACTCTATCGTGCCGGTCGCGTAAACAAACTTTTAATGTCAGGCGATAATCCATCCGCCGATTATGATGAACCAACTGCGATGAAAAATTATGCAATAAAACTCGGCATTCCGGAAAGCGATATTGTTTTAGATTTTGCCGGTCGCCGAACTTATGACACTTGTTTTCGTGCGAAAGAAATTTTCGATGTAAAGTCTGCGATTATCGTTACTCAAGAATTTCATCAGCCACGTTCGATTTATTTGTGCTCAAATATGGGAATTGATTCGATTGGAATTACAGCAAATAGGCGAAAGTATTTAGGCGAAAATTATTGGTCGTTTCGTGAATTTTTCTCGGTTTTTAGTGCCTGGTTTGAGATGAATTTTATACCTTTTGAGCCAATTTCCGGCAATAAAGAACCAATTATTCAAACCTAAACCTACCTGATTTATTTAAGCAAGCAAAAGTTTTGCGATATTTTAAAACATCTAAATTGTTAAATTGAAACGGTTTAATTCAGCATTTACCATTCATAATTTATCATTACCTGCTTAGTTGTTTGAAACTAGCTTTCACATTCTATCCAATACGTTTTATAATTGTTTAAGGAGATTTTCAAAAAAATATGAGCAACCAACCAACTGTTTCAGACATTTTCCGTCGGGCGTTAGAAATAAGACAATCTAATAAATCAATGAGTTATGTTGATATTAAATCGCAAATAGTTAGTGAATATAATGGAAAACCTTTTCCAAATCCATCAAAATTAACGATTCCAGAATATGACAACATTGCTCCTGAAGAAGATTGGACAGCCGGATTGCCCGTTATTCTTCGCGGAATACAAACTGAAGATTGGAAAGAAATTGCTCATGGAATAATTATTAGCCTCGAACAGGTAGAAAATTATCCGATAGAATCTGGTCGCGAAGATGCACCTGAAAAAGAGTGGAGAAATAGAAACACCGGAATTGCTGAAGCTGAAGCAAAAAATATGAGTAAATGGATGCCCGAAGAATTAATGGCAATGGCTCAAAAAAATATTGGTAAATAAATTTTTAACTCAACCGAAGCCAAAAATTATGTCTGATAATTTTATCTACGACGATGTTCCATATCCGAGTTTTACTTTTCCGCAAACACATCCTGATCGACTTGCCACAATCGCAAAATTGCACGGAATGAATCCGGCGAAAGTTGAAACTTGTCGGGTTTTAGAACTTGGTTGTGGCGATGGAAGCAATCTCAACTGGATTTCTCACACAATTCCAAATGGCAAATTTGTCGGCGTTGATCTCTCTGTAAATCACATTTCAGATGCAAAATTAAACGCCAAAGAGCTTAACTTACATAATGTTGAATTTCACGCACTTGATGTTTTATCGCTGTCGGCTGAAACATTTGGAAAATTTGATTTTATCATTGCACACGGACTTTTTTCTTGGGTTCCGGACTTTGTTCGCGAAAAGATTTTGCAAATTTACCGCGAACTTTTAGAACCAAATGGCATTGGTTATTTGAGTTATAACGCTTATCCTGGTTGTCATTTGCGAGATTTTACACGAAATATAATGCGATTTCATGTCAAAGATATTGCAGAACCGATGCAACAAGTTGATGAATCATTAAAGTTTCTTGAGTTTTTGAGCGAGGTTGGCGAAGCTGGCGACAAACCTAATATTAACCAAGAAATTATTAAACAAGAGTTTTTAAAACTCACAAAAAGAAATCGTGAAAACGTCTTTCACGATGACTTATCTGAAATAAATCAGCCGTTTTATTTTGCAGATTTTATTGCAAAAGCTCAAGAAAATAGTCTTCAGTTTCTTTCCGAAGCCGAGTTTTTTTCGACTCAAACTCAGCATTTTCCGCAAAAAGTGCAGGAAATGTTCAAAACTTTTGGCGATAACATCATAAAAACTGAGCAGTATATTGATTTTATTAAGTCGCGACGTTTTCGCCAGACACTTCTTTGTCATCAGAAGATAAATGTTAAACGAAATTTAGAACCGCAAATTATTAAAGATTTTTTGATTGCTTCGTCAGTTGAGTGTGATTCTAAAAAGCCGAAACTTGCCGGAAAAGAAGTTGAGGTATTTCGCGGAGCAAAAAACACGACCTTTCAAATGAATCATCCATTGACCAAAGCAGCACTTTTTTATCTGAGCAAAATGCTTTCAAAAGCCGTGAGTTTTAATGAACTGATAGAAAAATCAGTCGAGTTATTAAAAGATGAGAAAGATGCCGATTCGGCTGAAAATATTGAAATAACTTGTGAAATGTTACTAAAACTATTCGCTGCAAATTTTGTAAAACTTCATATTTTTCAACCGGAAATGGTTGTTCAAATTAGCCAAAAACCGCAAGTGAGTAAGTTTTCACGCTGGCAAGCAAAGCGTGGTGATTCGGTTTCAAATATTCGAGGTGTAAGTTTCTCACTCGAAAACGATTTGGTGCGTGCTTTGTTGCTTTTGCTTGATGGCACAAACGATAAAAAAGCAATAATTGCGGCGTTAAATAAAAATCCCAAAACGAAAAATATTAAAAATTTGCCACTTTTGATGGAAAAACATCTCTCGCAAATAGCTGTTAATTCCTTACTCGTGGCGTAAAAAAATGAAGATTCTCATAATTGAAAATGAAACACTCGTTCGCATCGGAATTCGCACTGTTTTGAGTTCTGAACCGCTGGTTACTTCGTTTGAAGAAGCCGAAACAAGCGAAGAAGGTTTCGATCTGTTTAAAAGAATTTCGCCTGATGTAACTTTGATGAGTTTAAGACTGAAAGAAACTTGTGCAATAGATGATGTAAAAAAATTTATTGCATTTGCCCCAAAAGCGAAAATTATAATTATTGCCTCGCATGCTGGAGATGGTGAAATCTCTAAAGCCTTGAAAGAAGGTGCTTTAGGATATGTATTGAAAGATATTTCGGCTACGGATTTAATAAAAGCAATTCGGACAGTTGCGACCGGCAAACGGTTTATACCAATCGAAATAGCCGAAGCACTTAACGAACATTTAGGTAAAGAAATGCTGACAAAATCTGAAACAGGAATTTTACGGATGATTGTTGGTGGAATGACGAATAAAGAAATTGCATTTGCACTTGATATTTCTGAAAACACAGTAAAAACACACAACAAAAATCTTTACGAAAAACTTGGCGTTTCTGACCGAACTTCTGCCGCGACAACTGCAATCAAGCGTGGTTTGGTGAGAATTGATTTGTAAAAATGATTGCTTGAAAAGTGTTATTGTGCAAAACTTAGCTTATGAAGGTGATAAATGTAGATAACGAAATTTTGAAAGGAACTCCAGTTTTTAATGGCACACGTGTCCCAATAAAAAATTTGTTTGATTATTTAGAAACAGGAGAAACAATTGATGAATTTCTTAATGATTTTCCATCAGTAAAACGTCAACAAATCATTAAATTATTAGAATTCTCTGAAGAAATCACAATAAAATCCTCTGAAATGATGTATGCGAATTTTACTTGATGAATGTGTAACCCGAAAATTAAAACAATATTTAACTGAATTTGATGTCAAAACTGTTGTTGAGATGGAATGGAGTGGATTGAAAAATGGTAACTTGATGAAAGTTGCGATTGAAGAGAAGTTTGACATCTTGCTCACGATTGATAAGAACATAGAATATCAGCAAAATATTGGGAAATATCAAATTTCAGTAGTGGTTTTAGATGTTGAAAAAAGCACAATTAGCTGTTTGTTAGAACTTTTACCTAAGTTCAAAACTCAAATAACTGAGTTTAAATTTGGTCAAGCCTATTTAATTAAAATGTAATTTTGTAATTATGTTCTATCAAAATTTTTACTTGATTTTTTTTCACTCCGTAAAATCTAAATAAACTAAGTGCAATCGCACAACTTTAATTATGAAAAGACGCGATTTATTAAAAGGAATAGCAACTCTTCCATTTCTTGCCCAAACGATGTTTAGCCAAAAATCAATAAAATCTAAAACCATTAAACCCAAGCGTTTAAAAACAGGCGACACAGTTGCGGTAATTGCACCTTCGAGCGGAGTTTCAGAGCAAGAATTCGCCAAAGCCATTCAAAATATGACTGATTTAGGTTTCAAAACCAAGGTCGGAAAATATACGAAATCGTTAAACGGTTTTCTCGCCGGAACTGACAATGAACGCCTCGAAGATTTTCATTGGGCATTTGCCGACAAAGAAGTTAAAGCTATTTGGTGCATTCGCGGCGGTTACGGTGCCGCGAGGTTTTTGCCTGATATTGATTATAATTTGATACAGAAAAATCCGAAAATTTTGATTGGTTACTCAGATATAACAGCTCTGCATCTCGCAATTTATCAAAACACCGGTTTAATCACCTTTCATGGACCTGTTGCATCATCAACATATTCCGATTACACCAAAAAACACGCGATAAATGTGCTGATGAATCCTTCAGCTCAATATAAAATCGAACTTTCGCCTGAAAATGTCGCAAAAGAATCGGGTTTATTCAAAACAGAAGTGATAACCAAAGGAAAATGTCGCGGCAAACTTATCGGCGGCAATCTTTCATTGCTTACTGCATTGGCTGGAACACCTTTCGCTTTAAAAAATTTGAAAGGCAAAATATTGTTTATTGAAGACGTGAGCGAAAGACCTTATCGGCTCGACAGAATGTTTACCCAATTAAGGCAAAGTGTTGATTTAAAACAGCTTGCAGGTATTGCACTTGGAATTTTTGAAAATTGCAACGCACCTGACGATCAGTCTCAAACTGTTTTAGACGTTGCCCGCGACCAACTTGGCAACCTTGGAATTCCGGTAATTTACGGACTTTCCTTTGGGCATATCCGCGATCAATTTACATTACCTGTTGGAATTGAAGCAGAATTAGACACGGAAAGTGCAACGATGATTTTTTTGGAAAGTGCTGTAGTTTGATTTTGAATGTGTAATCTTTTAGAACAAAAAAACGTCGGATATTGCTCAAAATAGCTTTACCCGACGCAATTATAAAATTAGCTTTTAATAAAAAAGCAAACTTATTTACCTGCTTTTTTCGACATTGCTTTTCCTTTTTTGATGTCTAATTCATTCAAAATCCAGCCAGCACCGCCAAATTTATCAGTAATAAACATTACATATCGAATATCGACCGAAATTGTTCTGCCAAAATTTGGATTAAAGAAAAAGTCGTTTCCTAAACCTTCGTAGTTGCCATCGAAAGCAATTCCAACTTGCTCGCCTTTTGCATTCAAAACAGGTGAACCTGAGTTTCCGCCGATGATATCGTTGGTCGAGAGAAAGTTTAGTGGCATTGTTCCATTTACGCCGTAAGTTCCGTAATCTTTATTTTTCCAAAGTGAATTAAGTTTCTCTGGGCTTTTAAAAGGATCACGTCCAGTTTCTTTTTCAATTAAGCCGTCAAGTGTGGTGAAAGGAAAACGCATTTCAGCTTCGCGAGACTTGTATCCTTGCACATATCCATAAGTAAATCTTTGGGTAAAATTGGCATCAGGATAAGATTTTGAGCCACGCATTTCTACCATTCCTTGCATATATGTCAGCCGATTTGGTGCGATTACGCCGCTTAATTGTGATTGACGCTGAAAAGCTCCAGCTATTGCTGGCGAAATTTCATTAACCAAAACAATTAATGGTTCTTTCGATTCTGAAATTTGTTGCGGCGACATTGCGAGCAGTTCATTCAAACCTTTCTCATTCGAAAGTGTCGAATTTTCAATCATTTTACGTGCAAATTCGTCTTCGGCAGTAATTCGTGCATCACCTTCCGTTCCCGCAAAACGCTTTTCGATTGCCGCAATTTTTTGATCGGCGGGCAACATCGCGGCTTTGCGAAGCATAAACTTCAAACTCTCGCGAGCAACAATCGGTTCGCCTTCTAAAATACGCGGAATAAACGCTTTAATTCGTTCTTTATTTGCTTGCGGACTCGAAAGTTGGTAAATATACCCGAGCAAATCTACATTCAACATTCCACGTAAAACTAAATCTTGCGGTGCTGTTTTGCTGAAATTTGCGTAAACATCTTTGAGTGCTTTCATTGCTTCGCCATATTTTGCACGCGATGCATCTTTTGCAATCCAAGCCGAATAAGCCGCTTCTTGGTTTTGTTTTTGACCGACAATATTTGCCCGCTTCATTGCTAAAACTCCACCTTCTTGTGCCTTTAACGAATTTAAAAGACTAAAATAATCTGCTTGAAGAGCAACTTTTTTTGCATTACTCGTCCGTCCAACCATATCTACGGCTTCGGCTCTTGCTCTTAAAGAATCAATTCCAAATGGAATTTGATAATCTTGGTTATATGCAACCGAAAAACTTTCGCGATAGCGATTTGTTCCGCCCGGAAAACCCATAATCATTGTAAAATCATTTTCCTTCAAACCTTCAGCAGAAATCGACAAAAACTTCTTTGGTTTATATGGAACATTGTCTTTCGAATAAGGTGCAGGCTTTCCGTCTTTCCCAACATATGCACGTAAAAAAGTGAAATCTCCGCTATGTCGCGTCCATTCAAAATTATCAGGATCGCCACCATATTGAGCCACACTGTATGGCGGAGCATAAACAATGCGAATATCTTCAATCGTGGCGTAATGAAATTTGTAATAAAATAAACCTGCACTTAGCGGTTGAATAACAACCGTAACGCCTTCACCAACTTTAGCTTCTTCGGCTTTTGTTAATTCGGCAATTCGTTTTTGAACAGCTGCGTTATCGCTCTGATTTATTCCGTTTAAAACCTGCGAGGTTACATCTTCAGATTTAAGCGTAATATCAATGTTGTAACCTTTTGCCGACAATTCTGTTGCTTGATTATCAGCTTTGTAACCAATTTCGCCATAATTTGCAGCGACAGTTGAGGCAGCAACTAAACCGTCAATTGCACAATGATGATTTGTTAAAATTAAACCTTGTGGCGAAACGAATTCGCCAGTGCAACCGATGCTTAAACTCACAACTGCTTCTGATAATCCGCCGCCATTTGGGTTGTAAATATCTGTTGCTGGAATTTTCAAACCTTTTTCTTTCAGAGGCAATTTCGCAATTGTATCTAACATATACATTCCTTCGTCTGCCTGAACAGTCGAGAATGGCACTACCGAAACAACTAGTGCAACAAGCAATGTTGCACTTAAAAAGCTGTATTTTTTTAATTTCATTTTTAACTTCCTGTTTTAGAATTTTGTGTTTAAGTTTTGCTAACTATAACTTAAAAAAAGTTTATTTCACTATATCATTTTAAAGTTAGACAAAAAAATTGACTAAATACTAGAATCCAATAAATCTTACATTTTGGCATTACAGTTACCTTTTTCGTCACAAAACCAATCTCGCATCATTTCAACAACGCCTTTTTTGCCTTCGCCGATGTATTTATCGCGTCGTAGTTTGTATTCGTCGAAAATCTTTATTGCCTTTGTTTTCAATAATTTATCGACTTCAGTTTCAGTTTGACCTTTTGGCACGGCATAAACAAAACCGTTTTTCGGGCTTGAAAATGTCGGGTTTGAAAAGAAGTCTCGTTCAATAAATTTTCCGCTGAAATCTTCTTCGTCTGCGGCTTGGACAAAAAAGCGAATCGCATAATCGGGATAACCGAACAGATAGCCGTAACCGCCAAATCTCGCACCTGTTTCATCGTAATCAACGGCGTAAAGAACTTGTAACGGATGCGAATTTTCAGTAATTGCCCAACGCTCGAAAAACGCAGATTTGCTTTTCAACATTGCCGATAAATTACTTCGATTAAAAATTACTGCATCGCTAAACCTCTTGCCTTCAAACGATTTAGCAAAATGATGAATGTCTGCAAATAAGTTTTCACTGCATTTAAAGTGTCGCAAAATTTCGCGTGTGTCGCTGATTTTTGCCAAAGTATTTCGGCGTTCATCCGCTTTTTTTTCGTCACGCGGAGGGCGAATTTCGGTTTGAAAATTTGTGAAACCGCTCGACATCGGTTTCAAATCGCTGACTATCGTATAAAGTGCTTCCGAATCGAGTGCTTTGAGCAACAGTTCTTCGGCAACTTTGCGTTTTTCGGGTGAAAGTTTCTCGAATGGAAAACATTCGTTGCGTTGCCCAAACGTCAAGACGGAAAAAGATAGAATCAGAAAAAAGGTAAATAAAAGTTTCATAAATTTATTCCACACAGACTTTGCAAGCCTTGCAATAAGAATGATTTAGCAGATGTGCCGCTGTAATTCCGGCTGCACCAAACAGCAAAAATATCACATTTCCGGCTATATTTTCTTCAAAAAATAAACGCGATAAAATAATCATTGAAATTCCGCCGACAAATAAAAGTATCGGATTCAATTTGCGATGATGTTTGAAATATGACGGCAAGAAACTGATGATTGCCAAGCAAATAGAGATGCCGATAATTACGAGTTCGGTAGTTTCGTCCGCCAAAAAACTCAGCCCGAAAAGCGGCAGAAAAGAAATAATCAGAGGCATCGCCAGGCAGTGTATCAAACATAGCCACGATACCGATGTTCCGGCGTAGTCTAAAATTTTTGTCATATAATTAGTGTTTATCTTTGTCCTTGTCCGCATGTTTTTCTTTAGAAATCTCTTGCGACCATAAGATTTTGCCACTCGTATCAATCCAATGATGACGGTGATTTTCGGTGACAACTTGGGCAACGCCGCCGCTGAATTCTTTGGCTTCTTCAAATTTTGCTTCGATAATCATCTTGCCTGTTTTATCGATATAGCCCCATTTTCCGCCTTTTTTAACAGCCAAACGTCCTTCTTTGAAACCCATTCCAGTTTTTTCAAAGTCTTGCGGTTGAATCACAATGTTGCCTTTTTTATCGATCCACGCAGATTTTTTATCAACTTGAACCAACGCTAAACCATCGGAAAACATATAGGTAAATTCAAATTGCGGCTTGATTATCCAACTGCCTTTCACGTCAATATAGCCGTATTTTCCGCCGAGTTTGGTGGCGGCAAGACCTTCGTTAAAACCCATAGTGTTTTCAAATTGCGGGGCAATTATCATCTTGCCGCTTCTATCGATGTAGCCGTATTTACCGTTTTCCATCACCCAAAAAAGCGGCATCGCTTTGTCCTTGGTTTGAGCAAACGTAATGCTTGCAAAAATTGTAAGTAACGTGATAAGTAGTATTTTTTTCATATATTTAATGTCCGTGTGCTGCTTCTCGCAGATATTGAATTTCGCCGTCCCACATTCCGAACGGATTATTTTTTCGTTGCCAATCTTTGGTTGATAAATAACCTTCGGCGACATTTATCAAACATTTATCGAGTTCTGTCGACATCGCTTCTTGGTCTAAATCAGTGCCGATAAAAACTATTTCCTGACGGCGATCACCCGTTTTTTCGTCCCATCTTTCATTGAGTTCAATCAGCGAATCGGCATCTAATTCCCATTCTTCTTTCGGCGTATCTGCCCACCAAACGCCCATCGGTTCGACGCGGCAAGCTCCGCCGGCTTGCGAATACATGCCGATAAAATTTGAATGACAAGCCAACCAAAAAAAACCTTTTGCACGCAACAAATTTGCTCGATCTTTTTGCAGAAAATCCCAAAATTTGATTGGATTAAACGGCTTTCTGGCACGATAAACAAAACTTGAAATGCCGTATTCTTCAGTTTCGGGCGTGTGTTCGCCGCGAAGTTCGGCAAGCCAACCAGCAGCGGCACTCGCTTCGTCGAAATCAAATAAACCTGTGTCTAAAATTTCCGGCAGCTCAACTTTACCGAAATTTGCAACCAAAATTTTCGCCTTCGGATTCAATTTTTTTATCATTGCCCAAAGTTTGTCGAGTTCATTTTTTGTAATCAAATCAGCTTTGTTCAAGATAATGACGTTGGCAAATTCGACTTGTTCAATCAGCAAATCGACGATTGTGCGGTCGTCGTTTTCGTCTAATTCCAGCCCGCGAAATCTCAATTCTTCGGCTTTGCGATAATCGTTTGTAAAATTAAAAGCATCGACAACCGTAACCATTGTGTCGAGTGTGGCGACATCGGAAAGGCTTTTTCCATCTTCATTTTCAAACGTAAAAGTTTCGGCAACCGGCAATGGTTCGCTGATTCCGGTTGATTCAATCAGCAAATAATCGAAGCGTTTTTCTGCCGCAAGTCGTGATATTTCAATCAGCAAATCTTCACGTAAAGTGCAGCAAATACAACCGTTCGACATCTCAACGAGTTTTTCTTCGGTTCGGTTAAAAGCACCTTGTTTGACGAGCGAAGCATCGATATTAACCTCGCTCATATCGTTGACAATAACCGCGACTTTCAAACCGTCGCGGTTGTTCAAAACGTGATTGAGCAAGGTCGTTTTTCCTGCTCCCAAGAATCCCGATAAAACTGTAACGGGCAATTTTTTTTGTAATTCCATAGTCTATTTATCCAAGTTTGGTTCAAACCAGAAAGATTATCACCGCGATAAATATCGGACGACACAAATTTAATGAATGGTAGAAAAACGCTGATGACAAGATTTTGAAGGTCGTTTTTAATTTTCATTTATTAAAACAATTTCGCCACACAACCTTGAAAAAAGTCCGTTCATTTAATTTTGCTCACAGGTTATTTTGAAATGCTGTAATTTTTTAGAATAGGAAAAATTTGTGGCAATTTTGGAAGTAAAAAATTTGATTAAAAGTTACGTTTCGCCAAGCGGTGAATCGCAAACGGTCATTGATGTTGCGTGTTTTGCGATTGATTCGGGCGAACAAATTGCTTTGCAAGGCGAAAGCGGTTCGGGCAAAACAACTTTTCTTAATTTGATTGCGGGAATTTTGCAGGCTGATTCAGGCGAAATTATCATTGATGGCGAAGATATTTCGACACTTTCCGAACCGAAACGAGATTCAATCAGAGCTAAAAAAATTGGTTATGTCTTTCAAACATTTAATCTTTTGCAAGGCTTTTCGGCTTTGGAAAACGTGATTTTAGGAATGGCTTTCGGTAACGGTGCAGACCTAACTCGTGCCGAGAACTTGTTGGAAAGAGTAGGTTTAGGTAATCGCAAGCACTATCAGCCGCGTCAGCTTTCAGTCGGACAGCAACAAAGAGTTGCGGTTGCGAGAGCTTTGGCGAATCGCCCAAAAATTGTTTTGGCAGATGAACCGACGGGAAATCTTGACCGCCGCCGTGTCTTTGAATCGCTCGAATTGATTCGTGAAATTTGCCTCGAAAATGAAACTGCATTGCTTTTGGTCAGCCACGACAAAGAAATTTTATCGAAGTTTGAAAAGGTCGAAAACTTGGCAAATATCAATCAAGCCACATCTTTTTATGAATGAATTGCTCTTAATTGTCCGCCGAAGTTTGCGACAGCACGCATTGTCAACAATCGTTACAATGTTGGCGATTGCTCTCGCCGGCGGACTTGTGATGTCAGTTTTTATGATTCAAAAGCAATCTTTTCAAGCATTTACGGGCGGCGATGTCGGATTCGACGCGGTTCTCGGAGCAAGAGGAAGCCAGCTTCAGTTAGTTTTAAACACAATTTTTCACCTTGAAACGTCCAACGGCAATATTCCGTTTTCAATGTATGAAGAAATTGCCAAAAATCCGCAGGTCGAACTGGCGATTCCATACGCGGTTGGCGACAACTATCAAGGCTTTCGGATTGTCGGCACAACCGCCGATATTTTTACAAAATTTGAATATCGAAAAGGACAAAAATTTGAGGTTGCAGAAAACGGTAAGTTTTTTAATGCCAAAGAGAAAGAAGCCGTCATCGGTAATTTTGTCGCTCAAAAACAGGCTTAAAGGTCGGCGATATTTTTCAGCCTTATCACGGTCTGATTTTTGACGAAAATAATAAACACGACGACGATTACAAGGTTGTCGGAGTTTTGCAAACTACGAATTCGCCATCCGACCGCGTTGTTTGGATTCCGCTTGAGGGAATTTATCGGATGAAAGGACACGTTTTGCGTGGCACAGGCGAAAATTTCAAAGCAAAAGACGGCGAAGAAATTCCTGCGGAAGCCAAAGAAGTTTCGGCTGTAATGTTGAAATTAAAATCTCTGCAAGCCGGAATGTCGCTCGAACAAACAATCAACAAACAAGGCAAAGTCGCAACGCTGGCGTTTCCGATCGGTCGCACAATGGCAGAACTTTTCGACAAAATGGGTTGGATAAATCGCGTCTTGGAATTGGTCGCATATTTGGTGGTTGTCGTTGCCGCATTTTCGATTTTAGCAAGCATTTACAACTCAATAAACGAACGCCGCCGCGAGTTTGCAATTTTGCGGGCATTGGGTGCAAAACGCATCACCGTATTTTCCGTAATCATATTAGAATCAACAGTTATCGCCTTTCTCGGAACGCTTGTCGGGTTCGTGGTTTATTTCGTTATTTTGTTTTTTACGGCATCGATTGTGCAACGGGAAACAGGCGTAGTTTTGGATGTTGTGAAGTTTGATTCGGTGATGATTTTTACGCCGTTATTGATGATTTCGGTCGGAGCTTTTGCAGGTTTGATTCCGGCTTTCAAAGCATATCGAACCGATGTTTCAGAAAATTTAACACCTGTTTCGTAACAAATTTTATGAAAAAATATCTACTTATTATCGCCGTATTTTCGCTTTTGGCAGTCAGTTGTCAAACGAATCAATTGCCGTCAACAAACCAAAATAGCGTCAAGATCAAGCCGAAAATTCAAGCGAAAATTCAAGAATCGCCCGAAAAAAAAGAAACAATCAAAGATGAACATTCACACGAACATCAAGCTCCGCACGGCGGCACTTTAATTGCATTTGGCGAGGAATTTGCACATCTTGAAATTGTTTTGGACGAGAAAATCGGCAAGATAACAGTTTATGTTTTAGACGGTGAAGCGGAAAAATCAGTACAAATTTCGCAGGCTGAAATTGAAATAGAAATAGAAAAACCAAAGAAATTTAAGGTTATTTTGAAAGCATTTGAAAACGCTTTAACGGGCGAAAAAATTGGTGCAACCTCAGAGTTTTCAACAACTTCGGACGATCTAAAAGGCTTACTCAATTTTGACGGCAAAGTAAAGTTTATTAAAGTTAAAGGCACGGAATTTAAGTCGGAAAAATTTAATTTTCCGAAAGGAAACGAACATTAATGAAAATTGGAATAAGTATGCAAAAAGACGAAAATAATTCACCGAAAAAACCACGCTCAACCGTTTCGGCTGTGCTTCAAACGACGGCGTTTCTTGGTGGAATTATCTTAATCGTCGGGCTAATTTTCTTTGCGGTAAATTCCAAAACAACTAAACCAACGGTTAAACCCGAATATCAACAACTTTCGTTCTACAAACTGAGCAATTTTGAATACGTTACGCCAAATCCATTTGAAAAAAAGGACGAGCAAAAAATAGTTGAAAATATCATACCTCAAGAAATTTTGGATTTAAACAACACAAAAGTCGGGCTTTCCGGCTTTATGTTGCCTTACGAAGTTGATGACGACGGCAACGTCAGTGAGTTTGCTCTTAACGGCAATTTCGATATGTGTTATTTCGGTGCACCGGTTGCTTTAAATGAATGGATTATGGTTAAAATGGATAAAAATATAAAGGTAAAATATACTCACAAACCGATTCAAGTTTATGGTGTTTTAGAGGTTGGTGAAGAAAACAAAGACGGCGATGTTGTCAGCCTTTATCGTTTAAATCTCGAAAAGTTAGGTGATTATGCAAAGTAAAAATTCGCGTCAATTTATACGAAATTTAGTTGTTTTAATTCTGCTTTTTTGTGCTTCAACGATTGCTCAAACGACGATTTTGCGTTCGGGTCCGATGCTTGGTTATAGTGAAATGACTGAAACGGTTGTTTGGTTGCAGAGTAAAACGCCCGCAAAAGTTTATTTAAAGTATTGGAAACAAGGCGAAACTAAGTCTCTGAGTCAGACGAAAACAATCCAAACCGTTGAGGAAAATGACCACATCGCACGTTTCATAATATCAAACCTCGCGTTTGGAACTCGTTATGAATATGAGGTTTATCTTGACAATCGGAAGCTCAAAGTTGATTATCCGCTGCAATTCCAGACCCAACAGATGTGGCGTTGGCGAGGCGATCCGCCGAATTTTAAGTTTGCGTTCGGTTCATGCTCGTATGTAAACGATCCGCCTTTTGACCGTCCGGGAAAGCCATATGGTTCAGGAATGGAAATTTTTCAGACGATTGCCGACCGAAAACCGGATTTTATGCTGTGGCTTGGCGACAATCTTTATTACCGCGAAGCTGATTGGCTGACCGAATCCGGAATGCGTTATCGCAACGCGAAAAATCGTGAGCTTCCCGAAATGCGACAACTTTTGGCTAATACGCATAATTATGCGATTTGGGACGACCACGATTTCGGAAATAACGATTCGGATTACACTTTTCGTTTGCGTGAACAATCGCTCAAGATTTTTCAAGATTATTGGGCAAATAATACTTACGGAATGGCGGAAACAAAGGGAATTTTCGGGCGTTTTGAATGGGGCGATGTTGAATTCTTTTTGCTCGACGACAGGTATCATCGCTCGCCGAATAATTCTACCGAAGCAGATAAAGCAATGTTCGGAGAATCGCAAATGCGTTGGTTGCGTGACAGTTTGCGGAACAGCAAAGCCGCTTTCAAAATTGTTGTCGGCGGAAATCAAATGCTAAATCCGCTTACGCCGTGGGAGGCTTGGGTCGAGTTTCCCGAAGAACAAAAACGATTTTTCGATTTTCTCAAAGCCTCAAAAGTTGAAGGTGTATTGTTTTTTTCGGGCGACAGACATTACACGGAATTGTTGAAAAGAAACGATTTAACAGGTTATCCGCTTTACGATTTTACGAGCAGTCCGCTGACATCGGGCAATGCTAAACCGTCAAAAGACGAAGAAACCAATCCGTATCGAGTAGCGAACACTTTGCTTTTAGATGTAAAAAACTTTGCAATCGTTGAGGTCAGCGGAAAAGATAAAGAGCGAAAATTAACGCTCAAAGCCATTGACGCAAGCGGTAAAGAACATTGGAAACACGAGATATTGCAAAACGAACTGCGATTTCCGAAATAAAATGTGTCCGGCTTTAGCTTTCAAAACACGCTTCTTAACAGTCGCGTTTGTGCCTGCTTTTTCGTAACTGATTAGGTCAGTTATCGGGAATAAGGGTGTGAATTACCAAATAAGTTTTGTGTCGAAATCTTTTACCGGATTAAAACCTGAAAGAACTTCTTCACGCTCTTACTCACTTAAACCCTTTATTCCCTAATACATATCACTTAACTTCAGCATTCACATTGATCGCGGCAGCAAGTTAAATCGTCGAGATACATTCCGCGGCGGCGATATTCTTCCAAAGGTTCGGTGTCAATTTTCAAATGCTCGCCGATTGATTTTCCGACCACGGCAAAACGCTGACGAAATTTGTAAATAAAACAAAACAGAGCCTCGCCGTGTTTTACTTGCGAACCAACTAAATACAAGCCTTTGGTGATGGTTGATTCATCGCTTTCTTCTTTCAAAAGTGCAAATTTTCCGTCTTCGTCAAACTCAAAAAAGTCTTTGACCATTGCCAAACTGCCGGAAAATCCGGTTGCTAAAATCGGTTTCGTCGGGCTGGTTATTTCGACGGTGTTTTCTTCTAAATCTTCGCCGCGAATAACGTAATGACCGTTATTTTTTTCGACACGGGCAAAAATCATTCCGCCGGTTAGTTCCAAATTACCTGTTTGTACGGCTTTGCGGATTCTTTGCAGCGTGAATGGCGAAAGCGAAACACTCGGATCGCTGTCGGTTTCTTCCCAAGTTGAATGAACGTCGTAAACGCGAACTTTTTTGCCGAGTTTGGTGAGATGAAAAGCCGCGTCAATTCCGCTTTCGTAACCGCCTAAAATCGTAAATTCATCGCCTTCCAAATCTCGCCAATCTTCAACTTGCGAGTTGTGAATCGTGTTTTCTTGCCCGACAATTGAATCGGTTTTTGGATAAAAAAACTCGCCCGCAGCCCAAATGACGATTTTTGAAGTCATTTCGCCTCTTGAAGTGTCGAGAACAAATCCTGCCGAAACTTTTTTGACCGAAAAAACTTCAGTTTCTTCTAAAACGTGAAGGTCAAAACCTTTGACAACGCCTCGCAAGTAATGCGAATATTCTTCGCCGGTCGGATGCTCGCTTTTGAGCGTATATGCCGGCGAAGTGTTGTAAGTAATAGCGTTAAGGTCAGGCGAACCAAAATTATTACTCGTAAAAGAAGGTGTGATAAACCGCATTCCTTTTGACCATTTGAGAAACGATGCACCAACTTTTCCTTGCTCAAGCACAACATAAGAATCAATGCCTAAGTCTTTCAAAACATTAGCCATTCCAACTCCGGCTGCACCGCCACCAACAATAATTACGTCCAACATTTTCATATTAATTACTCTACATTATTTGCCGCGTTTATATCGCTGATTAAATTTCTCGACTCGTCCGGCGGTATCAATCATACGCTGTGTTCCCGTAAAAAACGGATGCGAAAGATTTGAAATTTCAATTTGCACAAGCGGATAAGTGTTTCCATCTTCCCAAGCAATCGTTTTTTCGGTTTTAATCGTTGAACGAGTGAGAAAAGCGTGATTAATTGAAGTGTCTTGAAAAACAACTTCGCGGTATTCGGGATGTATTCCTTTTTTCATATATTTTGTAATTTATTCCAACTATTTCTGATTTTTCTAATTCCAAATTCGGTGTTGCTCCATTCTTTCAAACAAGATTTCCGCCATTGCTTGCCGCAAGTTAAGTCAATCCATCTTTCATATTCTAAAAGCCAAATAATCAAACTTTTCAACAGAAATTTGGTATGTTTGGTTTCAATCGGATTAGCTGGCAATCTTCTTTTTGGTAGCAAATCGCTCTGCCAAATTGGAAGTTCGAGTTTCGAATTAGAAAGTAATTTCGGTTGAAACTCATATCGTTTAAGAAAAACTCCGCCGAGACTACTGTCGCCGAAAAAGATGCCGAAGCCAAATAATGCAACCTCTTGAGAATCGCTAATTTTGATACGATATGAATTTCCACCTGTCTTTCCGGCGGGAACGCCAAATCGCTCAAAGCCATATTTGACAAGCAAATTTCCGCTTTCGTGCATAATATCTTTGCCAAAAAACCACATTTGATGATGTAGTATCTTTTCTCCGAATTTAACGGTTTTGGTAGAAAACATCGCTATTTTGATTCTTTATAGATAACATGCTTTCGCACCACGGGATCATATTTTCTAAACTCCAGTCGCTGCGGTGTGTTCGCCTTGTTTTTGGTTGTGTAATAACAATGCGGACTTTCCGTGCTTCGCAACTTTATATTTTCTCGTTTACCTTTTGCCATTAGATTTTTTCTCCTCTCGCACGCATTTTGCGAACCTCTGTTTCAATTCCATTTTTAGAAATTGTCTTTATTCCGCGAGCCGTAACTTTCAAGCGAATCCAACGATTTTCGCTTTCCAAGTAATATCGCTTCTTTTGTAAATTTGGTAAAAACTTGCGTTTCGTTTTGTTATTTGCGTGCGAAACATTGTTTCCGCTCATCGGTTTTTTGCCAGTAATTTGGCATACTTTTGACATTTTTTTCTCCTCCAGATAGTTCTTTCTAAAATAAAAATTTCAATGAAAATTGTAGCGATCTTGCTCCGCCGACTTGATAGAGCGGGTTGAATCCGTTACTTGGAGAGGTTTGAACCGATGAACCTGTCAAATCGCTCAAACCTCTGCCGAGCATTGCGGTCGTTTCACCGAAACCTGCAAATCCGAATGAATTTGCGGGTCTATGAAAATTTGGTGTGTTGAAAAGATTAAACGCTTCGCCACGAAATTGAATCCGTGCTTTTTCGCCCAACCCGAATGTTCGGCGAACCGATAAATCGATTTGGCGATGATTAAAACTGCGGAGCGAATTGCGTCCGAGTGTGCCTTGAAAACCGAGTTGCGGTGCGGAAAATGCCGCCGGATTTAATTTTCTGCCGCCGCCGACGTTTGAGTCTTGCAACCAAATCGGCACGCCTTGATTCACATTAACACGGCGAGTTTGCCCGATATTTAACGGGTCAAAAGTTTGCGTAATGACCGAAAAAGGTAAACCGCTTCTCGCCCGAATTATCGAATCAATCGCCCAACCGCCAAAGATTGCTTTTGTTAAATTGTTGGCTTTCCACGTTGGTAAATCGTAGCTGACAGCCGCAATAAAATTATGTTTGACATCAAAATTAGCCACGCCTTTTTCTAATCCTGTGGCGGCATTTTGCAACGGAATTCCGGTGATTGTTTCGTCTGAAACATCGTCAATCGCCTTTGCAAATGTATATGAAATAACGGCTTGCAAGCCATTTGAAAGACGGCTTTGGAATTGTGTTTGCAAAGCGTGATAGTCCGAAGTCGCACCGTTTCGCGTAATGGAAACCGCTGAACCGTTTAAGATTTGCGTGCCGTCATTCAACGCCGCCGGATTTGGTCCGAAGATTGCCGGATTTACTAAAACAATCGGTGCCGGAGTTGCAGTCGGCGAACAAAATGAAGGTGCCGGATTTGGCAACGGCGTGCAGAATCTGGAACGCACAAAGCCCGAATTGAAATTTTGTAACTGTTCATTCCTTAGAAGCTCGCGTCCCATCGCCCCAACATACGAAACCGTCAGCGATTGATTTTTGCCAAAACCTTTTTCAACCGAAACATTCCATTGTTTGGTATTCGGCAGTTTTAAATTCGGATCAAAAAAGAAAAAATTCGACGAATACGGCGGCGGTGCAGCATCCAAAAAAGGAAGCGGTTGCAAGTCAATTTCATTCGCCGGAAATCGCAACTGAGCCGGATTTGTGATTGTTTTAAACGAGTTATACGGATAGCTGGTGTAGCCACGCAAGGCAGTTCCCGTGCCTAAATCGTAATAAAGACCGAAACCGGCACGAGCAACCAAGTTTTGTTTTTCGGAAATTGTGAACGCCACGCCGACTCGCGGAGCAAAATTGTTGTATTCCGTTTTCCATTGTCGCGTTCCCGCAGGTGCGAGTGTGGCGGTCAAAAGATTGTCAAAACCTTGGATTTGAAACGGTAATCTTTTGCCCGAAAGCGGCGGATTAAATTCCCAACGAAGTCCGCCCGTGAGCGTCAAACGTTGATTAATTCGGTATGTATCTTGCACAAATGCCGAGAAGTTTTCGACCTTAAAATCCGTAATCGGAGCCAATGCCTGAACCGAAATACTGTTTGGAATTCCAGTCGCACGGCTTGCCGGAGTCGTAAAACTATAAGTAATTCCTAACGCCCGCGAATCGACTTTCGGAGTCAAACGACGATAGTCAACGCCAAATTTCAACTCGTGATTTCCGGCAATCGCAGTAAAATTATCAACGATATTTGTCTGCCGTTGTTTGGTGCCGATAACTTTTCCCTGCGTCAAATTTGCAGACGAAATGTTGCTTCCGCCCGTGCCTAATTGAATGCTCACCGAAGCATTTTCACGCGGTGCAAAACTCGGAAAAAGCAAATTATCGTCGGGCAGTTTCGAGCCGTCAACTTCAATTCCTTCAAACAGAAACAGACCGCGTGTAAAACTGTAATTGACTCGCAAATCGTTGACTAAACGCGAAGAAATTGTTTGCGTCGAGCCGACTGTAACCGTCCGAATGTTGTTTTCATAAGCGTTGTTCTGCGATGGGAAGGCACGGAAAGTTTGGCTTGAAGGAGCTTCGTTAAATCGCCCGAAAAGATTGATTTTTTCCGTAATTTTTTGGTTGAGTTTGAAGCTCAAAGCATCAACTTTCGACGGATAAGAAAGTGCGGCGGTGTAACGTTCGGTATCAGCCGGATCGCCCGCGACAAATCCTCCGTTTGGAAGCGGAAAGGCATTCAAAACTTGTTTGAAAAGTCCCGTCGCGGCATTTCGGGCAGCAATTGACGGAACGCGAGCCAGTAAAACATTGGTCTGCGGCTGTTTAAGTCGCAAACCTTCGTAGCTGACAAAGAAAAACGAACGATCTTTGCCGTCGTAAATCAGCGGTGTGCCTTCGCCAAAACGCGGAAGTTTTATTTTTCCGCCAAATGTTCCGCCAAAATTATTTTGCCGCAACGGACGACGATTTCTGCCCGCTCTATTTTCAAACCAATCGTTTGCATCAAGTGCTTCGTTGCGAAAATAATTAAATAATGAACCGTTGTATGTGTTTGAACCTGAACGTGTTACTAACGAAATTTGTCCGCCGGGCTGACGACCGAATTCAGCATCGTAGCTCGAAGTTTGGACACGAAATTCTTGCACGGCATCAACCGAAGCGAGCGTATTTGTTCCGCCAAAAACCGAAAGTCCGGGCAAACTTCCCGCCGCTTGCTGATAAAATTGAAAGTTTGTCCCTGAACCGATGTTGCCCGAAACGCCGTCCACCGTAAAATAATTGGCGTTTGAACGCTGTCCGTTGACTGAAAATTGTCCGGTGCTTTGCGTCGTTGTCGGCACGAGGTTTACGCCCGGCGTGAGTTCAATTAAAGTCTGAAACGAACGCCCGTTAAGCGGCAAATTTTCAATAAATTTTCGTGTAACAAGCGTCCCGACCGCCGCCGAATCTCGCTCGACCAACTCAGTTTCGCTCGTTTCAACCGTTACTTTTTCTTCGATATTTCCAACCGCAAGTATAAAATTTAAAGTCGTGCTTGCACCGATATTGAGTGTAATTCCTTCCCGAACCGAACTCTGAAAACCTTGCTTGCTCACCGTAACGCGATAGTTTGCGGGAACAAGTTCCGGCACTAAATAAAAGCCGTCGCTGTTGGTTGTAACCGTGATTTTTGCGTTGGTTGCAATGTTGGTAAGTTCAACATCTGCACCTGCGACAACCGCATTATTTTTGTCGGTAATGCGTCCTGAAAGCGTTGCTGCTGTTGAAGCAAAAACGCTTGAAATTGATAAAAATAAAATCGTAATTGCTAATAAATATCTCGTCATTCTGAAATGTCCTTGTAGAATAAAATTTCGTAATTTACAATCATCTCAGAATCAGGAATTTTAACGACAAGTTTTTAGTAAGCGGTAAAAAAGAGGTAATCAGTAGCCTTTTTTCAACAATATAACTCAAACAAATTTGATTTTTTTCAGCATTTTAAATTCATCTAATCGAGGTTTAGTCTTTTATTAATGTTAGAAAAAATACGTGGATAATAAAATCAATTAATCTTACTTTTGAAAATTTTATTTCAAATTAACGATGATTTTTTGCCTGCTGACAGTCAACAAAAAAAATGCAAAAGCTAAACAAGCGAAAATTGCGGTTGGAAATTCAACGCCTTTAGTTTCGCCGTTAAATTCGTGTCGCGGAATATTTTTCCAGCTAATTTCTTTAACTTTGCTGTTTCTGAAAATATTTGGATAGAAAAATTCTCGAATAGATTTGTGATAATTTCTCACGGAATCGAGATATTCGAGATGATTTTGCAGATCGTTTTTTGCGAGATTGTTAAAACTCAGTTGAGCCTGAATTGTTGGGAAAAACAACGCCATCCGATTTGTCCACGAATTGCGTAAGTTTAATTTTTCTATGTAGTTAGCGGTTGAATTTGCCGATTCAACATCGCCCATAAAATTTATTGCGTAATACCAGCCCCACGAAAATTTGTCTTCGGGAATCGGGAAATTTTTGTATTCCGGATAAATTTCGTAAAACTTTTGCATCGTTTCAGCTTTCGATTTGTCCCATTTTTGGTGATAGCCTTCGCGTTGTTTGACCGTAACTTCAAACGATTCGGAAACGGGCAAAGCAGTCGAAATTACGAGATTTATCAAAGCCGGAGCGAGAATTGTCAAAAATATCCAAACACCTAAAAGCGAAAGTGCGTTTAAGGTCGAAGATTTTTGAAACGAAACGACGAACGCCGTCAACGCAAACCAAAATGTCAGGTAAGAAAAAGCAATTAAAAGTGCGTAAATAAATCGAATATCAAACGAACTTTCTAAATAAATACAACTCGCCGTTGTCAGCATAAACACAATTAACAGAACAGTTACAAACCTAATCAGCAATCGCCAACCGATAATTTTTGCAATCGAAACAGGTTGCGAACGAAGCAAATTCCAGATGCCGTTTTCTTGCTCAGCTGAGATTAAATTGTGGCAAAAAGCGATGATTAAAAGTGGTAATAAAAACACAATAACGAACGCCAAATCGAAATTTCCGTAAAGCAAATTTGTCGGATTCGACATTTCAGAATCGTAAATTTGCCCTTCGAGAGTGAGCATTTTGACTTTGATATTGTATGGATTAACATCACGTTGTCCGATTGAAAATCCTGCCCAACTCGTTGGCTGATTTATAGTGCTAAGTTGCAGATAATAAAGCAGATTGCCGAAGTCGTCTTTGTTTAATTTCAGTTGTTTTTCGAGATGCTCGGCTTGAAATTGTGGAATTTGAGCAATCAAAGTTTTTTGTTTTTCGATGACATTTTTGCCTTGAAACATCGCGTAACTTCCGGCAAAAAGCAGACACAAAATTGCCACAATGACCGTTTTTTCGCTCAAGAAATTTTTTACTTCGAGTTTTAGAAATGTTTGTAAATTCATTGTTTGTTAGAGTTACGCCTTGAGGCGTGAAATAAATTGAACTCATTCAATATAGCTTTAAAAAATTCACGTTGAATCACGCCTCAAGGCGTAACTCTGAACGTGTTACTCTGAAAGTGTTACGCTGAACGTGGCAAAAACCACACCATTAATCCCACCATAATCAGCCAAAAGACAATCGAAAATATCGCTAAACTTTGCTTGCTTAAAGATTCAAAAGCTGTCGGTTCACGGTAGTTAAATTGCGGAAATTCTTCCCAATTTTCGTTGTCAATTTTTTGAGTGCGGTCGTTTGCAGATTTAATTTCGTTGGTGTGCAAATCGTTTAATTTTTGCACCATATTGAAGCGAAAATCTTCGGCTTGCCATTGAAAATTTTCGTAAGCCGAAAAGTCCGAACCAGCCGCCGCCATCGAAAAATGTCGAATCGCCAAATATGGATTTAGCAAACTAGCCAATTCCGTAATGCGGTTTTGAGAACGAAATTTTTCAAGCAATTCGCCGTAATGTTTGCGGAAAATTGTTGAACTAATCGCTTCGGCTTTGCCCATCACAAAACCACCGTAATTAAACGGTAAGTCTTTTACATCATTGACTTTATACTTTGCCAGAGTTTCTTTTTTGAGTTCAATAAACTTCGGGTCTGCGGCGTTATGACTGTCGCCTTCTTTTGCCAAATCGTCTTCTAAAAGTTTGTCAAACTGCGACTTTGAAACGGTCGGATAAACGCTGGCACCAAGATTTTGCATCGCACGCGGCATTGCAATCCAGAACGAAATCCAAATAACAATCAAGGTTATCAGCGAGCTTTTCGATGTTTTTTGAAACGAGGAAACAACAACCGCAATCGCCGCACAAACTACAAAATAAAAACTGTAACCAACAATTAAAACACCAATTCTCAACGCTGAATCTGAACTTAATCGAAAATTATTTAAGACAAGCCACAAGCCAAACGAGATCAGCAAAAGCGGCAACAAAAGGGCAAAAATTATGCTCAAAATACCGATTGTTTTGCCGAGTAAAAGTTCTCGCCAAGAAGTTCCTTGCGACAAAATTATTGCCAAAATTCCGCTTTCACGTTCACCCGAAATTGCCGAAAAACCTAGAAAAAATATCAGCAACGGCACCAAAAGTTGGAGGATTAACGCCAGATTCAACTCGCCGAAACGCAATAAACCGTTTGAATGCTGTGCTTCGCTAAAATTTACGGTGTTTTGCCGATGCGGTTCGAGAAAAATTGAAGTTCCCGCAAAACTATCAACGCCGGAATCAAAAAAGCTCAACGCCGATTTTGGACGAAACGCCAAATAGCCGTAATGTGATGCTCGATGCGGATGTCGGTCAGGTTGTTCGAGCCAATTTGTGCGAACCAAATCTTGATATTTTTCGCGTTCATTATTGAGCGTTTTCGCGTTTTGCCAACTAATAATCAACGCCGAAAGCAACGCCACGCCCAACACAATCGCCGAAATATAGACAACTTTTGTGCGAAAAGCATTCCGCCATTCTTGATAAGCAATTCGTTTAATATTTGAAAAATTCATAATAAATTGTTTGGAGTCCAGCCTTTAGGCTGAGTGTTTAGCGGGATTCAGCCTAAAGGCTGGACTCCATACTTTACCTCTTCATAAAAGATAAAATCGTTAAACTTGCTGAAAATGTTCGCGGTTGTCCGGGGAAATTTCCTGCCCGTGAATTAAACAGCGAACTGAGCGAATAAACCTCGTTTCCAACATTTTCCATCTTCAAATTAAGCCGAAAACGCTTGAAAAATGTCTGGTAATAATTCAAATCAAATGTTTTATAAGCAGGCGATTTCAGATTCGCAAAAGGCTCGATTCGGTCATCAACAAACTCGCCGCCGACACCAAATCCAATCGAACTCGTCAAATCATATCGCGTAAAAAACCCAAAAGTATTCGGCGAAACATTCGGCATCGACTTACCGACAACGCTCGCAATATTATCTTTCGTAATCCGCGAATTGATGTGCGAATAGTTCATCGAAACATTCCAACGCTTTGTGATTGCACCATTTAGGTCGATTTCAAATCCGCGATTGCGAATCGCCCCAACACTCAAAAGTGCGTTAAAATTATTTCCGCTCGGACCAAAAAGCGGATCGGCACGCAGCACATCGGTCTTGTCAATTTGATAAACCGAACTCGTGATAAACAATTTTCGGTTCAATAATTCGAGCTTTACGCCACCTTCAAATTGCTTGCCTTTTTCGGGCGAAAACGGTCCGTTTGCTGCGGGAGTTTGTGCCAAAATACTTGGTCGCGTGTAGCTGTTTGAAAAGTTGCCGAAAATTGCGACATTTTCGAGTGGTTTGATGACCGCACCGAATCTGCCCGTGAACGCAGATTCGCCGCCATTTAGTTGAACGCCCGAAAATCCGGTGTCGTTAAATTTCTCGATTCTGCCGCCTGCAACAAATTGAAAATATTTATTTACTTCAACTTGATCTTGAAAATAGAAACCAAGCCGCGAAGGTTTCGCGGTGTCGGTCGAAATGCGTGAAAGCGTGTAATTTACGCGATTTGCGATGCCGTAAATCGGATTGATGATGTCGATTGTCGGCACGCCAACTCTTGCCCGATTAAAAATAAATTCGTGATCTTGGGTGTAATATTCCAAACCTGCGTTGAAAATATGATTACCTAAACTCTTGGTTGATAACGGTTTAGTAAAGTTTCCCGTAAAACTCCAATCGTTGTTGGTGCGAATTTGGTCACGATATTCGCGGGTCAAAGTTCTGCCGTCGGCAAGCAAAGTTCGCGGTTCGTGATAATTTTCAAAACGATCATTCGTCAAGTATCGAAACGTCGCTTCAAACCGTGCGTCTTTCCAAAAATCCTGACTCAAATTTGCCTGAAAAACATTCGCATCGAGCTTCACAAAATCGTTTCTTTCGGTTGCGGTGAACGAAATTGCGGTCAAAAAATTGCCGTTTGCATCGACCGGAATGCCACGCAAACGATGTCCGCGTTGAAATTGTTTGATGTATTCATATTCGATATTGACGCGAGTTTTGTCGGTCGGCTGCCACAATAAATTTGTAATGTAGTTTTGATTACTCAAGCCTGCATTGTTGCGAAAACTGTCGCGTTGTTCAATAAAAGCTGCTACGCGAGAGTAAAATTTTCTGCCCAACGGAACGCTCACATCAAAATTTCCCGAAGCCAAACCGTATTCGCCAAATCGAAATTCCGCCGAACCGTCAAGCGTAGTTTTCGGCTTTTTGGTGATAAAATTGATGATTCCGCCCGGTTCAGCCGAGCCGTAAAGCGTTGACGACGGACCTTTCAAAACCTCGATTCGTTCAACATTTGAAAGCCGCAAAATGCTCGTCGAAAAGCCCGAATTATTGACATCACCTTCAAGCGAACCATACGGATTTCCGCGAACTCCGTTGAACAAAGTTTCGCGTTGCGTAAAGCCGCGAAAGACAACGGCACTATAAGTTGTCTGATTTAAGCCCGCGACATTTTTGTAAATATCGTTGACATCGGTTGCCATTCGGTCGGCAATCATTTGCGGCGAAATCGACGTAATTGACTGCGGCGTATCGAGTAATCGCGTTGGAATTTTGGTCGCAACAGTCGTATCTTCCGTGTGATATTCGCTGATTCGCCCGACAACATCAACCGTTTCCGACAATGTTTGGAGCGTAATATTCGACGAATTTTCACCGTTGCCAACCGTAATTTTTACCGATTGCGGCGAGTATTCAATGCTCGTCACAATCAAATTATACTCACCGTTGGCGACACCGTTTAACCGAAAACTACCGTCCGCCGAAGTGAGCGTTTTGCTCGCCGTTCCTTCTAAAATAACCATTGCTCCAACGACCGCTGTGCCGTTTGAGTT
Organism: Acidobacteriota bacterium; assembly: GCA_031414415.1. GTDB lineage: Bacteria > Acidobacteriota > Blastocatellia > Pyrinomonadales > Pyrinomonadaceae > JANNVK01. The sequence goes on from JANNVK010000195.1 coordinate 53,648, forward strand.
CGTTACTTTTCCGCTGATAGTTGCTGTGTTTTGCCCGAAAACGGACATCGAAAATATGCCGATTAACAGCACATAAAATAATAACTTTTTCATTTAATCTCCCAAAGAATTGTTTAACTAAACAGAATACAGATGGCGACGTTTTGCTCAATTATCTTTTTAATGAATGGTTATTTATTGAGAATGAACGGCGGAAAAACTTAACTTAAAACCTAAAATTATAAGAAAATTTCGCAAACAACGAGCGACTTTGGCGAATCAAACCACGTTTTCGAGTTCCGTCAAGCAGCTCGATTCCGTTGAAAATTAGATTTTAGCTTCATGCGTAAGTGTGGAGTTTCGAACGTATTATTAAATTTGCGGTAAATAAAACAATGATTAAAACTTGGCATTTCATCTCAAATTTTTAATAAAACCGCGATGGTTGTTGCCGTCTGCCATTTTCCTTTTTGTTTGACATAAACGGCTGTCCATTGAAACGTGCGTTTTTCGGTGCCGAAAAGCAGAGTTGTTTTGCCGTTCACCGAGACAACATTTTTGTTAAAAATATTGAAGCGAATTTCGTCCGGCTCAACATCTTCAATGCTTGCTTCGCCTTTCACAAAAAATGCGATGCGTTGTTTTTTGTCGTCAACTTTCCCGCTGGCGTGCGTGTGCGTAAACGCTTCGGCAAAGTATTTTTCCAAAGCTGATGCGTCTTTGGTTTTGACCGCTTGGCGAATTTCGCTTCGCAAATTTAGGATTTCTTTTTCGATTTTTGCAGTGCCGGTTTGTGCCGAAACTGCCGAAACCACCAATAAAATAGCCAATAAAGTTAATAAGTTTTTCATTTTTCCAACCTGTAATTTTTCAATTTTCCAAACGCCAAAAACATCAACGCCGCCGCCGCAATCAACAAAAATAAAACTCCGTAAATTACTCGTGTCAAGATACTTGCGAAAGATTCTTCTTGATATTTGAAACGCGGAATTTGGTCAAAATCTGCCACGCCGAGAGTTTCGCCGCGAAAGATTTTCGGGACAAAATATGCGTCCCAACTTTTATCGAATTCTTTGGCTTGCGAGCGAAAATTTGTGTAGCGTTCCAAACCTGTTCCGGCGATGTCGTTTAAGGCTTCGTTGGTGATAATTGACGGCGAAAAAAACTGCAGATTTTTGACGAGATTCTGCTGTTTAGCGAGTTGTTCGGCAAAGCGATTTTCTACTTCTTCAACCTTTTTTTTCTGCTCGCGTTGGATATAAACAAAGGCTAAACCGAAGTCTTTGGTGTTTGTTTTGCCGTCTTTCGGAATCATTTCAGGATGGTCTTGGTAAAATTCGGAGAGCAATTTTTCGCCGTCGCGTCGCATATCAATTTTGACGTTGCGAATCGCCGAAACAACCTCGCTGCGTGGCGGAACAGGATAAATTGCGGAAATCGCCACATTTAACAAAGTCGGCAAAATTAAGACTAAACAGAGCCACGAAGCCGATGCAACAACGGCGTTTGTCGCGGATGAAAAGCCGAAAGAATTGACAAAAACAGCGAGTGAAAACCAAAACGCGGTGTATGCAAAAACCAAAATCAGCCACAGTAAAATTTTGAGCCAAAAATCATCAGTAAAGGATTTGACCGAGAGCAAAGTTCCGATAATTGTCACCGCCGAAACAATTCCTAAAATCAAACTAAATTGTGCCGTAACCTTTGCAGTTAATAGAGTTTTGAGTTTTAGCGGGTTAGCCAAAAGCAGTTGCAAAGTGCCGTTTTCGCGTTCAGCCGACAGCAAATTAAAGCTCATTGCCAGCACAAAAAGCGGCAAAAGATAAACAATCACAAACGACAAATCAAACTTTCCGGTTAAAAAACTTAGCGGATTTTCAAAGCCGTCTTTGTCGGCTTCGGTGCGTTGCAAAGTCGAGACGGCAATGCCCGCATTATTCGACAATACGTCTGATTGACCGACCGCAAAAATTGCCGCCGAAGTGAACGGCAAAACGACATAATGCAGATTCATCGCAAATTCATACGGATCGCCGGGATGCGGGACGACTTTGTTTTCATCATCAGAACCCTTCACGCCTTGACGGACTTTTTCCTGCTTTTCAGCAAGATTTTTTTCGTGTTCGGCAGTCAATGTTTGGCTATTTTGCGAGCGATTATTTACCCAATTTGAGCCGTTGAAAATCCCGTAAAAAATTAACGCCGAGAAAAATATAGCCAAAATTAAAAAACTCTTTTCGGCAAAGATGTTACGCCATTCATTTTTGATAATTTTAGTGAACATATTTTATACGTTTGGAGTCCAGCCTTGAGGCTGTCTCTTTCGATAACAGAAAACACGCTAAAGCGTGGACTCCGAACTAATTAGCCCTCATTTTATGTGCCGCAAAAACACTCACCGCCAAAGTCCCGAAACTCCAAAAAATCAACAGTAAAAAATCAAAAATCCGGCTTCCGAAAGCACTCGAAGTATTAAGCGAAACGTATTCAAAATCAGGCGTTTTTTCCCAAAATGCTTTCCCGACTTTGTAGCTCATTCCATCTTTCGAGGTTGAATTATCGGCGAAGTTATTATTCAGCATCTTCTGCAAATTGCGGCGATATTCCTCGACCGAATCGTTAAAATTTTGCTGATGTTTGAGGTCTGTTCCCGCCATTGCCATCGAAAATCCACGAACGGGCAAAAAAGGTGAAATTACGCCGAAAAATCCTTGAAAATACTCTTGCGAAAGATGTTGGGTTTTCAAATTGCTGTAATGTTTATCAAAAATTTCGTTGCCGTGTTCTTCGCCGGCTTGGAGCGAAATGCCCGTAAAATTTATCGGTAAATCTTCTTTTTTGGTTACGCCGTATTGGGCTAAAACCTTTTCTTCCAGTTCTTTAGTGCGTTTGTTGGCAGAATCGTGTCCGTCAATTCCGTCTTTCATATCTTTGTTGACGGCTGCCCAAAATTCACTTCCGGTAGGAGTTTTAATAGAATTGGTCGCTAAATCATTGGCAAAACGCGGAATCAGCAAACAGCTTGCAATCCAAAAAGTCAGCAAAATAACCAAAGAAGTTCGCGGTGTCACCGCAATCGCCGAAACCGTTAAGGCAATTCCAATAAACGCAATAAAATAAAGCAGATAGCCGACGCACATCAAAGCAAATCGCGGCAAACTCGACAGCAAAACATCATTTGACGAAGCCAACGCCAACGCTGAAATTCCAATCACAATCGAAGGAATTAAAAGCAACAACAACGCCGCTAAAACGCCAAGTGTTTTCCCGAAAACGAGTTGCAAACGCGGCACACCGAGCGACAAAATTTGCCGCAAAGTTCCGCTCGTGCGTTCACCCGCAAACGCATCAAACGTCAGAAAAATAATCAGCAACGGCAGCAAAAGTTGTAAGATTCCGGCGGCAGTCAATTCGCCAAATCGTTGCAAGGCAGTCGCGTCTTCAATTGGGCGATTTCGAGCCGGATTTTGATAATGTGCCTCAACCCAAATCGAACTGCCCGAAAAATTATCCAGCCCCGAATCAATCAGCGACAAAGGCATCTTCGGGCGAAACGCATAAACGCCGAAATGTGCCGCCGAATGCGGATTTCGCTCGCCTTGATTCTCCCAAGTCTTCCGCGAATCAACCTGTGCCGCATCTTTTTCACGCTTAACGGTCGTATAATTTTTCCACCCTAACCCGAGTGAAACGAGTAATAACGCAAACACAATCAACGCCGTCCAACAAAATCTGCCATCGCGGAGAAGCTCGGTAAATTCTTTTTTGGCAATAGTTTTTATCATTTTAATTTCGTATATGTTCGAGATAGATTTTTTCCAAATCGCTGTGTCCGATTTCTTCGGTATTTAGCTCGGCAACCAATTTTCCGCAGTTCATAATCCCGATTCGCGTGCCGGTTTCTTTGGCTCGAAAAAGGTCGTGTGTTGCCATTAAAATTGCCACACCTTGTTTGCTGAGATTTGTTAAAAGTTCGGAAAATTCGTTGGAAGCCTTTGGGTCTAAACCACTTGTCGGTTCGTCCAACAGCAACACGTCGGCTTTTTTGGCGATTGCCAGAGCGATTCCGACCTTTTGCCGCATTCCTTTTGAATATGTCGAAATTCGGTTATTTATCGCGTCGGATTGCAAGCCTGATTCGTCTAAAAAACTGCGTAATTCATCTTTTGAATAATTATCTTTGCCCGCCAAACTACTGAAGTATTCAAGATTTTCCAAACCCGATAAGTTCTTGTAAAGATTGACTTGTTCGGGAATATAGGCGATAAATTTCTTGGTTTCAAGCGAGTTTTTCGTGACATCTAAACCGTTTATTTTCGCCTCGCCGCTTGTCGGTTCGATAAAGTTTAGGAATAGATTTATCGTCGTTGTTTTGCCGGCTCCATTCGCACCGAGCAAACAAAAAATATCGCCACTTTCGATGCGTAAATTTAGCGAATCGAGAGCGGTAACTTTCCCGTATTTTTTAGTTAAGTTGTTTGTTTCAAGCATATTTTTGTTTAAACAAAAAATAAACGGAAACCACGCTGAACTTTAACTACTTTTTAACAAATGGTTGATTTACTAAAATGAACTGTCAGAAAGAGCTATTTCTCAGATTCAAATAGTTAGGTGCGAGTCTTAAGTCGTCAAAAAAGGTAAACTGAGATTGCGAGATATTTAGGAGTCAATATATCTAAGGTTTATTCTAGGATAAAATGCAAATTGCTGACAATGCTACACTTAGCCAAGTAAACTTAAACCGATTTTGACAGACGAAACTAGTTCTCATGCCATTTGACGACAGTGGTTTTAGTTGTTTATAAGAAAGTTTACATAATTTTATTGGCAAAAAACTTTCATTTAACCGTCTTTGCATTATTGACAAAGCAGATTATAAATATGGAGAACAACTAAATGGCAAAAGTTTATTGGGCATCAAGAGATTTGAGCAGTTTTGTTTGGGGAAATCATCAATTTCTCTTAGTTTTTCTGGGGAAAAACGAGTCTATGCAAAAGATTAAGACTCAAGAAGAAAGCGGAACTAGGTTTGTGACAATAGCTGGGCATCAGCCTAACGGAAATCTCGTTTATGTTCCAAACGAACCAAGTGATGTTGCTTCGGTAAAAGAAACACTGAATAAAAAGTTGAAAGGCAATTTTTACGACTACGATCTAGAAAAGCATCTTCTAACTGCACCTAACGGCAATGCTTGGAGTTTTGCATTAGAATTGGAAGCATTAGCTGAAAAATATGTCGTAAACACGACAACTAGCCCTGTCAAATATAGTTTGACAAATCGGAATTGCTCAACTTGGGTCAACACAATGTTAAAGATTGCTGGAGTTTCGGCGAGTGCTCGCCTAACCGCGGGAGAATTTTCTGGAATTGACTGGGGCGAAGAAGATTTACTGGATGAAAGTTTATTTAAATAATCTAAAACAAAATTTTAACTAACATACGAATTTGTTAGACGAATCTGTTTTGAGTTGCCCGTCGCTTTAGCTTGGCTAAACGACGGGTTTTTTTTGCAATTCAGTCCTATAACTTGTATCAAAATTTAATTTAAGTGTTTAGTCTCACTCAAAAGTGTGAGAAAAAACTCCTCTGAAATAATGATTACAAAAGAAGATTCTTCTTATACACTCTAAACATTGAGGGGGCAACTTTATGATAAATATTAGACGAAGTAAAGATCGCGGACACAACAATTACGGCTGGCTCGACACGCATTACACGTTTTCATTCAACAATTATTACGATCCAAATTTTATGGGTTTTCGGGCGTTACGTGTGATAAATGAAGATTTTATTGAGCCAAATCGCGGATTTCCGACTCACGGACACGAGAATATGGAAATAATTTCTTACGTTGTTTCAGGCGAACTTTCGCATAAAGATTCGTTGGGAAATGGTGACACAATTTTTCCGCACGAAATTCAGCGAATGTCTGCCGGAACCGGAATTACGCACAGCGAATATAGTTCGCCAACTGAAAAAACGCATCTTTTGCAAATTTGGCTTTTACCGGAGAAAAACGGCACAGTCCCGAGCTATGAACAAAAGCTAATTTCGGCGGACGAAAAACGCGGAAAATTAAAACTTATTGCATCACGAAATGCTACCGAAGATTCAATCACGGTTTATCAAGATGTTTCAATGTATGCATCAATTTTGAACAAAAATGAAGAAGTTTCACACGAAATTGCTGCCAACAGACACGCATGGATTCAGGTTGTAAAAGGAAGTTTGGAAGTAAATAGTGAACTTTTGAATACTGGCGATGGTGCGGCAATTAGCAACGAAACTCTGCTGAATATAAATACTTTAGATGACGAAACGGAATTTCTATTGTTTGATTTGAAGTAAATTTTCTTGCATTTTAGAGAAAAACATTTTACTATGATAAAAGCCGTGAGAGTTGGTAGCTCTCACGGTGGAAATCCGCTAAGGTTTTAATTCCCTTACGAATTTCTCAAGTGTGTTAAGGCGTTGGTTGTAACTATTGAGTGTTTCTTCCAACGTCTTTTCTCTTTTTCGGAAATCAAAATAGCGAACTATTTCAAAACCAAGCCAGAGACACTTGAGAATCTCCAATAACAGAAATATATCTATCATCAGATTGCCCTTTTTTACTTTTATCAAACGCCAAAGACTTTCATCTCTGACTCATTCAAAATAATGCTTGTAACTTTGCTTGTCAAAAGTAAAAAAATGATTAAATTAAATTGTGAAAATACCAAAAGACGCATCAGCAATAATTCTCTTAAAAGACGATAAAGTTTTGCTTGCCCAACGCAATCCGAACTTAAAATTTCTTGGCGGTTGGCACGCTTTTTCAGGCGGAAAACTTGAAAAATCCGACTCTGAAGTTGAGGTTAAAAACTGTCAAACCCTTGATTTACAACAGTTTATTGTTTGTGCTGTGCGTGAACTTTTTGAAGAAATCGGTGTGTTAATTGTCCGCAATGGCGATAGATTAACAAGAGGTCAGCGTGCTTCATTGCACGATGATTTAGTTTCCGGCAGAAGCACTTTTAAGGAAATATTAGATTCCTGGAACTTGTGGATTGATGCCGAAGATTTTAGTTACACAGGTTTTTGGACAACGCCAAATTTCTCGCCCGTTCGTTTCAAAACACGGTTTTTTATGGCGAATTGCCCGCCAAAACAAGAACCTTACGAAGCAATCAACGAGATGCAAAATATCGAATTTATTTCGCCAATTGAAGCTCTAAATCTTTGGGAAAAAGGCAAAATTTTAATTTCCCCACCAGTTTTAATTACGTTGCAAGAACTTTCAAAATCCTCAGTTTTTAGTCCTTTGTCCCTAGTCAAAAATCTGCTTGAAAAATCGCAAGTTTGCGACGGAAACATTGATTATGTCGAGTTAAATTCTCGCGTTATTGTTTTCCCGCTCAAAACTCCGACGCTTCCGCCAGCCACGCATACAAATTGTTTTATTGTTGGTAGCAAAGAGTTTATTGTTATTGATGCGGCTTCTGCGGATGTTTCAGAGCAAGCAAAACTCAACAAATTAATCGGTGAATTAATCGAAAATGGTGGTGTTTGCAAAGAAATTATTGTTTCGCATTTACACAACGATCATCACGGCGGCGAGATCGCTTTGCAACAATATTTGAGCGAAAAATACCGTCTAAATGTCCCGATTTCGACTCATAAAATAACGGCAGAAAGTTTGTTGCATATCAAATTTGATAAATTTATCGAAGACGGAGAAGTTAATAATTTAAAAGATAATTGCGGTGAAAATTTTCAGCTTAAAACGCTTCACACACGAGGACACGCAAGAGGTTTGTTGGCATTTTATGACGAAGAATTTGGATTTTTGCTTTCGACTGATAATGTTGTCGGCACAGGTTCGGTCGTAATTGCACCGCCGGAAGGCAATATGTCAGAATATTTTGAAACGCTTAATCGCCTAAAAAATCTGCCAAATTTACGTTTTCTATGTGGTTCGCACGGCTCTGCAATTTTTGATGCAAAAGGAAAAATTGACGAGTATATTTTGCATCGAAATGAACGTGAAACTCAAATTTTGCAAGCATTTAACGAAGGTGCAAAAACTTGTAGCGAAATTGTCGAAAAAGTCTATATTGGTTTGCCAAAAAATTTAATTAGACTTGCAGAAAAGTCTGTTGAGGCACACTTGGAGAAACTAAAAAAAGAACTTCGAATAGAATAAATTAATAAATAAAAAGCAAAAACTAACGTCCATTGCGTCTAATACTTATTAGAACAAAGAGTATTTAAAAATTTCGAGAAAATTTTAAACATCAAAAAAAATCTCAAATATCAACTACATTTGAGATTCCCCGAGAATACCAACCAACAAATTACCTTCCGAGAGCGGTGCCAATGCCGCTCATTTTTTTTGCACAAAAACTCAATTTAACTTATAAAATTAAGACATTTCGATTTTGCGATTGTGTAATTTGGAAAAACTTTTTCTAAGTTTGTATTTCCCAAATGTTTTGAAGCAACTTCTGCAAAAACATCGCGAAAATCAGTTGTTACCGCTAAGTCTCTGCCTTCATTGAGATTAGAGTTGCTCAAGCCTTTCCAGTCGCCATAAACTTTTCCGCCTTTTACCGAATTTCCAATAACAAACATTGCGTTTCCGTGTCCGTGGTCAGTTCCGCGTGAGCCATTTTCTCTGGCAGTTCGTCCAAATTCTGACATCGTTAAAATCACAACATCATCCATTTTTTTACCTAAATCAGTTGATAAAGCAGCGATGCTTTGTCCAAAATCACGTAACAGATTTGCAAGCTGACCTTGCGAACGATTTTGCGGATTTACTTCGTTTGTGTGTGTGTCCCAGCCGCCAATTTCGGCAAACGCAACTTCTAAACCAACTCCGGCTTTGATCATTTGCCCGATTTGCTTCAAGGAATTTGCAAAAGGACTATTTGGATAAACCGCTCCATTTTCAGGTTTAAATTTCGCCGGATTTGCTTCTTTCAGATAATTTACGGCTTCAAAGGTTTCTTTTCCGGCTTCGCCAAGCGAATCTTTGGTGGTCTCATCGAAAATTGTTTCAAAACCACCTTGGACAGATTTTGAGTAAACGCCAGCTTTGATTGAAAAATCAGCAAGATTTGTCATCGCAATTGAAGGCGATCTGCCGAGCAAACTTCGTGGAACTTGTTGAGTCATCGAAACTGCCCGAAATGGCGAATCTTGTTCGCTTATTTTTGTTTGCAAAACACGGTTGAGCCAGCCATCGCGAGTTCCTTTGTTGCCCGGAGTTCCTGATTCCATATAGTCTTGGGCATCGAAATGTGAGCGAGTGTTGTCCGGCGAACCCGCGGAATGAATAATCGCCAGCTGTTTTGATTTCCACAAATTTTCGAAAGGTTTTAGAGCCGGATGAAGCCCAAAATAACCATCAAGATTTACAACGCCGTTGGTTTCATTTGGCTTCGGAATAGAAATATTACGTCGTAAATTGTAATAATCGCTATCGCCGAAAGGAACGACCATATTTAAACCATCAACCGCTCCGCGTTGGAAAATAACGATTAAAGTTTTCTTTTTACCATCTTTTTTTGTCAAAGTTTGGGCGTTGGCAAACTGTTGTAAAAATGTTGGCGAAACACTCATCAAACCAAAACTCGCAAGTGCAATTCCGCTCGATTTTAAAAAATATCTTCTATCCATAAATGCAACCTCAGTATAAATAAATCTAACTGCTAATTTTTAGCCGCTGGTTTTAGCCGCTATTTTTTAGACGCTTTGCATTTCTAATTGGTCAGTTTTTTATTTCAAATTTCCAAATTGTTTCTCTTCCGCCAATCAACAATGTTTCGCTCTCGGTTTCACTTGGAATAGCCAAAATTGTATCAGCTTCCTCAGCCAAAATTTCATGATAAACAAGATTTCCGTTTTGGTCATAAACATAAAAATTTGCCCGCGGAATGCCGATAAATGACGCAATAACAGCAAGATATTTTGGTTTATCCTTTTTAAATTTTATCCATAACGCTTTAGGAGAATCGAGACTTTCAGTGTTTTCAAAGTCGTCAAAGTCCTCTACTTGCTTAGTTGTAATCTGAGGTGCTGGTCCAGTCGGAGCGTTATAATTTGATGGATTTATACGTTTTGCTTCAGTTCGTGTTCCGTTTTTATCAACATTTTGAGATGGCTTTGGTAACTCATTTTGATATTTTGCTTTCGGTTTATTTTTTTCTTTAATTGATTCAACTTTGCTCAAAGGTGCTTCTGATTCTTGCAAAATTTTATTGTTCAAATCTGAAATTATGAGTTTATTATTGTCTATTTCAAAAAAGCGAATTCCTTTAGTTTTTGATTCATTATTAAAAGGTAAAATCTCTTTTAGCCAGCCATCAATCTCAAAGGTTTTGACAACATTTCCGCTTTTTAAATCTCTAATTTTTGATGCCTTTCCTTGAAATTCGAATATTTCATTTTTCCCATCGCCGTCAGCATCAATCAGGTGTAAATTTGCTGTCGGGTCTTCATCGGCTTGAGTCCATTTTTCGTCGTAATTTGAATTAAAAACTTTAATTCCTTTTTCTTTTTCGGAAACAATAAACTCTGAAATTCCATCGGTATCGACATCAAAAACTGCAACATTTGTGACATACGATTCTTTTTTATCTTTTTTTGAGTCTTTTTCGTTCCAAATTTTTTCGAAATCTATTTCTTTCATTCTCTGACCGTATCGCCACAAACCGTTTCCCAAGCTATCGAAAATCGCAAAACCATCAGCCGAACTGTGAGAAGTAAATTCACATTTTCCATCGTTTTCAATGTCAATTATTCGAATGTTATCGGTCGTTCCGCGATAAATAAATTGTTTCCACCACCAAACTTTAATCATTTGTTCGGTTGGCTCAAACCATATTTCGCGTAACAATCTTCCGCTTTTATCAAAAACATAACCGCCATTTTGGGCAACGACTATAATTTCATTTCCGCAGATTTTCATATCCGCAAATCTAAAAATTCCTTTTCCGCTTTCGTGTTCAATTCGTTTAGTTTTTTCTTTATCATTAGAAGCAGCAGCTCCATTTGAAATATTTTTAAATAAACTGCCTTTTTCAAGTTTATAAAAGGTGCTTTTTGAGAGAAATTCAGAACCTTTCAAGACTTTTAGTTCGCGTAATTCTAGTGGAATTGTTGAATCATCAGTTTTACCAATTTCGTCAATTGAGGTAACGATTTTCCAAGTCACAAAAACTATAAATCCAATAGTGCAAAGTATTAAAAGCGTTCCGCAGCCAAGTAAATATTTTGTTTGAGATGAAAGTTTTGCCATAAATTTGTGGTTTCAAAGAGAATTTTTCTTAACTAGATTTTCAGCTTCATTTAAAGTTAGACCAAAAAAATCGCCTTCGAGCCAAGATTCTTTTTTTGGGTCAAAAACATAGAGTGAAATTAGCGGCGAATCTTCAATAGAAATCTTAATCTCGAGCAGATTGGTGTCTGTATTCTCGATCAAAGTTAGCGTGATTGTTTCTCTTTCAGACGCAGGTTTTTGGTGTAATTTTTGAATTGCAAGAATTGATTCAATTGGGTTTAACGCTTCTTCAAGACCTGAAAGGCGGCGTAAAGAATGGCAACGATCACTTCCGGCTTCAAATTTTCGGCACGCACTTGGTCTGTTTTCATAAATTGTGCAACCGACTTTTTCGCCAATCGTGCCGGAAAGCGAAATGCAGCTTCCGGTTTCGTCGTTTCGCCGCAATAATTTATCAACAACAACTTCATCGCCGTCATTTGTCTTAACTGTTATTTCCCAATAGTTTGCGGAAGAAAGAATGTCGTCTGAAGTGAGTTGAACTGAAGGAAACATTGAGCAACAAAGTCCGCAAGTTTCACAGTTTGGTATTTCATCAAACTCATTTCGGACAACACTTTTATCAAGATTTGAGGAAAGTAAACCGAATGGAAGTTGCTCATCTAACAAGTTTCCCCAAATTTTTGTTTCCATCAACACAAAAAAATCTCGCAATTCGTCTTTCGATATTTTGCTTTTTCGCTCAATTTGAAAAAATTGTTGGTTTTCCATTTAATAAATTTCCTACATCTTTTTTGCAAACCATTTTCCGGGCATTGAGCGAATTAATTCTCGCATTTCAAGACCGAGAATTGCGTAGTTTAAATCGCCAAAACTCATTCCGCAAACCTCAGAAAGTTGGTCGATATGCACGGGTTCATCAGCGGAAAGAAATGACCATATTTTTCGTTCTGCATCAGTTAAATCAGCCGGTAACAATTCAGGTTGACGTTCAATTTCTTGATTATCGCTCGTAGTTTTTGGAGACAAAATTAGATCAGCAATTGATAGTTCAGCGACAACATCTTGCCAATGTTGGACGAGTTTTGCACCAGATTTTATCAGAAAATTTGTCCCAAATGAATTTTTGGAAGTAATGTTTCCGGGAACAGCAAAAACCTCGCGATTTTGCTCTAAAGCAAGCCTCGAAGTAATCAGCGAACCGCTTCTTTCTGATGCTTCAATCACCAAAACACCTAAACTCAAGCCGGAAATTACGCGATTTCGATATGGAAAATTTTCCTTCAAAGGCGGAGTTCCGAGAGGAAATTGCGACACAATTGCCCCGCCGGAATCCAAAATTTCGTCAATCAATTTGGCATTTTCTTTCGGATAACTTTGGTCAATTCCGGTTCCGAGAACGGCAATTGTCTTTCCTTTTGCCTGCATTGCTCCACGATGTGCGGCAGTGTCAATTCCTCGTGCAAGCCCGGAAACTATGCAAACGCCTTGGTTTGCAAGATCGCGACTGAGCATTTGCGAAGCATTTTCACCATAGGTCGAGCATTTACGTGAACCGACCACCGCGACACACGGAGCTTCAAAACACTCACGCCAATTTCCTTTAACATAAAGGGTTATCGGCGGATCGTGTATTTCGCGAAGCAGAAACGGGTAGCTTCCGTCGTCTAAAATCAAAACATCGCCGCCTTGCTTTTTAACGTTTTCAATTTCCTCTTCAGCTTTTTCGTGAAACTCTTTTTTGAGAATACTTTCAATCGATTCTGCTTTGAGCCGCAACGAAGCTAATTCACTTTGAGATGCAAAAAACACCGCTTCTGGCGAACCAAATCTTTCGAGCAACTTTGTCGCCGCTCGAGGTCCGATTTGAGGTGTCATATTTAATGAAATCCACTGCCGCATAATTTTAGATTTTGGATTTTGGATTTTGGATTTGTTTGCTTCGAAGAGTCTTGATGGAAGAAACAATCATCGCAACAATTTCATTATAATCTTTCATTAACTCTGCAAGTTTTGATTCTTTAACTAATTCCGATTCTCCAAGAAGTTCAAGCCAATAAATTGTTTCGTCAGCTTCTTCTTCGACAATTCCAAGTTTGCTAATCATATCAGCAGTTGATTTTGCACGACAAGCAGCACGATAGTTTGCCCCAACTGAAGTGCCTGAACGCAAAATCTGATTTGAAATCACATTTCCAGATTTTGTGTTTGGAATAGTTTCTGCAAGCCTAATTATTCTTAAAGCAAGCGATTTTGTTTTGTTTTTGAAATTTTCTTCAGTCATAAATATGGTAATAATCTTCTTTTTAAATCCAAAATCACAAATCCAAATTCCAAAATCGATGGCGGAGGCGTGTGGGAATCGAACCCACCTGAGCCTGCTCTCACAGTCTCACAGACGGTTTTGAAGACCGTGCCATTCACCAGAACAGATTCGCCTCCTCGCATACTTTTAAGCTAAATGTCTTAGCAAAAAAGGTCAAGCCAAGTTGCGATTTGAGGTGATAGATTTTAGATTTAAGATTAATGTTTATTACTGAAATTGATTTTAATTTGCCAGAAGACTTAATTGCCCAAGAACCGCTCGAAAATCGTGATAGTTCGCGAATGCTAGTCTTAAATTGCGGAAAAAACACTTTTCAAAATGATGAGTTTCGTAATTTTCCGAAGTTTTTGCGAAAAGGTGATGTGATTGTCGTTAACAATACTAAAGTTTTTCCGGCAAGACTTTTTGGTGTTACTGAAACTGGTGGAAAAATTGAATTATTTCTCGTTAAAAACCTTGAGAATAAGACTTGGGAAACTCTCGCACGTCCGGCGAAGCGTCTCAAAATTGGGAAACGAATTTCATTTGGAGAAATTCTCAATTGTGTTGTTTTAGCAAAAAATAATGACGGAAAAGTTGTTGTCGAATTTGAGTTTGAAGGAGATTTCCACAGCATTCTTGATGAAATTGGGCAAACTCCGTTGCCGCCTTACATTAAACGCGAGGCTGGAGTTTTGGACAAAGATCGCACTCGTTATCAAACAGTTTATGCAAGCGAAAAAGGTGCAATTGCGGCTCCAACCGCGGGGCTACATTTTACGCCAAAGGTGATTGAAGAGATAAAATCAATCGGCGTAACTGTTGCAGAAATTACACTTCACGTTGGTTACGGAACTTTTGAGCCAGTTCGAGTAACTGATTTATCGGAGCATAAAGTTTTGCCTGAACAGTTTGAAATTACAACTGAAAATGCGGAAATTCTTAATCGTGCAAAGCAAGAAAATGCGAGAATTATTGCGATTGGAACAACGACAACTCGGGCTTTGGAGTCAACTTTTTCCACAAGTGGAAAATTTCTCGCAGACAAACAAACGGCAGATTTGACGATTACTCCAACTTATAAATTTCAAGCAATTGACGGATTACTGACCAATTTTCACTTGCCACAATCTTCACTTTTGCTTTTAGTTTCGACGTTTGCCGGATTTGATTTAACAATGAACGCTTACAAATTTGCGGTCGAAAATCATTATCGTTTTTATAGTTACGGCGATTGTATGTTGATAATTTAAGGCAGAAACGCGACCGTTAGGAAGTGTGTTGGTTTAGTTTTGCGTTATATTTGTTTGTTAGTTATAGAGAACATGGCAGTTTTAGAAAGAATCAGATCAATATTTCGTCAGCTTCCAGAGCCAGAAATTGTAATTCCGGCTCCGCAGATGAATTATGGAATTCGTCCGCTGACAACAAAAAAGATTGAAGAAGTAGTAAAATTGAATCGTCGTTGTTTTTCAAAAGACGAAAGCTATTCGCGAAACACATTTAGTTATTTACTCAAACATTCAAACACGTTAGCTTATCAAGTTGTCACTCCAACTGAACTAATAATTGGGTTTATCGTTGTTACAGTTGGCGAAGATCGAGTTGCACATATCACGACAATCGGCGTTGCACCTGAACATCGCAAACGCGGAATCGCAAAAAAGTTATTGATATTTACCGAAAAATCATTACTCAAACGCGGAATTGGAACAATCCGTTTAGAAGTTCGTGTCAGCAATATTGCCGCCCAAGAACTTTATCAAAATCTCGATTATTTCATCACTCAACGCTTCGCAAATTATTATAACAACAACGAAGACGGCTTTATTATGGTGAAATCTCTCTATTAAAATTGATATGAAATTGTCGCGAATTTATCCAATTACAAATACTGAAATTTCAACATTTTCACACGTTGAGCAAGTTGAGCAGTTCATTGCTGGCGGTGCAAAACTGATTCAACTTCGCGATAAAAAATCTTCTTCGGTAGAGTTTTATGAACAAGCAAAACTTGCCGTAAATCTTGCAAACAAACACAATGTAACGCTTTTAATAAATGACAGAGTTGATATTGCGTTGGTTGTTCACGCAGACGGAGTTCATCTTGGGCAAAACGATCTTCCGCCGCTTGAAGCCAGAAAATTACTTGGCGAAAGTGCAATTATCGGTTACTCAACTCACACAATTTCGCAAGCAATTGCTGCCACAAAACTTCCAATAAATTATATCGCAATTGGTCCAATTTTTGCGACAACAACCAAAGAAAATCCTGACGAAATTGTTGGACTTGAAGGCTTAAAAAAAGTTCGCGAGGCAATTGGCAATTTTCCAATAGTCGCAATTGGCGGAATTACTCTCGAAAACGCCGCCGAAGTTTTGCAGTTCGCAGATTCTGTGGCGGTAATTGGTGCAATCCTCAAAAATTCGAAAGGAATTACTGCCGCAACAAGCGAATTTACTAATCTATAACGTCGCTCTCAACTGTAAAAATCTCATAAAATAGTGTAAAATGTAGGTTAATTTTAACGTTAAAAAAGAGGTTAACAAATTGGCAACATCACCAGAACAAAGTTACGATGAAGATTCGATTACCGCGTTAGAAGGACGCGAAGCGGTTCGTCTAAGACCGGCAATGTATATTGGTTCAACCGGCGATATAGGGCTTCACCATCTCGTTTACGAAGTTGTGGATAATTCGGTTGACGAAGCACTCGCCGGACATTGCGACACGATTGAAGTGGCGATTCATATGGATGATTCGATCACGGTCGTCGATAATGGTCGCGGAATTCCGACCGGAATAATCGAACAATTTGGCATTTCAGCAGCGGAAGTTGTGCTGACTGTGCTTCACGCCGGCGGCAAATTCGATTCAAATTCTTACAAAGTTTCCGGCGGACTTCATGGAGTTGGCGTTTCTTGCGTCAATTTTTTGAGCGAATGGATGAAGGTCGAAATCTGGCGTGACGGCAAAACTCACGAAATGGAATTTGGGACTGGAATCTCTGTCGGGAAACTCACCGAAACCGGAAAAACCACAAAACGCGGAACAAAAATCACTTTTAAGCCAGACGGAACAATTTTTGAAACAACAAAATATAGCTTTGACAAACTTTCTGAACGTCTTCGTGAAAAGGCTTTCTTGAACAAAGGAATCAGAATCCACATCAAAGACGAACGCGAAGAACCGGAAAAATCGCACGAATTTTATTACAAAGGCGGAATTGCCGAATTCGTTACGCATCTCAATAAAAACAAAAACGTTGTTCACGAAACGCCACTTTATTTCGAAATAATTGCCGACGATCTTTCGATTGAAGTTGCGATGCAATACAACGACAGCTACGACGAAAAGGTTTTTTCGTTCGCCAATAATATCAATACGGTCGATGGCGGAACGCATCTTTCCGGATTTCGCGGGGCAATTACGCGGACAATTAATGCTTACGCCGAAAGTTCTGGATTAACCAAAAATTTTAAAACTACGCTTTCCGGCGATGATGTTCGCGAAGGTTTAGTGGCGATTATTTCCGTGAAAATTCCGCAACCGCAATTTGAAGGACAAACCAAAGGAAAACTTAATTCGCCAGTAAAAGGTGCAGTTGAAAGTTTTCTCAATGAGAAATTTGGTGAATATTTCGAACAAAATCCGATTATTGCGAAAAAAATTGTCGGGAAAGCCTTGGACGCAGCACGGGCGAGAGAAGCGGCACGAAAAGCCCGCGAAATCGTTCGTAAAAGTGCTTTGACAACCTCGACTTTGCCCGGAAAACTTGCTGATTGCCAAGAAAAAGATCCGGCTTTATCAGAAGTTTATTTGGTGGAAGGAGATTCAGCGGGCGGAAGTGCGAAACAAGGTCGCGACCGAAAAAATCAAGCCGTTTTACCGCTCAAAGGTAAAATTCTTAACGTTGAAAAAGCTAGATTCGACAAAATGCTCGGTCACGGCGAAATCAAGGCTCTGATTACGTGTCTCGGAACCGGAATCGGCAAAGATGAATTTAACGTTGAAAAACTTCGCTATCATAAAATCTGTATTATGACCGATGCAGACGTTGACGGTTCGCATATCCGCACATTGTTGCTGACATTTTTCTATCGTCAAATGCCGGAATTGGTTGAGCGTGGACACATTTACATCGCCCAGCCGCCGCTTTACAAAGTGAAACGTGGCAAACGCGAAGAATATATCAAAGACGAAAAATCGATGTTTCGCTTTATGATGAAACAAGCGACTGACGAGACTGTCGTGAAATCAAACGGCAGATTGGTCGAAGGACGCGAACTCTCGAAAAATCTTGAACGAATTACTGAATACGAACGTTATTTTAATCGTTTCGCACGCCGGACGAACAACGATAAATCGCTTCTAAATGCTTTAATTTCAGGCTTTTCAGAAATTTTACTCGAGCAAAGTATTCGAATGCGTAAAATTTTTGGAACAGAAGAATTAATGTTGCGTCTTGAAGCAAAAGTTGCCGAAGCAAACCCAACTTACAAAACTGATTTGCTGACAGATGAAGAACATGGCTTGCAAGAA
>JANNVK010000196.1:0-8979 GCA_031414415.1 Acidobacteriota bacterium
TTTTGGGGCGTTGAAATCGGAAACTTATCCATCTGGGCGAACCGTGAAAATGGATTACAATTCGGATGGAGAAATCGCGAGTATTTGGGGAACAAAAGGGACGCAAAACTCGCTTTATGCCAATGCAGTCAGCTACAATTCAGCAGGTGCGATGGAGCGTCTGCGGCTTGGGAATGGGAAGTGGGAAACGGCGAGTTACAACAGCAGATTGCAGGTTACGCAGATTGGGCTGGGGAATTCGGCGGCTGATACGAGTTTGTTGAAGTTAGAATTTAGTTATGGAACGGCGACTCAGAATAATGGTTCGATGCGAAGCCAGAAGATTAGTTTTAATGGATTAGCACAGCCTTTTGAACAAATTTACGCCTACGATGATTTGAACCGACTTCAATCTGCTGAGGAAAAAGTTAATGCTACGACGACTTGGAATCAGACTTTTCAATTTGATCGATTTGGAAATCGGAGGCTTGACGCGGCGAATACGACTACAATCGGAGCATCAAATAAGGTTACGAATCCGCTCATAAATACATCAGATAATCGCCTCAAAAAAGACCAAGATAACGACACAATTACTGACTACGACTATGATAAAAATGGAAATTTGACGCAAGATTCGGAAGGCAAACAATTTCTTTACGATGCGGAAAATCATCAAAAAGAAGTGAAAATAAACGGCGTTTCAAAAGGTATTTATCTTTATGACGGCGAGGGAAAAAGGGTCAAAAAAATAAGTGATCTCGAAACTACAATTTTCGTCTATAATGGTGGCGGACAACTTGTGGCAGAGTATTCGACGCAACAATCCGCAACGCCGCAAGTCAGCTATTTGACACAAGATCATCTCGGAAGCCCAAGAATCATTACGGATAACACAGGCAAAGTTATTGCGAGAAAAGACTTTAACGCTTTTGGTGATGAAACCAATTCGGCACAAAGAACGGAACTATTAGGCTACAAACCGGAAGAAATCCGCCAAGATTACACAGGTTATCAAAAGGATGATGAAAGCGGTTTAGAGTTCGCCCAAGCGAGATATTACAACAATAAACACGGCAGATTCACGAGTGTTGATCCGTTAGTTGCAAGTGCGAATGTCAAAGACCCGCAGACGTTTAATCGATATAGTTACGCGATGAATTCGCCGTATAAGTTTACTGATCCTTTGGGGTTGATTGCGGAAGATTCTGATGGCAGGAAAAGGATTGAAAGCCTAGGTTGCAAGAAAAATGATGCTCAGTCTTGCCAAGACCACAGCAGTGAGTATCCAGATGCTACAACTTCACAGAGTACTAATTTAGGTGGGACTCCAGTAATTACGTTTGACAAAATTGAGATATATGACTCAATAGACGATGCAGACCCTACGTCTAAGCCGAAAATCCCTGATGATAGTAAGTTTGGAACGGGATCAGGACAGGTTGTTGATCTTGAAAACAATTTCATCCCAGATGGAAATAGAACGTTCTTCTTTAAAATTAAAGTTTCAATTAGTAACGATGGTGAAATAATTAAGGCTGCAGACCTTCCGGTTAAAGTTGTCGGAGACTATGATAACAAAGAATTTGATTATCGAAAGTTTTATGTTTTGGCTGATATTCCTCGGACAAATCCAGCAGTACAGCAAACACTAAAAATTTCGGATGATGGTAAGTCTGCAGAAATAACTTTTGGGGTAAAACTTAAGGATCTTGGTGCAAAAAATTCAAAATTCAATGTGACAATTGTAGGTGAATATACGCCAAGCTATCTTGAGACAGGTAAGTTACTTGGAACTGCTACAGTTAAAGCTACACTTTCTTTTAGATTAAAAGAACCACAAGAGCCAAAAACAGTACCCAAGTATGTTCAAGATATATATTTGAAGAGAAAGCCATAGTTCCAGTTTAGTAAAAGAAGTTTCTGTTACTTTTGCTACTTATTAGAAATAAAGGAGTTATAAATATGAAAAATTCAATTCGTTTGTGTGGTTATTTTGTCGTTTTATTTATCGTTTCATGTTTTGGAATATATGGGCAATCTATTCAAAGTATCTATGAAGTGCCTGTAAGTTATCGTTCAGTTATTGTTGTTTCGCCTGAGACTTGCCCTATTGGAATTGAGAATCCAAAAGTTCTTTACTTTGGTAATAATAGTTTTAAAACTGTTTATTCAATGAATAATAAATCGAATAAGGAAATAACTAAGGTAGAAGTTAAAGAAGTGAACTGGCAAGGATACCAAGAATATACTCATAATTTTACACTTAAGAATGGAACATCTTTTCTGCCTCGCGAAATTCTGTCTAATTTTGAAACCAACAATCAGCTTCCTATTCTTAATCTTGATAGCAAAGTAATCAAGGAACTTGAAAATGAGATCGAAATAGTAGTTAGTCCAAAGAAAGTTTGGATTGTGATGGTGACAAAAGTGGAATATAAGGACGGGACGATTTACGAAAATTATAAATCGTTTGAAAGATTACAACAATTTATCGAAAAATTTGAGATAAGAAAAGGTTTGACTCCAAAAGAGTTTGAAGAAAAGGTGTCTGAATTAAAATGTTTTGTCACTGAACTAAGTATAAAAAATTAAATTCGAGGCTTTTTAGAGGAAACTTGAATTCGATTACAGAACGGCGACTCAGAATAATGGTTCGATGAGAAGTCAAAAGATTAGTTTCAATGGATTATCGCAAGCGTTTGAGCAAACTTATGCGTATGACGATTTGAACCGACTTCAGTCTGCAGAAGAAAAAATTAATGCAACAACGACTTGGAAGCAGACATTTCAATTCGACAGATTTGGAAATCGGAGGCTTGACGCGGCGAATACGACCACAATCGGAGCATCAAATAAGGTCACGAATCCGCTCATCACCACATCAGATAATCGCCTCAAAAAAGACCAAGATAACGATTTAATAACCGATTACGACTATGATAAAAATGGAAATTTGACGCAAGATTCGGAAGGCAAAACGTTTCTTTATGATGCCGAAAATCATCAAAAAGAAGTGAAAATAAACGGCGTTTCAAAGGGCAAATATCTCTATGACGGCGATGGAAAAAGGGTCAAAAAAATAAGTGATCTGGAAACAACGATTTTCGTCTATAATGGTGGCGGTCAACTTGTGGCAGAGTATTCGACGCAACAATCGACGACTCCGCAAGTCAGCTATTTGACACAAGATCATCTCGGAAGCCCGCGAATAATCACGGATAACACAGGCAAAGTAATTGCAAGAAAAGACTTTAACGCTTTCGGTGATGAAACAAATTCGACACAACGAACGACAGCTTTAGGCTACAAACCCGAAGAAATCAGACAAGATTACACAGGCTATCAAAAAGACGACGAAAGCGGATTAGAGTTCGCCCAAGCGAGATACTACAACAACAAACACGGCAGATTCACTAGCGTTGACCCGTTAGTCGCGAGTGCGAATGTCAAAGATCCACAAACGTTTAATCGTTACACTTATGCATTGAATTCACCGTATAAGTTTACGGATCCTTTGGGATTATTGTCGGTTAGCACTGGTGCTTGCGGTCAATGCCAAAATGTCGATAGAGGCGGCGGCGGAGCGTTTGATTCGGCTGGGAATGGTAGTGGTTTTAGTGAAGATGTAGAAACCGAACAAACTGCGGAAACTCCCAAACCTCCGCCGCCAATTGATTCGTCCATAGCTGGTTCACAGGAATATCAAGAATGGTTGGAACAGAAAGGACCTGATGCATCTGCTCCAATTATCCTAGGTGATGCAGTTTACACAGCCAACAGTAGTTTTACGCCCAAAAATACGGCGGTTGATTTAACTCAAATTAATGCGGTGGCACTAGACAATTTCGTTAATACAACTTCGTATTTCCCGTCATTTACACTAGAAATCATAGAAAGAGGCTCTGGTAATGTAAGGACGGATTATAAATATGAGGTTTCATACGATGATGGTAAGCCTTTAGATCCACTAACTGGTATCCAAAAAGTTGCCGATAATGGAGTTATTCTGATACAACCAACCTATGTTGCAAAGCAAACAACGTCCCCTGAAGCACCTTTACCGACTGGTTATGAAGGTAAAATTGACAAAACTTTAACTGGTACTGTTACCATCTATGGTTCGAATAGTAACAAAATTGGCACAACTTCATTCAAAGCAATAGTTAGTGGCGATAACGGTGTCTATGATATTAGTATAATTGAGACTCGTCGAACTGTTGGCAAGATAACTTGGAATCGTCCAAGTCCATGATTTTATTTTAAATTAGAGAAAACTAAGAAATGTTTTTTATTGTTTTTATTTTGATAAGGGAGCTAAGGTTATGAACAAGAAAAAGTTAGTAATTTTTGTAAGCATTGTTTTTGTTTTGGGTATTTGCTTACCAAGTGTTTTTGGACAGGAAGGAAAACTTAAATTAAAGGATAAACCCATAACGATTAATTTTGTCAAAAAACCTTTGTTCGATGTATTTATGAGACTAATTTATGACTATGATGTTGCAATTGGATTTGAGCAATCAATCTTGGATAGTGAACATGACGATTATAATTTTCAAACTAACATTCCTTACAAAGAACCAATTATCTATGCACCCAATGGAACTAGGAGAATAATGAGTGGTTGGCGTCCCACAATTGATAACCACTTAATTAGTGTTAATTTTAAGGACGCTAGACTTGAAGATGTTTTGAATAATGTCGTTAAGCAGATGAAGAATTATGATTGGGAAGTTAATAATGACGTTGTCAACATTTTTCCAATACATGGACGAGATCCGAAATTAAAGAAATTATTGGATATAAAAATTCGAGCATTTGAAGTTTCAAACACTGGAGAAGTAGGGATTATTCAACCACTTATAATTTTATATTTACCCGAGTTCAAGTCTTTTCTAGCCGAGAATGAGCTTAATTCCTACGCTAGAAAAGTAGGTTCTTGGTTTGATGAACGACCTCTTAAATTTGGAATGAAATTTTCTAATCTAACATTTAGAGAACTTCTTAATGAAATTACTAAATCCAAAAGAGGTGGCTGGATACTAAAGAAAACTAAATCAAGCAACATCAAAGAAGGAGAGATTATCGAAATTATGATTTAACAAGGTAGTTAAAATAACCAAAAAAGACGCAAAACTCGCTTTATGCCAATGCAATCAGCTACAATTCGGCAGGTGCGATGGAGCGTTTGCGGCTCGGCAAAAGACGTTGGGAAACAGCTAAGTTTAATAATCGCTTACAGTTGACTGAGATTGGTTTGGGATATTCGGCGACAAACGCTAGTCTTTGGAAAACAACTCTCGAGTATGGCGTAGTTGATGTAAACGGAAATGTTGATGTCAGCAAAAATAGTGGAAATCTTGCAAAACAAATCACTAGCGTTTCTGGGATGGTAAATCCGATTGTTCAAACTTACAAATATGACTCACTTGATAGAATTTTAGAAGCCAAAGAAACAACAAATAATCAACATAGTTGGAGCCAGAATTTTGGCTACGATAGATATGGAAATCGGACGATTTTTAATCAGTTAATCGGACAAAACCAACAGACGCAGACACCTACGGTTGATGTCAATACAAACCGTTTCACGACCGGACAAGGTTTTGTTTATGACTTCAACGGAAATTTAGTCCAAGATGCAGACGGAAAGCTGTTCACTTTTAACGGCGATAATAAGCAAACGCAGATTAAAGATGCGAATAATAATGTTATTGGAACTTATTTTTATGACGGAAATGGTGCAAGAGTCAAGAAAATTACTAACACCGAAACAACGATTTTTGTCTATTCTGGTGGTAAGTTAATCGCAGAATATTCGACACAGCTTGCAACGATTCCGTCAATTTCGTATCTCACGAATGATCATTTAGGAAGTCCGAGGGTAATCACCGATGCCAACGGACAAGTAAGCAGCCGTCGCGATTTTATGCCATTTGGTGAAGAACTAAATTCAGGAATTGGCGGCAGAAACACCACGCAAAAATATAACGCCACGAATGATGAAATACGTCAAAAATTCACTGGCTACCAAAAAGACCAAGAATCAGGCTTAGACTTTGCCGAAGCGAGAATGTATAAAAACAATCTAGGCAGGTTTACGGCAGTTGACCCGTTGCTAGCAAGCGGCAAGAGTGCGAATCCGCAGAGTTTTAATAGGTATGCTTACACTTTGAATAATCCGGTAAATCTAGTTGACCCAAGTGGTTTGATTTCGGCAAATACTGGTGCAAAAGGTAAAGAAAAGGAAACGGAAAAAGAGTGTGATTTTGCCTGTCGTGTTGGAAGAGGTGGAATATTGTCAAAAGCAGATTTGAGGCTTTTGCAGTTTCATGTCGCTAACGGAACTGCTCTTGGTTATTCCTACTTAAACGCACAAGAAACTAGGCAATCCCAAGCCGAAAACAGGAGAAATTCTTCTTTAAAAACAATTAACGAAATTATTGATCGTTCTGTTGGTGTTGGCTCAACTACACGCTCAGGGAAAAAAGTGACTAAGACAGTAAAAGGTCTAGTTAAAAGACTTAAGAACGATGCAGCAGATATTTACGATACCGCGTTTAGTAATGCAATTAATCTACCAGGTATTGTATTAGATGATGACAAAAAGCAAAACATTTCGACGACAAAACTTGTGAGACCAGACCCAGACTTTGAAGCAGAATTAAACGCATGGAGTATTGGAATTGAATATGGTGAGAAAAACTTCAAAGCAAAGAATAAAACAGGAAACATTGGAAATTATTTTTATGGGCGTGATAATATCGAAGCTTTAGCATTCAAAATATTTGAGCGAGCGATAGAATTTGGCTATAGTGACGGAGAAATTGAAGGTGATCTCGATTTACAGGAAGACCAAGAGTTTAGAGAAAGAGGCAAAAAATTACCTTTGATAACAGAATAAAGGAGTTAAAAAATGAAATCAAAATTTAAACCAGTGTTATTTATCTTCGGAATTTTAATGACAGTATTGTATTTATTCCAAAATAGTGAGTTTTTAACTAACGGAATTACACAAAATATTGTTAAGGATCGAATTGCTGTCAATGATAGTAATCATATTAATAATTCCATTGATGAAAGTAAATCACTAGAAAAAGTCATTAAGGACTATATCGAATTTTCGGGAGTTCAAGATACTGTGAATCTTAAAAAAACAATTACAAAGTTAAAAAATGAAAAAAATATTTTGTTAGAAGAAAAGAAAAGCAATAAATTATCCAAGAATAGCTCAAAGCCACAAAAGAAAGATCAGGATTCACCTATACTAAAAGGTTTGTCTGATGCTGATTATGATCACATTTATAGAAGAATTCCAGAAATGATATATGTTGGCAAGAAGACTTTCTACGAAATATCAAATTTTAAAATAGAAGAAGATACAGCAAATGTGCTAGTAATTTTGCAAAATTCAATAGGAAATAAAGCTTTGTTTGAACTTAATTTTTCTTTGATTAAAGTTAATACTGGACAATGGAAAATTTTTCAAATTAAACATAATTTTAGTAAATTTGAAGACATAAACCCCAAAAAACATATTTAAAAGCTCTGTCCAATTCAATCAATAGCGTGTTCTGGTGGAGGTTGTCAGGCTGAAGATGAATATCGTTTTACACCGCCTGAATATGTCACACCTGGACTTGAAGAGACATCGACTTCTAAGGACTCGAAACGGCTAATGGTTCAGACTGCTACAGAGGATATTCGTGTTCAGTTTGACGTAATATTCACAACAAAGAACGGCAATACAGTTGTTACCACAACTGTGCCGAAAATTATAGTAGAGGAAAAAGAACCGCCTGCTCGACCTAAATAAGGTAAAAACATTCAAAGTTGAGGTAAATAAATATGAAAAAGAAAAATTGTCAGAAACGACTATTTGTTTTTTGTTTCTTGTTAGTAATTGGGGTAATTCAAGTATTTGGGCAAGAAAAAGAGATTCCTTTAAAAGAGAAAAAAGTTAGTATTGTCTGTAATAACGTATCTTTTAGAGAAGTTATTAGAATATTGATTGAGAATTACGATGTCCAAATTGGTTTTGAAGAATCAACTTTAGATTATGAAAACGTTGATTATGATTTCAATATATATTTAGAATCGACATCGAAAATTAGAAAATCAAAAGATCAACTAGCTTTTAAAAATATTAAAAAAACGAAAACTACATTTAGTCTTAACCTTAAAGAGGCTAAATTAGAAGAAATACTAAATCTAATTGTTGATAAAATGCCAAACTATGGATGGGAAATCAATGACGAAGTAGTCAATTTTGTTCCAATTAACGGTCGAAATCTAAAGTTCGATAAATTATTAAGCACGAAAATCACCAACTACCTTTTGAAAGAAGGAGAACCAGTTGACTTGATCAGGTGGGAGCTTTATTTACAGCCTGAATTTCGGCGTGTTACTTCAGAGCTTGAATTGCCTTATTCAAATTTTAGATTCGATCGAATTTCGATTGGGCTAAAAGGAGACACAAATTATAGTCTGTCATTTAAAAATTTATCATTGAAAAAACTTTTAAATGAGATTGCAAAGGTTAAGAAAGGTGGGTGGATATTAAAGAAGAGCAAGTTTAAGGGGAAAGAATACTTAGATATTCAGATATAATGAGATTCCACAATTAAAGAAGTAATCTTGCCAGATGGTGAGAAGGTTAAGACTGATTACGGAGTTTCGACTATGGGCGTTATTGGTTTTACCAAGCAAATAACTGACCAAGCTGGCAAAAAACGTAAAGGAATTACTGATGCGTTGGGCAGAATGGTTCGTGTGATTGAAGACCCGACGGGGCAGAATTTGGCGACGGGTTATGTGTTTGACACGCTCGGAAATTTACGGAAAACAATTCAGGGCGAACAATCTCGCTATTTTACATTCGATTCTCTCGGGCGTTTGATGTATGCGAAACAGCCGGAACAAGAGGCGAATGCGGCGTTTGCGTTGACTGATTCGATTACCGGAAACACCGCATGGTCAGTCAAATATCAGTATGACGAC
>JANNVK010000197.1:0-3138 GCA_031414415.1 Acidobacteriota bacterium
AGACATTTGCCGCCCGCGTGTTCCAATCCGGCTTCCATTTTTTCCCACTCGGTCGAATCGAGCATCAACGGAATTTTGACATTCGTTACCAAACGCGAAACTAATTCGTGCATATCGGCAACGCCGTCGCGTCCGACAAAATCAACGTTGACATCCAAAATATGCGCGCCTTCGCGTTCCTGCTCTTTGGCAAGATTGACGAGTCCGTCCCAATTTTCAGCTTCGAGCAAATCACGCATTTTCTTTGAACCCGATGCGTTAACTCGTTCACCGACAATCAGAAACGAATTATCTTGCGTGTAAGGTTGTTGAAAATAAATCGACGCGGCTGATGGAACGAGTTTAGCGTTTCGCTGTTTCGGCGTAGCTTTTTCCATCATTTCAACGACTAATTTCAGATGTTCATACGAAGTTCCGCAACAACCGCCGACGATATTTGCCCCAAAATCTGTCGCAAAATGATTGACCTGAGCCGCAAAACTTTCGGGCGTTTCGTCGTAATGCTGCTTGCCGTCTTTGACTTCGGGCAAACCTGCATTCGGCAAAACCGACACCGGAATCGGCGAGTTTTCGCACAGATATTTGAGCGAATCAGCCATCTGTTTCGGACCTGTTCCGCAGTTCATCCCGATTACGTCAATCGGAAACGGTTCGAGTGCGGTCAACGCGGCGGAGATTTCCGTGCCGTTGAGCATTGTCCCGAAAGTCTCGATTGTCACCTGCGTAATCACGGGAATTCGGACTTTATTTGCTGCAAAAAAGTCGAAAATCGCCGACAACGCGGCTTTTATTTGCAACAAATCTTGGCACGTTTCAACCACAAACATATCAACGCCGCCGTCATAAAGCCCTCGAACTTGGTCAACATACGCCTGTTTCAAATCTCGATAACCGATATGCCCGAGCGTCGGAAGTTTCGTCCCCGGACCGATTGAACCCGCGACAAATCGAGGCTTCGCTTTGGTCGAATACTGATTCGCAATATTCTTCGCCAACTTTGCTGCTAACCTATTGACATCATAAGCCTTCTCAGCAATCCCAAACTCTTGCAAAACGACAGTTCCGCCACCAAAAGAATTGGTTTCAATCACATCACAGCCGACTTCGAGGAATCCGACGTGAACCTGCTCGATCGCATCAGGTCGCGTGTAAAGCAGATTTTCCGAACAATTTTCAAAATTCGCTCCGCCCCAATCCTCAATCGTCAAACTCTGCGATTGCAGATTACTTCCCATCGCACCGTCAAAAACGATGACTTTTTCTTTTAATAAATCTAAAAATTGCATTAGTCCTCAGTCCTTAGTCCTTCGTTATTTATCCATAATTGCAAAGGACAAATGACGAATGACAAACATCGCAAATGTAAAAAACTCTGTGCCAAACAACACAGAGTTTCTATCAAAATTTAATAACTCATAGCTGTTTAGCGGATTATTTAGCGTGGTCGCAAGTCGCATTAACTCACCACGTTTGAAAATTAGAGTTTATAATTTCAGCATTTTCAAGTCAAACTAAAAAATCTCTTGCACATTTAATTCAAACCCGACCAAAACATCTTCGCCGTAAAGTTTTTCTGGGTTATTCAAAATTTCCGTTTCGCCATTTGCACGATAAATGTGAACTCGTTTATTTTCCGGGTCAATCAACCAGCCCAATTTTACGCCATTTTCGATGTATTCCAACAGTTTTTCTTGCGTTTCAGCGAGCGTATCGGTTGGAGAAAGCAGTTCAATTACAAATTCAGGCACCACACGAGAAAATTTTCGACGCTCTGATTTACTGACGCTTTCCCACTTTTCTTTCGACATCCAGGAAACATCGGGCGAGCGTTTTGCACTATTTGGAAATGTAAAAAGCGTGGAGGAATCAAATACGATTCCTGTTTTGTCATTCCTTGACCAGATCGTTACATCGGTTGTGATATCGCTATTTTTCCAACCCGATTCAAGACTTGTTGGTGGCACAATAATTAGCTCTCCTTTGGCGGAAAGTTCAAATTTTACATCTGGGTTGTTTTGGCAAAGTGCCTCAAATTGCTTCTCGGTCAATTTTTCCGAACGAAAATTCAAGGTAAATTTCGGGAACACGAAAACCTCCGATAAATTGATTGTTTCCAAATTGTTAGCCATAAATCTCACCTCATATAAATCCTAACATCTTTCAATATTACTAAAAAATCTCTTGCACATTCAGTTCAAAACCAACCAAAACATCTTCGCCGGAAAGTTTTTCTGGGTTATTCAAAATTTCAACTTCGCCATTTGCTCTGTAAATTTGAACTTTGCGGTTTTTAGTGTCAATCAACCAACCTAAACGCACACCGTTTTCGATATATTCACGCATTTTTGTTTGCAGAGTTTTGATTGAATCGCTTGCGGAACGAAGTTCAATGACAAAATCAGGAATAATTCGTGATACTTTTTTACGTTGTTCTTCAGTCAAATAATCCCATTTTTCACGTTTCATCCAAGTTACATCAGGTGAACGTCTTGCCCCGTTTGGTAAGGTAAAATAGGTCGATGAGTCAAAAACAATTCCTAATTTTATCTTTCTATTCCAATTTGTAACATCTGTGGATAAATTATTATTTCTCCAACCCCGAATCTGGTAATGTTGGTGGCATTAAAATTAATTCTCCTTGGGCAGATTGTTCAATCTTTAAATCGGGGTTTTTGCTGCAAATCTTTTCAAAATGCTCATCAGAAATTTTGCCCACAAAAAATGAAAAACGTTGTCCCATAAAGGCTTCTAAGTTTTGGAGTTTTTGAACTTTAGTTTGTGCCATATTTTTTCATCTATTAATTATTTTAACACGAAAAGTATGATTTTTAAGATTGCAGATTGCTTCCCATCGCACCGTCAAAAACGATGACTTTTACTTTTAATAGGTCTAAAAAATTATTGCTCATAAAAATTTAATTTTCGGTATTTAAAAGATATAACTTTTATATCTTTCACTAACAATTTACCCATCATTCCTTAACGAGAAAATCCGCTACGGAAGCAACATCGATAGCACAGTGTCCGCCGTATAGCGGATGCCAAAAAGTCTTTACTCCTTTGCTCGAGGCAATATTTGCGAGAGTTTCTGTGCCTTCAAAATTCCCATAGTTGTCATAAAGTCCGCAGGAAAGATAG
>JANNVK010000198.1:0-36879 GCA_031414415.1 Acidobacteriota bacterium
CGGTCATCAGCCTTTGGGTAAAGTTCCGAGATTTTACGAAGTTGCATTTTCGGAAGATAAAGCAGTGATTAAACGCACTGACGGCAACATTGCAACTCGCACGGAAATCATTGTTTCGCCGGAAGATAACGCCGAAATTCGCCGTGTTTCAATCACTAATAATTCTTCGAGAGTTCGCGAAATTGAGGTTACAAGTTACGCCGAAATCGTTTTAGTTCCACCAAATGCTGATGCGGCACATCCGGCTTTTAGCAATCTTTTTATCGAAACCGAGTTTTTCGCCGCTGAAAATTCGCTGATTGCAAAACGCCGTCCGCGTGCCGAAAAAGATCAACCGATTTGGGCAATTCACACGATTGCGACTGATTGCGAAACTATCGGTGCCTTGCAATATGAAACCAATAGAACTAGATTTTTGGGTCGCGGACACGACACCCGCAATCCGATTTCTGTGATTGAAGATCGCCCGCTTTCAAACACGGTCGGAGCTGTGCTCGATCCTATTTTTTCGTTGCGGCGTTGTGTTCGGATAGAACCGCGAGCAACCGTTCACGTCTCATTTTCGACTGCCGTTGCACATTCGGAAGAAGACGCGAAACGACTCGCTGATAAATATCACGATATAAGCATTTTTGAACGCGAAGCGGCTTTGGCGTGGACACATTCGCAAGTTCAAATGCGACATTTGAATATTGAACCTGAAAATGCATACCTTTTTCAGAGACTTGCGGCACACATTCTTTATTCGGATATTGCTTTGCGTTCGCGGCAAAAAGTCTTGGCACTAAACACCAAAGCACAGTCTGATTTGTGGGCTTATGGCATTGGCGGTGATTTGCCAATTGTCGTAATTCGCATCAATCGTCCCGAAGATTTATCGCAAGTTCGCCAACTTCTCAACGCTCACGAATATCTGCGTTTGAAAGGTTTAGTGTTCGATCTAGTAATTTTAAACGATCATCCGTCGAGTTATATTCAAGCTTTGCAAGACGAAATATTGCGACTTGTCCGGACGAGCGGTGAAGCAAATTTGCTCGACAAAAACGGTGGAATCTTTCTCAAACGGAGCGATCAAATGCCTGAATCTGACCGAATTCTTTTGCACACAGTCGCACGAGTAATCATTGTTGCCGAACGAGGCGATTTTGAAGAACAACTTGTTCGCAGACCACTCGAAAGCGTTTTGCCAAATGACTTTATTGCTCGCAAACTCGAAGTTTCTTATCCTGAAACACAACCTCTGCCGCCGAAATTGAGTTTTTTTAATGGACTTGGCGGATTTGGCGAAGCAGGAAAGGAATACATCATAATTCTCGGTGAAGGACAATGGACACCGGCACCTTGGCTCAATGTAATTGCTAACGAAAAAGAGTTTGGCTTTCAAGTTTCGGAAACTGGAGCCGGATTTACGTGGTCAATCAACAGTCGTGAAAATCGCTTGACTCCTTGGACAAACGATGCTGTCAGCGATTCTCCTGGTGAAGTATTTTATATTCGTGATGAAGAAACCGGCACAAATTGGACACCAACTCCTTTGCCTATCCGCGAAACCGAGCCTTACACGATAAAACACGGACAAGGTTACACAATTTTTGAACATCAAAGCCACGGAATCGCCCAAGAATTGCTGATGTTTTGTCCGCTTGATGCACCAGTCAAAATTTCGATTTTGCATCTTCATAACCGAACAAACCGGAAGCGAAGATTATCCGTGACAAACTATAACGAACTCGTTTTAGGATTTAATCGCAGCCAAACTGTGCCATTTATTATCACCGAAACCGATGCAGCCAAAAGCACTGTTTTTGCCCGAAATCCATACAATAATGAGTTTGCGAAACGTATCGCTTTTGTCGCGACAAGTGCCGAAACTACTTCGCTGACCTGTGACCGCAAGGAATTTATTGGGAGAAACGGAAGCCTGAAAAATCCGGCAGCTTTAAGTCGCGAAAAACTCTCGGGTAGAACAGGTGCCGGATTTGATGCGTGTGCGGCTTTACAAACCTATATTGAACTTGAGCCAGATGAAACACGCGAAATCATCTTTTTAATCGGTGAGGGCAAATCAATTGAAGAAGCCGAAAACATAATTTCACGCTTTCGAGAACCATCAACGGCGAAAGAATCTTTCACAAAAGTTTTGGAATATTGGGATGAAACCTTGAATGCAATTGAGGTTAGAACACCTGACACTGCTTTGAATCTTATCGTCAATCGTTGGCTTTTGTATCAATCATTGGCGTGTCGAGTGTGGTCGCGTTCGGCTTTTTATCAATCTGGCGGAGCGTTCGGATTCCGCGATCAATTGCAAGATGTGATGTCGCTGATTTATACAAAACCAAATATTGTCCGCGAACACATTTTAATTGCTGCCGCACATCAATTCGTCGAAGGCGATGTCCAACATTGGTGGCATCCGCCAACCGGACGCGGCGTTAGAACTCGTTTTTCTGATGATTTATTGTGGCTACCTTTTGTCACCAGTTTTTATGTAAATGTAACCGCCGATAAATCAATTCTCGATGAGATTGTGCCGTTTATTGAAGCTCCGTTGCTCGCTGAAGGACAAGACGATTCTTACACGCAACCGAATATTTCCGGCGAATCAGCCACAATTTTTGAGCATTGTGCGAGAGCAATTGACCGCAGTTTAGCGGTTGGCGAACACGGTTTGCCATTGATGGGTTCGGGCGATTGGAACGATGGAATGAGCAGCATTGGCAACGGCGGAAAAGGTGAAAGTGTTTGGGTTGGGTGGTTTTTAATCAATACGCTGAAAGATTTTTTACCAAATTTCGCTGAACGCGATGAGCAAATTCGCGAGAAACGATATCAAACACACATCGAAGATCTGAAAATCGCTCTCGAAAAAAATGCGTGGGACGGCGATTGGTTTCGGCGTGCTTATTTCGACGACGGAACGCCACTCGGATCATCAGAAAATGAGGAATGCAAAATCGATTCAATTGCTCAAAGTTGGAGCGTAATTTCCGGCGGTGCAAACCTTAATCAGGCAACGCGGGCGATGGCTTCAGTCGATCAATATTTAGTTAAACGCGGTGATGGAATTGTGCTTTTGTTTACGCCGCCATTCGACAAAAGCTCGCTCAAGCCGGGCTACATTAAAGGCTATATTCCGGGTGTTCGGGAAAACGGCGGACAATATACACACGCCGCAATTTGGACACTTATCGCCTTTGCGATGCTCGGTGATGGCGATAAAGCAGGTGAACTTTTTGCCTTGCTAAATCCAATAAATCACGCTTCAACTCGTGCCGGATTGCACAAATATCGTGTTGAGCCTTATGTCGCGGCAGGCGATGTTTATGCTGAAAAAGCCCACGTTGGACGTGGCGGTTGGACTTGGTATACCGGTTCGGCAGGTTGGATGTATCGAGCTGCACTCGAGTCAATGCTCGGCTTTCATCTGCAAGGCGATACGTTGAAAATCGAACCTTGCATTCCACGAAACTGGCGGGAATTTGAAATTGATTATCGACATGGAAAAACGCTTTATCAAATAAAAGTTGAGAATCCAACGAGCGTTTGTCGCGGAGTTGTCGAAGTTATGGCAGACGGACAACCGTTGTTAAATCAAACAATTACGCTCATCGATGACGGGCAGACACACAGAATTGAAGTGATTTTGGGTTGAGCTGGTGGTTGAATGAAAGTTCTTGAAAAGCGAGAAATATGAACAGAAGAAAATTTATCGGAATTGCGGGCGGAACGGTTTTAGCAGGTGGCGGAGTCGCTTATTTTTTGAGTGACAAAAGTAATTTGTCGCGGGCGGATTTGCAAACGTCTGACAATGCCAACACAACTCTTTCAGCGGACGAAAATGAGATTCTATTTCTTGCCTCACTTGCTCCAAGCGGACACAACACGCAGCCGTGGTTTGTCCAATATCTCGCACCTTTTCATTGGATAATCGGCAATGATAAAAGTAAATGGTTGCCAGCCGTTGACCCGAATCAGCGGGAAACGATGCTTTCAATCGGTGCGTTTCTGCAAAATTTGGAATACGCCGCCGCATCTTTCGGCTACGTTTGTGATTGGAATTTACTGGCGGCGACTAACCAAGATGAGCGAGTGATGGAAGTAAAACTCGTCAAAAAAGAGTCTAAAAATTCTTTCGATGTCGTAATTATTAGAAATCGTCGAACCGTTCGTTCTGGTTATTTAAATGATGTGCTGAAAAAAGAAGACTCCGATTATCTCATCAATTCCGAAACCGAATTTATTCATTATCTGCCGAACAACAGCAAAGAAAATCAGTTCATCAACGAACAAACTATCGAAGCAAACCGTTTGCAAACCTATCGTGATTCGGCACAAGCAGAATTAGCCGATTGGATTAGATTTTCAAGTGCAGATGCCGAGAAAAACCGTGACGGATTGACCACGGCGAGTATGGAAATTGAAGGAATTTCGGGCTTTGTCGTCCGGAATTTTTACGGTAAATCCGACGTTATGAAAACTGCTTTCCGCGAAACAAGTCTTGATAAAATTAGAACCCAAGTTTCACAATCGGCGGGCTGGATTCTAATTACGAGCAAAGATAATTCGGTCGAAACGCTCATCGAAACGGGCAGACGAATGCAGAGAATGTTTCTGAAAGTCCGCGAAAAAAATAACGCCATTCATCCGATGACGCAGATTTTGGAAGAGCCGGCAACGAGAGAAACGCTCAATCAATCAATCGGAATCAGCGAAAATATTCAATTTATTTTGCGTGCCGGTTATCTGAAAAATTATCCCGAACCGGTTTCGCTTAGACGACCTGTTGAGTGGTTTTTACGGAACTAATGTTTATGAATTGATAAAATTAAATGGATAAGACTTCCGTTTAATTCAAAATTTGGCGGCTATCGCTTAGTGGATGCGGCGATAGCAAGACGCTTGGGAAAGCATCAATTTAGACAATGGAGGAAATTATGACAACAGAAAATAATGAAGCTCAAATCCGCGAACTGATAAACGATTGGGCAAAAGCAACCCGCGAAGGCGACGACGACGCGGTTTTATCCAACCACGCATCCAATCTCCTAATTTTTGATGTCTTAGCTCCGCTTCAATACAAGGGAGCAGAGGCATATCGAAAAAGCTGGGACGAGTGGCGACCGACGGATGAAGGCGAAGCACTATTCGAGATTCACGAATTAAGCATTACGGCAGGCGAAACAGTTGCCTTTGCACACTGTTTAATCGAGTGCGGCAAGAAACCGAATTCAGATTGGGTGCGGGCGACTTTTTGCCTGCAAAAAACCGATGGCAAATGGATGATTACACACCAGCACGGTTCAATGCCTGTCAGCAGAAAAGGTGCGTAAAAATTCGTGAACCGCAAAATGAAACGGCAAACGGCGGCTATCGCTTAACGGATGCGGCGATAGCAAGACGCTTGGGAAAGCATCCGTCAGTTAATAAAGAGTAAAAAAATGAGGAAATTAAAATTACAAATGCAGATGACGATAGACGGTTTCGCGGCAGGACCGAACGGCGAATTGGACTGGATGGTGCAGGATTGGGACGATGAACTGAAAAAATATGTGGATGAAATAACCGAACCCGTTGACTGCATTCTCTTGGGACGCAAAATGTCGGAAGGATTTATAACTAGCTGGGCATCTCAAATTGCAAACCCTGAAACGGCGGACGCTTTTGCTCACAAGATGGTTGATACACCCAAAATCGTTTTTTCAAAAACGCTTGAAAGCGTGAAATGGGAAAACACCGAACTGGCAAAAGGCGACATTGTAGAAGAAGTGAATCGCCTCAAAAATCAGACAGGTAGAGACATTATCGTCTATGGCGGTGCGGACTTTGTGTCGTCTTTGATTAAGGAAAATCTGATTGACGAATACAACCTGTTCATCCACCCGACGGCAATCGGGCGCGGAATGACGATATTCGGCAAATTGGAAGATAAAAGTGCAAGTTTGAAACTAAAGAGTTCGCAATCCTACAACTGCGGGATTGTAGTCAACACATATCTGAAATAATTGATAGGCGGCTATCGCTCAACGGATGCGGCGATGGAAAGACGCTTAGTTAAAGCATCAATTTGAACAAGGAAGAAAATCGAATGTCCGGAAAATTAAATCAAATCAGTCGGCTTGTTCTGCTCTTCGTAGTTTTTCTACTTGGGTTCGATCCGGCATCGGCACAAAAAAACGAAACGCCGGACAAATCGCCGCACACGAGCGGCTTCGTTACGGCGAACGGAATTAAAATGCAGTATCTCGATTGGGGCGGCAAAGGGGATGTGCTGCTGTTACTCGCCGGACTCGGCAACGATGCCCACGTTTTTGATGATTTCGCACCGAAGTTCACCGACCGCTTTCGGGTCATTGGACTGACGCGACGCGGTTTCGGCGAATCGGACAAGCCGCCGACCGGATACGACACCGCCACCCGCGTTGAAGACATCCGCCGATTTCTCGACCAGATGAAAATTAAGAAGGTGAGTTTAATCGGACATTCGATGGCGGGCGACGAAATGACTGTGTTTGCTTCGCTCTATCCGAAACGCGTGCGGAAGCTAGTTTTTCTCGATGCCGCTTACGACCGTGCCGACTCAACTAAATTGCTGTTCGCCGATCCTTACATTCCACCGCTTTTTAAACGGATAGGACTCGATGCGATAAATTCACCGCAAGCGGCTGAAGTTGTTGTCCCAGTTATGCCGCCGCCGGAAATATACAAAATCTTCGTGGCATATTACAAAGTGATGATCGCGTTTCATATTGATTATACAAAGGTGAAAGCTCCGGCTTTGGCTTTTTTCGCCGTGACGGAACAACCACACCCTGCTATAACGCCGCAAACCGACGAAGAAACTCGGAAAAAGTTGAGTGATTGGGTGAAAGAAAATCTGACTCCGCTCAATCGCAAAAGCATCGAGCAATTCCGAAATGAAATGCGGCACGGGCAAATCATCGAGATGAAGGACGCAACGCATTATATTTTTTTGGGCAAGACAGCAGATGAAGTCGTCCGGCAAACAAGAGAGTTTCTTCTTGCCAAAGAATACGGCTGGTTCGAGTATCTTCCGAAAGAAAAAGTCATCGTTTCGGTTGACCGCAAAATATCCGACAGTTACGCCGGACAATACGAAATCGCTCCGAATTTTTTTCTAACTATCACGAACGAAAACGGGAAATTGATGAGTCAAATGACCGGACAGCCGAAATCTGAATTGTTCGCCGAATCGGAAACAGAGTTTTTTTTGAAAGAGTCTGAAACGGAAATTAAATTCGTCAAAAACGCAAACGGAGCAGTTACAGAATTATTTTCGCGGGAACGTGAACGCGATACTTTTATTCAAAAAATTAGGTGAAGTGAACGATTATGAACAATCTAAATTGAAATAAGAAAAAATGAAAACTCCATTTACATTTGAGCAATTTTTAGAAGTCTTTAAGAACTACAATCAAGCAGTTTTTCCGATGCACATTGTGTTGTATTTGATAAGCGGCGTGGCAATCTATCTGGCGTTAAAACCTAACTCGAAGTCTGACAAAATTATCAGTATTATTCTTGCGTTTTTCTGGTTATGGATGGGAATCGTTTATCACTTTATTTTTTTCACGGCAATCAATCAAGCCGCTTTTTTATTCGGTGCATTTTTCATTATTCAAGGTGTTTTATTTTTAATTTTCGGCGTATTTCAAAATAGACTGTCATTTCGTTTTCGTTCCGATAAATACGGTATAACAGGAATGAGTTTGATTTTATTTGCTCTGATTATTTATCCACTTTTAGGGTATTTTTTCGGTCATATTTATCCTTCGACACCTACTTTTGGTCTGCCTTGTCCAACCACGATTTTTACTTTTGGAATGCTCTTACTAAATGTTGAAAACTGTCCGCTCACGATTCTTATCATTCCTTTTATCTGGTCGGTTATCGGCTTTATGGCAGTTTTTCAATTTGGAATATTGGAAGACACCAGCTTATTTTTAGCAGGTTTAATTACGATTTCTTTATTGCTTTATCGAAACAAGATGCTGCCCACATCAAAATAAATAGAAAATTATGAAACCAAAAACAGCCCGAAATATACTTCTCTTTTTATTGGCATTTCTCAGCATCGGAGCAGTGTTTGGCGGCGGCGTATTGATAATTTCGCCCGATGGAAAGTTATTTGGAATGCCTTTGTCTCTGTTAGAAAATTCTCCTTTCGGTAGTTTTTTAATACCGGGAATTATTTTATTTACGATCCTTGGTTTAGTGCCGATATGCACAATTTTTGCATTGATCAAAAAACCGAAAAGTGGATTAGCAGAGCGAATTAATTTTTTCTCCGATCTGCACTGGGCGTGGACTTACAGCATTTACATTGCCTTTGCACTAATTATTTGGATACAGGTTGAGATGGTTTTTCTCCGTGCTGTCCATTGGTCACACAGCTTTTATATGTTTATCGGCATTGCCATTATTTTTGTCGCATTGCTGCCGCAAGTTAGAAATCTATTTAAGAAAGAAGTTTTGAAAAATGAAGTATAAAAAACTAATGATAATCGCACTTTTTATTGTCGCAACGCTCGTTTTAATTTTGATTGGCGGAAAATTATTTCGCTTTTTTCAGTTCAAAAATGAAGTAGTGGAATTGTTCGCTCAATCAAACAATATCTCCGCTAAAGTATTCAAATATAAACAGTTGTCGGGTTTGCCCGAACCTGTCCAACGCTATTTTCGCCACGTTCTGAACGACGGACAGCCGTATATCAGTTATGTCCGATTGACGCACGACGGGCAATTCAAAGCGGGCTTGGATAAAGATTTTACGAACATCGAAGGCGAGCAGTATTTTACTGCCGAAAAGCCCGGTTTTATTTGGAAAGGCACGACTTCGATGTTCACCGCCCGCGATATGTATGTCGGCGATCAAGGGCGATTGGTCGTTACGCTTTTCTCGCTCTACAACGTCGTTGACGCAAAAGGCGAAAATTTCAACGAAGGCGAATTGCAAAGATGGCTTGGCGAAAGCGTTTGGTTTCCTACCAATTTATTACCCAACGAGCGAAATCAATGGTCGCCGATTGACGCAAATTCGGCAAAATTATCATTCAAATACAGAGATGTTTCATTCTCTTATATCGTTACTTTTAATGAAATTGGCGAAATAACACAAATGGAAACAAAGCGATTTTTGGGCGAAGAAAAACGTGAAGCGTGGCTCTGCAAAATGGCGGATTACAAAGAAATCAACGGCGTGATTGTTCCGATGAAAGCAGAAGTAATTTGGAAATTGGAAAAAGGTGAGGTGAGCTATGCAAAGTTTAATGTGAAAAAGATTGAATTCGATACGGCGGAGAAATTCTGAAATGAATAATAATAAATCGCCGTTAAAATTCTTTCTCATTGTTTTCGGTCTTTCAATTCCGTTTTGGATTATTGATTTTATGATTGATGCAAAACGCACATCGTCGTTGAATTTTTCTATAATTGATATTGTAACTGC
Organism: Acidobacteriota bacterium; assembly: GCA_031414415.1. Classification (GTDB taxonomy): domain Bacteria; phylum Acidobacteriota; class Blastocatellia; order Pyrinomonadales; family Pyrinomonadaceae; genus JANNVK01. The sequence goes on from JANNVK010000198.1 coordinate 9,470, forward strand.
TTTCATACCAATAATTGCAGGATGTATTTTAGTTTTTAAAGAAGAAGGATTCATTGGTGTTGGCGACTTATTTAAGCGAATTTTAGATTTCAAACGAATCACAAAAAAGATTTGGTATGTGCCGATTATTTTGCTGCCGTTTTTAATGTATTTGTTGATATATATGGTCATCCGCGTTTTAGGATTATCACTTCCAAGCGAATTTTACATTTCTCTTATCTCAATTCCTTTTCTTTTGACGCTCTTTTTTGTCGGGGCAATTGCAGAAGAAACCGGCTATATGGGTTATGCGATTGATCCGATGCAGGAACGATTCGGAGCATTATCGGCAGGTATTCTGATCGGAATTCCATGGGCAGTTTGGCATTATCCGTCAATCATTCAACAAGGTCACGGTCTGACTTTTATCGCGTGGGCAACGCTCGGAACAGTCGCCGTGAGGGTTTTGATTGTTTGGATTTACAACAACACGGGAAAAAGTTTATTTGCCTGCATCCTGTTTCATACGATGTTGAATCTCGGAAGACCTTTGTTTCCAAGAGATGACATACACAATCCGTTGGTTGATTATCCTGAAATTCATTATTCATTGATTGCAATTGTCGCTGTTACTGTGGTCATTTTGTGGGGTTCAAAGACATTAGCCCGGTATAGATACGCTTGATTTCTGCCCGATTATTAAATGTTAAATTGAGATGAAAATGAAAAACTTACCTGTAAAACTTAACCAACAATCGCTACCGAATGAAAATTCCCGCGATGCTCACTTAACTTCGCCGCACGCTTATTCGGCTCAAGAAATTACGGGTTTACTTGATGTAAACGCCGCACAAGGTTTATCAAAAGATGAAGCGGCGAAACGCTTGCTTCGTGACGGGAAAAACTCGATTGAAGCATCAAAAGGACGCAGTTGGTGGCAGATTTTAGTAGGTCAATTTACGAGCATTGTCATTTGGTTATTGGCGTTTGCGGCGGTTGTCGCGTGGTTCACGGAAAGCCGTTTGGAATCTGTGGCGATTTTTGTGGTGCTGATTATCAACGCAATTATCGGGTTTGCGATTGAATGGCAAGCGGGGCGAACTCTCGATGCGTTGCGAAAATCTACGCATACTTTTGCCCGCGTTCGTCGCGGCGGAAGCGAGCAACAAATTGAATCTACGGAGCTTGTTTCCGGCGACATTATTATTTTGGCGGCGGGCGACCGCGTTCCGGCTGATTCGCTGCTGATCGAAGCGTTTAATTTGCAAGTTGATGAATCTGCTTTAACCGGCGAAAGCGTGGCGGTTGAAAAATTAACCGAACCGACGGAAATTTCTACGCCGCTTGCCGAACGTCATTCGATGCTTTTTTTAGGGACAAATATTGTTCGCGGAAAAGCCGTGGCAGTTGTGACGGCAATCGGAAAACAGACCGAACTCGGACGTATCGGTCAGTTAATTAACGAAACAAAAACTGAACAAACGCCGCTTGAAGGCAAACTGCAAGATTTAGGTAAACGCCTTGTTTATATTGTTTTAGGTGTGGCAGTCGCCGTAATGATTGCGGCTTTTATTCGTGGCGATAATCTGTGGCTGATGCTCGAAGTTTCGGTTAGTTTGGCTGTGGCAGCAGTTCCCGAAGGTCTGCCGACTGTTACGACTTTGATTTTGGCTCTCGGCGTTTTGCGAATGGCTCGCCGAAATGCGATTGTCCGCAAACTTTCGGCGGTTGAAACGCTCGGCAGCACGACCGTTATTTGCACCGATAAAACCGGAACGCTGACCGAAAATCGGATGACCGTGCAGGAATATCAACTCGCAAACAGTCAAAATATTAACCTTTCAACCAACCTCAATAAGTCTGATGAAAACTTGCAAAGGCTTTTGCTCGTCAGCGTTTTGTGCAACGAAGCCGCGTTTGACGCAAACAACGATGAACACAAGCAAGCCATCGGCGATCCGACCGAAACTTCTTTGCTCGTTGCCGCACATAAAAGCGGTTTGAATATCCAAACCGAACGCACAAAATATAAAAAGATTTTTGAACATCCATTCGATGCCGCCACGAAACGAATGATCGTAATTTCCGAAGGTAAAGACGGCAAACAGTTCGCTTCGATGAAAGGTGCTCCCGGAGTTTTGCTTGATATTTGCAGTAATTATGTGGCGAAAGATGGAAAAATCAGCGTTTTGGATTCAGAAACACGCGGCAATTTCTTAAAAATTAACGAAGAAATGGCGAGTCGTGCGTTACGAGTTTTGGCATTTGCCGAAAAATCTTTGAACGATATTTTTGATGCAAATTCAAATGAAGAAACCAAAAACGATTACACTTTTCTCGGTTTTGCGGGAATGAGCGATCCGCTTCGGGAAGGCGTTGCCGAGGCAATCCGCGAAGTTCAACAAGCCGGAATTCGCGTTGTAATGTTGACCGGCGACCAGATAAATACGGCTCGTGCCATCGCTCAAGAATTACATTTAAGCGAAGGCGAAGATGTTTTTGCACTGCATTCAGAGGATTTAGCCGATTCTGACAGCGAAAAAATCGCTCAATTAGCTCGTCAAGCTCACGTCTTTGCGAGAGTTACGCCCGAAGACAAACTTCGCATTGTTGAAGCCTTGCAAAAAGCCGGCGAGATTGTCGCGGTGACAGGCGACGGCGTGAACGATGCTCCGGCGTTAAAGCGTGCCGACATCGGAATTGCGATGGGAATTCAAGGCACCGAAGTCGCCAAAGAAGCCGCCGATATTGTTTTGACAGACGATAATTTCGCCACACTCGTCAAAGCCATCGAAGGTGGACGAGCGATTTATTCAAACATCACGAAATTTGTGCTGATGATGTTTTCGCATAATCTCGGTGAAATTATCCTTATTTTTATCCCAATCGTTGCCGGATTTCCCTTGCCGTTGTTACCTTTGCAGATTCTTTGGATAAATCTCGTCACCGATATTTTTCCCGCACTTGCCCTTGCGATTGAACCGCCATCGCCGGAAACAATGCACCGCAAACCGCGTTCACCAAACGAAAGTTTGTTGTCAAAATCTTTTTTATTCACAGTTTCATGGCAAGGAATTATGCTTGGTGTAATTTCACTCGCCGCTTATTTTTGGGCGTTGCAAACTTACGGCGAAGGTTCGCACACACGCACGATTGCTCTGTTGTCTGTCGTTGGCGTTCAACTCGGACATCTGTTTAACTGCCGTTCGCAAACACGCTCGGCGTTTAGCGGCTTTTTCGGCAATCCATACATTTTCGCGGCGGTGGTAATCGTCATCGGTTTGCAACTTTTCGCCGTTTATTTTCCGCCGTTGGCACGAGTGCTTGATACCGTTCCGCCGGTAAATTCCGACTATTTTGTCGTAATAATTTCGATTATTTTACCGATTGTAATTGTTGAAATAACTAAATACTTTGTCCGCCGTAAATCAGTTAATTAACTATATGAACGAATCTAAAAACAAACAAACTTTAACCGACAATGAATTGCAAAAGATTGATGCTTACTGGAACGCCGCCAATTATTTGTCCGTCGGGCAGATTTATTTGCTTGATAATCCGTTGCTTCGTGAGCCGCTCAAAATCGAACACATTAAGCCGCGACTTCTCGGACATTGGGGAACTACGCCTGGTTTGAATTTTATTTACGTTCATTTGAATCGGCTGATTAAAAAACACGATTTGAACATCATTTACATTTGCGGACCTGGACACGGCGGACCCGGAATTGTCGCAAACACATATCTTGAAGGAACTTACAGCGAAGTTTTTCCGAACATTTCGCAAGATGCCGAAGGAATGCAAAAGCTGTTCAAACAATTTTCGTTTCCCGGCGGAATTCCGAGCCACGTTGCCCCCGAAACGCCTGGTTCGATTCACGAAGGCGGCGAACTCGGCTACTCGCTGACTCACGCTTACGGGGCGGTTTTTGATAATCCTGATTTGATTGCAAGCTGTGTGATTGGCGATGGCGAAGCCGAAACTGGAGCATTAGCGGCGAGCTGGCATTCAAACAAATTCGTCAATCCGAAACGCGACGGAACAGTTTTACCGATTCTCCATTTGAACGGTTACAAGATTGCAAATCCGACAGTTTTGGCACGTTTGAGCCGTGAAGAATTGACAAGTTTGCTGGTCGGGTTCGGGCATAAACCGTATTTTGTGGAAGGCGATGAGCCAGCAGAAATGCACGAAAAAATGGCGGAAACGCTTGAAATAGTTTTAGCGGAAATCCAACAAATTCAACAAGATGCAAAAGATAATCCAAAATTTGAACGCCCGATTTATCCGATGATTGTCCTTAGAACTCCGAAAGGTTGGACAGGTCCGAAAACAGTTGACGGCTTACAAATTGAAGGCACATTTCGCTCGCATCAAGTCCCGCTTTCAGAACTCGCCACCAAACCTAAACATGTTCAAATGCTCGAAGAATGGATGCGAAGTTATCAGCCTGAAAAACTTTTTGATGAAAACGGAACACTTCGGGCAGATTTGCAAGAACTTGCTCCAAAAGGCACTCGCCGAATGAGCATGAATCCGCACGCGAATGGCGGCAAGTTGTTGAAAAAATTGAAGATGCCGAATTTCGCCGATTACGCCGTTGAAGTCATCAAACCTGCGACAACTTATGCCGAACCGACTCGCGTTTTGGGTAAGTTTCTGCGAGACGTGATGAGTTTGAACGACGACAATAAAAACTTTCGCGTTTTCGGTCCCGACGAAACTGCATCGAATCGTCTAAACGCTTTGTTTGAAACAACTAATCGCGTTTGGACAGAAGGAATTTTGCCGTCCGATGATTCGCTGGCAACCGATGGACGAGTAATGGAAGTTTTGAGCGAACATCTGTGCCAAGGTTGGCTTGAAGGCTATTTGCTAACGGGGCGACACGGTTTATTTTCGTGTTACGAAGCCTTTATTCACATTATTGATTCGATGTTTAATCAACACGCCAAATGGTTGAAAACTTGCAATAAAATCGCGTGGCGTGAACCGATTGCGTCGCTGAATTATCTGCTCACATCGCACGTTTGGGGACAAGATCATAACGGATTTTCGCACCAAGACCCGGGATTTATTGACCATGTTATCAACAAAAAAGCCGAGGTTGTCCGCGTTTATCTGCCGCCTGATGCGAACACTTTGCTGTCTGTCGCCGATCATTGTTTGCGGAGCAAAAATTATGTCAACGTGATAATTGCAGGCAAAAAGCCTTCGCTGCAATATCTCGATATTGAAGCCGCGAAAAAGCATTGTCTGGCAGGTGCGGGAATTTGGGAATGGGCGAGCAATAATAATTTTGATGAACCTGACGTCGTCATGGCGTGTGCAGGCGATGTGCCGACGCTCGAAGTTTTAGCGGCGGTTGATATTCTGCGGCAAAACTTCCCGAATCTTAAAATCCGCGTTGTAAATGTGGTAAATCTAATGAAACTTCAGCCGCCGAAAGAACATCCGCACGGACTTTCAGACGAAGATTTCGACGCTATATTCACGGTTGATAAACCCGTAATTTTCGCCTTTCACGGTTATCCGTGGCTCATTCATCGGCTGACCTATCGGCGGACAAACCACGACAACATCCACGTTCGCGGCTACAAAGAAGAAGGCACGACAACTACGCCGTTTGATATGGTTGTGCTGAATGATTTGGATAGATTTCACTTGGTAATTGATGTGATTGAGCGTGTTCCGCGATTGCAAAAAACAGGGCTTCACGTCAAACAAAAAATGCTCGATAAACTTGCCAAACACAAAAAATATATCGAAGAATTCGGCGACGATCTGCCCGAAATACGCGATTGGAAACTTTGATAATTGTTAATGGTAAATTGTTAATTGTTAATGTAGGATTCCGGCAAGAATCGGTTTTCATTAACAATTAACAATTAACAATTAACAATTTACAATTAGTTTATGAATATTCTCGTCTTAAATTGCGGCAGTTCGTCGCTCAAATTTCAGTTGATTGAAACTAATCTCGAACGAATTGCCCAAAATACTGATCGGCGGTTGGCTCGCGGCGAAATCGAACGCATCGGCGGAGCGGCGATTGTGAAATTTGTTGCCGAAGGAAAATCGCCGCAACGCTCTGCCGCACCGATTCGAGATATAAAATCGGCGGTCGAAACGATTGTCGGGTGGATTGTCTCGGAAAATTCGGAAATTGAAGAAATCAACAGCCTTGCGGACATTCACGCGGTCGGGCATCGGGTTGTTCACGGCGGCGAAAAATTTACCGAATCGGCGATAATTACCGACGAAGTTTTGCAGGGAATCGAAGATTGCATCGAACTCGCACCGTTGCATAATCCGGCGAACATCAACGGCATTTCAGCCGCTCGAAAAGTATTCGGCAGCGGACTGCCGCAGGTCGCGGTTTTCGACACGGCTTTTCATCAAACTTTACCCGAACACGCCTATTTATATGCACTTCCGTATCAGCTTTATCGCCGACACAAGATTCGTCGCTACGGTTTTCACGGCACTTCACATCGTTTTGTAGCTTATCGCTATCGAACGTGGCAAAATATTTCGCGTGAAAATGTCAATATAATCACGCTTCATTTGGGCAACGGCTGTTCGATTGCAGCTATCAAAAACGGGAATTCGATCGATACTTCGATGGGTTTAACGCCGCTTGAAGGTTTGGTGATGGGAACTCGTGCGGGTGATTTGGATGCGGCGATTATCGAATTTATTTCCGCCAAAGAAGGCTTGACCGTGCAGGAAGTCGAAAGTTTATTGAACAAACAATCGGGACTTTTAGGCATTTCGGGTTTGACCAACGATATGCGTGAACTGCTCGCCGAAGCTAAGGAAAATAATGATCGTCGGGCAAAACTCGCCATCGAAATTTTTTGCTATCGAGCGAGCAAATATATCGGTTCGTATCTCGCGGCGATGAACGGTGCCGACGCGATAATTTTTGCGGGCGGAATCGGCGAAAATTCGCCTGAAATCAGGGCGTTGATTTGCGAAAATTTAGCTTGGGCAGGAATTGAAATCGAGCCGAAATTAAATGAATCGATCGCCCGTGCCAGCGAGGGAATTATCAGCAAAGATTCGGCGAGATTAAAAGTTTTCGTGATTCCGACAAACGAAGAATTGCTGATTGCCCGCGATACCGTGCGTTTGGTTGACAAGAAAATGAATTAAATATTCTTCACAAATTTTTTACCGTGAGCTTCTTTTGTCATTTCAATAATGCCGCCGTCTTCGATCAATAAAATTCTGTCCGCCTGTTGTGCAAGCCTGTCATCGTGCGTAATCATCACAAACGCCACGCCGCTTTCACGGTTCATTTCACGCATCAGTGCGAAAACTTCTTCGCCCGAATTTCGGTCAAGATTGCCGGTCGGTTCATCGGCGAGAATGATTTTCGGCGAATTTGCCAGCGAACGAACAATTGCACAACGTTGATTTTGTCCGCCGCTCATTTCGTCCGGATGTTTGTTGATTTGGTCGCCTAAACCAACTCTTTCGAGCAGTTGCAAAACCCGCGAAGTTTGTTCTTCGTCGGCTTCGCCGTGGCGAATCGTGATCGGCATCAGAGCATTTTCCAAGCAAGTAAACTCGTTGAGCAGAAAATGTGCTTGGAAAATAAACCCGACTTCTTCGCTTCGCAAAATCGCCAAACCGTCTTCGTCGAGTGTCGAAATATCAACGCCGTTGACTAAAACCGTTCCACCTGTCGGCACATCTAAAGCACCTAGAATATTAAGCAAAGTTGATTTTCCGCTGCCTGATTGTCCGATAATTGCCACGAATTCTTGCTCTCTGATTTGAATATTGATGTCGTGCAAAACGGGAATGTTTACTTTGCCGAGATATGTTTTTTCCAGCCCGCGAGTTTCAATCACAAGTCGATTTTCAAGCGGTGCGTGAAATCCGTTTGTGGGTGTTTTGAGAATTGGAATTTTCGTTGTTTGGCTCGTCATTTTTCAAACCCAAATTACGCCTTAAAAAAATAAAGCATTTTTCACCACAGATACACACAGATAAAAGCGAGATGAAAACTGGATAAAGGCAAAAAGCAAGAGATAAAAATTAAAGAAACCGAAGGTGGCAAAACGGCTTAATTCTAACAAATCATTATTCTTATCTTGCTTTTATCTGTGTGCATCTGTGGTAAATGTCCTCGTTTTCATATATTTGCTGAAATATTCTCTAGTGCTTTTTAACGCATCACATCAACAGGATTTAGTTTCGCCGCTCGCCTTGCCGGAAGAACGGAAGCGATAACAGTCGTAATAATCGCCGCGATAACCGCTAAAGCGATGTATGTCGGCAAAATTTTAACCGGAAAAAGTTGGTCGGGCGGTTTGCCGATTTGGGTTGAGGGTCGCGTTAAAAGTCCGAGCAGAAAAACTACTAACGTTCCGATAACAGCACCTAGAAAACTGCCGAAAATCGCCACGCCTAAGCCTTCAAAAACAAAAATCCGCAGAATTTGCGATTGCTTCGCTCCCATGCTTTTGAGAATTCCGATTTGTTGAGATTTTTGCAAAACTGAGACAATCAAAACCGCCGCGATTGAGAAAGCAGAAGCAATCAAACTAAACGCTGAAATCAGATACGCCGAAGCTCCCATCACGTTCATATTTGTCAGAAATGAACCGAAATCAGCCGTCCACGGTCGTGCTTCATACGGCACCAAAGCCATTATCGTATTCGCTAAATTGTCAACGTCGTAAATGTCGTAAACTTTTACATAAATTGAATTTACCGAACTTCCGTAGCCGAAAAAACTTTGCCCGTTGCGTAATGTGATGTAGGCACTTCCGCGACCTTGCCCCGAACTGTAAATTCCTGCCACGTTAAGAGATTCTGAAATGCCGGCACTCGAATTCAAACGAATTTGATCGCCGACCGAAACATTCAAATCCTTCGCGAGTTGGTAATCAATGACGATTTCGTCACTACCCAAACCTTGATATTTTCCCGCGATCAAATCCGGCGTAATCGGTGTTACCAAATCCTGCAAAACGGGATCGGCTCCAATCACCAAAACACCTTTCGGATTTGCACCTTTTGATGCAAAACCTTGTCCCGTAACAATCGGAGCAACCGCTTTGACATTAGGCAATTTACTGACCGTGCCAACGATTTGCTCCCAATTATCAATCAATTTCAACTGCGGTGCCTGTTGTTCGATTTTACTTGAAATCAACGATTTATTGTCTGAATCTTCTAAGGTTTTTGGTGTCGGTATCGCCACCCGAATTGTGATATGCGGGATTGCATTGGTCAGAAGTGTCGAAATTCTGTCTTGCAGCCCAAAAATTAAACAGGTGATAAAAATCACTATGATCACGCCGGTTGTAACCGCACTGATTGTCATCAAAGTTTGCCAGCCGCCCGAAAGCAGATGCCGCATTGCAACCTGGAATTCAAACCGACGAGAACGCGGAATTATTGCGGAAATAAAAATGTTGAAAATTGACTGCATTATTTTGCCTGCACTTTATCACCAATCTTTACCGCCGAAGCATTACTGATAATAAAATCTTCCGCGTTAATTCCCGAAATTATCGGCACGCCTTCTTTTGTCGGCGGTCTCGTAATAACTGGTCTTTGCACAACTTTCCCGTCCTCAATCATCAAAATAACGGTGTCGTCGCCCGAACGAAGCAGAGCAGTTTGCGGCACTAAAAGGCGATTCACATTTTCGTTGGTAATTATGTTGACATCAACGGTTTGTCCCGGACGCAACCATTCGGGCGAGTTGTCCGGTACTACTTTTATTTCAATCGTGCCGCGTGTTTGGTCAACTGCCGCACCAAGTTCGGAAACGCTTCCGCGAAAACTTTTGTCCTCGAATGCTCCCGAAGAAATTACGGCAGATTGCCCGACTTCTAGCTCTGAAAGATTATTTTCGTCAACATCCAAACGGATTTCGAGAAAAACACTAATGAGCGTCAGAATGCCTTGTGTTCCAACTGTTTGACCAACTTCCGAATTGATTTTTGTTACAATTCCCGAAAATGGAGCGGTAACATTGGCATTCGAGGCTTGCTCTTGAGCAACGCCGAGTGCTTTTTCAGCTTCCGAAACACGCTGTTTGGCTACCGAAATATCTTCCGGTCTTGCTCCAGATTGAACGGTTCTCAGGCGTGCTTGTTGCGTTCGAACAGTTGCTTGAGCAGATTTCAAACTTGCCTGAGCCGATTTAACGCCTGATTGTGCCAAGGCAATCGCTTGATTTTGAGCCGCTACTTTTTTGTCTGCAACGCGAAAAGTGGTCTGAGCTTTGTCATTTTCCGAACGCGAGATAACGCCGTCTTTGACCAAACTATTGCTGCGGGCAAGCTCTTTTTTTGCCAAATCGCGTTCGGCTTCAAATTGCGAGAGAAGCAAACGGCTTTGCAAGACATTTTTGGTTGCCTGAATAATCGCGGAATTTTGTTGTTCGACAATGGCTTGAGTTTGTCGAACTTGTTCGAGCGAAGCATCAACATCAGACGGCAAAGCACCGCGTGAAGCCAATTCAAGCTGTGCTTGTGCCGTCTCGACTGTTGCTTGAACTTGTGAAATCTGAGCTTTAGCAACATCATTTTTGATTAACGCAAGTTGTTGTCCGCGAACGACTTCTGCTCCTTCGGCGACAAAAAGTGTTTCGACGATTCCTTGCGTCTGCGAGCCGACATTTGTTTCTGTAATTCCGCCAACACGTCCGCTGCTCGAAATTGTTTCGGTAATTACAACCTGCTTCGGCTGAACGATTTCAACCTTTGTCGGACGCAGATAAAACCACAAAATTAACAAACTAATCAAAACAATTACAGACAAAAAACTAAGCTGAATAATCAATTTCCGTGAAGATTTTGATTTTTCCAGCTCAACTTTTTCAATCTCGACATTTTCAACCGCTGGTTGTAGTTTCGGCGTTTTCAAATCTGCTTTTGCATATTTGTCGAGTGTAACTGTTTTCATTAAAGTCCTTGATTCGCTTAAACTGTTGAAACGCTATAAGACGCATATCCAAAATAAACAGGCATCGGTTCGATCAAACTAATCAGAGTTTTTGTGCCGCTTTCTTCTTCAATTTCAAGAACTCCGTATTGCGTTTCATTTTCACTCAAATACGCTAATTTTGAAGGTTTTGAAATAATATGAGCCTGATGTTTTTCGGCATTATTACCAAGTGAAATTTCGATCTCACACTTTCCAGACTTTTCCTCGTGAGTTACGCCGTTTAGAACCAAACCTTCGGAGAGCATTTGATCGCCGACAGATTTATCCAAAACTTCGACCTTTGTTTCCCAACCGAAACGCCTTTTGCTGAAATCATTTAGAAATTCCGTCCATTTATCTTTTGGGATTTCAATTGTTATGTTTTTACCTTGTTCGGTAACCATTTTTGTTGCGGTAGTTTCGTTATTTTGATTTTTCATATTTTTTTCCTTGATTCTGTTTTTAAGTTGATTGTAATTGGTGCAATTTCGTCATTTTGTTCTTCAATTTTTCAATTTTAGATACATATTTAGCTATTTTATTCGCGTGTTTATCAAGGTTTTTTTTGATTCTTTTTAGTTTCACTGAATTGATTTTGCCGAACACTTTGTCAACAAGTTTAGTTGATTCGTTTTGTGAATTCTCCTCTAAGTCAATTAAGCTTTCTTCAGTAGTTTCACCCGTAAATGGTTCAGGCATTTCGTCTGCATCTCGCTTTGTTTGACGTAAAATTCCGTCTTTGTGATGCGGCGGGGCATAAATTGTGTACATTTTGAATTCTGCTTTATGGTCGGCGTTGATTATGTTGTGTTTTGCTCCGGCTGGAATAATCAAAGCATCTCCGCTTTGCACTAAGTATTCATTACCGTCAATAAAACATTTGCCTGTGCCACTCTCAAATCGAAAAAACTGATCATTTTCAGAATGTGTTTCTTCCCCGATTTCTTCGCCGCCTTTAAGACTCATCAAAACAAGCTGCAGATATTTGCCGGAATACATAACTTTGCGAAAATTTGTATTTTCCAGAGTCTCGTTTTCAATGTTGCTTTTATAACCTTTCATTTTGATACCTTTTTACAAATTTAATTATTTAACATTATCCTTAAATAAGTTTTTTATCGCGGTTCCTAGTTCGTTCATATCACGTTGAAATTCACGTTGAAATGATTCATTTCGGCTTATTAAATTTTCATCAAACTTCTTTAAGTCTGCTTCCATCTGCAAACTTTTTCGATTTAATTTTTCTTTCTGTTCGCTAATTTTTTCTGATATTGCAGCCAATTGAACTTTTAATCCGGCTTTTGCTGAATCTTTGGCTTTCCCAATCTTTTCATAAAGTTCAGCTATTTGCTTATTCATTTCAATAATCGACGCATCCGAATCAGATTTGAATTTTTGCCAATCATTCGAAACTTTAGTTTTAACTGCTTCAATGTCACTATTTGCGGCTTGTTTAACGTCATTTGTTGTGTTGCGGAAATCGCGGTTTGCATTACTCAAAGCCGATTTCGACACATCGCTACAAGCCGTAAATAAAAATAGTGAAAAAAGTCCGTTGAAAAGTATATGTCTCTTTAAATTGTTCATTTCACATCCTTTATATGATTGATAAAAATATTTTTTTGAGTGAAGCCGAAGTTTTAAAAATTAGTAAATTAATCACAAATATTCAAAACTTCGGTAAAGCACACTCAGCTCTGACGATTCACTTTTAAATTTTAAACAGCATGAGCGTGTTTGAAATTAGAAAGTTTTTCGTTAAGTTCGTCGATTTTTAGTTCATATTTAGCAAGTTTTTGCTTCGCTCTTTCAAGTCTGACAGAATCAATTTTGTCGGAAACTTGATTTTGAAGATTGGCAAACTGAGTTTGAAGTTTCGCTTTGTTTGACTCCATTTTTGCTTTTAATTCTTGAAGCACTTCTTTACCTCGCATTTCAATTTCGGCAATTTTTGTATTTCGACTAAGGCGAAGTTCGGCAACTCTTGTATTTATGCTTTCTTTTTCTGCTTCAATAGCAGATAGAAGTTCGTTTTCGGCGTTTTTAATTTCCGTATCTATCGCAGTCATTTGTTTTTCGGCAAATTTCTCGTTTTCTACGTAAATGTTTGATCTCCAAATTGAAGCACCCAGCGGTTCTAAATATGCATCAATAAAAACTGAGCTTCCTTCATCAACTTCAGCAATAATCGAGGTTGATCCAACAGGAATATTTTTACTCATTGTTTCAATAAAATCTTGATCGAACATATAATGCGTAAAATCAATGATGCCGCCAATAATCGCTCCGGCATAAAGTCCGATTGCCAATCCGATCGGACCGCCAAATGCTCCAATCATTCCACCAAAAGCTAATCCGGCAATTGTTCGCCAACCATCTGAATTATCGTTTTTTAAAACTTCATATTCACCATTTAAACCTTTACGAATCAGCACTTTATCGTAAACATTAATGTCGCCCTCGCGTTCGAGTTCGCCTAATTTATGAAGTCCTTGAATAGCACTTTCTTCGTTCTTAAATGTTGCAACAATGATATTTTCCATAATAAAAAATCTCCAGCGTTCCTCTAAATTGTTTTTAAATCTCAATTTAGCTAATTGCAAAAGATGTGCCGTATTTAGAAAATTATTGTTGGTAATAAATGTTTTGGGTTTTTATTGAGAGAAAGAGAGAGTTTTATTGAGCAAAAAGTTAGAAATATTAATACAAATATATTTACCTGCTCATAATAGAAAAAGAAATGTTGATATATTTTTGCATTCAGAGTGCATTGAATCAATCCACTTTACAAAAATAAAAAGCTATTTGATACACATCTAATTTAAAAAAATTTCGTAATCTTTTTTGATAATTCCATAACAACGACAAGCAATTGCTTCTAAATCTTTCCTCTTAAGAATTGATATATTACCGCGGCTATAACTAATTAATTGTTGTTTTTGCAATTCAGAAGCAGCTTTATTTACGGCTTCGCGACGAACACCGAGCATATTTGATAAAAATTCTTGGGTGATTTGAAATTCATCGGTTTGCATTCGGTCGTGAGTCATCAAAAGCCAACGTGCAAGTCGAGCGTCTATTGGATGAAAGCGGTAACATACTGCTGATTGTGAAATTTGTGTCAATAAAGAGTGTGTAAACCGTTGCAAAATTTGAGGTAATTCGTTGTTAGTTTTACATACATCAAGAAAATCTTCGGTCGTCATTCTCAGAGCAGAACCTTTACCTTGCACAACTGCAACATTATTCGAATTTTTTACGCCTAAAAAAGTAGCAACACCAACCATTCCTTCATTGCCGATAATTCCAACTTCGAGAGTTGAGCGTTCTTCGACAGCAGAAAGCAGCGAAATAACTCCACTTTCAGGAAAATATACATGGTTGATAACATCTCCCAATTGGTAGATATTTTCGCCAAAAACTAATTCAAATTTTTTTAATTTCGGAATTAATGGTTGATAATTTGTTGTGGATAAAAAGGCAAGTAGTCGATTTTCAGAATTAGCTGATTGTGGCATTGTAAATCTCCTTGTTTCGGTCGCGTCTTAAACTAAGACAGCAAACGGCACAAAAAGAAGTTGATCAGACCAATCAAGATGTCGAATGTTGAGTTTCTCAAGTATATTTCATACTTTTCGGATACAACATATCACAACGAGTTGAAGATGTCTGTGTTATTAGGCGAAATGTCTGGAAAGTTTATTGTCGAGCAATCTTTCATATTCATCATTAACAACCTTATAGCACTCGCAAACTGCATTTTCCAGACCAATACGGTCAATAACGGTGATAGTTCCGCGAACATTTTTTATTAATTTTCTCTTTGCAAGTTTTTGAGCGGCGAGTGTGACTCCTTCGCGACGAACACCGAGCATATTTGAAATTAGGTCATGAGTCATTACCAATTTGTCTGAATCTAAACGGTCGTGGCTGAGCAAAAGCCACCGACAAAGTTGTTGTTCAACTGAATGAAGCCGGTTGCAAACAGCTGTTTGTGATATTTGGGTTAAAAATGCTTGAGTATAGAGGAGTAATACTTTTTGGAACTTCCGGCAGAGTGCAAATTCGGCTTTAACATCTTTTGCATTCATCTTAAACCCTAAACCTGCACTTTGAACTACGGCTCGATTTGTCGTTGTTTCTCCGCCCATAAACAGCGAAATTCCTAAAATTCCATCATTTCCGACTAAACCAATCTCGGCTGTTGCTCCGTTTTCCATTATATATAGAAGCGAAATAATTGCCGTTGTCGGGAAATATGCAAATTTAGAAACATCGCCTGATTCATAGAGAACATCTCCAAGATTAAAAGTTACAGGTTCTAATTTAGCTAAAACTCGCGAAAACTCGGGGTCAAAAAGCGAACCAAGAATAATATTTCTTTGGGCATCGTTATGATCTGATTTTGGAGTATTCTGCATATTATTAAGTTTCAACTTTTTGCACTTGCATATTAACAGAAAAAACCTTCCTACGTGTGTTATCGCACATAGGAAGGTTTTAAACGTTAAAAAACCTTAAAAAAATCGTTTCTAATAAACTTAAATACCGTGTTTTTTTATCATATTATAAAGTCGCGGACGATAAACGCCTAAGAAATTTGCGGTTGCTTGTTTATTTCCGTTATTTTTAGAAAGTGCTTTTCTGACAATTGCTGCTTCAAGTTGTTCAAAAACATCGTTAAGGTTTGAATCGCTGGTAGGCTCAGGTATTTTATCGACAATATGTTCGCCAATTTCTTCGAAAAATATTTTTCCATCAGTAAAGCCAATATCTGACATTTTTTTGTCAGAACCATTCTGACCATTTTGTTTCCCGTTTGATGAAATTGAACTCTCACCAAAAGGCAGATTTACGACTTCAATTGTCTCGCCTTTACACAACAAAACGGCACGTTCCATGGCATTTTGAAGTTCGCGGACATTTCCTTGCCACGTATGGGAAAATATTTTTTCATACGCTTGTTGCGAAATTCCTTTGACCGGACGATTATATTTTTCTGCAAAAATCTGCAAAAAATGTTCTGCTAAACGCTGAATATCTTCAGATCGTTCACGCAATGGCGGAACTTTAATCGTGATTGTGTTTATTCTAAAATACAAATCTTCGCGTAATTTTCCATCTTCGACTGCCTTCCAAGGATCAATGTTTGTGGCACAAATTAGGCGAAAATCTGCCTGTTGCGGTTTGTCGCTCCCAACTTTTCGATAAACTCTTTCCTGCAAAACACGCAGCAATTTCGGTTGTAAATCAATCGGCATTTCGCCAATTTCATCAAGCATCAAACTTCCGCCATTTGCTTGTTCAATCAAGCCATTTTTATCGCTGACCGCACCCGTAAACGAACCTTTTGTATGTCCAAAAAGCTCACTTTCGATTAAATCTTTTGGCAACGCCGAACAATTTACTTTTACAAACGGCTTTTTCGCCCGCAAACTTCTAAAATGAACCGCGTTGGCAATCAATTCCTTGCCTGTTCCGCTTTCGCCAAGAACCAAAATATTCGCGTCCGAAGCCGCAACGCTGTCAATTAATTCAAAAATATCTTGCATTTTTTTGCTACTGCCGATAATTTCTTCGTATGTTGTTCGCGTCGATAGCTTGCTCCGAAGTTGTTTAATTTCTTTAGTTTTTCCGCCAAGTTCGAGAGCTTTTTCTAATAAAACTGCTAAACGATCCATATCTAGCGGTTTTTCGACAAAGTAAAATGCACCGCATTTTGTTGCTTCAACAGCAATTTCGAGCGTTCCGAAACCCGAAATCACAATCACTTCAGTTTCAGGCGAAATCTCTTTAATTTTTCTCAAAACATCAAGTCCGTCCATATCTGGCAAACGCAAATCAATCAAAGCTAAATCAAAATTGTCATTTTCGGCAGCTTCAATTCCTTCGGTGGCAAGAATTGCAGTTGTCACTTCGTAACCGCGTTTTCGTAAATTGAAACTTACAAAATCAACTGTCGAAAGATCATCATCAATTAAAAGTATTTTAGATTTTATCATCGCGGGCTTTCTCCTATGCTTCTCACTTTGAAACACTTTATTGATTGTTACGAATATTTGAAAAACTCAGAATATGAATGCAAATCGTGCAACGTGTAATAAAACATTACACTATTTTCAAATTTAAATTGTGCGTTATCGCACATTAGATACAAATTATTTAAATAACAGAGTTAGAAGACTTTAAAGATAAAAAATAGCTTATGAAATTGATTATTTAGACTTAAAAAAGGTCTGGCATAACTTTTGCACTTTACTATTTAAAGAATTTGGAAGACTAAATATCAAAATTTGGTCTTCAGAAAACAGAAAAGCATTCCGTAAAAGTAAAGAAAATTGTGTGGGTAATATATATTTTCTTTATTTTACGAAATACGGCGTAAGTCATATGACTGGGGTTGTAGAGCTTACGCCGATAATTTTTAATTATTAAGGAATTTTAAAAATGAAAGACAATAAACTTCTCGTTGATGAAGAACGAAAATTGAATCAGCACAACCAAGTTAAAACAAAAATAGAAAACGAAGTTAGTGACGAAGTTATTGCTCGAGCCGAAAATATAACATCAAATGAAACTCACCAAATCGATAATATTGCACAAGAATTTCGTGGCAAAGCATTAAATGAATTTGTTACGACGGAACGTGAAATTGGGGTTTCGCGAGTTGCGGCAAGAATTTCACAGGTAGTTGATTTTGCTTTTTATGTTGTTTACGGCTTACTTGCTTTGCGTCTGCTTTTATCTCTTTTTTCCGCAAAATCAAGTGCCGGATTTGTCCAATTTATCCGAAATGTAACTGATCCTCTTTATGAACCATTTCGCGGAATTGTTGCCAGTCCAACAATCGAAGGTGGCTACACTTTAACATTACCAATTATTATTGCGATTATTGCTTATTCATTGCTTCACCTAGGAATTAACGGATTGCTCAGACTTATTGCACAACGAAAAACAGTTATTTAAAAAATAAAACTTTTATTATGGAAAATGTTATTGATACCGAAAATGAGGAAGTCGCTAACCGCGAAACCAGCAAAATTATTGCAATTTTTGATCTTGAAGAGTCGGCAAAGAACGCTTATGAAGACTTGCTTGCTGATGGTTTCACGGCAGAAACTGCGGAGACTTTCTCCGGTTATTTAGGGAAACTTGAACTTGATGTTAAGGGCGAACATCACGGAATGATTGAAAATATTAAACGAAAATTTCACCATTTTATGCTCGCCGAAAGTTTACAAATGGACACTTATTCAAAAGCCTTAAACTCCGGTAATTGCGTTGTTCAAGTTATTACAGACTCACGTAATTGGGAGAAAGCACGTGATATTTTGAAAAATAATGGTGGGCATTTTATCAACTTTTACGGACTTTTCACGACAGAAGTTTTAGAACCCTAAAAGTAACTGAGATAAAAAAGGAGATTTAATCATGGAACCAAAAATTGATCCGGTTTGCGGAATGGACATTGAAGATATAAACACAGCGGGAAAATCAGACTACATGGGACAAACTTATTACTTTTGTTCAACTGATTGTAAAAACAATTTTGATGAAAAACCAGAAGAATATATCAATGAAATAGACGTTATTTAATTTTGTTGGAGCAAAAAAATTTATGAATCCCGCAACTCAACACACAACTAATTCTGATTACAATCAATGCATTCAAGATTGTATTGACAGTAGCCGAACCTCTTTAGAAACTATCGCTTATTGTTTGCAACAAGGCGGGAAACATTCTGAACATTCTCACATCAAAAATTGAATCATTTTTAGGGAGTTAAAATTATGAAAGACAGCCACAAATATTTAGTCAGTTTAGTTTTATTTTGTTCAATAATTTTATTGAACCAATCGACTTATGCTCAAGACCAATATGAAGAATATACAGGAACAATACTTAGTTTTAACGGACCAAAATTGAGGTCAGATTTTTTTACGTTACGCATTAAAAGTTTAACTTCAGACGAGCAATCAACAAACAATCGGGCAATGTTGCGAACTGAAGGACAAGATAAATTAATGAGTTTAATAAGAAAAGAAGACCTCGGGACATTTTCGGTTGGAAATCAAATTTCCAGCACAATTAATGTTGTCCGCGAAACTGATGTCGATGGCAAAAAAAGGATTTTTGTGGTGTTCGAACGCTGGCTTAAATTTGCCGAAATTCGTGGTGGCTATCGTTCGCTTGATTATCCTTTTGGTGTGATCGAATTATTAATTGACAAAATTACTGCAAAAGGCGAAGGAACGTATATCTCAATGGCTCAAATAAGATGGAATGATGATAAAAACACGAGTCAAAATCAGGTTGAAATTGAAAACTTTGGCACCTATCCGGCAAAACTAATCAACGTTAAAGGAAGAATTCGCGGCGGAAATAAATAAAATATACCAATTAATTATATGCAAACAATTACCGAAAAATTACCGAATTTAGAGACCATAAAGGAAAATAAAACTATGAAAATTATAATAGCCACAGATGGCTCAGATTTTAGTCAGGAAGCAATTGAAACTGCTTGCAAAATAATAATTCATCCAGAAACTACGCTAGTAAAAATTGTTTCGGTTTATCAAACATATATACCGCTTGACGCTTTTCAGCAATCAGCTCAATATGCAATGGAGTATGAAAACGGAATGAAAAAATTAGCCGAAACATCCGCCAATGAAGCTGTTTCAACAATTCTAAACCACTTTAAAAACAGTAAAATTAATATAACTTCTCAAGTCACAGCTGGTGCAACTGACCAAGTAATAATCGAGATTGCCAAAGATTGGAATGCTGATTTGATAATAGTCGGCTCACACGGACGTGGCTTTTGGGGAAGATTAATGATTGGTTCAGTTTCTGATTCTATTGTTCATAATGCACCGTGTTCGGTTTTAGTTGTCAGAAAAAATGTCATTATGTAGATTTTTTAGCCCATATTACGCGTTAAAAAGTTTGCAAAAATAGAATCCAACATTTGAATGGTTTTAAGTCATTGAGATTAATGCGATTGCAACGATTTAATTCTATTTATAGTGTCATATTTATAGTAATTGGTTGAAAAAAATTGGAGTCCACAATAACGACATATGTTGTTTAAAATAATTTATTTAGCAAGAATGTTTCGAAGTCGCTAATTTATAGCTTATGATAATACAGTTTATAAAAAGTTATTTACAAAAGAGAAGTTGTGTGCTAAGTTTTATTGAAGAAAGACTTATAAGATGAAAGATTCTGTTTATATTACAAAACTTTTATTAAATTCCTCAGAAAGAAGGATCATCGAAATGGTGGTCGATTCGTTGGCGAGTAAAAATTCGAGGCGGGCTTATCAAAGGCATTTGGAGGAGTTTTTTGTTTGGTATCAGGATGAAAATCGTCCCGAATTGAACAAGGCTTTAATCAATCGGTATGTAAAATTTCTACGCTCACAGAAACTTTCATCCGCCAATATTAATCAAAAACTGTCTGCGATTAGAAAACTTGCGTCTGAGGCGGAAGACAATAATCTCGTCGATTCGAGCGTCGCAAATGGCATTCGGGCTGTTAAAGGAATGCCGCAAAACGGAATCCGCACTGGCAATTGGCTGACTCGCGATGAAGCTCAAATCTGGCTTGATGCACCTGATGTAAAAACGTTAAAAGGCGTTCGCGATCGTGCAATTTTGTCGGTGTTAATTGGCTGCGGACTGCGGCGTGCTGAACTCGCGATACTCTCAGTTTCTCATATTCAACAACGCGAAGGACGCTGGACGATTGTCGATTTGGTTGGAAAACGCGATAAAATGCGAACGATTCCGATGCCAAGTTGGGCAAAATCTGCGATTGATTCATGGCTTTATGCGACACGCATCGAAGCCGGATTTATCTTTCGTCGAGTGAATAAAGGCGACAATTTGATGGGAAATGGAATGACCGAACAAGCGATTTATAACATCGTTGTTGGCTACGCGGAGAAACTCAAAACACAAGGAATTGCACCACACGACCTGCGTCGGACATTCGCCAAACTCGCACACAAAGGCGGTTCACCAATCGACCAAATCCAATTATCTTTAGGTCACGATTCAATCCAAACAACCGAAAAATACCTCGGAGTTGAGCAAAATTTGAGCGATGCTCCTTGCGATCATTTGGGATTGAAGATTTCGAACTTGTAAATCTCCGCGTAGTCGAAGTGTTTCAAGAAAACGAAAAGAAATGCCTCACGGACAGGCATCTAAAATCAACTTTGAAAGAAAGTGTTAGTTTAATCAATAAAACTAAAGATTAAAGTAACTCTAGAGTCTGCTCCAGAAGATGAATTTGATTTACCTACAAATATTTCAGGTAAATAGTCAGGTAAAGTTTAAAATGTAACAACAACAGTTTACTCGTTGGTAAAGAAGTCACGAGAGTAAAAAAAAGTTGTATCTAAAACTCTACAAGAAGTGATTCTTCCTTTTCAATATGTGTACATAAATGAAAAGCTTTATAGGTTGGGTCTTGCGGATGTTTTATCTGCCGGTGCCCTTTTTCATTACAAAATCGACAATCCGAAATCATTTTTTCTTGCTCTAATTCAAAGCTTTCAGATTCAGTTTTTGTTATTTCTTCTAATTCTTCTTTTGCTTTTGCTTCAGCTTGTTTTTTGATGTGTTCCAGATATGCATCCGGCAAACTATATGCTTTTTCAATTGCGTCAATTAAATATCCGGCTTTATTATTTGGTTGGATGTTTCTAAAACGATAAACCTTTATCTGTTTTTCTGCCTCTTCAAAATGATTTGAGACAAGTTCCGTTCCTTTTTCAAATGAGATTCCAAAATCTACAAAAAGACGTTTAATCATTTCATTTTGTTTTTCTTTATTTATAATTGTTAAAGTTTCTGTTTTTGATGATGATATGTCTTTTGCCACACCGTTTCCTTTCGTTTTCTGACCTTTTATAGTCTTTTCTGGTTGATAAGCTGCTTCGATAGACTTTTGTCTGTTTTCAACAATTTGTGAGTCTTTTTTTACATAAACAGTCTTGCTTTTAATTAGCCGTTTTGCTCTTGCTCTATCTGCATAAAACTTAAATCCGTGGTAAAAAACGATTTTAAATTCTCTATTATCTGAGGTTTTTTCAATTGCCCACGATTCTAAATATTGATGTTTAACTAATTCTTCAAGAGAAGGAGAAAATTTTTGTTTAATTAAAGACAAATGCTTATATTCTGTGATATTCAAAGTCTGGCATATTTCACTATATCTTTTCTCAAAACGCCCGACTTCCCTGCTCGCATACAACCAAATTTGTAAAAGTGGAATTAATGCTTTCGAAATATTATTTTTCAGTAATTTATAATTTTCAAAATCAATCGGTATTAAATAATAATTATTCAAGTTTTCTAAATACCAATTTGAAAGCCAAACATAATTTTTGTCAGCAATTGTTCCATCATCTAGTTCGTCGCCGATACTTTTTGCACGATCAAAAATACTAAAAATGTCACTTGCTGTCCGTTTTTTTCCTGCCAACCAAATTGCACCTTGAGATTTTATTGTTGTTACTTTCATAATCTCAAGCCATTCTTGAACTTCTTTGTAATTTACTCCGGCATCGGTTTTACCTAAAAGTTTTAATAATTCAGCTGTTGTAAAAGTTATCGGATTTTCAACCTTACCTTTTTCATATTTATTTCTTTCAATTATTTTTTGAAACGCAAGATATTTATCTTGGTCTGCTGTTGTTGGCATCCCAAGTTCAATATGTCCAATTATCTTAACCTCAGCGTCAACTCTGTTGTTATCAATTGTCTGCGTAAATTTAATAAGTTTCGGAAGAGTATTTTTTACTCGTTTACTTGAGGGTGTGAAAAATCCAAATGCAGCAATATTTTTTTCAATCCGAACAAAGTCTGGATCAATTAGTGATTGTTTTTCAGGTGCTACTAGCCTTTCTTCAATCTCTAATTTTTCTGATATTAAATTTTTATTTATATCAATCAATATTTTTTCCTGGATATTAGTTTTTTGAGCTAAATTATCAGTTCGATGAATTTTTACATAAAATTTTAATTTTATCAAACAGCAACAAATATATTTGCGTCTGATAATACAGTAGGTGAGATGTTGTTGTATCTAACTATAAATTAAAATGTTGTTTAATTATATTAGAGCAAATAAAAATGTAATTTTTATCCAGCAATTAAAGGTATTTTGGAGATATGTATTTACTTTATACTACGGAGATATTTACTTCAAACTACGGTATTTTTTACTTTATACTACGGAGATATTTACTTCAAACTACGGTGTTTCTTACTTTAAACTACGGAATATATAACCGTAGTTCAAAGTAAGTAATATTTTGGACTTCAAATGACTCATTTTAAAACGCGGAGAAATTTACTTTGAACTACGGTTGCAATTTGACTTAGGAATAGTGTCTTGAAAAAATTATTTAGAAAGGAATCAAATTTAGGTTAAAATATATATAACATTATATTCGTTATCAGACGCACAAGCAGCTTGAAGCGTCCTTCTATTAAAATTCCACAGGTCTTCTCTTTTATTTTAACAACGTCGTAAATTTCCAAACTATAGTCTTCCTAGCTCTCTGTGCCATTTTGTTGAGAATCAACAACTAATTCCGGTTGTTGATTCTGCAAGAGTGTAAGAAATAAAAAAGAGTAAACGAATTCACTCTCCTAAATATTTTTAATTGTGGCAAATCTTATGCAAATTGAAGCTGTAAGGATTTCCGTTGTTCAATTAGCTTCATAGCTTCAGCTTCCGAAACATATTCCAGTCTTCCATCTTGCTGAATGCTAGTCACAAAACCATTCACCTTCCATTTACCATTTTTATAAACTTCCGGCACACCATCAACAAACCGGGCAATCAAGTCAACAGTTTTCGTTTCTCTATCTCGTTCTATGACGTATGAAATCGACATAATTACATTCCCTTTGGTAGTTTAACTGTGGCGGCATTTTCCTTGCCGATTTTAATCAACTCTGCAAATCTCTTTCTTGATATTTTAGGATTTCGCCGCTCTTCATAAAAATTATGTGTTTCCGTTTTTAGCCGAAAACTCTCTTCTGTATGGAATTGTAGCTCAAACTTCTGATTTTGGGAAGAAATTATTGTGACATTAATTCCGCGATAGCCAGTATCGTCAGTGGTTCTTTCCATACCCCAAGCATTCCAGATATTTTGAATGCGGAACTCTTTGCCTTCTATCAGACTCAAAATTGATTGGTAACCTGTCTTGTATTCATCGGGTTGAAGAATGATTGTATAACGTAAAGAATCATCTATCTTTTTGGATTGTCTTTCTAACGATTGATTTTCCCGCGTTTCCACGCTATCCATTAATTTCCGTGTCAGGCTTTTCAGAGTCTTGAATTTATTTTCAAGTCCTGCAAGTTTTGCGTTGTTGTCAGTAGCGATTGATTTCAAAAACTGCGTAATCGCGGGTTCATTACTTTTTGCCTTATTTAAAAGATCTTTAGCAAGTTCGCTTACTTGATATTTAAATTTCAGTGAGTTCATTCTTTTAGATTCTCTCACAATCCTATTATCCGCCAAAATCTGAACCAAAGGCTTTCGATAAACCAATTTCCTGAACCGTTTATCATTTTGCCATCCGGCAAATCGCTTGTTTCGCCACCACACTCGCGGAGAAAACTCATCTGCAGTTGAGTAATTTTCGGCGGTTTGGGGTGCCGCAACTTGATTTTCAACAGTATTTTTGTTTGCTCATACACATAGGAGTTTATAAACTCTTGAGCGGGTTTGAAACGGTAATTTAGGCAGAATCAACGACTAATTCAATTCATTAGATATGTGAGATTAAAAAAGGAAAAAAAGAGTGTAAATTAATTCACTCTGTCAGATAATTTAGATTGTGTCAAAATCAGGCAGCTTGCAGCTCACGAACGTTTCTCGCCGCAATCAATCGAAAGGCTTCAGCTTCCGAAACATATTCGAGTTGCCCATCCTCTTGCATTCCATAAACCGCAGCACTTACTTGCCATTTTCCGCTTTTGTATATCTCAGCTACACCTTCAACAAATCTGGCAATTACGTCAATGGCTTTCGTCTCTCTATTTTTTCTCACAACGTATGAAATTTGCATATCAAATCTCTTTTGGGCTAGTAAGTTTAGAAACATTCGCTTTACCAATTTTTAATAATTCCGCAATTCTTCTATTTGATGTCAGCGGATTCCTTCGTTCTTAGTAAAACCCGTATGTTTCATTTTTTAGGCGGAAACTAGCTTCTGTGTGAAATGGTAACGCAAATTAATGGTTTTTTGGAATAGACTAACTTAAGTAGTTTACAGTTCTTGCACTTCTTGCCATTCCGTTACATTGATAGGTAAAAACTCACCAGCATTAAAATCTTGAATCGCACGGATAATTTCTTGGTTCGCTTGCGGATTATTAACCAAAAACGCTCGCAACTTGTCCGACACGTTTGAAATATGTGGAACAAAAACCTCGCTGTATTCGACAGAATAGCCAAGAGAAATGCCGTTTTTTTCTATCACAAGTTCGTGTAACCCCGTTTTGCGTCTTGTTATTTTTACTAATTTCAACATTATTTTTTCTCACAAACGAATTCACTCAAATACCTTCCAATTTTTTAGAAATTCTTGTTTGAATTTGGTGGTCGAAATTGTTAAAATTTCGCTCCGCAACTCTCAAGAATAAAATTTTATAACTCATAAACCGTTTGCAATCTTTATTTGTTCCCAAAGAACAACTTCGCCAGTTCGATTGAATTCTTTACGAGTTTTATCCACACAAGCTAAATCATACGCATCTTCTTCATCTTCGCTAGGACTCGATTTCACAAACATCGAATTTAGATATTTCTTCAGTTCTTTGTATTATTTGTGTTGTTTACTTCAAACCGAAGATTTTCTTCAACCGGAATGTCTATTATTATTTGCCCCATAATTCTTACCTCAATAATTATATTAGCAAAAGCCTCGCACTTAGCAATGCTTTTTCCTTTTCAACTATCAATATAAACCGTCAGCTAATATTTACTAACCGGTTCAGCTGTGCGTGTACGGAGAAAATGTTATATCTTTTTCGGCTCTGGTGGTAATTCATGCTTCCTCCAACGTTCGCGATCTTCTTTTGCTAACTTTCGCAGCTCTAATTCTTTTTTCGTATAAACCCTTTCACCTTTTGAATTTCGCTTGAGCATATAAGATTCCTCTCACTTTCTACGGCGATTCTATCTCAAAAGTACTATTGCGTTCAAGAAGTATCTCCAGCTCGTTACTGACGGTTCACCTCCGCGTGTGCGGAGAAAATTCCGCGATTCATCTTGAAAATCGTGGTGTTGACGGTTCACCTCCGCGTGTGCGGAGAAAATCGTTTTTTGCTTCGGCTAATAACAAACAAAGTCGGTTCACCTCCGCGTGTGCGGAGAAAATTCAATTGGAAGTTGGGTTCAAAATAATTTTCCACGGTTCACCTCCGCGTGTGCGGAGAAAATACTTGTGTAACTTGTCGAACCGGCGATGACGGCGGTTCACCTCCGCGTGTGCGGAGAAAATTAAGTCCAGTTCCGAATTGAACGTTATCGAACCGGTTCACCTCCGCGTGTGCGGAGAAAATGGTAGCCCAACGCAAATTGCCTTTTTCATATCCGGTTCACCTCCGCGTGTGCGGAGAAAATGCAGTATTCCCGCCTTTGAAAATACTATTCAACGGTTCACCTCCGCGTGTGCGGAGAAAATGTGTCGCCGAATCCATTCCCAAAAATTGACATTCGGTTCACCTCCGCGTGTGCGGAGAAAATGTTATCGAGCGAATAGTTTGAATAAGTTGCTTCGGTTCACCTCCGCGTGTGCGGAGAAAATAAACCGCTCGCCAACTTTTTCAAGTTTCACAGCGGTTCACCTCCGCGTGTGCGGAGAAAATCTTTTTGCATCATAAGGAGATTAAAATTATGCCGGTTCACCTCCGCGTGTGCGGAGAAAATATTTTAATCGGATTCGCGACTCCGCTAATCCGCGGTTCACCTCCGCGTGTGCGGAGAAAATGAAATATTTCTGCGGATCCACAATTCGCGAACCGGTTCACCTCCGCGTGTGCGGAGAAAATCGGAGAACGCGGTTTGTTTGTAACCGCAACATCGGTTCACCTCCGCGTGTGCGGAGAAAATCAGGTGCGAAAACCAGGGCATTATGGCAATATCGGTTCACCTCCGCGTGTGCGGAGAAAATCGAAATCATCATCATCGGCGAAAACCTTTTTTGCGGTTCACCTCCGCGTGTGCGGAGAAAATGCAGTAATACATTATTCAATTTCGGCTACAACCGGTTCACCTCCGCGTGTGCGGAGAAAATCCGTAATCCTTCACTCGCCCTACGTCTAGCCTCGGTTCACCTCCGCGTGTGCGGAGAAAATTTTACCAAGAGCGGCGGAAACTCGTCCACTAGCGGTTCACCTCCGCGTGTGCGGAGAAAATTCGGTGGTTATTTACC
>JANNVK010000199.1:0-2857 GCA_031414415.1 Acidobacteriota bacterium
TTTGATACGAATAATATCTCGCTTGGGCGTAATCTAAACCAGTTTCGCCGTCTCGTTCGTAGGTTGCAAACTTCTTCCTAATAGTGTCAGTTCCATTGTTTGCACGTTGGATTTCCTCGCCAAACGGCTGAAAATCGCGTCTACTTACGACTTGTCCGTTTCCATCGGTGGTGATTCGCGGACTTCCAAGATGGTCATTTGTGAGGTAACTGACTTTCGCTTCGGTCGCTGATGCGGAGATTGTCGAATATTCCGCAACCATTTTTCCGCCAGTATCATAGACAAAATTGGTCGTTTCTCCGGTTGTTGGAACTACTTTTTTGACTCTTTGCACCGAGCTTTGTGATGCAGTCAAAGCAATTTCCTAAATACCATCAACGAGTCCAATAATTTTCATTTCACCTTTTCTAACGGCTAAAACAAAACTAAAAACCGGACAGTTCCAACTCACTCCGTAGTAAGTCCGTTTTTTTATTATTGCTTTTTTTACTTTGATAGACTTTTTCATTGTTTTTATGTTTTTTTCGTAAAGAGATTTATCAATTCCTTCAAATATAGTATTCTCCAAATCCGTATAATTATTTTCGATTTCGTCCAATCGTTTTTCAACATCCTCTTTATTATTTTCGTCACCTACGAATTGTTCTGAAAATCCATACTTCTTTGATACCGCAGCTTTCAAATCGTCGTATACCGAACTTGCATATGGATACGACTCATTATCTTTCGGAATTGGTTCACTGCCCAAAATAAGAAAAATAGCCCCAAATGCGTATCTCCAAATGGCAGCAGCAAGTCTTGAATTTGTTTTATCTCCAAATTCTGAAGGGGTTTCTTTTAAAAGACACTTACCGACTTGATCTATAGCCCTATCTTGGTCGCTACAAACCTCAAACCGTGTTAAACGCTCAAACGTTTGCACGACATTTCTCTCAATAAAAACGCCATCAACAAATTCCTCGACAATTTTCTTCGCTTGTAATTTCCGCGTGACAGATTTCAGTATTGATTTATTTGAGAGTTTTTTCTCTTTTGTGATTCTTTCTGTCTTACGATTTTTTATTATATAATTAGAATCTTGAGACTGGAAAGATTCAGGGAAACAGAAAATTAAAACCGCTAAAAATGAAGAAATTAAAATTAATTGCATATTGTGGTATTTTCGTTTGCTAAAACTAGACTCCTAACTTGTCAGACTTATTCAGTCTATCTCACCCGAGAAATCTAAAATCTGAAATCTTCCATTCTTTTTGCCAATAATGAATGTGCCGCCTAGTCCATTTACTACAGAGCAATATTTATTGTCTTTACTACATTCTATTTTCCAGAGTTTACCAAACAATTTTACATTTTTATCATAAATTTGAAAATTGATTTTCGATTTAACTAATTTCAAAACATCAATTAATGCAGCCTCAATTCTTATGATTTGCTTGCTGGTTACTGGTTTTCCGTCTTTCTGAAAAAAATTGATGTAGGATTCTTTTGAGATTCTATTTTTCTTCAACGTTTCCAATAGTAAATTGGCATAGTCTTTATTCTTAATAAGTGTAAAGCCATCGTCATCATATTCAATTTCGCTAAAATCCGCCGAAAATTCTTTAGCCCCCAAAGAGAGAAACAACTCATAGAAATCACGTTCTAAAGCTAAATTTAAATATCTTTTTAGGTAGCCTTTTGGAACTATCTTTTTAGGATTGTTTACCCATTTTCGAAAAGTTTTTTTGGACTCGTCCTTGGTTAATTTTCCATAATAAATGGACTTAAGTAGTGTTTCTCGCGGATTCATTTCGCGATACAAGGATTGCGTATAATCTGCAACCCATTTTTCAGCCTCGATTTTATCAAACGCAAGTTGGTCAGATGACTCTTTGTTAAGAACTTGACCGCTGAGACAAATTGTCAACATCATAATAATCAAAAACAAACCAACGCTTCTTTTAAACAAAAACATACCATTATTCTCCTCAATTATTATCTAGGACCTGTCGGTAAATCTTTCAAAGGGTTTTGATTTTTTTGACCAAAAGTTTGATTATGCCTCTCCAAATTATTGATAGGTTTTCCTTTAGATTCTTCCGGACCCACAGCCGATACATCGGAATTGTATGGCTTCAAATGTCCTTCCTTATCGCCAAGAATGCCAGGTGTTTTTCGGTAATCCACGTCAATATCGGCTTCAAGTAGGTTGTTTTTATCATAACTTATTTGAATTTTAGCACTACCTCCTTTTTGCCTTACGTTTTCTAAACCGCTTGTAACTATGCCGTCTTTATAGACGTGTCCCTCACCCACAGTCGTAACGAGAAGACTAGTTGATCCCTCTTCAAACTCCTCAGAGCCTCTTAAAAGGCTTACGGCATCAGGTGTCAACGAAACCAACAGGCGGAATTGTTCTGTTCCGGGTCGCCCATCCTGTCGACCTGTAACTTGTTTTAATCCTGCGACTTTAGATATTAGTGGCACACTACTTTTTGTCTTAATTTTCTTGCCTTTTGCATCTTTTGTTACAGTGGTAGTTGTAAGCATGGTATTTTCTAGTGCGTGAGTTACCGCAATAAATGTTCTTTGCTGGGATGCGTTCAATGAAGCCCAAACCTGATCGGCAGAAAGAGAAGTTCCATCGCGTTTGTTTTGCTGGTCAACAAGCGTTTGGAACAGCCGAGTTTGGTCTTTCGTAAAACTCGCTGGCAATTCACCCGAAGGATCATTATATCGCATCGGATTATTCGCCGCGTAGCTATACCGATTCCACGATTGCGTTACCGTTATCACCGCCGAAGCCATTAGCGGGTCAACTGTGATAAACCGTCCGTTTTGATACGAATAATATCTTGCTTGGGCGTAATCCAAGCCT
>JANNVK010000200.1:0-2526 GCA_031414415.1 Acidobacteriota bacterium
CAGTAAATTGAGCGTCGCGCCATTATAAAAACCCGAATTCATCTGAACGCTCTGACCGAACGAATGAAACAACGGCAAAGTTACAAGATGTGTGTCAAAACCGCGTTGCGTATCATAAATCCCAAATAAACGCGCGTTCAAAACCATATTTGAATGCGTTAGCTCCGCACCTTTCGGCTGTCCGGTCGTTCCCGAAGTGTATAAAATCACCGCGGTGTCGTCGGCGTTGGTGTCAACCGAATCAAAATCCGTTAGCTCATTTTTAATAAATTCAGTAAAAATTTCGGTTTCGGGAAACGGATTTTCGACAGCGGTATTTATCAAAATAAACTGTTCGCACATTTCCGTTTGCGAAAAACCTTCCAAGCCTGATTCAGCTATCGGCAAATCCGCCGTGCCTTGAAAACAGAAATACACTTTCGCATCTGAATTCTGCAAATGATAAGCGATTTCGCGCCCTTTCAAAAGAATATTAAGCGGCACAACCACCGCGCCGACTTTCAAAATGCCGTAATAGATAATTGGAAAAAATGGCAGATTCGGACAAGAGAGCGCGACTTTATCGCCTTTTTCAATTCCGAGTTTTAATAAACCGTGCGCGACCTGACTTGCCTTCTGATTAACTTCGGCGTAAGTCATCCTCACATCGCCGCAAATAACGGCAAGTCGTTCAGGCATCGCCCGTGCGCTGTCTTCGAGTAAAACGGCTAGATTCAACATAATTTTTTAAGATTTATTTAACCACAGATAAACACAGATTGACACAGATTTTAAGACGGATAAATCTTTAAAAATAAAAGCCTCCATCTTTTTTTATCTCTTTGTTTTATCTGTGTCTATCTGTGTTCATCTGTGGTTAAATTTCTTCTGTTTTCGGCATTGAACGACTGATAATTTTCTGAAAAGCAGTTCCGACGGGCAAAGTTCCAAAACTCAAGCTATTATTATCCGAAAGACGCGAATTGCAAAAGGCATCGCTGACAAAATTCGGGGCATTCTTTAATAAAACTGACGCTTGCAAAGCCAACGCTAATTTCTCGACCACGCGCCGCGCCCGAAATTCGAGATTATCGGTGTCAAGCAATTCTTTTTCGATGTTCCGCGCAAAATTATCAAAGTTTTGATTTGCGCTCTTTGCAGATTCTATTTCATCGAGCAAAGTCTCAAGGCTGTTCGGTTCTTTGCTAATCGAGCGCAAAACGTCCAAACATTGGACATTTCCCGAACCTTCCCAAATCGAATTTAGCGGAATGTCGCGGTAAAGACGCGGCAAACCCGATTCTTCGACATAGCCATTGCCGCCGAGAATTTCCATCGCTTCCGAAACGGCGAAAACGGCGCGTTTGCAAATCCAAAATTTGCCGATTGCCGTGGCAATTCGGGTAAAAAGTTTGGCTTGTTCATCGTGTAAAGTATCGTCAAAACATCTTGCTAAACGAAAAGCAAAAGCCGTTGCCGCTTCCGATTCGAGCGATAAGTCAGCCAACAGATTTTGCATCAAAGGTTGTTCGATGAGCAATTTGCCAAACGCCGAACGATACGAGCAATGATGCAGACTTTCGGCAACAGCACGGCGCAAAGTTGCGGCTGAACCAACGGCGCAATCGAGTCGCGTGTGGCGCACCATTTCCATAATATTTGCCACGCCGCGTCCTTCTTCGCCGATAATTTGTGAATGAGCCGCGTGAAATTCAACTTCGCTCGAAGCGTTTGATTTATTGCCGAGTTTATCTTTTAAACGCTGAATGTAAAAAGCATTTTTCTCGCCGTCGGGTTTAAAACGTGGCAATAAAAAACAAGATAAGCCTTTGTTAGTTTGTGCCAAAACTAAAAACGCATCGCACATCGGCGCACTGCAAAACCATTTTCTGCCTGTGATTTCGTATTCGCCTGATGGCGTTATTTTTTCAGCAAAAGTCGTGTTGGCGCGAACATCGCTTCCGCCTTGCGGTTCGGTCAACGCCATTCCAAAAGTCGCACCGCGCTTTTTGTCAGCGGGAATAAATCGCTCGTCGTATTCGTTTGACAAAACTCTCGGCAACCATTCATTCGCAATTTTCGGTTCAATTTTGAGCGACGGCACAACCGCAAAAGTCATCGTCAACGGACAACTCGTGCCTTCGTCAACTTGTTGTTTCAAAAAAGCCAAAACACTTCGGGCGACATACGCGCCTTTTCGTTCACTCGTCCACGCAAGGGAATGTGTTTCATTTTCGATGCTCAAGCGCATCAATTGATGATAAGACGGATGAAATTCGACGACATCAAGGCGATTACCAAAACGGTCGTGCGTTTTCAGAATCGGCAGATTTTTATTTGCCAAGTTTCCGAGTTCGAGCGTTTCCGCTTTGCCCAAAATCGCGCCAAAAGCGTCAGCGTGTTCGTTATTCCACGCGCCTCCATTTTGCTTCACCGCTTCTTGCAATGCCAAATCCGACGCGAACAGATTATAATTTTCCAGCGCAGGCGGCTGATTGAAAACTGCAAATGCTTCGGCGTATCTGTCCGGTTTCATAATTTATTTGA
>JANNVK010000201.1:0-1564 GCA_031414415.1 Acidobacteriota bacterium
CTGGTTCAAAGATTGTCGTCCCGAAATTCGTGTTGAGCGAATGAATAAACGAATATAACGCCAGACGATCTTTTCCTAAAAGCCGCGTGTGAAAGGGCATATATGCTGGTTCGGGATTATGATGGAGAAATTTGTTTCGCAAAGCATTTCGTAAAACATTTTCAATTTCAGCTATTTGTATTTGTGAAAGCATATTATTTTGTTTTTTCTAATTCTCCAAGTGCGTATTCAACAGAGTCAGACCAATAACTTCCCATAAAATCGCCAATTTTATCTTGAATAAAAATCAAATCTTTTTCATCAAAGGAAATATTTG
Organism: Acidobacteriota bacterium; assembly: GCA_031414415.1. Lineage (GTDB taxonomy): Bacteria > Acidobacteriota > Blastocatellia > Pyrinomonadales > Pyrinomonadaceae > JANNVK01. Next base: position 317 of record JANNVK010000201.1, read on the forward strand.
ATTCTTCTGAAACATTTACTACGTCTTCAACTGTAATTGCGTATAGTATTTTTTCGGTATCCATATTTATTTTGCTTTTAAGTGAAAAATTATTTCCGAATAAGCCTGTTTATCTTTCTCGGTTCGGTTCAAAACAGGACGTTTGTATTGATTAATTATATGCAAACTCGCGTTTTCGGCAATCTGCGGATAAAGATTATATTTGTCATTTGCCACGAGAAATATATCAAAATCTTCGACAAGAAATTTTTTGCAGTTGTTCAGGACATTTGAAATGCCTTTGGCGTAATCTTGTTGCGCTTGTTTTGATTGTTTTTTGTGCATTGCGCCGATTTCTTGTGCGTCTTTGCGCTCGAAGCCGAAAAGGTCGTAGGCGTAGGCGTGTTGTTCGTGGTAATCAATCAAACCGACATACGGCGGACTTGAGAAAATGCCGCGAATCTTTTTTGTTTTCGCTGATTTGGCAAATTTTGGATTTACTTTTTCGAGTTCGGCGAAAATATCAATCGTTTCAGAATTGCCGTTTAAGCAAATTTGATTTGTGCCGGTTCGCAATCGGTCAAATTCCGCCAGACGTTTGATGGTGTCGGCGGCGTATCTTTCCCACCACGAAACGATTGTGAACAACGGTTTGCAGATTTTGCCGTGTTTCGCGCAATAGTAAGTTGTCGTAACAGGCTCAACCAAAGTTGCAAGGTCGGCGTGCATTGTGGCGCGGCAACTGCGAACGGTTCGGCTTAAAATTACGGTCAAAACTTCGCGGATTTCTTGGCTTTCGATTTTTTCAATCGCTTTTGCGACAAATTCGATTTCTTCGCGCACGGTTTCGACAAACCATTTATCAAGAAATCTTTCTTGTTTGTCTTGTTTCAATTTCACAGCGTAAAGTTCGATAACTTCATTATATTTTTTCAAAACTTTCGCTTCGTGTTCGGCGGCGTATGATTTTTCGTCAATTTCTTTTTTCCGCGCCTTTATTTTGAATTCGGGAGAAGGAAAATATTTGTCGTTATATTTTTTAAGATATTCGTTCAATTTAAATTCAAATTCGACATTAAATTGTTCGTTTGTAAATGACCGAAGCCAGCCGGAAATGTCTTTGACTGCCGTTTGAAGTTCGGCGAGATTTGCTTTTTTGACTTTGACGTTTGAAATCAGCGCATTGAATTCCGAAATATCAATTCCGACGGCGTTTATTCCAAGTTCGTTGGCTTGCACGAGCGTTGTTCCGCTTCCGCAAAACGGGTC
>JANNVK010000202.1:0-24660 GCA_031414415.1 Acidobacteriota bacterium
CTTTTCACTTTTCACTTTTCACTTTTCACTTTTCACTTTTCACTTTTCACTTTTCACTTTTCACTTTTCACTTTTCACTTTTCACTTTTCACTTAATTCTCGGCGGATAGCTTATATATTGCTTGAGAGAGGCATTAATTTGGAGATAAATTTTTGTTTCTCTCGGAATTAAATTTCGCCAGTTTGAACCACCTCGTTTGATATAGCCGGAGAGTTTAGCCGGATTTGAATTATATCCAGCTGACATCAATTCATCAGGAAATGCAACTCCATTATCAAGAGCGTTGGCAATAGTTTCACGAGAAATCAAGTCGTCCCAAGTCATTTGCATATATAAAAGCATAACTTGTGCGGCGTTTTGGTGATTTCGCATTCCTTCAACAAAATCAGGTATCAAACCGACTGAATAATATCTTGAACGAACCATAAAGTATGTAGATGGAATCATTTGCACCATTCCGCCGGCACCAGCACTACTGACTGAATAGCGATAAGTGTTTCCTTCATTTAGTGCGAAAAGCGTGAAAATATCATTATAAACGTTCAAATGATATTCGTTTTTGAATCGTGCATGATCGACATGTTCAACAGCACAAAGTTTTTCTGCCATATCAGCGACTATCGGTTGTATAAAAATCCCTTTCTTTTGTAAAGTATCACGGGCGGCATCAATCGTGTTTCTAACGTAAAGTTTTCCGGCATTTATAACTTCGGGCGTGATAATTCCGGGATGCGTTGACGTGTAATATGCCATTTCTGAAAGGCTTCCGTTTCGCTCAATTGGATATTGAACAACCAGAGGTGTGTGAGGTTTATTCTCGTTATCCATAACAATTACTGGCGTATTTACACCATTTGCTCTAATTATTTTGACTACAATATTTTTCCCATTAGCTGAAACTGTCGGATATTCTAAATTGCGTTCGAGAAAAATGCTTTTTGTCATCGAAACGAAGTCAATTTCATTAGTTTTCCAATCGTTAAAAGCAACGCGGACAACGTCAGTTACAAGAAAGCCAGTTGTCATCGAAGTTGGCATTGATTTTGTTTGCATCAACGATTTTGCTTGCTGTATTTTTGTTTTAATTTGCCCATAAGTCATATATTTATATGCATTTGGCAAAGGCGTTGGTCTTGGAGTTGGAGTCGGCATTGGTGTCGAACTCGTAAAAATAAATGGTGTCGGCGATGTCATCGGACGCGGTGTTTGAGTAGTCACAATTACAACGTTTCGCGGAGTTTGAGTTGGCGAAGGTGTGAATACAGGATTTGGAGTTCCGGTCGGTGAGCCGACAATTATTACACGCGGTCTTGTTGGTGTTGGTGTTTGTGAGTAAGAGACGACTATTGAAGTAAAAATAATTGCTAAAAGAAAAGAGCATTTCATCGGGGTTTGTCCTGTTTTATTTTTTTTGTAAAATTGTTTGGCGAATTGTCTAAATAGTTTTTGCTTTTTTGGGTAAATCATTGTTTCTTTTCACCATTTTGTAGGTTTACTAATCCGCAAAATAAGATTCGCCTAAGACACAAACGGTTGTCAAAAAAAAATTAATGCAACCACAAGATTTAATTATGGATTGTTTGGATTTGTGATACTTTCGATTCTAGGTAAAACTTACGTTGACAATTCGAAGATAACAAACTTTCGATTATTGTGCAAAAACAAAATTTATGAAGAATTTATTCGGAACTGATGGAATTCGCGGAGTTGCGGGCGAATTTCCGCTAGATAAAAAAACAATTTTTACAATTGGGCAATCGCTCACGAAACAATTTCGTGAAAAACGTGGAAGAAATCCTCGTTTTATAACTGGTCGCGACACTCGCGAATCAGGTTCTTGGATTGAAGAATCATTTCATGCAGGAGTTATTTTTCAAAATGGCGAGGCAGTTTCCGCTGCGGTTATTACTACACCTGGAGTTGCTTATCTAACAAAACAATTTGAGTTTGATGCCGGAATTGTTATAAGTGCATCGCATAATCCATTTCAAGATAATGGGTTGAAAGTGTTTATGCCAGATGGCAAAAAAATCAGTGAAACGATTGAAAAAGCGATTGAGAAATCAATTTATGGTTCAGAAAATCAAGAATTTGAAACGCAAAATTTACTGAAAATTGACGATTCAAAAGCTGTTGATTTTCAATCTAATTATTTAGAAATGCTCGAAAAAGAATTTGAATCATTATCTTTGAAGGGCTTAAAAATCGTTCTTGATTGTGCAAACGGAGCAAGTTCTGGTCTCGCACCAGAACTTTTTAAAAGACTCGGTGGTGAAGTTATCGCAATTAATTGTCAGCCAAATGGAACAAATATTAATGCTGATTGTGGTTCAACCCATATCTCAGGTTTACAAGCTCAAGTAATTGAAGACAAAGCAGATATAGGAATAGCTTTTGATGGAGATGCTGATCGAAGTTTGTTTGTTAACGAGATTGGAGAACTTGTTGACGGCGACGCAACTCTCTGGGCTATGGCTCAACATTTTCAAAATCATAATAACTTGAAAGACAATCTTGTAATCGCAACAGTAATGAGCAATATTGGTCTTGAAATTGCTCTAAATTCTAAAAATATTAAACTTTTGAGAACTGATGTCGGAGATAAATATGTTTTAAAAGAACTTTTAAAAAAGAAAGCAGTTTTAGGCGGCGAACAATCTGGTCATATTATATTTCCTAAAAAAAGTTTGGTTGGAGATGGAATGAGAACAGCTCTAGTTTTACTTGAAGCAATGCAAGAAACAGGCAAATCTTTGCTCGAAATTACTAAAGGTTTTATTGCGTATCCTCAAGTGTTAGTTAATGTTAAGGTTGCAAGAAAAACTCCCTTTATTGATGTTAAAGCTATTTTTGAAGAGTCAAAAAACATAGAAAACAATCTTGGTTTAAGTGGTAGATTGTTACTTAGATATTCTGGAACTGAGAATTTGGCAAGAGTTATGATTGAAGGAGAAGACCAAAAAACAATTGATTTCCAAGCCAATAAACTTGCCGAAATAATTAAATTTGCTTTGAATTAAACTTAAATACTAAATTTAAGATTTGCAAAAATATAATTGAACAATGTATTCTTAAATCATCGAAATAGTTGGTTTCATCCACTCTTTCGAAGCGGGAGCTGGGGTGAGGACGGTGACCGCGAATTGGCAGATTCGGTGTACTCCCATGTCGCTTAATCTGCACTAATTTTTAAATAAAAAAAATCGACTATTTTGTGGTCGATTTTTTCTTTTTGAGATAAAATTTTCCAATGATAAAGCTCAAAGAATACGAAATAATTGTTAAATGTGATTCGTTAAAAAATTGCGGTTTGTGGGTTAAAACTTGTCTGCCACTTGTAGGACGAGTTTTTATAATTTCTAACAAAAAAGTTTTTGGTTTGTTTGGCGAAACAGTTACAGGTAGTTTATCCGCAAATAATTTATTATTTGAAACTCATCTAATAGGAGATGGCGAAAAGTTTAAAAACTTCAAAACATTAGAAAAAACACTCTCAAAAATGAGTGAAGCAAGATTAACTCGAACAGATGTTGTAATTGCCCTTGGCGGCGGAGTAGTCGGGGATTTGTCAGGTTTTGCGGCTTCAATCTACCTTCGCGGAATTCCTTTTTTGCAAATTCCAACAACCTTACTTTCGATGATTGATTCGTCTGTTGGTGGCAAAACCGCTGTTAACACTGACTTTGGTAAAAATCTAATTGGAACATTTTACCAGCCGAGCGGCGTTTTGGTTGATGTTAAAACCTTACAGACCTTAGCGAAAAGAGAACTTGCAGCTGGTTTTTGTGAAGCTTTTAAACAATCGATAATCAGTGGAATAAGCCTATTTGACGAAACATCCGATTTTTTAAATAAATATACTTTGAATAATTTGAAATCAAATTTTAGTGAATTCACTTTGTTAGAAGAATTAATTACTAATCAAATAATTTTTAAAGCTAAAATTGTAAGCGGCGATGAACGCGAGGACATAAGTAGAAACGACTCTTCGTCACGAAAAATACTCAATTTTGGACACACAATCGCACATGCGTTAGAAAAAGTTACAAATTATCGACGATTCAAACATGGAGAAGCAGTTGGACTCGGAATATTAGTTGCTTGTGAAATATCGAATAATCTTGATTTTCTTCAAACAAAAGAGTTAAACTTAATAAACGATGTTTTACGTCGTCTTGGGAGTTTCCCCAAAACTAAAGATTTGAATATTGATGAAATTATCAAAGCAATTACATTTGACAAAAAAAGTGTTGGAAACTCAGTTAAATGGATATTATTAGAAAAAATTGGTTCGCCAATAATAGTTGATGGAAGCGAAATTCCGGAAATTGTTGTTAAAAAATCTATTTTGAAAGTCTTCTCAAGTCTAGCTTAAACCAATTCTTAGGAAATAAAATTATGATTAAAAACTTTCATTCGAATCAACATGGAAGTGCAAGCACAAAAATGCTTGTTTTCGCCGCAATTTTGGGATTATTTGGACACGCCGCTTTCAACTATATTCCTGTGGCTTACAATGGACAAAATTTTAAAGAAGAAATGAGGACTGCGGTTCTTAGCGGAACTGCGTTGCCGGGCAGTTTGAATCCGTCAGAAGTCACAAAAAACAGATTAATAAAATTTCTTAAAGATAATGGTTATCCGGCGAATGCTGTAATTGATGCCAAACAAACAAATGGAGTAATTACCGCAACAGCTAGATACTCGCAAGAGGTAAATATTTTACCTTTTGGGGCATATAAATACACGTATAGTTTTGATAATACTTCAACGCCAGCGGGATTTTTAATGAAATAAATGACTAAAAGAATTCTCTTTAACTTACTTTTAATAGGTTTAATTTCATTTTCAGCTTTTGGGCAAATAACTAAAAGTTCTGCCGGAAGATTTAATGAAAATGCAGCTTATCGAGTTTTAGGAATTATTGGTTCCTCGCAAGCTACTTTTTCATCAACAATTGGTTTTGGAAATTATGCTTCAACTTTCCAGCAATTGATAAATGAAGGCTTATTGGAATCTAACTTAGCTCTAGGTGAAAGAAATGGTTATAAATTTGTTTTGTCTGCAACCAACGCAACTCCACAATCTCCACCTTTATTTCAAATCACTGCAACACCTCTACAATATCCAAAAAGTGGACGAAAATCTTTTTATTACAACCAAGAAGGTCTAATTCATGCGGCAGATGTTGGCGGTGCAATCGCAACAATTAATGAACCGGAATATCTTGTTTGCGGTAATAATGAAGCTACAATTATTCAAAATATCAGAATAATACAGGCTTCAGAAGCAACCTTTTCAAGTTCATTCGGTGCAGGAAATTATGGAAATCTTTTTCAGTTAAGATCATCAAATTTAATTGGTTCAATTCTCGCAAGCGGTCAAATCTGCGGCTACAATATTTCTATTCGAACTACTAATGCGACAAAAACAGCAGCTCCAACTTACTCAATTAATGCAACGCCTCAAACATATCCAAACACAGGAATTCGTTCATTCTATTCTGATCAAAACGGAATTATTAGAGCAGCTGACAGACAAGGTTTGCCAGCAGATGTAAATGATTTACCGATTGAATAATGTTTACGCAGTCATTGCGAGACGGACTTTTAGCGGCTGAATTTGAATTAAACTTTCGGGTGCATCAGCTAACCAAGTAGTTGGGCAAACTCCGCAAGTCGTGCATTTTTCGACCGCAGGGCATGGTTTTGACGAAAGACTTTCCTGTGATTTTTCGTGTTCTTCTTTCAAGAAATCAAATGACAAGCCTGAATCGATGATTGTCCAAGGTAAGAATTCATCGTAACTTCGGTCGCGTGAAGTGTGAAATTTCGGGTCAATTCCGGTTTCACGTAACGCTTCGTTCAAATTTCCATTCAAACGTGCCGCGGATTCGATTACACGTGAAATTGTCCGGTCGCCGGATGAGAATAATGCTTGGTCGTGGGCAATTCGTGAAGACATAAATCGAACTTCCACATTCGGAATTTTCGACAATCCTTTTGAAACATATTTAATACGTTGTTTCAATTCTTTTTCATTGCAGATTGCGTCCCATTGAAGCGGTGTGTTTGGCTTTGGAACAAATCCATTGAGACTCGGAATTATTTTTCCCGCACGCCCGAACTTCTTTCCTGCCAATAACATACGATCTTTTATTCGCTCGACTAAAACGAACATTTCGTCTAAATCTTCTTGAGTTTCTGTCGGCAAACCAACCATCATATAAAGTTTGATTGTTAGCATTCCGCGATCAAAAACCGAACCGCAAATATCAACAATTTCGTCGTTTGTGAGATTTTTGTTGATTACGCGGCGAAGTCTGTCAGAACCAGTTTCAGGTGCGACGGCAATTTGTTGATCTTTGGAAGCGACTAAAGCATCAAGTAATTCATCGGAAATTTGATCAAGTCGCAAACTCGAAACTGAAATTCGATAATCCATCGCACGAAGTTCACGTAAAATTTCGGAGATTTCTGGATGATCGCAAACGGCAGTTGAAACCAAGCCAATTTTATTTGTTTTACTTCGCCATTCTCTCGCTTTTGCTAAAATGTCTTTCGCAGGGACAACCCTCGGCGGATAATAATTGTATCCAGCCCAACAAAATCGGCAACCTTGCGAACAACCACGCGAAATTTCAACCAATAATCTGTCGCCCATTTCAGCTTTTGGCGACCAGATCGAGGTTGAAGGACAAAATACATCTTGGTTAATTAAAAAATCTGCGAGTTCTTTTTCGCCGCGTTTCATTGCCCGACGCAATGTTCCTTCTTTCGGATTTATCGCCGATAATGCTCTCCCAACTCGTTTAGGAACACCTTCGTGCTTTGGAACATAGTCGAAAACAGTGCCGTCGTCGTTGTAAATCACATCGTAAAAACTCGGAATGTAAAAGCCGCGACCAAATTTTGCTAGATTGAGTAAGATTTCCTCTTTTTCGCCGCCTTCGAGAATTGTGTCAATCAATTGATCGACTAAAACTTCGCCTTCTCCAACCGCAATAATGTCTGTAAAATCAGCAATTGGCTCAGGATTGAGAAACGAAGCCGCTCCACCCATCACAATTAACGGATGAAAATGATTGCGTTTTTCTGCCCAAACAGGAATTTGCGACATTTGTAGCATTTTCGCCATGTTCAAATAATCAGTTTCAAACGAAATCGAAAAGGCAACAACATCAAAATCTTTAATCGGCGTTTGAGTTTCGAGTGAAAGCAAAGGAGTCCGAGATTTTTCGTATTCCTTCATTTCATCTGCGTCCGGCAAAAAAACACGTTCGCATGAAACTTCTGGAATTTGATTAAAAAGCTCATACATTGTGTGAATTCCAAGATTCGCCATCCCAAGCGAATGGGTGTTTGGATAACACAAGGCAACACGAAGCTGACCGCCGCGATTGATGACGAAGCCTTCTTCGGTGCTTAATTTTTGTTTATAGCTTTCTATTATTTTTTTACTCATCTAATTACTCTAAATACTTACCAATAAACAGCTTACCTTCATAATCAACTAAGCCGAGTTTAACTTGCATCAAAAAACCGTATCTGCCTAAAATATTTTTCGTAAAGGCTTCATTTTCAGCAAAACACGCTAAAATATCAAAATCAAAACCTAAAACTGAAAGCGTAACTTCGTGTTCAAAAGTCAAAAACCTGCCTGTTGCCGTGCCGATGTATTTTGGCAAACCTTCTTCAATTTTCAACCCAAGTTGTTCACCGATTTTACGTTCAAAAATGCAGTTGGTTGAACCTGTGTCTATTTTAGCTTGAAACTTTACAGGTTCTTGATTAAGTTTAAGCGAAGCCGCAACAGAAATTCCGGTTTGACCCGCATCGTATTCTGCGAATTGTGAAAATGTAAGTTGATGCAGCAAACTACCAACCTCCGAGATAACCTTCTTCGTCGGGTTTTGAAAGATAATTTACAAAAGCATTCGGAACACCTGCTTTTACAACAATTTCTTTGCATTCAACAAAACTTTGAGCCGTGCCGAGCAATCTGTCGCCATCTAAAGCAACAAATTGTCCGCCGTATTTTGCTTGATTTGCTTTAAGCCAATTCATTCGTTTTTGTCTCATTTCCTCACTTGGTATTTCCACTCCACTTGTTGTTTGATTTAGTGAAAACTCTGACCAAGTTTCAGTTTCAACTTCCCTCAGTTGGTTCTTTTGAGCAACAAATTCAACATAATCAAGTATTTCCGTCTGCACCGAAACCGGCAAACTTGCAATTTTTTGTGTAATTTTTTCGGCAACTATCATAAGTTTTACCTCGCATTATAATAGTTTACCAAAAAGTAATGATTTAGGAAAAGTATTTTGCAGAAAGTTATTTTTTAGTCAATAATTCAATTATGTCAAATAATATAAAAGATTTTGAAACTTACGAAGAAAGAGATGAAGCTGCTGAGGGATTAGTCAAGTTAAAAGGATGGCAAATTGGAAAAAGACTTGAAAAATTTGAAGTTTCAATTTTAATTTTTCGAGGGAACTTTGATGATTTAATGAACAAAATAGGACTGTTTAAAAGTCCTGCGTCATTAGTTTTGCACGATGTGAGAAATTCAGATGAATTACACAACTTTTTTATTGAAATAACAAGATTTATCCATAATTATCTTGCTTCGGCTATGACTTTAGTTGAACATACAAGAATTTTAAAACGAGAACTTTATGAGAATAATGCTCTACATCAAGAATTTAGTGGTGAATATGATGCTAAAATAAATCAGATGTTTGTTGAAAACTCCCTACACCCATTCTGGCAAGGGTTACGAAATTACATTCTTCATAAAGAACTACCCATAGTGTGTAGTGAGCTAGATTTAAATAATTTGGAGAGCAACCTGCTTATAGATATAGTTAAGTTACGAGAAAACTTTGATTGGAGTACGCCCGCAACAAAATACTTGGATTCTTGCAATGATAGTGAGCCTATAGATAAAGTTTCGTCAGTTCGAAGTTCATAGGGAAGAACTTAAAGAAGCAAATGAGTTACAAGAACGCATTTCTAATTCAAAATGGACTCCTAAATTCTAAATGATTAATGAATTAGAAAACTCCCAATTCAATCAACAACTGCCGTTGCTCGATTCTTTCTTCGCTATTAAGTTGCAAAATTTTCGCAGTAACTCTTGCTTCGGGTGTAAGTGAAACAATTTCAGCGTTTTGCATTTGAAAATGCTCAGTCCAAATATGAGTTCGCGGATTAAAAAATGAGGTTAAATTTCCTGTTAAGTCGTCATAGCTGGTGATGTCAGTTCCTTTGTGGCGATTGCAGTCAAAACAGGCTAACGCTAGATTTTCCAAAGTGTTCTCTCCATTATGTTTACGAGAAATAATGTGGTCAGGCTCATGTTTTAGTTGGATTGGAAGCTGGGGTAATTTGCAATATTCGCAACGATAATTTGCTCTTTTTTCAACTTCTTTTCTAATTCTTTCTGGAATATATCTGGACATTATTTTGTGAGTTTCAAAATTTGAGCGGAAAGATGAAAGCAAATGTTATTAAATTTTTGCCATTCCTCTAATTCAGCATTTTCTTTTGAATTGAGTGCCGCAACTCCATTTCTGTAAAGTAATTCCGAAACTCTGTTTTGTGATTCGTCGGAGATTTTATATTTCAAAACTTTAGTTGAGTTTGGTTTATTAGATAAAAAAGCAATCAGTTCATCAGATGCTTTTTTGACTTGAGTATATCTGAAATTTGTTACACTAAGTTCAATAATTGTTGGCAACCAATTACTAATTGGTTGGATTTGTTGAGCAAGTGAATTTGGAATTTGTAGAGTTAATTCAACCATAACGAATTAATATTAGTTCAAAACAATTTTTAGTAAATAAATTTGCGACTTGAAATCTTTTATAATCTCAAATCGCAATAAATACTACGCTTTTCCTTCCAAAAAAGCCTTCAATCTTCTTGAACGCGATGGATGTCGTAATTTTCTTAATGCTTTTGCTTCAATTTGTCGGATGCGTTCGCGAGTAACTGCGAAATGTTGTCCAACTTCTTCGAGCGTGTGTTCCGAACCTGTATTTCCGAGTCCAAAACGCATTTTGATAACTTTTTCTTCACGTGGCGTAAGCGTTGCTAAAACTTCGTCCGTGATTTCTCGTAGGTTCATCACGGTCACAGATTCAGCCGGATTCAAAATAGAACGATCTTCGATAAAATCGCCTAAATGTGAATCTTCTTCTTCACCAATCGGAGTTTCCAAGCTGATCGGTTCTTGGGCGATTTTCAACACTTTTCGAACTTTCGAAACTGGAATATCCATTTTGCGTGCGATTTCTTCCGATGAAGGTTCGCGTCCGAGTTCTTGCACCAATGCACGCGAAGTTCGAATCAATTTATTGATTGTTTCGATCATATGAACCGGAATTCGAATTGTTCGAGCTTGGTCGGCAATTGCCCGCGTAATCGCTTGACGAATCCACCAAGTTGCGTAAGTAGAGAACTTATAGCCGCGTCGCCATTCGAATTTATCGACGGCTTTCATCAAACCAATGTTGCCTTCTTGAATCAAATCGAGGAATTGCAAACCACGATTTGTGTATTTCTTGGCAATCGATACAACGAGTCGTAAGTTGGCTTCAACGAGTTCGCGTTTGGCTTGCCCAGTGTCGCGTTCGCCAATTTCGATGGTTTGAAACGAACGTTTGATGTCAATTGGTGCAACATGGAATTTTTCATCCATTTCCACGAGCTTTGCTTTTGAATCAGAAATTTTTGTATTCAAAACCTTTTTCTCATCAGGCGTGAGTTTCATTTCAAGACGCTCTTCTGCTTTCTTGATGTCTTTTTCGGTTTTTCTAATATCAACACTAACTTTTCTTATTGCATTAATAAGTCTCTGACGCGATTTCTCGGTCAAATTTAAATGCTTAATTTCATCAGCAATTTCCAATCTCGCACGAGCAATTTGTCGTTTGAGTCGAAGTAATTTCTTTGTTTGCTTGCCTTTAGCTTTTCTATATTCTTCACGAAATTCAGCTAAAATTCTCAATGCTTGGCGATAATTGACGGAAATATTTGCAATTCCTTCAATTGTCCAACGCATATATTCGTCGGCTTTATCTTCTTCGCCAGTTAATTCGGCTTGCTCAGAAAATGTCACAGTTTCACGAATTGTGCTTTTGCCAGATTGTAAATCTTCACCAATTCTAATCAATTCTTCGGCAGCAATCGGCGAACGTGTAATTGCTTTTTTGGTTTTAATTTGTCCGCGTTCAATTCGTTTTGCGATGACAACTTCGCCTTCGCGTGTTAAAAGCGGAACAATTCCCATTTCTCTTAAATATAAGCGAACAGGATCGTTAGTTTTATCCAAAGTTCCGGCTGAGAGGTCAAGATCAACTTCGTCGTCGTCGTCTTCATCTGCTTCATCGACTGCCAATGTTGGCACTTTCTCGAGTAAATGCGAATCGGAATCGCCAATCGCAACACTCGAACCGTCCAATCTTTGCAAAACGTCTTCAATATCTTCCGGTGAAACCATACCATCCGGAATTTCACGGTTCAGATCGTCGTATGTCAGAAAATTCTTCTTATCTCTGCCAAGTTCGAGCAATCTATCTACCAATTCATCTTTTTGTTCGTAGTCATTCATAAAAACTTAGATTAAATCTATCCTAAAATCGTTGTTAAAACTGTCATAATTAGTTGAATCGTTTCTTTTCATCTATAAGTAAGAAACCATAAACAACTAATTTACGTGATTCTCTAAAGAACGTTTCATTTTTGCGAGGTTTATTTGTTCTCTCACAAGTGAATCACGTAACTCAAATTCGCCTAATTGTTCAGCGGCGGTTAATTCCTGATTTATTTCCCAAATCCGCCGATTTATTGCCATTGCACGTAAAATTGAATGACAATTCTCAGCTTCTCGTAAAGAATCGTCAATTGCTTCACCATTTGCTCTGGCAGATTCGCTCATTAAAATTATCGGCAAAATATCTTGAGCGGAAAAATCTTCATCGGTTAATTCTAGCAATGTCGCAGAATCAAAGTTTAACTTCTTTTGGTAAATATCAAGCATCGCGTGAAATATTGATGCGGTTGCAAGTGCTTCAAAATCAGTTACTTCAAGCGATGGTAGAATTAATTCTCGAAGTTCTCCATCATTAATTAAAAGTTCCAAAAGACGTTGCTCCGCAATTGTCAAACGGACATTGGTCGCACGAGCAATCGACTTCTTAATATTTGCGGAATCAATATTTGTTCCGAGTTTTACTGTTTTCCAAAGATCGCGTTTTAAAGTTTCTTCTTCGACACGCAAAAAATTCATTGCTTGGTCAAAACTGTCGCGTTTCTGAATTGAATTGCGAACAGCACAAATTAGCGGTAAAACGTCTTCAATTGCTTCAGCCTTTTGTTTTGGCAAAGCAAGATTACGGTCACGCACTGAATTTTCCAGAACAAATTGGAGATAAGGAAAAGCCTTTTGATACTTATCTCGATATGCTTGAATACCGTTAGCACGAATAAAATCGTCAGGATCTTGTCCGTTTGCCAGAATCAAAACGTCAATTTCAAAATCTTGAGCCAACAGAGGTATCAGAGCCTTTCGTGCAGCTTTTACACCAGCAACATCTCCATCATAATTCACAACTGTTTTACGAGCAAACCGCGATAAAAGTTTCGCTTGTTCAGGCGTGAACGCAGTTCCTAAACTCGCAACACAAATTCTCACGCCAGATTGGTAAAGAGCAATTAAATCAAGATAGCCTTCAACAATAATTGATGTTTTTTTACTCTTTATTTCATCTTTGTTTTGGAAAATTCCATAGAGATTATTACCTTTTATATACGCCGCCGTTTCTGGCGAATTTAGATATTTTGGCTCACCTTTATCCAAAATTCTGGCTCCAAAAGCAATCGGTTTTCCGTTAATATCAAGCACCGGAAACATTATTCTGCCACGAAAGCGATCATAAACACGGTCTTTTTCGTCATTTCTCGAAACTAAGCCTGAAAGTTGAATTAATTTATCATCAGCACCTTTTTCTTTTAATAAATTCATTATTGAATCCCAAGAATCAGGGGCATAACCAATAGCAAATGTATCAATTGTTTCGCGATTTATTCCGCGATTTTCAAGATATTGCCGAGCTTGTTTTCCAGACTTTTGGTTCAGATTATCTTTCCAAAATTCCATTGCCCAAGTGTTAAGTTGAATAACTTCATCAGCGAGTTTTTTCTTTTCCTCAGATTTCTTTTTTGATTGCTGAAATTGTTTATCGTCAATTGGTTCAGGTAACATTATGCCTGATTTATCAGCGACAATCTGGATAGCTTCTGGAAACGAAACTCCTTGTGTTTCCATCAAAAAATTGAAAACAGTTCCAGATTTTCCGCACCCAAAACATTTATAAAATCCTTTACTTTGAGCAACAGAAAATGATGCTGTTTTTTCTCCATGAAACGGACAATTTCCCCACCAATTTGATCCTTTTTTCTTGAGCGGAACTGACGCTTCAATAATCCGCACGATGTCAGCACGAGATTTTAGGTCATCAATAAATTGTTGCGGATAAATCATTAAGAAAGTAAAAAGTAAAAAGTAAAAAGTAAAAAAGTGAAAAGTAGTCAGTTTAACTTTAAGTTTAACATCAAGATTATAAATGTAACATTAACTTAAACGAAGAAAATACTTGGGTTCTAATTTTTTTCTGAAAACAAAAAAGAGCCGAAGAATTCGACTCTGATTCGTTAAATTGATTATCATTTTAGGGAACAACAAAAGAAGGAACAGCAATGTCACCATTTAGTCCAAAATTATTTTGACGAAAACCGCCGTTTGAACTCAGCAAAATATACCAATTTCCCTCAGTTTGACGGAAAACTGCTAAATCATTTTTACCGTCGCCGTCAAAATCTCCAGGTGTTGGAACGTCGCTCGAAATTCCGAATTGTGTTCCGCTAAAGGCATTGTTGCTACTTTGCAATTTATACCAAATACCGCTTGAAGGACGGAAAACTGCTAAATCTGACTTTCCATCGCCATCATAATCGCCGATAACGGGTTTGTCTTCGGCAATTCCAAATTGAGCAGCAATAAATCCATCGCGACTTCGTAAAAGATACCAAATTCCATCACGATAGACTGCGAAATCAGTTTTTGCATCGCCATCATAATCAGCAGCAACCGGACGATCGCTTGAAATTCCAAATTGTGCGGCTACAAATCCGTCAGAGCTTCTTTGGGCATACCAAGTTCCGTTTGACGGTCGATAAACAGCAACGTCTGCAATATTATCACCGTCATAATCTCCGGCTTGCGGTTTATCTCCAGCTTGCCCAAAAGAAATTGCTTGAAAACCATCACGACTTCGTAAAATATACCAAGTTCCGTTGCGGAAAACCGCAATATCTGTTTTTCCATCGCCGTCAAAGTCTTCAGGTGTAATAACATCGCTAATAACTCCAAAGTTTGTTGTTGATACGGTGTTTGATGAACTATTTGTAATAAACCAATTTCCTGAATTTGCCCGAAAAACTGAAATATCGGTTTTTCCATCACCGTCAAAATCTGCACGTTTTGCTCTTGTAATTGAAGGTGCATCGCCAAATATTGTAAAACGAAACGAAGGCGAAACTGAAAATCCGTTTGCTGAACCAGCGTCTGTTACATACCAACGCCCGAAAAATGTTTGTCCAACTAACGCGGCATTATTTGGAATTTGAAGACTCAAAGAACCAAACCCATTTCCGGCTCCGCTGCCTTGCAGATTAATAATTTGCCGCGTAAAACTTCCTGTTGTTGGAATTGAAGCAGTTCCGGGATCAGTTGAATTTATGACTAAAACTGCGTTTGCACCACCAAGTGCATTAGTCAAACCGACTGTAAAACTATCGTTTCCGACGATTGGCGGTTCTATTGCCATCGCTTGCGGAATTTGTCCGTTTGAGCCGCTAATTCCAGTTCCGATAATCTGCGGAACGCGATTTGATTCCGAAAAAAGTGTTGGTTTATCAAATGGCGGGAGCGAATTTGTGACACGTGGATCAGTTAATGAATTTCTCAAAAAAGAGACCAAATCAGCTTGTTGTTGTCCGTTAAGACCTCTCGGACGAACAAGATTTACTTGAAAATTTGGTTCATTTCGAAAATCTCCGCCGCGATTATAAAATGCAACAACTTCTTCGAGCGTTCCTAATCTGCCGTTGTGCATAAATGATGACCGAAGCCCAACATTTCGCAAACTTGGAACTCTAAATTCGCCCGAATTATTATTATTTCCAGTAACTTGGAAGCGTCCTGTATCTTCAACAACGGGACGCAAACCGATGTTTCTAAACGAATTATCTGAAAGCAAATTTCCAGCATGGCAAACTCCACATTGAACATTGTTGAATGTATTTCGACCGTTTTGTTGTTGGTTTGGCAATGTTTGAATTCCGGCATTGGCAAGATCGAAAGGCGTTTGGTCTGAAAATAAAGTGCGTTCATAACTTGCAATTGCCAATGCAATTCGGGCTGGTGAAACCTCTGTTGTGCCGTAAACTTCTTGAAAAAGTTCAGTGTAAGATCGCCCGTTTATCCAAGTATTTAAGGCTTCTGGAACGTTGCTCGCGAGTGCCAAAGGTTTTGATGTTGAAATTTGATTACTTGCATCTTGCCAATTTCTGCCGGCGTGAGCCATTTCCGAAGAATTTGTAACTGGACCAGCAGCTTGATTTTCTAAAGCACCGCCATTTGGAATTAAAGTTGCACCTGAAATAGGATCAAGAAAAGTTCCGTTTGCACGTCCGTCCCAAAATAGAATTGGCGAATAAGCCGCGTTGATATGTGAGCTAGCTTTCCGATTTGTAACTTGTTCGCGTAAACCGTAAACCGTTGAAAAAGCATAAGTTCCGTCAGCATTATTCATCGGAACACCTTTTGAACCGACAATATCATCAGCTGTATTAAAAGCATTATCAAATCCAGCATTTTTTGAATTAAAAGCAGTAATAATTGATCGGGAATCTGTTCCACCTGTTCCAGCTTGATGGCAAGTTCCGCAAGAAACTGTTTTAGTCGATGAAAGTTGTTCGTCCCAAAAAAGCGTTTTCCCGAGTGCAGCTTTGCTTGCAGTTAAAGGATTTGCTGGTGAGCCGAAATTTGGCGGTGCAATTGGGGGAATTGGTCCCTGATTTGCTGTATTTGAACGAAGCCCAGAATCAGCCGAACTTAAAGGACTGACGACCGCACCATTTTCTGCACGAACCCAATAGAATAAAGTTTGTCCAGCTGTTGCCGTTGAATCAAAGAAAAACGCAGCTTGAGTTGTTCCGATGTCAGCCGCAAGAGACGAATTATCAGTTGTTCCACGAAAAATACGATAAATTGTTGCTCCGCGAATTGCGTCCCAATAAAGCCCAACTTTATTGTTGTAAATATTATCAGTTGCCGAAAAACTTGTCGGAGCAGTTAAACCGGTTTGCGAACTAACCGAAGAAGAAGAAAACTTGAACGCAATTGCGAACAAAACAAATGTAAAAATGATAATTATTTTTAAATTTTTCATATTTTTAAGTTAATTTTTCAATTAAATTTCGCAAATATTTGCGAGTTCGAAATAAACGGATTTTTACATTGCTTTCCGTCCAACCAACTAGCTTGGCAACCTCTGAAACCGAAAGTTCTTCGGCGTGATGTAGAGTTAAAGCCAATCTATCTTTAGCGTCCAAACCAGATAACAATTTTTCTGCTAAGTCTTTATTTATCAATGTTGTTTCGTTATCTAACGAAACATTTTCTACTAAATTATCGATGAATTCAGTTTCATCATTACTTAATTCTGTAAACAAATTTTCCGGCTTACGCTGGCGGCGACGAAGTTCGTCGTAACAAACATTTACCGTTAAACGTGAAATCCAGCTTTTTAAGGAATTTTCTTGTTCACCACGAAAACTTTTTAATGAAAAATATACTTTCGTAAAAGTTTGTTGTGAAATGTCTTCAATCAATTCGCGTTGATTAAAAAACCGACCAACGAGATGAATAACTAATTTTTTGTATCGTTCAAAAATTAAATTAAAGGCACTTTCATCGCCAGCCAAAACAGCTTTCACAAGATCATCGTCACTTAAAACAAACGGTTCGTTAAATTTTTGGGTTGACAATTTCACGCTTGAATTCAAACTGTTTTTGATTGCTTCGTCAAACATTTAAATAAAAAATTGTTGCTATAAAATCTGTGTAAAATAATTAATCTTCGCGATTGCCACGTTTTGGTAGATTTTTTATTTTAAAATCCTTAGGAATTACAAACAAATCTTGCGAAGGTTCGCTTTGTTTAATGTTTATCAATTGAAAAGTTACTTCACCAATAAACGGATCTGTATGTTTTGAAAAGACAATCATTTGCAATTCGTTTGAGAACCATTTTTCTGTAACAACAAAAATCGGTTTGTCATTTCCAATTTGTCCAACCGGAATTTCAATCGTCAGCCTTGTTCCTTCGGCATTTACGCCTTCAAAGTTTTTTGTTCCAAGTGATTCTTTTTTTGTGTCTTTCGATTCATTTCGGGGTTTTAAAGGTGAACCTGAAAGAATTTGAACATTGAAATATGTTTTCGTTTCAAAGTCTAATGAATAAAAATTGCCCGAAACAACATCAACAATATTTACCAGTCTTTTGGGTTGATTATTTTCGCCAAGAACCGCAAAACCACCAATTTTTTCAATAGGTTGTTCTTGTCGCGATCGACCCAAACTATCTCGGTAAATCAAACCTTTACTCTGGTGTTTTATGATTGAACCATCAAACAAACGTTTGTTTTCTTCACGAAGCGTTTCAGCTGAAAATGGAGAATCTTTAACTAATTTATCGCCAAAACGCATTTCTGCACCGATAAACTCAGCCATTGCAACATTTGGCATCGGTGGTTTATTTGGCGGTCTGATTCCTTTTATTTCTTCACCTTCAAGAAAGCTATTTGCATCAACATCAAACATTATAAAACGAAGATTTACCTTATTATCAAAGTCGGATTTGGTCAGGTTAAATTCACCTCGTTCTAAAAATAAAAAAAGCGGCACTCCTTTATTATCTTGCTTTTGCGGATGATTTCCTTGCTGCGGCGGCGGAAGTTCGTTTTGTTCCAGTAAATCGTTACGGTTTTTATCAAATTTGCTAAAAAAATTATTCGCGGCATCTTGATATTCGTTGCGTTCAATTTTTTTATTATCGTTGGTATCAATATCTTTTAACCAATGAGGTTGCTGACGTTTTTCGTCACGGTTATCTCTATTGTTTTCTCGCATAGGCGGCTGGTTTTGAGGAAATGGCGGTAAACCTTGTGGCAATCGATCATCTCTGCGTGGCGGACGTTGAGCGAGAATAGTAATCGAAAGTAATAAAATTATAACGATATTTAATAAATTGGTCTTCATAAAACTACCTTTTATTTGTTGATATAAAACGAATTGCACGAGTTGAGCCATCATTATCGAGAATAACTTCAGCAGTTACAAGCTCTTCGTTTTTAGAAACATTATTAGAAACTCCAAGCGAAACCATCAAGGCACGTGGAACTTTGACACGAACGATTTGTCCGCTGTCAGTATTTGTTGAATATGACAAAGCTATAAAATCAGTTTTTGTCTCAACTAAAACTTTAGCCACAACTGGTTTTTTAATTTCTTTTTCAAATTTATTGACGTTTTGTTTAGCAACTTGGGGAATTGATTTAACTTTATTTATGTTTTTAGCAATTGATGTTTTGTTTTTCGAAATTGATTTTATTGTCGTAATCGTATTTGTTTTTTCATTGCTAAAATCATTTTCAACAAAGGTTTGTTCTGCTGTTTTTACGGCTTCATTATTTTTTAAATCCGTTGAAGTTTCTAAAACAATTTCGTTGTTAGGAATATCAGATTTTAGAAATATTGTTACAAACCCTACGCTAAAAATTATTGTAAAAATTGCAAAAGCAGCAATTCGCCAACGAAACATCAAGAACCAACTTTTCGATTGCGACTTTTCTGAGTTAATTTGGTTTCTGATATTCCACAATAACTTCGGCGAATCGGCAATTTGATCGAGCGTTTCGTTGTCTAAACTCAAATTTTGGACAACGCTTTTCGCAATTAGATCGATTTGATTTTCTGAAAGTTGATTTTTCATGTAATTTACGAGAATTAATCTCTATTACAAAAGACGTTGGAAAATATAATTTAGTTACAAAGTTTAGACAGATTTTTTTTCGCGATTAATTGTGTGGAAAGCAACTGCGAAAATAATTATAAATCCGCCAAGTAATGCCCAATTTGAAGGCTTTTCATTAACAACTAAGAAAACCCAGACTGGATTTAAAATTGGTTCGAGAAAACCAATAATACTTGCGTCCAAAGGTCGAACGCCTTGAACAACTCCGCGAATAAACAAAACATAAGCAATTCCAATTTGAACAATTCCGAGAAAACTTAAGGCAAAAACGTCTAACCAAGTCATTGTTGAAACTGCTGAAATTCCTGCTGGAAAACTAGCAATTGCAAGAATCAAATTTCCGTATATTACTGAAATTGCGGGATTGGTAGAAGTTGCTTTTGGATGTTTGAGCAACATTATATAGAAACCAAGAAAAACTCCTGAAGCTAAAGCCGCCGCGTTTCCCCAGTAATCGTCAATTTTAAGTTGTCCAACAAAAAACAGAGACATTCCGCCGACACATATCAGAACGGTTATTAAATCTTTCAAACGAAATTTCTCTTTAAGTATAAAAGGCGAAAAAATCAGAATATAGATTGGTGCTGTATATTGTAGAAAAATTGCATTCGCAGCAGTTGTATGTTTAGTTGCCCAAACGAATAAGAAGAGCAGGGAAGCATAAAAAATGGAATTTAAAATACCAAATGCGTTAATTTTCAAACCGTCTTTATAAGTTAAAAGTAAAACTGTAATTGCACCGAGAAGTGAACGATAAAAAGTAACTTGTGAAGCATCGAGAGTCGTGAGTTTTATAAAAAGCCCGCCGCTACTCCATATAATTACGGCGATTGCGACGAGCCAAATTGGTGAAATTCTTGAGTTTTCAGTTTTCATTTTTTGAAAATCAAGTTTATTTCATTGCACCTTCGATAGTATCGCGTAAACGTTTTGCGGTTGTTGTGACTGGTTCGAGAACTGCTTTTTCGACATTATCGTAAATTTTCTTTCCAAAAACTGCGTTCCACGTAGGAATGGTAATTGTTACTGCTCCGTGAACCTTTGCACGACAACCTAGTCTGATAAATGGTTTCAAATCGTTATCAATAGGATTGTAACCGAATGTTTTTAAAGCCTTTCGCTCTAATTCTTCAACATCAGCAAGACGATCTTTGCCGCTAATAACTCCAACCCAGCAAGTTCCACAAGCAGCACTTCGACATTCGACCGGAATCGGTCCTTCACTACAACGATCATCGGTTAAGTAATCAATTTTTGCCGCCGCAGTTGCAATTTCTTGATCCAAAACCGCTTTAAAAGTTCGTTTGTTATTTTCATCAAAAGTAACTGTGTATTGCTTATTAACCGTTTTTAAGAATCCAAATAATCCTTGCGAATCATCTTTTGCACGATTTGAAAGAATTTGGTTTGCTGAACTATTCAAAACCGCTTTCGGAAGTGAAATCGTTCCGTTTGAAGCCTTAAATGCATCGGAACCAACTTGAGCAAGAGTCATCAACCCCGCCAAAACAATCGCAATTGTTTGTGATTCATCCGTTTTTGCTGAAATCGCTACAGATTTAGCGATTTGTTTAACTTCTTCTACCCATTGTCCTGAATCTGAATCAAATGAGTCAATTCGCGATGAAATTGATGATTTTGTTTCTCCCCAAAACCGATGTCCATAAAGAAAAGAGTGTGAACCGTCAATATCGTCATTTAACTGATACTTTCCTTTCATAGCAAAACCATGTTCTGCAATTGCTCTGTCTTCGGCGTTTTCAAGATATTGGAAAAGCGAAAGTGGATGAAATCTGAACCATATTTGAATCGGAACGCGATCTACTTCGTGAATATTAGGGAGTAAATCAGTAATCAATTCAGACCAATCGTTTTCGGTTAAAGTGTTTAAGAAGTTTTCGAATCTTGTTATCATAATGTTTATTAATATTTTTTCTTTCAGTTCAAAAATATTGATTCTAATCAAAAGATTGCGAACTTGCAAAACGTCACTTGACATTGCTTTCGTAAATCGTTATATTCTGAAGTTTCGGACAAAGCGTCTGAGCTTTTATAAGCAAAACCAAAAGGTTCTGCAAAGCAGTTTTTTGAGAGTTTAAGCAGGAATTGTAGCGTAAAGTAAATGAACCAACATTTACCGACACAATAAAATCATACCAATTTTAAGTCACGCCACCGCAAAGCTGAACTCCATTAATAGCAAAAAAGTTTCATTAAAACACAGTTTAAAGAGCAAGTAGATAACTTGTGCTAACTGCTAAACAAGTTTTAGCAAGAGGCAGGTAGATATTATCTTTTTGTCTTTTAGTATTTAGCTAGAGGAAATAATGCCGACGATTAACCAATTAGTTCGTAAAGGTCGTAAAGCTGTAAAGTATAAAACAGCAAGCCCTGCTTTACAATCTTGTCCGCAACGTCGCGGAGTTTGCACTCGTGTTTACACACAAACACCGAAGAAGCCGAACTCAGCGTTACGAAAAGTTGCACGTGTTCGTTTGACCAATGGAATTGAAGTTACTACTTACATTCCGGGAATTGGACACAATTTGCAGGAGCATTCAATTGTTTTGATTCGTGGTGGACGTGTCAAAGATTTACCAGGTGTTCGTTATCACGTCATTCGCGGAACGCTAGATTCATCTGGTGTTGCAAAGAGAAATCAAGCACGTTCAAAGTATGGTGCCAAACGTCCAAAAGCGGCGAAGTAATTAATTATTAACTGATATGCCAAGAAGAAGAGTTGCAGGAAAAAGAGAAGTTTTGCCAGATCCAATTTACAACAGTATTGTTGTGACCAAGTTTATTAATGGTGTGATGTGGCAAGGAAAAAAAGCGGTCGCCGAGCAAATATTTTATGGTGCGATGACCAAGATTGGTGACAAAACAGGTGAAGACCCGTTGAAAGTTTTTAAGAAGGCACTCGAAAATGTTGCCCCAACGCTTGAAACAAAATCACGACGAATTGGTGGTGCTACTTATCAAGTTCCTTTAGAAGTAACAAGAGACAGACGAAACACACTAGCCATTCGCTGGCTTGTAGGTAACGCCCGAAAGCGTAGTGAAAAAACAATGGAAGGACGACTTGTTGGCGAATTGCTTGATGCAATTAACAGTCGTGGCGGTTCAGTTAAGAAACGCGAAGATGTCCATCGTATGGCTGAAGCAAATAAAGCATTTGCTCATTACCGTTGGTAATTTTAGAAAAGATTTATTGATTTACGAAAATGTCAAAGATTTCATTAGACAAATTTAGAAACATCGGCATCATGGCACACATTGATGCAGGTAAGACCACTACAACCGAAAGAGTTTTGTATTACACTGGCGTGTCTCACAAAATTGGTGAAGTTCACGAAGGTACTGCAACGATGGATTGGATGGAGCAAGAGCAAGAGCGTGGCATAACTATTACGTCTGCCGCGACCACTTGCTATTGGACTCATAACAATATTGAACACAGAATTAATATTATTGACACTCCAGGACACGTTGACTTCACAATGGAAGTTGAAAGATCTTTGAGAGTCCTTGATGGTGCTGTTGCTGTTTTTGACGGAGTTGCAGGAGTTGAACCACAATCTGAGACTGTTTGGCGACAAGCCGACAAATACGGAGTTCCAAGAATTTGTTTTATTAATAAACTTGATCGCTCTGGTGCTTCATTTGAAAGATCATTTGATTCGATTTTAACAAGGCTCGGAGCAAACGCGGTTGCAATTCAAATTCCTATCGGTCTTGAAGAAAATTTAAAAGGTGTCGTTGATCTTATTAAAATGAAAGGTCTCATTTGGAGTAATGAAAACCTTGGTGCTGATTATGAAGTAACTGATATTCCTGAAGATTTAGTTGATGCCGCGAAAGCTGCACGTGAAAAGTTAGTCGAAGCAGTTTCAAGTATTGATGATGATTTGATGATGAAATACCTCGAAGGCGAGGAAATTTCCGAAGACGAAATCCGTAAGGCTCTCAGAAAAGGAACGCTTGCGATGAAAATTGTTCCAGTTGTCACTGGTTCAGCTTTCAAAAATAAAGGTGTTCAAACATTACTCGACGCAGTTGTTGATTATCTTCCGAGTCCGCTTGATATTCCACCAATTGAAGGGAAAAACCCAGACTCAGACGCAGTTGAAACACGTGAAGCTAAAGACAACGCACCTTTTTCGGGTCTTGTCTTCAAATTAATGGCTGATAAACATTTAGGTCAGTTAGCTTTTGTCAGAGTTTATAGTGGCACTGTCACAGCTGGTTCGTATGTTTATAATTCTATTAAAGGTAACAAAGAGCGAGTTGGTCGTTTGATGCGTATGCATGCCAACAAACGCGAAGACATTGAGTCCGCATCTGCCGGTGAAATTATTGCCATCGGTGGAATGAAAAATGTCACAACTGGAGACACTGTTTGTGATGAAAAGAATCATATAATCTTGGAGTCGATGGACTTCCCAGATCCGGTTGTCAGAGTTGCGGTTGAACCGAAAACTCGTGCTGACCAAGATAAAATGGGTATCGCACTCAACCGACTTGCACAAGAAGATCCGAGTTTCAGGGTTAGTTCTGATCACGAAACAGGTCAAACAATTATTGCCGGAATGGGTGAACTTCATCTCGAAATTATTGTTGATCGAATGAAGCGGGAATTTGGGGTTGAAGCAAACGTTGGTAAACCACAAGTAGCTTATCGTGAAACGGTAACTGCTCCGGCACCTGGAAAAGAGATATTCAAAAAACAATCTGGTGGTCGTGGTCAGTTTGGTCACGTTGAGGTTGAAATTGAACCAGCTCCAGGCGAAGGTTACGTTTTTGAAGATAAAATTACTGGCGGTGTAATTCCTCGACAGTTTATCAAACCTGTATCCGAAGGAATTAGAGATGCTATGCGTCGCGGATTTCTTGCTGGATATGAATTGGTTGACATTAGAGTTCGTTTGGTTTTTGGTTCTTATCATGAAGTTGATTCTGATGAGCGTTCATTCCAAATTGCTGGAAGCCTTGCGTTTCAAGACGCGGTTCGGAAAGCTAAACCTGTTTTACTTGAACCAATTATGCGGATTGAAGTCGTCACACCAGAGGAATACATGGGGTCTGTAAATGGAGATTTAAATCGTCGCCGTGGTCAGATTGAAGGAATGGAACCTCGCCCAGGTGGCGTTCAAGTTGTAACAGCTTTTGTTCCATTATCAGAAATGTTTGGATATACAACAGATTTACGCTCTGCAACTCAAGGTCGTGCAACATCGACTATGCATTTTGAGCGTTATGATCAAGCACCGAGAAATGTTGCTGAAGAAGTAATCGCTAAAGTTAAAGGTGCAGTTAGTTAATTAAAGTTTTTTAGTTGGAGTATTTAAGATGAGTAAAGAAAAATTCGATCGCAGCAAGCCGCACGTAAATATTGGGACAATAGGACATGTGGATCATGGGAAGACGACGTTGACGGCGGCAATAACAAAGGTTTTATCGAAGCATAATCCGAACAACAAGGTTCGTGATTTCAGT
>JANNVK010000203.1:0-35122 GCA_031414415.1 Acidobacteriota bacterium
CCCGCCCCGAGCACTAATTATATCTGAAAAAACAATCTATAAATTATAAAATTTTACTTCTTTGCATAACAACTTATTGACAAAAGCTAAGAATAGGCGATACTAATTATAATTTTAAAAATTAGTAATTGTCACCTGACAATTTATCTACAAATTCATAATTTGGTTTGTGAATGTTAACAATTTAACTGGAGAAAAAAATGAATCGAAAATTTTCTGTCTTATGTGTCACCGTAATTACAATGTTTCTACTCGTAGGTTCTCTTCGTGCAGAAACATTCTATGCTTATTTGAATAGTGCTCAAGAAGTTCCAACGAATGCTTCAACCGGAACAGGTTTTGCACGCGTATTTGTTAATGAAGCTGCGGGAACCTTTTCGTTTACAGTAGTCTTCAACGGAATTTCTGGCAACCAAACAGCATCTCACATCCACGCACCGGCTGCGATTGGTGCAAATACAGGAGTTGCAGTTAATCTTGGTGCAGTCGGAGGAACGTCTGGCACAATTAATGGAACTGGAGTCATTTCTGCAACACAACTTGCCCAGTTACGTGCTCATCAAGGTTATGTAAATTTGCACTCAGCGAGTTTTCCAGGTGGTGAGATTCGCGGTCAGCTTGGAATCAAACGTCCGGTAGATTTCGATGGTGATGGAAGGCAAGATTATAGTGTATTACGGTTTCCTAACGTTGCTCCACCGGGAGTTTCGCCTATTACTTTCCTAAATTTTAACAGTACAGTCGGAGCTCAATATCCTGGTTTTGGAAATGCAAATACAGATTTTCCAACTCCTGGAGATTATGATGGCGATGGTAAAGACGACCTAGCATTTTTCAGAGCCGGAGCAACAGCTGGTGCTCAAAGCGAATATTTTATTTTCAGAAGTTCAAATAATACTCTGCAATACTTTGCTTGGGGAGTAAACGGCGATCTCAATGTTGCACGCGATTACGATGGAGATGGGATTACCGATGTTGCAGTCTTCCGAAAAGGAGCAACCACATTAGCACAAGCCGTTTGGTATATTCGGCAAAGTGCAACAAACACAGTTAAAATTATTTATTTCGGCATTTCAGGAACTGGGACAACGAGTGGTGATGTGCCTGTTCCTGGAGATTATGATGGTGATGGTAAATTCGATGCCGCGGTTTATCGCTTTGGCGGAATAGCACCAGATAACACTTATATTGTTCAGAGAAGTTCTGATGGTGTCTTCACCTTTCAACAATGGGGTAATTTTCAGACTGATTATGTAGTTCCTGGTGATTACGATGGTGATGGAAAATATGACTTCGCGGTAGCAAGAACTGGTGCCGCAGCATCTTCGCCGATGGTTTGGTGGATTCTACAAAGCTCTAATAGCGTAACTAAAACACAACCTTTCGGAATTACATCTGATGTTCCAACTCAAGGTGATTACGATGGAGATGCGAGAACGGATATTTCTGTTTATCGTGCTGGTGCAACGGCTGGAGCTCCAAGTGTTTTCTGGGTTTTGAACAGTTTTAACAATACTGCTCTCGGAACAACTTGGGGAGTTCGGGGCGACTTTGCGGTTGCTACATTTGACGCTCGCTAAATTGGCAGTAATTTTATTTGCCAAAAAAACGCAATCTTTCGAGGTTGCGTTTTTTTATCTAAATTTATTCTGTAAATGCACCATAACGTAACTGAGATACACCAACTCGAAACATTCGTGAACCGACTTCCCTTCTCTTTTTCAATAAAAACAGGTATTATCAGCCAAATTGATACGTGGCATAGTCTTTGCTAAATATTCCGCAGGTGGTTCAAAAAATTACTTGCGAAGAAAAAAGTTATTATGAAATCTACAATCTTTGCTTTATTTTTGAGTTTATTGATGATAATCGGTTCAGCTTTTGCTCAAACAAATCAACCAAAACAGATATTTGAGAAACAAACGAATCTCTTAAGTGCAAATCCAAATGAAATTTTGGCTGGAACTATTCTTTCTATTCAAACTGAATCAGAAATTAATTCTACCAACTCTGCGGTTAATGACACATTTACGACAATTTTGATTGAACCAATTATTGTAAATGGAATAACTATTCTACCGTCAAAAACTGTTATTGAAGGAAAAGTTACTAAAGTCGAAAAATCTGGACGACGCGGCACAGCAGGAATTCTTGAATTAACATTCGATAAAATAAAGTTTCTTGACGGAAGTTCAAGAGAATTGAAAGGTGAATTAGTTGATGTTTCCGGAAAAGCCCAACAACTTAAAGGAAAGTCGGCAACATTCGGAAATATTGCAATAGTCGGCGGCGGAATTGGAGCTGGAACGGCAATCGGTATTGCGGCTGGCGGAAATAATAAATCGGTAATTGGCGGATTGCTTGGTGCCGGAATCGGAATTAGTTCTGTTTTTTTGAGAAAAGGTGATGAAGCAGTTTTGAAAGCTAATTCGAAAATTAAAATAAGGATTAAAGAAACTGTCAGTTTACCAGTAAAAGATTTTTAAATTTGGTCAATTTGGAGCAATTTCCAAGCGTGACCAAGTGATAAAGCCTGAGACGAAGGGGAGAGCGTCTTAGGCTTTTTCTTTGTTTGGTGACATTTTCCTTGAGTATTTCAACTCGGATTGTTTTAATGGCAAACAACTTTTTCGCAAGCGAGTTTGCCGATAATTCTAAAGCCAAGTAAAATATCGTCTTATCTGAATAAATTAAACTTATCAAAAAAAGAGGAATTAATATGACGGGAAGAAATAAAATTACGGTTGTCGGTGCGGGAAATATCGGCGGAACCGCGGCACATTGGATTGCGTCAAAAGAATTAGCCGACGTTGTGTTGGTTGATATTGTTGAAGGCACTCCGCAAGGAAAATGTTTGGATTTGGCACAAGCCGCACCGATTGACGGTTTCGACGTTAAACTTGTCGGCTCAAACGGTTACGAAGAAACGGCAAATTCCGATGTGGTAATTATCACTGCAGGTTTGGCACGCAAACCCGGAATGAGCCGCGATGATCTTTTGAAAACAAACGCGGACATCGTTGGCGGTGTGACCGAACAAATTGCGAAATATTCTCCAAACGCATTTATTATCGTTGTTTCAAATCCTTTGGACGCAATGGCACAACTTGCTTTTCGTCGTTCGGGTTTCCCAAAAAATCGAGTGATGGGAATGGCTGGAATTTTAGATTCTGCCAGAATGCGTTGTTTTGTCGCCGAAGAATTAAATGTTTCGGTTGAAAATGTTACCTGTTTTGTTCTTGGCGGACACGGCGACACAATGGTTCCGCTTCCAAGATATTCGACGGTTGCCGGAATTCCGATAACAGAGTTGCTTTCAAAAGAGAAAATTGATGAAATTTGTAAACGCACGGCAAACGGTGGTGCAGAAATAGTTGGTCTATTGAAAACTGGTTCGGCGTTTTATGCACCAAGTCTCGCAGCGGTCGAAATGGCTGAGGCAATTTTGAAAGACAAGAAGAAAATTCTTCCGTGTTGCGTCATGCTTGAAGGCGAATATGGAATCAATAATTTGTTTGTTGGCGTTCCTTGTAAACTCGGGAAAAATGGCGTTGAGCAAATTATTGAAATTAGTTTGACGACTGAAGAGCGTGCTGCTTTGCATAAATCGGCGGCTGCGGTTGAAGAATTGGTAAAAATTCTAGGCGTTTAAAACTTGTTTAAAATTAATTAAAAAAAGTCGAGTAGATTGTTTTCTACACGACTTTTTTGCGTATATCTTAAAATGCCAAGTCGCTATCGCTCCGTGT
Organism: Acidobacteriota bacterium; assembly: GCA_031414415.1. Taxonomy (GTDB): domain Bacteria; phylum Acidobacteriota; class Blastocatellia; order Pyrinomonadales; family Pyrinomonadaceae; genus JANNVK01. The sequence continues at coordinate 3,750 of JANNVK010000203.1, forward strand.
TCTGATTTTAACGGACTGATAAGAATGCCAAGTCGCTATCGCTCCGTGTTCTGATTTTAACGGACTGATAATGAAGGTAATGGAAGATCGGTTGAATTACCGAATTTCTTCGAGTTATCGGCTAGATTATTTGAACTTTGTAAAATATACCAATGTCCATCACGATAAACTGCAATATCTGCAACGCTATCGCCATCGTAATCAGCCGGAACTAATTTATCAGTCGCAAGTCCCCATTTTTGTCGTCTCATAACGCCGACAGAACTTTGTCTGACATACCAAGTTTGGTCACTTTCACGAAAAACAGCGAGATCAACTTTGCCGTCGCCATCATAATCAGCCGGAACTAACTTGTCTGTTGAAAGCCCGAAAGTATAATATTTGAAGTCATCAGGTTCTTGAGTTGAATAATTTATATACCAAGTTGAATTACTTGGGCGGAAAACAGCGAAGTCAGCTCTGCCATCGCCACTATAATCAGCAACGACAGGTTTATCGCCTTGAATCCCGAAGCGAAAATGTTTAACTAAAGGACTACTTGCAATGTTTGCTTGATGTAAAATAAAAAAATCGCCGTCAATTCCCGGTCGGTAAACTGCGTAATCTACTAAATTATCACCATCAAAGTCGTCACAGACAGGAATATCACCGATTTTCCCCCAAGCAACGCCCGTTAAAGTGTTATCTAAACTTCTTAAAACAAAGAAATCAGGTTCGCCTTCGACATCGGTTGGTCTCCAAATCGCCATATCTGTTTTTTGATCTCCATCAAAATCAGCCGGAACAGGCGTGTCCGTTGTCAGCCCAAATGTTTGTGCCATGAAACCATCAACACTTTGGTTAACAAACCAATCGCCATTTCTGAAAATTGCAGTGTCTGATTTTCCGTCGCCATCAAAATCCATTTGGACGGTTTGCGAAACAGATTTTAATTTTGCCGCCGAAATATTGCTTGGAAGCAATAGTGAACCCGAAGTAATAGCAAAAATTGCTAAAACAATTGAAACGATTGAAAATATGAAATCGCTTTTGTAGTTGTTATTTATTTTGTTCATTTGAGATTTTGTTGTCACTTTTTTTGACAGTTGTGGAATTTAGAAATCGGCAGGAACGAAAGGTTTTACTTTAAATTTGAAAACGCAATAGTAGTGCGTTAAATATAGTTTAACAAAGTGAAGAGGCTGTTTTCAATATTTTTTATTTAATATTAAATCGGTCAAATTGATTGTGTCACCATTTCATTCTGACCGATTTCAAAACACATAAAATATTTAAACGCTTTTAAATCAACATTTACAGCTTTGGCACGAACATTGCAAATAGGTTTGTGGAGATACTTCTCTGGATTACCATTTTTTGTAAAAAGGTTTCAATATGAAAAAGTCAATTTCTTTATTAATTTTATTAGCGGTTTGCTTAATGAACATTATATTTGTGCCAGCACTTGCACAAACAAAGTCAACAAATAAGAACAACACGACTTTGTCAGAATATTCTGTGGATTTAACACAACTTGCTCGTGAAGGCAGAATCAAATCAACATTAAATTATAATGTTGAGGTTGACAGCCTTATTAAATCACTTTCATCGAAAGAATTAAAACAACCACTATTGCTCGATGAAACCAATGAAAACCAAGAGTTAGTTGTTGAAAAATTAGCTTTAAGAATAGTTAGTGGAAATGTTCCGACTGAACTCAAGAATAAAAAAATTCTTCAACTTAACATCAACAATTTGTTTCACACAACAAATCGTGCGGGAGTTATTTCAGACGTAGTTGCTAAAAGACTCGATGGCGTAATTTCTGATGTCCTAGCGTCAAATGGCGAAGTTATTTTATTTGTTGACAAAATATCTAGTTTTGTTAATGCAACAGATCAAAATACAGCATTAATTAAAGTTCTATTGAATCAAAAATTAAAAGTAATTGGTGGAAGTTCGGTGAATGCTTTTGATAAAGAGATTAATAACAATTTAGATGTTTCTGCTCTTTTTCATCCTATTATGATAGGCGATGCAAATAACTTATCAGAAAAAGAAATGCTCCGAAATGCAAAAAACGAAGGTTTTCGCGGCGACACAGTTTCACCAGATTTACGTGAAATGATGAATCAAGATCTGAGCGGTAACAAACGAATTGATGTGATTTTGCAAGCAAAAAATGCAGACAATCCAATGTTGCGTTCTTTTCTTTCTGAAAATCAAGTCAAATCTGTTAAGCAAATTGGTAATGACGATACTTTTGTTGCAAACCTTCCATTGTCTGCAATTGAAGCCCTAACAAACAGCGGAATGTTTAATTATCTTTCGCCAGATAGAGAGTTAAAAACAACTGGACACGTTGAAGAAACAAGTGGAGCAACTACAACTCGTTCACAACCAGCTTTTGGAAATCGTGCTGCTTACACACTTGATGGAACCGGAATTGGAGTTGCAATAGTAGATTCTGGACTTTACGCAGCTCACAATGGTTTTAAAAACGCAGCTGGTGCATCAAGAGTTGTGGCAAACGTAAACTTCACAACAACTGTATTAACCGCAACCACTGATAATTTTGGACACGGAACACACGTTGCCGGACTTGCAGTTGGTAATTCTGGTTATAATACCGGTGCTTATCGCGGTGTTGCCAACAACTCAAACATTATTAGTGTCAAGGTTTTGAGCGATATTGGTATCGGACAAACATCTTGGTTATTAAATGGACTTAATTGGATTTTAACTAATAAAACAACTCATAATATTCGTGTTGTAAATTTAAGTCTCGGAACAACAGCTTATGATACTTACACAAATGATCCGGTTTGTTTAAAGGTTAAAGAATTAGCTGCTGCCGGAATAGTTGTAGTCGCTGCTGCTGGTAACTTAGGAAGAAATCCCGATGGAACAAAATCTTACGGGAAAATTCATTCACCAGGCAACAGTCCTTATGCGATTACAGTTGGTGCAACTAACACACTCGGAACTCCACAAAGAGGCGATGATACTGTTACTTCATACAGTTCACGTGGACCGACTAGAAGTTTTTACACTTCAGGCACAACAAAGGTTTATGACAATCTTATTAAACCAGACCTAATTGGTCCCGGAAATCGTCTAGTTTCTTATAAATCACTGACACCTTTATTAGTTACAAACACTCCAGCTTTGGCACCTTTAGATATTAATGCTGGCGGCGTAACTGAAGGAATGATGTATCAAAGTGGAACTTCGATGTCAGCTCCAGTTGTTGCCGGTGCCGCCGCTTTGCTCTTGCAAGTTAATCCAAAATTAACACCCGGAATGATTAAAATGATCTTGCAATATACTGCACAACCAGTTTCCGGTGCAAATATGTTTGAGCAAGGTGCAGGACAATTAAACATTGAAGGTGCTGTGAGAATGGCGAGATCAATTAAAAGTGATGTTGATTTCGAAACTGTTGAGAAAGGAAGTTCTTTATTTCCAACCGGCGGAGTTGCTCCAACGGCTTCTTCAACTCTTAACGGTTCAACATTTGCTTGGTCACAATTGATTCTTGGTCATAGAACTTATATTACAGGGTCAAATTTGGCTAGTCAGTTCCAAACTGCATACAAGTGGTCAAACAGTTTTGGTGATGGCGAAGTCAATGCAAATGATGTTTTCAGTTTAAATACAACAACTCATTACACAGCGGGACTCACGATAAATCCTAACGTAATGACCAGTAATGGCGGTGCTTTGGGAACTGGTAGTGTCTTTCTTCCATCTGGTGTTTTGGTTGGTGATGGTGTGTTGGTTGGCGATGGCGTGCTGATCGGCGACGGTGTTTTAGTTGGTGATGGTGTTTTGGTTGGTGACGGTGTTTTGGTTGGTGACAGCGTTTTACTTGGTGATGACACACCATCGATGCGTTAGTTATTCTCGAATAAATAAAAAGGAAAAAAACACTTAAAAAAAGGAGAGAAAAACAAATGTTACAAACAGCAAAACACATTACAAAACACCAACATTCCCAAAATCACGTTTTTTTGACAATCGCACCAACTCTTTCAAGATGTTACGAATTGAAAACGGAAAACACGGCAGAAGTATTAGCATTCTTATCACTTAGACCGGTTCACACAGTAGTAATGACAAGTTTTATCAACGACAATGGAATCGAAAATCCATTAAACCGAGGAAAATTCTTTAGCTACAGAAACGAACAAGGCTCACTTGAAGGAATTGCTTTAATCGGACATACAACACTTGTAGAAGCCAGAACTGACAACGCTTTGAAAGCCTTCGCTTTTACTGCAAAAACTTCAGAAACACCTTTACACGTTATTATGTCCAGCGGACAAGATGCAGACAAATTCTGGAATTATTATGCAGACGGCATTAAGCAACCACGTCTTACTTTTACAGAATTATTATTTGAAATCAAATTCCCTTTATTGGTCAAAGATTGCAAATCAAACCTTCGCTTAGCAACCAAAGATGAACTTATCCAAGTTGCTGAAGCTCAAGCAGAAGTTGCATTTTTAGAAAGCGGAACAGATCCAATGGTTAGAGACCGCGAAGGTTTCTTGAAACGTTGCGAAAGAAGAATCGAACAAGGCAGAACGTTTGTTGTCTTCGAAAACGGCAAATTGCTTTTTAAAGCTGATGTTATGGCTGAAACTGCTGAAACTATCTATCTTGAAGGAATTTACGTTGCAGCTGATCAACGCGGAAAAGGAATTGGATCTAATTGCTTGTCAAAACTTAGTGTAAAATTGCTTCAAAAAGTTACAAATATCTGTTTCTTAAGCAATGTTACTTTCAAAAATGCACACCGAAGTTTTGTCAAAGCTGGTTACAAAAACACTGACTCTTGCACAACCTTATTTGTTTAACAATAAAAAAAAATAGACAAATATGTTGTGTTAGTTCATAATAGAGAGAGTTTGATGGAAAAAATACATCAAACTCTCTTTTCTCTTGTTCAAATATTTCTAAATAAAATCCTCAAAAATCATTATCTTTTAACCGAATGACAAGACAATCTCTAACTAAAACTTATATGTTTGCGGTGGTAATTGTGGGTATATTATGCTCAACAATTGCTCTGACGCAAATAAATTTACTTGTTTTAGATATGAATTTTGTTTTCTTAGCAATATTTACTATTGCTTTTGGCTCACAAATCTCAGTTAAGATTCCTCGTCTAAAATCACAAGTTTCAGTTTCTGATGTCTTTATTTTTCTTGCATTTTTAATCTATGGCGGACCGCCAGCTATTATTTTAGCCGGAATCGAAGCGTTTTGTTCTTCATGGAGATTTTGCAATAAAAAAATCACAGTTGCCTTTAATGCAAGCCAGATGGCAATTTCTACAACTTTTCTGGTAATTGTTGTCAATCTTTTAAGTTATGGACTCAGCGGCGAACTTCATCCTGATTATGTCGGAAATTTCATCCTGCAACTTTCTGCAATGGCAATTACTCAGTTTATTGTAAACTCTGGTTTGGCAGCACTTTACAGCTCAATAAAAAGCGAAGAATCCATTTGGGAAACTTGGAAAACATATTATCTATGGACATCAATTTCATATTTTGTTGGTGCAATTGGAGCCGGAATTCTCACAGTTTTGATACATAAAATAGGGTTTAGTGTTTTATTTGCCACCATTCCGATAATGGTAATTGTATATTTTAGTTATCGGATGTATCTAAAAAATGTTGAAATGTCTATTTCACAAGCAGAGCAAGCAAAAGATTACGCTGAAATTTTAGAAAAACAATCTGTTGCTTTAAGTCTTTCAGAAGAAAAATTTAGAAGTGCTTTTACATATGCACCAATTGGAATTGCAATTGTTGGCTCAGACGGAAAATGGCTGAAAGTTAATAACGCATTGATTGAAATTCTAGGATTTAGCGAGGAAGAATTTCTCGAAAATGACTTTCAAACTTTATTGCACAAAGATGATTTAGGCGATTCGCTAATTAAATTTCATCAAATTATTTCGGAAAAAACTAAAACCAGCCAACTCGAACAGCGATACATTCACAAAGAAGGACGAATTGTTTGGGTTTTTTGGAGCGGCTCACTAGCAAGCGATTCGAAACAGACTTCACCAAATCTTATCTTTCAAATGCAAGATATTACTGATCGCAAAAAAGCCGAAGCCTCGCTCCAATACAAAGCCACACACGATGTTTTGACTGCCTTGCCTAACCGCGAGTTTTTTATGTCAAAACTCTCTGATGCTCTTTTGGTCAAAAATGAAAATTCAACTCATCGCATTTGTGTTTTATTTATTGATCTCGACCGTTTCAAAATAGTCAACGACAGTTTAGGACATTTAATCGGCGATATGTTGTTGGTTGGAATCGCCGCAAGATTAAAAGAATGTCTCAGACCTAGCGATTTAGTTGCTAGACTTGGCGGTGATGAATTTACAATTTTGGTCGAAGGAAATTATAATCCACGCGAAGTTGTTCGCATTGCCGAAAGAATTAAAGAGCAATTTGCAATTCCTTTTAATCTCGACGGACACGAAATTTATAGTTCGGCAAGCATCGGAATTTTGCACGTTTCAGAGAAACATTTGTCGCCTGATGATGTTATGCGTGATGCTGATATTGCGATGTATCAAGCCAAACGGAGCGGAAAATCGCGGCACGAAGTTTTTGATCCGCAGATGCACGAAGCAATTAAACGAACTCACGAACTCGAAAACGATCTTCGCAAAGCAATTGAAAAAAATGAAATTGAAGTTTATTATCAGCCGATCTACTCACTTCAAACAGACGAACTTGAAGGCTTTGAGGCACTTGCTCGTTGGAATCATCCGAAACACGGATTTGTTTCAACTGACAAATTCATTCCGCTTGCGGAAGAAATTGGTCTCATCCACGCACTCGGCGAATATGTTTTGTTTAATGCCTGCAATCAAGGAAAAATTTGGCATCAAATGTTCACAAATCGTGAACCGATTTCAATTAGTGTTAATCTTTCTTGCAAGCAATTTTCGCAATCAAATCTTGTTGATGTTATCCGGCAAACCTTAGTCAAAACAGGATTTAGTGCAAATCTTTTAAAACTCGAAATTACCGAATCTGTTTTTCTCGAACATAAAGAAAAAGCCGTCGAAATGCTCTACGAACTTTGCTCACTCGGGATTGAAATTTATATTGATGATTTTGGAACCGGTTACTCAAATTTGAGTTGTCTGACTCAATTGCCAATTACAACTCTCAAAATTGACCGTTCATTTGTCAGTTTAATGCACGAAAACGAGACTAATTTAGAAATTGTTGACATCATTGTTATGCTTGCTAAAAATATTGGGATGAAAGTTATTGCTGAAGGCGTTGAAACTGAAAAACAACTTTCGCGGTTACGTGAACTCGGTTGCGAATCTGCCCAAGGCTACCATTTCGCTAAACCAATGAACGTTATCGATACCAACGGATTTCTTCTTCAAACTCTCAGTTATCCAAATCAACGAATTACTTCTGACACACTTCGTTCTGCGGAAGTGCTTCAATAAACCAAAATTCGGTAATTGAAAAAAATATTTTCAAAAGCATCTCTGAATATTTAGCAGATGCTTTTTGTATTTATCAATTGCCGTTTGCTTTAAGGGAACTTCTAAAAATACATAAATGCATTATTAGATTTTATAAATTGCCACTAGCTTGAGCTAGTGGATAAGTTAAATTAAAAAGGGCTTAAGCCGAATAAAATAAATAAATCATTTATCCGCTGTGCTTTAGCTGAAGCTGTAAGGAATGAAAACATTTTTTTTGTTCGGCTAAAGCCGTATTTTTTCTTTAATTAAACCACTAGCTGAAGCTAGTGGCAATTTATAGAATTGCCCTTAAATAAACGGTTTAGATGAATTTTTGAAATTAAACAAAGCCTAGCGTTCCGTCAAACTCCACGCTAGGCTTTATGCCATCGCCGATTACATCGGCTAGTACGGATACTATTTCAACTCTTCGGGTGTGTGATTTGAAAAATACAAACATTGCAAGTTGATTTACACGTTCGTTAAACCAATAAAAAAGGCGGCACAAAAAGCGTCCGCCAAAAAACGAGAAGATTTGTAAGAGCTAACAATTACTCTCGCTTCAAAAATGGATTGCTGCCAACAAAATTTTCGCCTTCAATATTATCACTGACGTTAATTACTCTCGGATTATTCCCAAATTGATAACCTTTTCGATTCGCAACCAAAGTATAATTTTGCCCAGCTTCAATATCCGCAAAACGATAGTATCCAAAAGGATTAGTAGTTGCCGTGCGGATATTTCCATTTATATCGGTAAGCGAAACGATTGTGCGTGAGATTCCGCGACCGTTTTCGTTTGTAACTTTTCCGTTGATTGAAACATTCGCGGCGGTTGGTGCGGCGAGAAAATACACATTTAGATAGAATGGTCCGACACCGCAACCTGTGCAATTCATTGTAGAAGTATCTTTATAACCATCAACTTGAAAATAGAGTTTTTCTCCGGCGACAACTGAAAACCTTGCACAACTCGAATTTGCGACTTCAGTTGCCGGACGCGGAATTGTTGGATAACAATTTGAATCACCTGTAACCCAATCATCGTTTCTTGCGATTTTTGTTAAATTCAAAAAACCTCCATTTCCTCGATAGACGGCAATTTCTGTATCAAACGTTATCGTGTTCAAAATAGTGTTCGTAAACTGAGTATTCACGACATAAGTTCCGCTCGTTGTTGGAGTCCAAGAATACCAAAGTGTATTTAATGTAGTAGTATCTTGAGGAGTATTTGGGCGAGGTTCTCCAACTTGTGCTGTTCCAAGCGTGTTATTGTCTTGTAAAGACCAATTCATGAAAGATGATGGAATATTACAATCCGTTACAGGATAATTATCACAAGGATGTTGTGCAAAAGTTGTCGTTGCGTGGAAGATGATTGCCGAAAATAATGTAATGCTGATTGCGATATAACGTAAAACGTTTCGATTTAACATAGTTTTTGTCCTCACTAAAATTTAATTTGAAATTGCTTTCAAACAGATGTGACAAAACCAAGCAAAACGTAACATTTTTTTTCACAAACTTTTTTGAATATGTTATCTTGGAGGTTCAATTTAACAAATAAATTTATGGACGAAAACACTTTTCCAAACGATGACTTATTAGACGAATCTCGACGCAATTTTTTGAAGAAAGTTTCGACCGTCGGCGTGGCAACTGCGGCGTTTACTTTTTTTGACGGAAGCGAAGTTCTCGCTGAAGTTCCCGAATATGTGAGCAATGTTCCCGCTGATGCAATGCACGTAAAACTCAACATCAATGGTGCTGTCAAAGAGTTACCGATTGATTCGCGGACAACTTTGCTCGATGCGTTGCGTGAACGCCTTGATATGACCGGCACCAAGAAAGGTTGCGATCACGGACAATGCGGAGCTTGCACGGTGATTGTTGACGGCAGACGAGTTTTATCGTGTTTGACGCTTGCCGCAATGTGCGACGACAAAAAAATTACAACAATCGAAGGCTTGGCGGAAGGCGAAAAATTGCATCCGATGCAGCAAGCGTTTCTCGATTACGATGCTTTGCAATGCGGATATTGCACGCCGGGACAAATCTGTTCGGCGGTTGCGTTGATGCAGGAAGCCAAAAACGGTGAAGCGAGTTTTGTTACCGAAAACTTACCTGTTAAAGCCGCAAGTATGAAATTATCGGACGATGAAATCCGCGAACGAATGTCGGGAAACATCTGTCGTTGCGGTGCTTATTCAAATATCGTTGCGGCGATAGAAGCAGTAAGCAGTAGCAGTAAGCAGTAGCAGTAAGCACTTGGCTTTTACTGCCGACTGCAACTGCCAACTGCCAACTGCCAACTGCCAACTGCCAACTTTTCAAAAATATGAAACCATTTAATTTTACCAAAGCAACTGACCAAACTAACGCTGTCAAATCTATTAAGCCCGACGGAGCATTCGTTGCGGGTGGAACAAACCTTGTCGATTTGATGAAAGAAGGAATTTCGCAACCTTCGCAACTCGTTGATATTTCACGACTTCCGCTTTCGACGATTCAATCTAACAAATCCAGCGGCGTAACAATCGGAGCGTTGGCAAAAAATACTGATGTCGCAAATCATCCGTTAATCCGCAAAAATTATCCGCTTTTGTCGCAAGCAATTCTCGCTGGTGCGTCTGCCCAAATTCGCAATATGGCAACCGTTGGTGGAAATATGAATCAGCGGACTCGTTGTGCATATTTTTACGATGTGGCAATGCCGTGCAACAAACGCGAACCGAATTCGGGTTGCGGTGCAATTGAGGGTTTGAACAAAAATCACGCAATTTTGGGCTGGTCAGAAAGTTGTGTAGCGACAAATCCAAGTGATATGTCGGTTGCATTGACGGCACTTAATCCGAAAGTAAATATTCTCAGCGTTGACGGCAAAATTCGGACAATAAATTTCACCGATTATCACCGTTTGCCCGAAAACGATGCAACGAAAGACAATAATCTAAAGCCTGGTGAATTAGTCGTTTCAATCGAACTGCCGAAATTGAACCTTTCAGAAAAACATCACTACCTAAAAATAAGAGAACGCACGAGTTATGCATTTGCGATAATTTCTGTCGCGGTCGTTTGGGAATGGAAAGGTCCGTCAATGATGAACACGCGAATCGCTCTCGGCGGAGTTGCACACAAACCTTGGCGTTGTTTTGAAGCAGAAAAATTCTTAAGCGGCGGACTAATTGCAACCGAAGAAAATTTCAAAAAAGCTGCCGAAATTGCCCTGAAAGACGCAAAACCTTTGAAAGAAAACGCCTATAAAATCACTCTGGCAAAACGGGCGATTATGCGGGCGTTGATGAATGCGAACGGCAAGTAGGTATTCGATGAAAAATATATTTCAGAAAATTTTCTTAGTTTTTTCGCTTGCACTCGCGATCTTGGTATTTAGCGATTTCACATTGGCTTGTTCGTGTTTTAGTCCATCACTTGATGTAGCTATCGAAGATGCTGCAAACATTGTTATCTTAAAATTACAATCTGTTGAAAAATACCCAGAGAACGAGCGAAGTTATGGATATGGAGCGATAAAACAATCTAAATTGACTGTCGAAAGAGTATATAAAGGCACTTTAAAGGTCGGTGACGAACTGACATTCGCTCAGGGAGGTGGAGGCGACTGTATTTGGACATTTTCGGAACAATTGGTTGATACTGATTTTTTGTTCTTTCTTGGTGAAAGTCCAACAAAGGACAAAGTTTGGGCTGGATATATTTGCTCGCGTTCTGGTGCTTCAAAACGGAGAAACGCAGATTTGCTCTATCTAGAAAAACTAAACCGAGTGAAAGGCAAAACTCGTCTTTCCGGAACAATCACACAGAAAATTGAATCGCCAATTGACGAAATAAAGACTATGTTCAAACCTCTTGCAGGTAGCGTGGTCAAAATCAATGGAAAAGGAAAGAAGATAAAACTTAAAACGGATGAAAACGGCGTTTATGAAATATTCGATTTACCAGTCGGAAAGTATAAAATAACTCCCGAAGCCGTCAATGGATTCAAATTTAATGATGAAGATAAAACATTTACAGAAATTGAAATCAATAAAGGAACTATAGAAGAACAAGATTTTACTTACGAGATTGACAACTCAATTTATGGTGAACTCTACGACACAAATGGAAAATTATTAGAAAATGTTTGTCTAAATCTAGTCCCAACACGCGGAAGTAAATCGAAGTTCTTTTCCGAACGAGATTGCACGAATGAGGACGGAGTCTTTCAATTCGAAAAAATTCCAATAGGAACTTACTTCATTGTTGTTAACCAAGAGAACAAAGTTACTGCAAATTCGCCTTTTGGATCTTTTTTTTACCCAAATACATCAAATCGTGAAGAAGCTGCAGAATTCACTGTTAATGCGGGTGACCACTTTGATGACTTAATCATTTATGCTCCAAAAACGGCGGAAATAATTGTAATCAATGGAATTCTAAAATACTCTGACGGTAAGCCTGTTGCAGCAAAATGGGTGAAATTTTATCAAACATCGGAAAACCCTCGCGGAAAGTATGACGATCCAGATTCAAAGACCCAAACTGATGATAAAGGTCATTTTAAATTGAGAATTTTAAAGGGACAGAAAGGAAATCTATTCGCATCATTCTTTGCTAGCCAAGGTGAATACAGAAATTGTCCAAAGCTAGACCAAATTATTCAGGCAACTGGTGAAAGAAATGCACATATTGAAACTGCTTCGGTTTCGATTGATTCAGAAATCGATGTTTTCGACATTGCTCTTAAACTACCATTTCCTTCTTGCAAAAAAAAAACGAAAAAAAGTATTCCAAAATTATGACAGACGACATTAAAAATGCCCCGAATCGGGTTGACGGCATCGCGGATAACGAATGGAATTAGACAAAACCGATAAAAATTATCAAAGCCTCATCAGCCAAATATCCGATACTTATTCGGAAGGTCGGAGCAAGGCAGTTTTGGCTGTCAATAGTTTTTTGGTGGAAACTTATTGGCAGATAGGACGATATATTGTCGAGTTTGAGCAGAATGGTTTTGCAAAAGCTGAGTATGGAAAGGAACTACTTAAAACTCTGTCTGAAGATTTGTCGAATAAGCACGGAAAAGGGTTTAGTTTGAGTAATGTCTATTTGATGCGGCAGTTTTTTGTCAGGTATCCAAAATTCCAGACAGTGTCTGGAAAATTCAAACGTCTTTCTTGGTCACATATTTGTGAAATGATACCCATAGAAAATGATTTAGAAAGGCAGTTTTACGAGAATCAGTGTCAAATTGAAAATTGGAATGTTAGAGAACTCAAGCGTCAAAAAAAATCATCATTATTTTTGCGTCTTGCATCTTCAAAAGATAAAAAAGGAATTATTAAACTCGCAAACGAAGGACAAATTATTGAAAATCCAATAGATTTAATCCGCGAACCATATATTTTAGATTTTTTGAAGATTCCGGAACCATATCATTTGAGCGAAACTGAATTAGAAAAGCGTTTGATTGATAATTTACAACATTTTTTGCTCGAACTTGGCAAAGGGTTTGCATTTGTTGGCAGACAATATCGTATTACTTTGGGCAACACGCATTATTACGTTGACTTGGTTTTTTATCATCGAATTCTCAAATGCTTTGTGTTGATTGATCTCAAAAAAGAGAAGGTCGGCTACGAAGATGTCGGGCAAATGAATATGTATTTGGGGTATTTCGAAAACGAAGAAAACACCGAAGGCGATAATCCGCCGATTGGTATTGTTTTGGCGAAAGAAAAGGATGAATTGCTCGTGAAATAAGCAATGCACAATATTTCTTCACAGTTATTTATCAGCAAATATCAGCTTTACTTGCCTAATAAAGAAGAATTACAACGAGTTATCGAAAAGCAATTGCAAAGCGAAACTAACTAATAAAATTATGACAGACGAAATTAAAAATGCCCCGAATCGGGTTGACGGCATCGCAAAAGTTACGGGCAAAGCAAAGTATATCGCCGAGTTTAAATTTGCGAATTTGGCTTATGGATTTTTTGTCCAAAGCACGATTGCGAAAGGGAAAATTCGCGTCATTGATACCGCCGAAGCTGAAAAGCAACTTGGCGTGGTCAAGATTTTTACGCATTTGAACTCTCCGAAAGACCTAAAAGGTTTTGAAACCGACGAAGATTTCGGCGAAAAATCAACGCCATTTACGCCTCTGCGTTCGGGCACGATTTTGTTCAGCGGTCAGCCGATTGCGGTTGTTGTTGCCGAAACGATTGAGCAAGCACGTTACGCGGCAAGTTTGGTCAAGGTAACTTACGATAAACAAACGCCTTCGACCGATTTGAGTAAGGTTTTGGATAAAGCCTTCGGGCGAACACGACCGAATCGTGGAAATCCGACTGAGGCTTTTGCCAAATCCGATGCGAAAATCGAAGCCGAATATACAATCCCGATTGAGCATCACAATGCGATGGAACCGCACGCTTCAATCGCCAGTTGGGAAAATGGCAAGTTGACGATTTACGATAAAACTCAAGGAGTGCAGGGCGTTCGCAATTTTCTCGCGGGAATTTTCAAGATTCCGAAAGAAGATGTAACTGTGCTTTCGCCGTTTGTCGGTGGAGCTTTTGGGGCAGCTTTGCGACCGACTCCGAATACATTTTTGTCGGCAATGGTCGCACGCGAAATTAAACGTCCAGTGAAATTGGTCTATACACGCCGCCAACTTGCAACCGCTCACGGTTATCGCCCGTATTCGATTCAAAACATCAAAATCGGTGCCGAAAAGAGCGGAAAATTGACTTCAATTATTCACTCTGCGGTGACAAACACTTCATCGCACGAAGATTTTAATGAAGATTTAGTTGGCGTTTCCCGCAGTTTGTATGCTTGCCCAAATGTCCAAACGGACGGAAAAATTGCTAAAACTGACATGCAAACGCCGCTTTGGATGCGAGCTCCCGGAACAGTTTCGGGAATGTTTGCATTGGAAAGTGCGTTGGACGAATTGAGCTACAAACTCAAAATTGATCCGCTTGAATTGCGTTTAATCAACTACGCTGAAACCGATCCAGACAACGGTAAACCATTTTCCAGTAAAGAGTTAAAGAAATGTTATACGGAAGCTGCAAAGAAATTTGGTTGGGAAAATCGCAAACCCGAAGTTCGTTCAACACGCGAAGGAAATTGGCTTGTCGGCTCAGGGATGGCGACCGGAACTTGGGGAGCATTTCTCGCACCTTCATCCGCCCGTGTAACCTTGAAAGCTGACGGAACGGCTTTAATCGAAAGCGGCACAACCGACATTGGACCCGGAACTTACACGACAATTTCTATCATCGCCGCAAAAACTCTCGGCTTGCCAATCGAAAAAGTAAAGTTCGTGCTGGGCGACAGCAATTTACCGTCCGCACCTTCGCAAGGCGGTTCGCTGACGACTGCCAGCGTCGGAACTGCGGTTCAAGAATGTTCACAAATTTTGCTCAAAAAATTGTTTGGATTACTAAAAAGTTTTGACAGCATAAAATTTGAAGATGTCGGGGTTGAAAACGGAAGATTTGTCGGCAAATTCAAACACCTTAGTTTTGTTGATATTTTGAAGTCGAATAATCTCGAAAGTTTATCGGAAACTCACACCAGCAAACCCGATTATGGCGAACGCGGAAAATATTCGACCGCTTCGCACGGTGCCCAATTTGTCGAAGTAAAAGTTGACGAAGAACTTGGAATAATTAAAGTTACGCGAGTTGTCGAACTTACGGCAGCGGGCAAAATTATCAATCCAAAAGGTGCTCATTCGCAAGAAATCGGCGGCGTAGTTTGGGGAATTGGAATGGCTTTGCACGAAGAAACGCTGGTCGATCATCGCTACGGACGCATTATGAATCCGAATCTGGCAGGTTATCATGTTCCGGTCAACGCAGATGTTTTAGATTTGGACACAGGCTTTGTCGAAGAAGAGGACAAAATTGTTAATCCGTTGGGAGTAAAAGGTTTAGGCGAACTCGGAATGGTCGGAATTCCGGCAGCAATCGCCAATGCTGTCTATCACGCAACTGGAAAACGAATGCGGAATTTGCCGATGACGGTTGATAAATTGTTGGCTTAGTTTAAGGTTTGATGTTTAGTTTTTGAAGCATCTTTAGGAAGCGAAGTTCTGCCCTAATCGAATCGAAAATCGGGTCGGAATTTAATCTGAATGAAAGCCATTCCCGCCCTACGGTTGCTTTTTCGAGGCTTTCTAAGGCTTTATCTTTTTGATTTAATTGGAGATACATCATCGAATCAGTGTAATGATTTTTGCTTTCGCTGCTTTTCGAATTAGCGAAATAGTCTTTCCAATAATCTTCTAAGTTGCCTTCTTGCATGGTTTTAGCGTAAGGCAACTTTGCTTTTGCTTCTTCGGAATATTTACCCAAAACCATTTCTGCAACATCTTTGTTCATTCCTTTGTGGACGTAAATCCAAAAAAGATTCTTTTGGGCAACCCAAAAATTCGGCTCAAGTTGCATAGCATATTTGCATTGTTTCAGAGCCTCGTCTGCTCGGTTATCAAAAAAATATGTTTGGCAAAGCGACGTATTATAAAGCGGTGAAAATGGTTCAATTTCAAGTGCTTTCTTCAGTAATTTCTCGCTTTCTACAAAATTACGTTTGATTGCCAAAAGATTTCCATAAGCATTGTAAGTTGAAGCGTAGTTTGGGTTTATTGCGATTGCTTGCTTATAAAATGATTCAGCTTTTTCAAAATCCCAGTCTCGATTCACCGCAACTTGCCCCAACACCGTCAACGCTCCAACCTGTTTTCCGTCAATCGCGAGCGTCTCATTTGCCAGTTTTTCTGCTTGCGTATAATTCGTCGGAACAAAATCATCCATCAGCAAAGCCTCGGCACGTGCGGCGTGTGCAACTGCCCAATTCGGCTCTAAATCAATCGACTTTTGGAGCAACGAATTCATTTCTTCAACGCGACCAAGATTGCGTGAACGCCAGATTTTTCGGGCGGAAAGATAGGCATTTAAGGCTTCAGGATTAATGTTTTGCGATTTCGCATTGATTTCATCATCGTATTCGACCATTTTCGTTGAAAAAAGTCGGACGAGTCGAGCGGCAATTGAAGATTCCAGACCAAGTTCTTTGTCCGGTTTTATATCGAAATTTTCATTCCATATCGTTTCTTTTGTTGCGGAATTTTGCAGATTTGCGGTAACTTTTACGATTCCGTTTTCATTCCTGAAAGTTCCATTTAATAATGCATCGGCGTTTGTTGCGGATGCATCAATCGGCAGAATTTGGTAGTCTTTCAATTTTGAAAGTTGTACGATTACAGCGACAGTTACGCCGAGATTTTTATCGACTTTCTTGCCAACTTGTGTAAATGGCAAAACGGAAATAGTCAGTTTCTGCGAACGTTTTGAATAGCTTTTCCAAATGAATGCCGCAGAGACTAGACTAATCAAGAGAATCGCCGCAACGATATATTTTGCCAAAACCGTTGAACGTTTTGCAAGTATTTTTGCTTCTGAATTTGATACAGGAAGCGGTTTTTTGTTCGTTAAATTTGTATCAATATCCGTGAGTTTCGCCGTGAATCGATACCCGCGTTTTGAAACGGTTTCGATGTATTTTCCATCGAGAATTTTTCGCAAGGAATGGATGCATAGTCTGACGTTTGTTTCTTCAACAAAAGTGTCGCCCCAAACTTCGTTTAATAAATCCTCGCGTGAAACAATTTCGTTATTTCGAATAACTAAAACCGCCAAAACATCAAAAACCTTTGGTTGAATCGCGACAATTTCGCCGTTTTTTCGCAGTGTTTTTTGCGATAAATCGAGTCGAAAATTATCGAATTCATAGGTTTTATCAAGCATTTGCCTATATTAACAAAAAACTAACAAAAGACTAACGCAAACAAATCGAAATATGTGGTCAACTTAGCTAAATTAAGAAGTAATTTGTAGTTAGAATTTAGGAGAAAAAACATGAGGTCTAAAATTAACACATTCGTGATTTTATTATTTTGCATTTCTGCATTTTCGTTTGTTGTATTTTCGCAAGAAACGCAAATTAAAGAATTGCCTGAGGGTGGCATGAGTTTTTCTGTTGCCGGTGCTGATGCTGCCGCAATTCAGGCAACAATTGATACTTTTCGGTCCGCCTTAGGGGCAAATAATGGTGTCGGCAATAGTTTCAAAAATGGGAGACGTGAAATAAACTGGGACGATGTTCCCGATATTTTTTCTCAGCCCAACTCCATTCCGTCAGACTACTTTAATACAAGTAGCCAGCGAGGTTTAGTTTTAGACAACTTAAAATCTACTAATACAACTCTGACCTCCAATAAATTTTCCGTAAGTGCAAGAAATGCTGCCAAGGTAGGTGTCCGGTTTGGAAATATCAACGCTCAATATCCAACAATCTTCAAGACTTTTTCCGCTGAAAAATTGTTCATAGCCAATCAATCAAATTTGTTACAAGTGAGGTTTTTTATTCCTGGAACTTATACTCGGGCTGAGGTTTATGGATTCGGTGTGATCTTCACTGATGTAAATACCGCTGCAACGACCAGCGTAAAATTTCAGTTTAGTGATGGTGTTTCGTTTGATGTTGACGCGGTTCCATTTCTTGGCGGTTTATCGTTTGTTGGCGGAGTTTCGAACACAGGAATTGAAAGCGTCACAATTAGGTGTGGGACTGTTCCGGCTGCCTCGGCAGACAATGGCACCGCAGCTCAGGATGTGGTTGCAATGGATGATTTTATCTATGGTGAACCTCGTGTAACGCGATACCACAGTTCTGATTTTGATGGCGATGGCGTTACTGATACGGCGGTTTTCCGCCCAACTACCGGTAATTGGTTTATTTTGAATAGCGGTTCAAATACTGTTACTTCCGACACTTTTGGTCAAAATGGCGATAGACCAATTGAAGGCGATTTTGATGGCGATAAACTCTCTGATGTGGCAATTTTTAGACCTTCTGTTGGGGAATGGTATATCAAAAGAAGTCGAAATAATTCGATTTTCGGTGCAACATTTGGTGTTTCGACGGACAAACCAGTTCCTGGTGATTATGACAAAGACGGTAGAACCGACATAGCTTTTTTCCGACCAGGAAGCGGAAACAATTGGTTTGTGTTGCGAAGTAGTACTAGCTTTACAACTTTTTACGCCTATCCATTTGGTGTTGCAGGCGATATTCCTTTACCAACAGCTGCACAATAATATGAATATTTATTCGATTTATACGTTCGATATCGGGTTTGACATCGAAATTTTTCATACCAAATGTGTCATTTGTCGCATATTTTTTTGCGATAACTTAAAGCGAAACTCGTTGTATTCATTGGTTTTATCAAGCATTTGCGTGCCTTAACAAAAAACTTACGCAAAGAAGGCGGCTTTTTTTAGTCATCGTGGCGGAAGTGATGTTTGAGCAAAATGGTAACGGAACCAATAAAAGAGGTAGTTACATATTGGTTGTAAAAGGCGATGCGATAATCAGTTGCGGCGGTGGAACAAGCATAATAAAGATGCCAAGTAAACGAAAGTCTGGTAAATTACGTGGAAAAAAATGAAGATTTGAAGCGAGATAAATTGTTGAAATAATTAATTGCCGTAACTCGAAGTCGAATATTTTTTTGGCTGAACGTCCATCCAAGCGGCGAACATACCGATATTGTTGCTGCCATATTTTACCCAAGCAAAACCATTTTCGCCCCAACTTTCGCCGTAAGAATTTTTTATCAACCACGCTTGTTTTTTGTCGTCCCAACCAACTAACAACACAACATGATTAATATCTTGCAGATTTTTTTCATTAAAAACTCCGGCTTTGTAATCTTGAAAACAAGAATCGAAAACGATTCCGGCGGAAATTGGACCGTGCTCAATAAGTGCTTTTTTTAATTCGTCAACGGTTGGTAATTTATCGGGCGGCGAACTGACATAATTCCAACAAACAGCTTTTCTGAATCCTTTATTTGGATTGCACGAAAACTTTTCGCCAAAAACATAATTGCGACGGTAAATAACTTCTTTTTCGGTTCTTTCATCATAAATTAACGAACCATCTTGATAACTGAGCGGAATTCCACGTTTGTAAACCATAAAATCAAACGCCGTGCCGTGCCAGCCAAGATTGCAAATTGCATCTTTGTCAATCGGCATACAATCTAATAATTCTTGCACAAATGAACTAACCGGCTCTGCAACTAATCTCGGTTTCACGATTGAACTCGTCCCAAAATCGCTCAAAAGCGGAAAATTCATCTTTTCCTCACCATCGAGTAAACTCTTTTGCAAACTACTCGAAGCAACATCGCTCGCGACAAAAGCCCAACAAGTATTGCACCTATCGCCTTGATTTATTGACTTTCCGACATCAATTCCGTTTTCACGCCAATCCCAACTTTTTTCGGCAACTCGCTTTTTTACTTCCCGATTCTCAGTCAGATATTCAATCGCCGTTTTATAAAATTTGTTAGCTTCTTCGAATTCAGCTTTAGTCGGATTCGGATTAAGTTCTTTCCAACGCTCAAAATTTGAGTTTAAATTAGCAATTTGGGTTTTTTGATAAACTTCGTGATCGATTGAAAGTTGTTTTGCACGTTCAGTCTGTCCACGCGGAATAATTAATTTGCCGTATTTACTGATAATTCTTTGATCTGTGACGGTTTTAATGCCAGCACCAACAAGGTAAGTTTTGCGATCTCCAGGCTTTGCATTTTGAGAACTGCAACCAAGTTGCTGAATAGTCGGTGAAACGACCGAAGGTTTTGGCGTTGGGTTTACGATTGTTTGAGTTTGAGCCTTTGCAATTGTTAAAAAACTCAAAATTAATAGAACTAATGATATTTTTTTCATATTCAAACCATCTACTTTTTTACAATTTTAATATCATTTATTAGGCAATAAATTACAAGTAAATTCTTCAATTTTTTCAATAAAATCGTCGCTTTCGCCAAATTCAGCAATTTTTCTGACAATCGCAGAACCGACAACTGCGGCATCTGCATAACGCCAAGTCTCTGCAACTTGTTCGGCGGTTGAAATTCCAAACCCGACGGCGATTGGTAAATCTGAAAATTTCTTGATTCTATTGACCAAAACTTCGGCGGAAGAACTGGTCGAATCTTGTGTGCCGGTTACGCCTGTTCGTGAAACTGCGTAAATAAAACCGCTTGCTCGCTCGGCAACCATTTTCAAACGCTCGTCACCCGAAGTTGGTGCAACAAGAAAAATCATATCTAAATCGTGCGTTTGCAATAGGTTAGAAAACTCTTCTGCTTCTTCAGGAACCAAATCTGTCACCAAAAAACCATCAACTCCGGCAAGTTTTGCGTCAATACAAAGTTTTTCTAAACCATATTGCAAAAGTGGATTGAAATAACTAAAAAGTATTATCGGCGTTTCAATCTCAGTTCTTAAATCTTTTACTAACGCAAAAATCTCGGCAATTCCAAAATTTTGTTTCATAGCTCTTTCTGAAGCTAGTTGAATTACAACTCCGTCAGCCATCGGATCAGAAAAAGGCACACCAAGTTCAATAACTGTCGCATCAAGTCGAGCAAGGACGCGAATTAACTCTATTGTTTGCAATAGGTTTGGATCGCCAGCGGTAATAAAAGGAATAAAGCCTTTCTGATTGTTTAAACTTAATTCGGCGAATTTGTCTTTGATTCTCATTTTTTTATTTCAGTTTTACTGCTGCAATTGCTAATTCTTTGTTGTCGCCGATAACATTTGTTTCAAGTAATTCGCTTTCTTTGAGTTGATTTAAATACTCGAGAGGAACCAAAACCAAAATCGGTTTACTTTCCTTTTTTAATTCATCAACAACTTGTAAAATTCCTTCAAAACGTCGCAACTTCCCTGCTTCATCGCGGATAAGTCTTTTATCTGCATAGAATTCTGCGTTGTGAGAAATTGTGTGCAAATTTAAAACGCGAGAGTTTTGAAAACCACCGGAATTTGCTGATTCAAATAAATATTTTACCGTGTCTCGCTCGGCATATCCTTTTGTTCCGAGCAATAAAATCAAAAAATAAGCTGCGACTGAAGCACACGAAAGCCCGAAAACGAGCCATTCGTTATGAGCATTTCGCGAAACCATTCTTCGCAATCTATCGCCGACCAAAATCATTGCTCCGGGCAATGCAGGTAATATGTAACCAGGAAGTTTTGAGCCCGAAAATGAAAAGAAAATAAGTGGAAAAAGCATCCAAGCAAGAGCAAAATATCGCAGATAATCGACTGCGGTTTGCGATTCGCCGCGTCGCCAATTTCCAATATTTAAAAATGAACCAAACAGCCAAAAAACCCATGGGAAAGTCATCGCGGGCAAAATTAAGAGAAAAAACCAAAAAGGTTGCGGATGCTGGAAAATATTTGATGTGTAGCGTGCAAAATGATGTTGAATAAAAAATTGGTCAACGAAGGTAAAACCGTGTTCGAGATACATCGGCACATACCAAGTTGCTGCAATTGCAAGAGTTAGCGGAATTCCCCAAAACCAGCTAAAAACAAAAAGTCGCGGCGGCAAACGAAATTGGAGTAAATAATAAGTAAAAATTACACCAAACGGGATTACTGCTCCAACCAAACCTTTCGCCAGTAAAGCAACGCCAATTAAGACATAAAAAAGTGAAAGAAATCCAATATCTGAGATGAAATAACCTTTAAATTGCTGGTCGCGACTGCTGTGTGGAGCATACATTTCAAAGACAAAAAAAGAAATTAAAGCCATTGTCACTGGAAAAGTGAGAATAATATCAAAACTCGCACCGCGTGAAAAAACGATAATCCCAAGGCTTGTTACTAACGCAATTCCAGTAAATTTAGCAAAACTTTCAAAACTATGTGCGTAAGAACCTTTCTTTTTGGCGATAGTTTCAATTCGAACGCATAAACGGTAAATCGCGAAAGATGTTAAAAGTCCAAAAATTGCGGAGAAAAATCTGGCAGAAAATTCGGAAACGCCAAACATTTTGTATGCTAAAATCTGCAACCAATAAAGCAAAACTGGCTTTTCAAACCAATTGTATCCGCCGAGAGTTGGCGTTAACCAATCGTTTCGCTCAAACATTTCGCGGGCGATTTGCGAATATCTTGGTTCATCAGGTCCAAGCAACGGAACAAAATTTAATCCGAAAAAATAAAGTGCAATAATTGCGATAATAACCAAAATCCACAGCAAATTTGGAAATTTGAATGAATGATTTGGCATCGAATATCTTGAAGTGCGTTTTTTTCTAAACATTGTTCTTTGATTTTTCCGCGAATTAAAAGACAATAAAATTATTACCGATAATTCGGGTTTGGGCAAAACATGGACAACGATAAAAAATTACGAACCGCCGTTATCGGCGTTGGAAGTCTCGGCAAACATCACGCACGCAACCACGCGAACTTCGCAAAAGAAGGCAAAACTGAATTTGTCGGTGTTTGCGATGTTGATTTTGAAAACGCAAAAAATGTCGCGAACGAACATTCGTGCGATTTCGTGACAGATTGGCGTGAGTTTTTAGATGGCGTTGATGCGGTTTCAATTGTCACACCGACTGAAACTCATTGCGAAATTGCTTGTGCTTTTCTCGAAAAAGGCGTTAATGTTTTGGTCGAAAAACCGATTGCATTAACGCTTGAAGAAGCTGATAAAATGCTCGCTGCGGCTGAAAAATCAGGTGCAAAATTGATGGTTGGACATTTGGAACGCTACAATCCGGCGATGGTTGCACTTCGTCCGCACGTAAATAATCCACTTTATTTCGAAATTCATCGCGTTTCGCCGTTTCCGATGCGAAGTTTAGATGTCGATGTTGTGCTTGATGTGATGATTCACGATCTCGATGCAATCGGTTGGTTGGTTGGCGAAAATGTTGGCGTTTCAGAGATTCGGGCAGTTGGAATCGATATTGTGAGCGATAAAGTTGACGCAGCAAATGCGAGAATTGAGTTTGAAAATGGAGCTGTCGCAAATATTACCGCTTCGCGGATTGGAACTGATAAAGTTCGCAAAACTCGTTTTTATCAGACAAATTCTTATGTTGTTTTAGATTACGCGACGAAGTTTGCGTCCGTCACGAGTATGAATCCGGAAGCTGCTCATCCACTTTTAGGAATAAACATTAACCGTCTGGAAATAAACGACATCGAGCCGCTTCAGGCTGAACTTTCAGACTTTTTTTCGTGTATTAAAAACGATGAAACACCGAAAATCACAGGTGAAGATGGCAGACGAGCATTGAAATTAGCGATTGGTGTTTTGGAGAAAATTGCGGAACATCGCAAGCGTTTGAACTTTTGATATTTTGTTTTTAACGCAAAGTCGCGAAGATGCAAAGACGCAAAGTTAGGAAAAGACAAATTTTGGTTTAAGAAAGAGCTGCAATATTTACGTCATACAAAAATTAAGCATTAAAAAAAGAAATTAGCCACAGATGCACACGGATAAACACGAGATAGAAACTGGATAAACGAAAATTTTGATGCTGATTTTTATTTGTCATTTTGCTTTTATCCGTTTTAATCTGTGCATCTGTGTTAAAAAAAATATTTTTCTAGCATAAAATATTTATAGAAAAAACCTTAAATGAATTTAATCAATAAATTTTTAAGTGAAAGAATTGCTGAAAACGATTTTCCTTCGGCGGTTTATCTCGTTGCGGAAAAAGGAGAAATTGTTTTGCGAGATGCTTTAGGTTTTGCGGTTGTTGAGCCTGAAAAAATTGTTGCAAAAAATGAGACGATTTATGATTTGGCTTCGCTGACAAAACCTTTGATTACAGGTTTGCTTTGTGCAAAAAATATCGAGCAAAACTCATTAAAATTATCTGAGAATGTTGCAAAATATTTCCCAAACTTTAACACCGAAATAACAATAGAAAATCTGCTAACTCATACTTCCGGTTTGTCAGCGTGGAAACCTTTTTATCTTTTGTGCGACTCGCGAGATGCGATTTGCGATTTGATTGTTTTGGAATCTAAAAATGCTAAACCAAATCAAACAGTTGTTTACAGCGATTTGAATTTTATTTTACTTGGATTTTTGCTCGAAAAACTTCACGGAAAAAGACTCGATGAAATTGCAAAAATAGAAATATTTGAGCCATTAAACTTGCAAAAAACTTTATATAATCCGTCTAGATATTTAAAGAATTTTATCGCGGCGAGCGAATTTGGCAATAAATATGAAACAAAAACTTGCATTGAGCAAGGTTTCAGAGTCCAGAATCCAGATTTCAAATTCCGAAATGGAACGATTTGGGGCGAAGTTCACGATGGAAATTGTTATTTTATGAACGGAGTTTCCGGTCACGCAGGTTTGTTTTCAACTGCCGAAGAAACTTTTAAACTCGCTCAGCAATTTTTGCCGAATTCGACGCAAATTCTTAAGCCAGAAACGTGTTCGCTATTTCGAACTAATTTTACGCTGAATTTTAATGAAGCACGAACGATTTCGTTTCAGCTTGCGGCGACAGAAAAATCAACTGCCAGTGAATTGCTGGCGAAAGACAGTTTTGGACATTTAGGTTTTTCGGGAACATCGCTCTGGATTGACCCAAATACAGAAAGAATTTTAATTTTGCTGACAAATAGAACTCATTCACACGAGCTTCCATTTGTGAATATTAATTCTACGCGGCGGACTTTTCACGAACTCGCGGTGAAACATCTCGAAAGTTAGCAAATTAATGTGCATCTTTTTTTAAATATTTATCGTCAAAGTGGCTGTTTTGTTGTATAAAAGGAGAATATTAGAGATGAAAAAGATAATTAGTTTTTTATTGCTCGTGAGTTTATTTTCGGTCGTAGTTTTCGCTCAATCGGGACGCTCAACTCGTCCGCGTATCGTTGACACTTCTAATATTCCTGCAACATCGCCAACCATTGAAACAGAAAAAAATACCAATTCTAATACGAGCGTTAATTCAACAAAACGTCCACCAGTATTGATCGGCGATACTTCTTCAAGTTCGAAAACACCACGAAACGCACCAGTTTTAATCGGTGGAACTTCGACCGAAACAACAGATTCGACAACGCCAATCAGCGAAGCAGAAGCAACAACAGATGATGAAGTTATTACTGTTGAAACCAATTTGGTGACGCTTCCGGTTTCGGTTCTCGACCGTAACGGACGATTTATTTCAGGTTTAAAGCAACAAGATTTTCAGATTTTTGAAGATGGGCAATTGCAACAAATTGAATATTTTGCTTCGATTGAGCAGCCGTTCACAGTCGTTTTATTAATTGATGTCAGCAACTCGACAGCTTTTAAAATCAATGAAATCCAAAGTGCGGCGATTGCATTTACTAATCAACTTCGCCGCGAAGATCGTCTAATGGTGGTTTCATTTGATGATCATATTCGGGTTTTGTGTGAGCCAACTTCGAATCGTGATGTGATGCGTGAAGCGATTTTGCAAACCAAATTTGCGGGTGGAACGAGTCTTTACGATGCGGTCGAATATGCAATGGAACGAATGCAAAAAGTTAATGGAAGAAAGGCGATTGTGCTGTTTACAGACGGTGTTGACACAACTTCAAAACGAACAAACTCTTCGCAAACTGTTCGAGATGCCGAAGAAACTGACACACTTATTTACCCAATTCGCTATGATACTTTCAGCGATATGAATAGCGGAAGCAGCACACCAACAACAACAACACCAACTAATAATTCCGGCGGCGGTTGGCTTGGAAAAATACTAATCGGGGTTTTAGGCGGCAATGTTTCGGTTGGAAGTGGTGGAAACGGAACGAGTCGCGAAGATTACAGAAAAGGACAAGTTTATCTCGAAGATTTAGCGAGAGTTTCGGGTGGCAGACATTTTGTTGCCAGCACTTATTCGAACCTTTCAAGTTCGTTCAACGGCATTGCGGAAGAATTGCGAAGACAATATTCGATTGGCTATTATCCGAGTGTTGAAGGGCAAAATGGTCAACGCAAACAAGTAAAAGTTCGAACAACAAACCAAGCCGGACAAATTGTTCGCACTAAAAATAGTTATATTGTTGGCGAAAACGAAAAGAAGACTAAATAGTTGATATTTTATAAGTGAATTACGAGACGCAATGCGAGAATCATTGTGTCTTTTTATTTCGGAAAAGCATCTTTTATGTTGCCACAATCATCATATTTTGCGGAGAATCAAAAAAATGAAAAATTATATTTACTTATTTATCTTAACTCTCGCTATTTCTTCGCTTTGTTTTTCGCTTTGTTTTTCTCAAGGTCGTCCGCAAATTACGCCTGACACAAAAAAAGTAAACAAAAGACCGCCAGCCACTCCAACTCCTTTGCCAGTCGAAATTGAACAACCTGAAACAATTAAGCCAACTATCGAAAATCCGACAACGTTTCAAGATGATGAAGTATTGAAAGTTGAGACAAATTTAGTCTCAATTCCTGTGAAAGTAATGGATAAAAACGGTCGTTTTATTGTTGGTTTAGCAAAAGAAGATTTTCAAGTTTTTGAAGACGGAAAACCACAAACAATTGAGTATTTTGGCAATCTTGAACAGCCATTTACCGTTGTTTTGATCTTGGATATGAGTTATTCGACAGTTTTTAAAACTGAAGAAATTCAAGCTGCCGCAATTGGTTTTATCGCCCAACTTCGTCCAAACGACAAAGTAATGGCAATATCTTTCGACCAAGAAATACATCTGCTTTGCAATCCAACAACTGACAGACAAGTTTCACGGCAAGCTATAAAAACTTCAAAAATTGGAACCGGAACAAGCGTTTATGAAACAATAGATTTCGCACTCGACAAATTAAAAACAGTTTCCGGTAGAAAAGCAATCGTTTTATTTTCTGATGGCGTTGACACAACTTCAAGCAAAGTTTTTGCCAACGAAAACTTGCGACGTGCCGAAGAATCAGATGTTTTAATTTTTCCGATTCAATATGATACTTACGCAAGCGTTCAACAGGCTTTGCGAAATCCAATACCAATTCCAATCGGAAATCAGGGTGGAACTCCGACTTCGCCGTCTTCGACGCAACTGCCGCCATCTGTTCGCCCAAAACCGATTCAGTTACCATTTCCACAACGTGGACAAACAACAAGTCGCGATCCCCGTGATACTCGCGATCCAAATAACCGACAAGATCCAAATGGAACCGGTTTTCCAAATGATTCGCCGATAGGAATTCCGACCGGAACTTCAGTCGAAGAGTATCGACGGGCAGATGAATATCTGAAAGAATTAGCCTCAAGAACTGGCGGAACGATGAACATTGCCTCATCAAAAGAGAATATGGCGTTTTCGTTTTCGAAAATAGCCGATGAACTTCGACAATATTACACAATTGGCTATTATCCGCAAAATGATACTGATGTTGGAAAAAAACGACGCTTAAAAGTAAAAGTAAACAGAGAAAAGGTCGTTGTTCGTTCTCGTGATAGTTATATTTTGGGTGAAAAAAAAGGCAAAAAGAAATAACAGATTTGACAAACTTTCTGTGTGTATTTATTCTTATAAGTTCGTGGCTTGATAGCTCAGTTGGTAGAGCAGCGGATTGAAAATCCGCGTGTCGGCGGTTCGACCCCGTCTCAAGCCACCATTAAATTTAGACATCCTAAGCGATGTCTTTTTTTTGTTCAAAAATGCACAAACAACTGTCATAAATCATTCTTGCTATGCATATTAACTGATTGAGTTTAGTGAAAATCTGTAATTCCATTTGCAGCTATTGTTTTTTAATGCTGAAAGCACAGTAAAGAAAATAGCTAGAAGCGAAACTTCAGGTGAAGTCGGATAAAACATTTGTGCATAGGAGATGCACGAAGTCCTGTTCTTACGCACTTTCAGTGCTTGGACTTGAGGCTAACAGACCAGACGTTTCACGTCTGGCTACTTTCTTTTTGCCGCTCAGCGGCTTTGGACAAAAGAAGTTCTATAACTTGGACTAGGTTTTTCAAAGTAATCTTATTTTTTTTCTTGCTGTAATAAGAAAAAAGAGGATGCCTGAAAAGACAACCTCTTTATTTTTAGTTTGAGTTAAACAATTTACACTTTACCAATTACCTTGCGGCAGTTGGAAAATCTCCGTTAATCCCAAATTGTTTGTAATCAAAAGTACCATCGATACTTCTGAGCATATACCAAAAGCCGTTACTTGGACGGAAAACCGAAATATCAGTCACTCCATCGCCGTCCATATCTGACGCAACCGGAATATCTCCGAAAGCACCAAATTGAACTCCATAAAAGCTATTAGTTGAGCTTGCTAAAACATACCAATTACCTGTGCTTTGGCGGAAAACGGTAATATCATCGCGTCCATCTCCATCAAAATCACCAGTCATCGGAATATCGCCAAACATTCCAAACTGATCTGCTTTAAATTGACCTGTGCGGCTTTCAATACGATACCAAACGCCAGTAGAAGGTCTGAAAACGCATATTTCGCTGATTCCATCACCATCTAAGTCTGACGTAATTGGAATGTCGCCATCTATTCCAAATTGGATTGCTTTTAAACTTCCATTTGAACTCAGCGAACTATACCAAACACCAGTTGAAGCACGGAAAACAGTAACGTCATTTTGTCCGTCACCGTCAAAATCGCCACGAACCGGAATGTCTGTCGGCAAGCCAAATTGAATATTTGTAGTTCCGTTGTCAGAGCTTCTCGAAATAATCCAACTTCCGCCACGATAAACCGCAACATCAGTTAAACCATCGCCATCGTAATCTGCCGACATCGGAATATCACCAGCTTGCCCGAGAGCTTTTTCGGTGTAGCCATTTCCATTGTTGATATACCAAATTCCGCTCGATTGTCGATAAACAGCGATGTCTTCAACAACAGTTCCGCTAAATCCGCTATGACGACTGCGGCTACGAACTTGTCCGCGAATTTCGCCGTTTGCATTATTTACAGTCGCGATTTGTAAATACCACATTCCGGCACGAAGTTGTGCAACTTGAGCCGAAGTAACGTCAAATGTTTTGTCCAAAACTCTGCCAGATGTTCCTGTTACAGTTCCGAGATCAAAAATTTGCTCGCCCGTTGAACCAGTTTCAGCTGGACCATAAATTCTTGCATTTGCTGCGTTTGACGATAATCCAAAATAGCCAACTGAAACTTTTATTTGTGTTTCAGTGCTGTTAAGAGATATGCCAATAAATCCACGTCCCATACCTGTAACAGGCGGAACAACTTGGCTGCCTTGCATTCTGCCATCAAAAAATCTTGCCGGACGCGGTGTCGGAGTTGGTGTCGGCGAACCATTTGGCGTTGGCGAAACAGTCGGACTAGGCGTAGGCATTGGCGTTTGAGCACGGAACGTTCCGGTTAAAACTGTTATGTCATTTCTCAAAACACTGAGCGTATCGCCCGAAACGACAGTTGGCACAGTTCCGTTTGTCGAATTAAGTCGTAGAGAACCTTCACCAAAATTGCTTAATGTAATTTGCCCAATTTCTATTGCATTGAGTTTAACTTTTAAAATTGTTCCTGTTGGAAAACTCACTCTGTTGACAAAAACGCCAAGTGATTTTGAACTTGTTCCAAAGGCAACGTATTGCCCAACACCTTTTGGCATTACACCATTTATAGTTGCACCAGTTAATGGCGAAAACAAAACTAAACTTGGTGTCGGATGTGGCGTAAATGTTGGATGCGGAGTTGGTGTCGCCGTTGGACTCACAGTCGGAGTTGGCGAAGGAGTTGCAGGAACAAAAAACGTTCCAGCTAATATTGTTGCCGTGCCGTTTTTTACTGCAACTGTTGATCCAGAAACGATTACTGGAGCATTACCGCTAATTCTAAACGTGCCACTTTTAGCTGGACTTAAAACGATTTGCCCGACATTTGTTCCATTTACTGAAACTGTCAAAGCAGTTTGCGGCGGCAAGTTTACACTCGAAACATCAGTTTGAAAAGTGCTTCCAGGCATTCCAACAAATGTTGTGCTAACTGAAGTTCCGCGAGGAGTCATTCCTCCAATTGCACTGCCAGATAGTATTGCAATTATTGAATTTGGTGGAGCTGAAGTAGTTTGAGCATCAGTTTTTTCAGCAATAAAAAACGGTAAAATTGCAATCATCACAACAAATGTAATTGTTGCAATAATCCACATTTCACTTCTTTTGAAAGTAATAGATTTAGTAGCCATTTGAATTTTCCTTATTTTGTTAGATTTTATCTCTACGACAAAAAAGCAATTCGCTTTTGATAAGATTTGCGAAGTATATCATAGAAACATTTTTTTGACCAAAGAAATTAGTAAAACCTTTGTAAAATTCGCCTTTTTTAAACGAGATTACGCATTAGTCGAATTTCAGTAAAGGGCAGTTCTATAAATTGCCACTAGCTTCAGCTAGTGGTTTAATTAAAGAAAAAATACGGCTTAAGCCGAACTAAAAAAATGTTTTCATTCCTTACAGCTTCAGCTAAAGCACAGCGGATAAATGATTTATTTATTTTATTCGGCTTAAGCCTTTTTTAATTTAACCTGTCCACTAGCTCAAGCTAGTGGCAATTTATAAAATCTAATAATGCATTTATGTATTTTTAGAAGCTCCCTAAAATAAACTTCCCTTTTACTTGAGCTTAATTTGTGCTAAAGCGATAAGGAATTTCATTTTTAACAGCTGGGCTAAAGCCGAATCCTTGTTTTATTCATCGGCAATTCATAATACCTATTTCATAATCTCGATTTAACCTCAAAACGCAAAAAACCTTGCCCAAAAACTGAATGTTTTTAGGCAAGGTCTTTTTTTATTCTAAGCTGGTTATTTTGAAATATCTAAATAGCTGAATTAAATGGGTTTAATTCATCATTCACAATTCACAATTCACAATTTATAATTACCAACTTTTTTATCTCACAAAAGCATTCGGCACCGGAATATCTTCCGCGATTCCGAATTGGATTGATGTAAATCCGAGTTGGCTG